>CAWIGQ010000018.1:0-123349 GCA_963835645.1 uncultured Gammaproteobacteria bacterium | reverse complement strand
TCGCGCAAGGCCAATATGGCCTTCCGCAGGCTGATGCGCAGGCGATTGAAGGACAACCCGAGCGCGGCGATCTCGTCGCCACCCTTGGCCGGAAACTCCGGCGCATCCATGTTTCCCTTGCTGACCTGATCGGCGATGGTGGACAGCTTGACGACCGGTCGCACGACCAGTGTGGTCATCAGGATATTGCCGACCACGAACAGAAACACGAACAGAGCCGCCAGGACACGCACGAAGCCGCTCAGCGCGGCGTTCGCGCGCTGCACCGGCACGGCATAGGGCACGCTGACGATCTGTGCACCGACGACGTCCTTGAGCTGCCAGCCGAAGCCGTTTGCTGTGCCGTACTTGTCGAGCATGCTCTGCGGTGCCACGGCGACACTGCTGTGGCACTCGAGGCAGGCTTCATCGCCGATGCGTATCGGCCGCGCCAGATACAGAGTCCTGCCGACCGCCGTCTCGCGTTCGCCGATCAGCTCCTTGACATCGGCATTGTCGCGGAAGTAGCGGACCACTTCCGCTTCCCAGTCGTCGGCGCGGTCGGCGAGGTTGGTCGGGTTGAGCGTGGCTTCCCGGTAAGTGTAGTCAGGAAATTGTTGACGGAGATTTTTGAAGTATTCCTTGGCGGAATAGGCGGCGACTCGCTGCGGCAGGAACCCGTAACGCGACTGAGTCTTGAGCAGCGGATTGATCTGTTTGTTGGTGTAGGTGCGCACCGCCAATGCCGATTCCACCAGGAGCCGCGCGTTGCCCTGGATTTCACTGCGCGCGTTTTCCTGCAGCAGCCGATCAGCGACTCGGTAGCTCAGCGCCAGGCCTATGAGGGACACGACTATCAGAACGGCGTTGATCTTGAGAAGGAGTCTCATCGGAATTCATCGCCTTGTTCGGGTTACGGTTTCTGTGGATCCGACGTGCGGTTCGATTCGGGCTCCGGCGGCGGATGGAGGATGCGCTGCCATTCCGGCAAGAGAGCGAGATGCGCGTCCATGGCGGCAAAGAACGCTGGATCCTTCAGGCGAGCGCGGAAACGCCCGACGAAGCTGCCGCGCCACTGACGCGGTATGGTCAGCCAGCTCTCGACGTCGGAATAGCTGACAGCGCGAACCACGTGCGGTGGGAGAGGCTCGGGCAACTTCGCGTACACCGGTAAGGGATCGCGGAACGCAGCCGGCATCTTCTCGATGAATTCAGCTGACGGAGACGCTTGCGAGAGCACGTCAAGCTGCTCACCGCGGAGAAAGAAGCGGCTCGGTCCGGTTTCCCTGCCGACGGGGCGGGCATCGTCTGCTGGCAGGAGCGTTGTGGAACCCTGCTCATCGAAGACCTCGTTGGAGCGCTCGTCGGCGTGCAGCAGCATCACCGCCTGGTGACCCTGTATGCCGAGGCGTGTCCCTGTGAGCCGTATCGGCCCGGACTTGACGTCCACCTTCACCCAGCCCCTGAGGACGAACAGCGTTATGACTTCCTGCCGCTCGACGAAGTAGACGTCGGTGGACGGGCCTATCCCGACCAGATCTCCGCCCGGTTCCTGAATCACCACAAACGCGTTTGCCCCGGTTTCGACGATGTCCCCGGCAAGCAGGGCGACTCCCTTTGAGCCGGTCAGCAACGTGTCACGCCGCACGATGGAGAACGCGCCGGCGTCGGCAAGCGACACGAGGCCGTTGAATTGGGGCTGGACGGGCTTGCCACCAATCAGGCAAGCCCACAGTGCAAGGGCGATCGGTGCGCTTATTTGTTGTTTCTTTATCACGACCACGTCCAGTCAGCTAATGGGCGTTATGCGGCAACGGCTCGTCGAAGCTGACGCCGCAGTTAGGACAGGAGTCGGCCTTTCCACCGCGCCACATGACCACGCGACCGAGCGGTCGGGAGCACTTCGGGCACTTCACGCGCGCCATCAGCGTGGGGCCCAGAGCCAGGACAACAAACCCCGCGAGCCTCATCCCAACATAGAGGCCCTCGCGCTTGTTGAGCACGCCGGGCACAAACACGAGCGCGAGGCCAATGACCCAGATCGCGGCGCTCCAGCGTTGCAAGCGCTTGACATAGTCGCGGATGGTCTCGTTCACGGCTCGCTACCGGCGAGTCGCCTATTTGTCGACGCAATCGTAGAAAGTCTCCCCTTCCTCGCGCCTGGCCACGGCGCGCTTGCCCTGATTGGCGCACTCTGTTTCCGCCTGCTCGAGCGCACGAGCTTCCCGCCTCTCGTCCACGGCGGGTCGACCCGCACCCGGGGCCGACGGATTGTCGATAGGCGGAGAGTTCGTGCATCCCAGGATGAAAGTCGCGCACCCCACCACTATCCATTTCATGTTCGGGCCTCCGCTGGGAACCGTGCTCATGCCGCGCGAGAGTTAGTCCGGTGGATGGTCGCCGGAAAAGCGGATCACCGTTGCTCCCATCACCGGGCCGATCGTCGCCTTGTCGCTTACGTAGAGCCGCACGTCGCGCTCGAAGCGCAGGGTTCCGGAAACAGCGGCACCCGGGCCGATCACGATACGGGGCGTGCGGGAATCGAAGTTGAACCAACCGGAGGACTTCTCCACAACAATGCCACCTTCGACGCGCGATGTGCCGGTGACATCAATGTCTCCCTCCACGGTGCGCAGCCCGCCTGCTACGTGAGCGGCCGCCAGCACGATGTGGCCGTTGACGTTCCCGACCCGCCCGCCAACGTCTGCGCCGTCCTGCAGACGCACTGCACCGTTCACAGTCGTGACTGCCCCGGCGACATGCGCTCCAGCGCCCACCGCAACCGCGCCGTTCACCGTTTGCAGCGAGTCCGCCGTGGCATGTGCGCCCATATCGATCGAGCCATTCACGGTGCCGGCTGCTCCGACCGCCGCGTTGTCCTCGATGTCCAAGGAACCGTTCACGGTCCCTACGTTGGCGCTGTGCATGCCTGCGGGCACGTGGATCGAGCCATTGACGGTGTTCGCGCCGGCCGGGGTCGCGGTCACGTCACCGCCGTTCACGTCGCAACCTGTCAGCGCCCCGGCCAGCGCCACGAGCGCAGCAGCTAAGTCGTAATGCCGCATGTCGCGATCCCTCTGCGAACGGGGATTTCGCTACATTGTACGCAGATAACGCTACGAGCGTGACGCCTCTCACGGATGGCGGTTGAACCCTCACCGCACAATGCCCGCCTGGCAAGACATATGCCCGAGTATTGCTCATGAGCATGACTCAACTCGTCATCGGCACGGCCCTCGGCTTCATGGTCGCCCAGGGTGTGCTCTACCCGATCAAGCGTCTTGCCGGCTGGCTGCAGCGCGACGAGGTGCGCAGGCAAATTCGCTCAGTCGCTCATGCGCCCGGGCCGGCACTGGTCGGCGGCTTCGTCAGGTACGCCGCGCCGCTCGGGCTCGGCGCGGCACTCATTACGCTCGGGGCGTGGGCAGTCAAGGATCATTTCGCGGCGAAAGCGGCGCGCAGCGCGCCGCTGGCCGACGTCGAACCCTCAGGCGCGGTGGTCCTGTCGGACTCACAGGGCTCCAGGGACGCGGTTGCAACTCTCGCCCCGGCAGAGCGGGTCAAAGCGTCTGCGGCAGTTGCGGCTGACACCACTGACCCATATGCCGATTCGGACTTCAGGCTCCCCCCGCGGCCGCACCGTGCGGGGAGCGCTTTGAGTCTCAAGGAGACGCTCGTGCAGCGCTCCGAGGCAAAGGCTCGCGCCGACCTGCTCAGGGAAACGCAGCAGCAGCGCGAGCGGTCCCAGTATGACTGCGAAGCCGCCGAGCGCGCCGAAAAATACCTCAAGGCCGGCCTGGATGTCTGGGGCTTTGCAACCTGGCAGCTCAGGCACTTTCCGATACAGCGCTACCAGGGCGCGACGCTCCCGCAGTGCAAAGGCATCAAGAACGTCATCGATCCTTCGCGGCTGGACCTGCAGTCAGCCGTAGCGCAGGGGAATCACTCCTGAGCCGCTCAGATCGGCCGATCGATTGACCTGGCGAGCGCCGTGAACGTCTTCGGGCCTGCCTCGGTCATGTACCAACAGTCCTCGAGTCGGATACCGAATTCTCCGGGGATGTAGAGCCCCGGCTCGTCCGAGAAGCACATCCCGGCCTGCAGCGGCGTCGGATCGCTGCGCACCAGATAGGGCGCCTCGTGGGTATCCATGCCGATCCCGTGACCGGTTCGATGCGACAGGCCCGGCAGCGCGTAGTTGCTGCTCCAGCCCTTCTGCTCGTAGAAAGTGCGCACTGCGCGGTCGATCGCGCCGACCGGCGTGCCGAGCCTGGCGGTCTCGAGCGCGAGCTCCTGGCCGCGCTTCACCGTATTCCAGACCTCGCGCTGGCGCGGCGTGGGGTCGCCGAGGATCCAGCTTCTGGAGATGTCGGACTGGTAGCCGTGAACGCTGCAGCCGGTGTCGATGAGGATCACGGACCCCTCGCGCACCTGCTGCGCTTTTACGGAGCCGTGCGGGTAGGCGCTGGCCTCGTTGAGCAGCACCAGGGAGAACTCGTGAGCGCCGCCGAGCCGATCCGTGGTCGCAATCATCAGGCTCATGATGTCCGCGTTGTGCATGCCGGCCTTGATCACGGCGTGCAGGTGTCGCAGCGCCGTGAGGGTGACCTCGTTGGCCGTCTGCATCAACGCGAGCTCCGCCGGCGACTTGATCATGCGGCAGGCATTGACGAGCTCATCGGCCGCAACCACGTTGGCCCTGCGGCCCACCGTCCGCACGAGGCGCTCGATGATGAAGAAGCGCGTGGTCGACTCCACCGCGAGGGGACCGGGGAGCCGTGCGTGCTCGCGGAAGGCGTCGGCAATGAGGTCGAAGGGACTTTCGTCCTCCTTCCAGGTGCGCACGTCCGCCGCTACCTTCAGCGTCTCGCGCACCGAGGGTTCCTCGAAAAAAGGCGTGACGACCACCACGCGGCCTTCGGCAGGGATCAGGGCCGCCGTCGTTCGTTCCGAGCGCCACCAGTGGATGCCGGTGAAATACTCGAGCGAGGAGCCCGCCTCGAGCAGCAGCGCGGCGACCTTGCGCTGCTGCATCAGGCCCTGCACCTTCGCAAGGCGTGCGTCGTGCTCGCGCGCGGAGATCGGCTGCGCGCCGCTGGTCAGGGACTTGAGGCTCGGGTCAGCGCCTGCGGCGGCGGGCTCTGCGGCCGCAGCAACCGCGGCTCCAGCGGCAACGGTGGCGCCCGCGGCCGCCAGTTCGAGCAATGCGCGTCTGGAGAGCGTTGTCATGGTTGTGATGGCTCGCCGACGCGCAATGATAGCGCAACGACTACGGCGACTCACAGAGCCGGGCACTTTGACAGCCAAACGGCACGCCCGGAGTTCAGAAGTTGTGTGACGCATGTCACTTCCTGGCCCAGCCGAGGGGACCGCGGTAGTCGATTTTGAGAGGCCCGCACACAAAGAAGACGATGTTTCGATTTAGCTTGAGTGCGTGAACACCTGAGGTCCCATGGCCGAACTCAACGCAACCCCCATCCGGGTGCTCGTCGTCGACGATGAGGCCGAGATCCGCGATGCCTACCGGCAGATCCTGCTCGACAGCGATGCCAGCCAGGAGATGGCCGGTTTTCGCGAGCTGCGTAACCGCCTGTTCAAGAAATCCCCGAACGAGGGCGCGCGCACCCGGACCGCAGCGCGCAGCGTGGTGTTCGACGCGGTGTTCTGCGACCAGGCGGAGGCGGGGGTCGCGGCCGTAAGGGAGGGCCTGGCGCGCAACGAGCCCTTCGCCGTGGTGTTCCTCGACGTGCGCATGCCGCCCGGCAAGGACGGGGTGTGGGCGGCGACGCAGATCCGCGAGCTCGATCCTGCGGTCGAGATCGTCATCTGCACGGCTTACTCCGATGCGGACCCGTGCGAGATCGGCGGTATGGTCCCCCCCGAGGACAAGCTCTCCTACCTGCAGAAGCCTTTCCATCCGCACGAAGTGCGGCAGATGAGCATTGCGCTCGCGAGCAAGTGGCGCGCTGAGCGGCGCATCGTGAGGCTCGCCTACTTCGATACCCTGACGGGGCTACCCAATCGCGAGCAGTCGCGCAACCGCCTGGCCGGGGCGCTGCAGGCGGCAAAGGAGAATGGACGCCTGCTGGCCGTGCTGTACCTCGATCTGGATAACTTCAAGCGCGTCAACGACACCCTCGGCCATGCCGTGGGCGATCAGCTGCTGTGTGTGGTCGCCGATCGCCTGCGCAGCTCGCTGCGGTATGGCGCAGAGTCCGGTGCGGCTGTGGCCGGCAGCTCGCGCCCGGGGGACATCGCGCGCCTCGGCGGCGATGAGTTTCTGGTGCTGCTGCCGAACCTGCGCAGCACCGTCGATGCCGGCAACGTCGCCGAGCGGCTGATCCTCGCGGTGCGCGATCCGATCCAGCTGGCGTCCAACTCGCTGGTCGTCACGCCGAGTATCGGCATCGCGATCTATCCGCAGGACGGCAGCGATGCGGAAACGCTGCTGCGCAACGCGGACCTGGCGATGTACTTCGCCAAGCGGCGCAACCCCGGCACCTTCGCTTTCTTCGACGTCTCGATGAATTCGCAGGTGCTGCACCGCTTCACCATCGAGGAGCAGTTGCGCGGGGCCCTCGAGCGCAACGAGTTCTCGCTCGTGTATCAACCGCAGTTCGACGTGCGCACCGGGGGCATTTCGGGCCTGGAGGCGCTGCTGCGCTGGACCAACTCCGAGCTCGGCGCGGTGAGCCCCGGGGAGTTCATCCCGGTCGCCGAGGAGACCGGCTTGATCCACGCCATCGGCAGGTGGGTGTTGCGCAGCGCCTGCCAGCAGGTGCAGCGATGGCATACGGAAGGACTGCCGGTGGGCCGTGTGGCGGTCAACGTCTCGGGACGTCAGTTCGCCCTTGCCGAATATCCCGAGGAAGTCGCCGCGATCCTCAAGGAGACCGGGCTCGACCCGTCGATGCTGGAGCTGGAGATCACCGAGTCGACCGTCATGTCTGATGAGGCCTGGGCGGAGAAGGCGATCGCTCAGCTCAAAACCCTCGGCATCTCGCTCGCCATCGATGACTTCGGTACCGGCTATTCGAGTTTCGGTCGCCTGCGCAACTTCGCCGTCGATCGCCTGAAGATCGACCGCTCCTTCGTGACCAGCATCACCGACTGCAACGACGATCGCGCGATCGCGGCGGCCATCATCGCCATGTCCAAGTCGCTGCACATCAGCGTGACGGCGGAGGGCGTGGAGAACTTCCCGCAACTCTCATTCCTGCAGGAGCAGGACTGCAAGGATGCGCAGGGGTTCCTCCTCAGCCGGCCGTTGCAGCCCGACGCCGCGCACGAGCTGTTGCGGCGTGTGCATGAGGTCGGCGACGCATCGCGCACGCAGCGCTTGAAGGTGATCACCGGCTAAAGCCCGCCCAAGCGCTCGCTGCCGGCAATTGCGCGTAGAATTGCCGCTGAGGTTATGCAGACCGCGCTCGCCGATTTCATCAGGGATACCCCGCAGGGGCGCGAGGCGGATGCGATCCTGCGCAGCTGCGTGCACTGCGGCTTCTGCCTGCCCGCCTGTCCGACCTACCAGCTGCTCGGGGACGAGCTCGACAGTCCACGCGGGCGCATCTACCTCATGAAACAGCTGCTCGAGGGCGAGCCGGTGACGGCGCGCACGCAGCTGCATCTGGATCGCTGTCTCACCTGCCGCGCCTGCGAGAGCGCCTGCCCCTCGGGAGTGCAGTACGGCAGACTCCTCGACATCGGCCGCGCACTGACCGAGGCGCGCGTACCGCGCACCCCCATCGAGCGCATCGAGCGCTATCTGCTGCGCAAGATCGTGCCGTATCGCGCCCGCGTGGGCGCACTCGTCGCGCTCGCCCGGGCGGTGCGTCCGCTGCTGCCGCCCGCCCTGAAGCGACGCCTGCCGCCGGCGCGCAGCGCCCTGCCGCGGCCGCCGGCCGCCTGGCCGCCGGCGCGCCACGCACGGCGGGTGGTGCTGCTCGAGGGCTGCGTGCAGCCGGCGCTGGCGCCGCAGATCAACGCCGCTGCGGCTCAGGTGCTCGATCGCGTGGGAATCTCGGTGATCCGCGCCGGCGCGGCCGGCTGCTGCGGCGCCCTGAGCCATCACTTGAGCGCGCACCATGAAGCGCTCGGGCAGCTGCGTCGCAACGTCGATGCGCTGTGGCCGCAGGTGGCGGCAGGGGCGGAGGCGATGGTGGTCGCGGCGAGCGCCTGCGCGTCGATGCTGAGCGATTACGGACGCCTGCTGCAGGCCGAGCCCGAGTACGCCGCGCGCGCGGCGCGCATCGGCTCCCTTGCCCGTGACATCAGCCAGGTGCTGGCTGCGGAGGCGCCGGCACTCGCGGCGGCGCTGGCGGCTGCGGCGCACGGCATGCCGCGCGGCGGGCAGCCGCCGCTGCGGGTCGCATTTCACGCGCCGTGCAGCCTGCAGCATGCACTGCGGGTGACGGGGGTGGTCGAGCCGCTGCTGAGCGCTGCGGGCTATACGCTGACTGCCGTCACCGACGGGCAGCGCTGCTGCGGCTCCGCCGGTACGTATTCGATCCTGCAACCGCAGCTTGCCGCGCAGCTGCTGCGCGCCAAGGTGGCGGCGCTGGAAGAGGGCGCGCCGGACGTGATCGCCACCGCCAACATTGGCTGCCTGGCGCACATCCGCAGCGCCACCCGCGTGCCGGTGCGGCATTGGGTCGAGCTGCTCGCGGCGCGAGTCGTGGATGGCTGACCCGTGGGGCGAGCGCATGCCGCGCTCGGTGGGCCTGCTGCAGACGATCGCCGTTTCCGTCGGGGTGGCGATCGGCAGCGGCATCTTCCGCGTACCGGCCACGGTCGCCGCGCAGCTGCAGGCGCCGGGGACGATTCTCCTCTGTTGGGTGTTAGGCGGCGTCATCGCGCTGTGCGGCGCGCTCACGGTCGCCGAGCTGGCCGGCGCCCTGCCGCGCTCCGGCGGCATGTTCGCCTACCTGCTGGAGAGCTACGGCCCGCTGCCCGCGTTCCTGTTCGGCTGGACCGAGCTGGTGGTGATCCGCGCCGCCGCTCTCGGGGCGATCGCCACGATTTTCGCCGAGTACCTCGGCTTCTTCGTGCCGCTCTCCGCAAGTGAGGTGCGCTACAGCGCCGCGCTCGCCATCGTGGCCATCGGCGCGATCAACTACATCGGCGTGCAGCGCGCCGCGGCGCTGCTGAGCGCCACCACCGCCGTCAAGTACGCGCTGCTCATGGCGCTTGGCCTGCTGGCGTTCACCGCCAGCGGTGGGAGCGGTGCGCATTTCACGCCGGCGTGGCCCGCAGCGCTGCCGCTATCGATGCTGGCCAGCGCGCTGATCCCGGTGCTCTGGACCTACGACGGCTGGGCCGACCCCGCCTCGATGGCGGGGGAGATCAGTGACCCGCAGCGCAACCTGCCGCTCGCGCTGATCGCAGGCGCTGCGTGCGTCATGCTGGTGTATCTGGTCGTGAACGTCGGCTTCATCTACGCGCTCGCGCCGGCGCAGATGGCGGGTGAGCCGCTCATCGCCTCCACCGTCGCGGCGCGCGTGCCGCTGCTCGGTGGCGCGGGGGCGGCGGTGGTCGCCGCCGCCGTGGTGATCTCGGCTTTCAGCGGGCTGAACGCCTCGATGATGACCGGCTCGCGCATCTTCTTCGCCATGGCCGACCGCGGCCTGTTCCTTCGCGTGGCGGCACGCATCTCACCGCGCTTCAACAGCCCCTCGGTCGCCATCGCCCTGGCGAGCGTGCTCGGCGTCGCCTACGTCCTGCAGAACGACTTCGCGCAGCTGGCAGACAAGTTCATTCTCGGCATCTGGCCCTTCTATGCGCTCACCGTGGCGGGCGTGTTCGTGTTACGCCGCCGTCGCCCCGAGCTGCCACGGCCGTACCGCGTGTGGGGTTACCCGCTGGTGCCGCTCGTGTTCCTGGCGGCTTCCGCGTTCATGGTGCTCAACGCGTTGCTCACCGATCCACGCAACAGCGGCATTACCTTCGCCATCATTCTCGCCGGGGTGCCGGTGTTCTGGGTGCGCGGCCGGGTCATGCGCGGCGCGCAGCGCGCGGCATGAAGCGGCGCCGGATCGCCGCCGGAGCTGCACTGCTGCTGGTGCTGGCGGTGCTGGGCGGCTACCTCTGGCGCCAACGCGACGCCAACGATCCGGGTGCGGCTTTCTCCCTCTCCGGCAACGTCGATGTGCATCAGGTGGAGCTCGCCTTCCGCGTCACCGGCAGGATCTCCGCGCTGCAGGTCCAGGAGGGCGACAAGGTGCGCGCCGGGCAGACACTCGGACAACTCGATCGTGTGCCTTTCGACACCGACGTTGCTGCCGCGCGCGCGGACATGGAGCAGGCGCAGGCCCAGCTCGCGAAGACCCGCCGCGGCTATCGCATCGAGGAGATTGCCCAGGCGCGCGCCACGGTCGCGCAACGCGCCGCCGACCTCGAGAACGCGCGCATCACGCTGCAGCGGCAGCAGCAACTCGTGGCCGCCGGGCTCGTCACGCACCAGCAGATCGATGACGCGCAGGCGCGTGTTCACGAGAGCGAAGCGCAGCTCGCCGGGGCGCGCGATCAGCTCACGATGGAACTGCGCGGCTCACGCATCGAGGACATCGACGCAGCAGAGGCGATGTTCGCCTCGGCGCAGGCGCGGCTGCAGAAGACGCAGACCGCGCTTGCCGACACGACGCTGCTCGCCCCGAGCGCGGGCATCATCTCGGTGCGCGCGCGTGAGGTCGGTGCCATCGTACAGGCGGGGCAGACCATCTACACGCTGACACTCAACGATCCGGTATGGATCCGCGCCTACGTGCCGCAGCCGCGGCTCGGGCGCATCAAGCCGGGCATGGCGGTCAGGATCACCACCGACTCGATGCCGGGCAAGCAATACCAGGGCACCGTGGGCTTCATCTCGCCGGATGCCGAGTTCACCCCGAAGACCGTGCAGACCGAGCAGGTGCGCGATGACCTCGTCTACCGCATTCGCGTGATTGCGAGCGATCCTGACAACGTATTCCGCCAGGGCATGCCGGTCACGGTGCTGGTGGCCGCCGCGCAGCCGCCGGCCCGCTAAAAGGACAGGAGGCTCCAGGCGATGAGTGCGCCAGCCGCGGCTCAGGCGGCAGCAAGGGTTGTCGGACTGGTGAAGCGATTCGGCGCGACCTGCGCCCTCGACGGCATCAGCGCGCAACTACCGGCGGGGATGATCCTCGGACTGGTCGGCCCGGACGGGGCGGGCAAGACGACACTGATCCGTCTGTTCGCGGGGCTGATGGAGCCCAGCGCCGGAACGGTCGAGGTGCTCGGGCGCCCGCCACGCGCGCAAGGGGGCACGACGCAGGCCGAGACCGGCTACATGCCGCAGCGCTTCGGCCTGTACGAGGACCTGTCGGTGCTCGACAACCTGAACCTCTACGCCAACCTGCGGGCGCTCGAGAGCGAAGCGCGCCGGCAACGCTTCGCGGAGCTGTTGAGATTCACCGGGCTGAGCGGCTTTACCGCGCGGCTCGCGGGGCAGCTGTCCGGCGGGATGAAGCAGAAACTCGGGCTCGCCTGCGCACTGCTCGGCCGCCCGCGGCTGCTGCTGCTCGACGAGCCGGGCGTGGGCGTCGATCCGCTGTCGCGGCGCGAGCTGTGGCGCATGGTGAGCGAGCTGGTCGCGAGCGGCGTCACGGTGCTGTGGTCCACGGCCTACCTGGAGGAGGCCGAGCGTTGCGCGCACATCTGGCTGCTCGATGCCGGGCGGCTGCTGTACGACGGACCGCCGTCCGAGTTGCGCGCAGGCGTGCGCGGGCGCGTGTTCCGTCGCCGGGTGCCCGCGGGCAGGGCGCGGCACACCGCCGAACGCGAGCTCGAGCGTGCGGCGGTGCTCGATGCGGTGATCCAGGGCGCGAGCGTGCGGCTGGTCGTCAGGCCCGGCGGCGCCGGTGAATTCCAGGGCGCGGACTACGAGCCGGTGCCCCCCAGGCTCGAGGATGCGTACGTCGAGCTCCTCGGCGGCGCGCGCAAGGGCGAGAGCCTGCTGGCGCGCGGCTGGCCGGCTGCGGGCACTACGGCGCAGCCGGGCGCAGCGGCGGACGGTACGCCGCCGGGGGCGGCGGGCGATGGCGTGCTGGTGCGCGCCCAGGCCCTGACGCGCCGCTTCGGCGACTTTGTCGCTGCCGACAGCATCGGCTTCGAGGTGCATGCGGGAGAGATCTACGGGCTGCTGGGTCCGAACGGTGCGGGCAAGTCGACGACGTTCCGCATGCTGTGCGGGCTGCTCAGGCCCACCGCCGGCGATGCGACCGTCGCCGGGGTGAACCTGCTGCACGCTGCGAGCCGCGCCCGGGCGCACCTGGGATATATGGCGCAGAAGTTCTCGCTCTACGGTGACCTGTCGGTCGCCCAGAACCTCGATTACTTCGCCGACATCTATGGCCTGACGCGAAGCGCGAAGCGCGAGCGCGTTCAGGCGATGATCGAGATGTTCGAGCTCACCCCGCATCTGCAGGCGAATGCCGCGCTACTGCCGCTCGGCTTCAAGCAGCGCCTGGCGCTCGCCTGCGCCACGCTGCACGCCCCAAGGGTACTGTTCCTCGACGAGCCGACCAGTGGTGTCGACCCACTCATGCGGCGCGAGTTCTGGCACCACATCAACGCCCTCACCGCGCGAGGTGTGGCGGTGGTGGTTACGACGCACTTCATGGAGGAGGCGGAGTATTGCGATCGCATCGGACTCATCTGGCGCGGCCGCAAGATCGCCGAGGGCACGCCCGATGAGCTGAAGTCGCGGGTGCGCAGCGCACAGCATCCCGAGCCGACGCTGGAAGACGCATTCATCGCGCTCATCGAGGCCGAGGCGGCATGAGCGCCAGGCTGAGGCAGGCACACTCGTGGTGGCAGCAGCTCGCCGCCATCATGCTCAAGGAGGCCAAGCAGGTCATCCGCGACCCCTCGAGCTGGATCATCGCGGTGGTGCTGCCGCTGACCTTTCTGTTCCTGTTCGGCTACGGTATCTCGCTCGACACCACAGTGGTGAAGATCGCGGTGGTGCGCGAGGACGACGGCCGCGATGCGCACGACTTCGCCGCCGCACTCACCCACTCGAAGTGGTTCCTGGCGGTGCCGGCGGCCGAGCGCCGCGGCGGCGAGCGGCTGTTGCAGGACCAGAGCGTCAAGGCGGTGGTGATCATCCCCGCCGATTTCGGCAGCCTGCTCGACGCCCAGGACACGACCGCGCAGGTGCAGGTGCTGGTGGACGGCGCGGAGCCCAACACCGCCAACTACGTACACGGCTACATCGACGCGATCTGGAGCGCCTTCGTCACCGGCCGCGGCGTTCAGCAGGGCGCGGCGCTCGCGCCGCCGGTCACCCTCGAGACGCGCTACTGGTACAACGCCAATGCAGTGAGCCGCTGGTTCCTGATTCCCGGCTCCATGACGGTGATCATGACGCTGCTCGGGACGTTGCTGACTTCGCTGGTCATCGCGCGCGAGTACGAGCGCGGCACGCTGGAGGCGCTGTATGCAACGCCGCTGACGCGCGGCCAGATCCTGATCGGCAAGACCCTGCCGTACTTCCTGCTGGCGATGGTGTCGATGGCGGTGTGCGTGCTGACCGCGCTGCTGCTGTTCCAGCTGCCGCTGCGCGGCTCATTCCTGACACTGGGGCTGGTGTCCGCCGCATTCCTCGTCCCGGCGCTCGGGCAGGGACTGTTGATCTCGGTCGCCATGAAATCGCAGATGGCGGCGGCGCAGCTCGGGCTGATGACCGGGTATATGCCGGCGATGATGCTGTCGGGGTTCCTGTTCGACATCCACTCCATGCCGCCGTGGCTGCAGCTCATCACCTACATCATTCCGGCCCGCTACATGAACATCTCGCTCCAGACCGTGTTCCTCGCCGGCGACCTGTGGGCGGTGCTGATCCCCAACATGCTGTTCATGCTCATCGTCGGGGCGCTGTTCTTCGGCCTCACCTGGCGGCGGCTGCACAAGCGGCTCGACTGAGACAAAAACGATGCTGCAGCGGCTGCTGGCCATCATCCGCAAGGAACTCATCACCATGCTGCGCGACCCGCGCGCGCGCTGGTCGCTGGTGATGCCGCCCATCATCCAGCTGTTCGTCTTCTCCTCCGCGGCCACCATGGAGGTGAAGAACGTGAGTCTGGCGATCGTCGACCTTGACCGCGGACCGTACGCAGCGGACATCGAGCAGCGCCTGCGCGGCTCGCCGAGCTTCACGCGGCTGCCGCTCTACGCGAGCGTCGCTGCGGCCCGCGGTGCGCTTGAGCGCGAGGAGATCATCGGCATGCTGGTGCTGCAGAGCGGATTCTCGGCCGATCTTGCAGCGCGCCGGCCGGCGAGCGCGCAACTGCTGCTCGACGGACGGCGCTCGAACGCGGCGCAGATCACGGCGCAGTACGTCAGTGTCATCGTGACGGGTGAGGGGGCAGGGCTGACGGGCGCGCCGCCCGACGCCAGCGCCACGGGCGAGTCGGCTGCAGGGCTGGCGGCGATGCCGAATGCGGCGGTCGTCATCGACAACTGGTTCAACCCGAATCTCGACTACCGCTGGTTCATGCTGCCGAACCTGGTCGGCATGCTGAGTCTCGCCGTTGCGCTCATGATCACGGCGCTGTCGGTCGCGCGCGAGCGCGAGCTCGGTACCTTCGATCAGACGCTGGTGTCGCCGGCGACCCCGGTCGAGATTGCGTTCGGCAAGCTCCTGCCGCCGCTGCTGGTTGCGGTGGTGCAGGCGACGCTCTACCTGATCATCGTGACGCTGCTGTACGGGGTGCCCTTTCGCGGCAACCTGCTGGTCTTCTACGCGGCCGTGCTCGCCTTCGCGGAGGCGTGCGCGGGGGTGGGGTTGTTCATCTCCTCGCTGGTGCGCACGCAGCAGCAGGCTTTCCTCGGAGCGTTCGCCGTGCTCCTGCCGTTCGCGCTGCTGTCGGGTTTTGCGACGCCGGTGGAGAACATGCCGTGGTGGCTGCAGTTCGTCACCACGATCAATCCGCTCGCCCACATGCTGCGCCTGATGCAGGGCCTCTTTCTCAAGGGCGCCTCGGTCGCCTCGCTGGTGCAGGATCTGGTGAGGCTCGTGGAGATCGCGCTGTGCACCACCGTCGCGGCAGTGCTGCTCTTCAGCCGCAAGGCGGCTTAGCCCGAGTCCATCTGCGGCTGGGCGCAGCGCTTCGTATAAGATAGCGCGCCCGCCAGGCACGACGTGCGCAATGAGCCCTGACAAATCCCGCAACGCCGCCTTCGTCTTCATCTTCATCGCGGTGCTGGTCGACTCGACCGGTTTCGGCATCATCCTGCCGGTGTTGCCGCGCCTGATCATGCAGCTCACCGGCGTGACCGTGGACCGCGCGGCCGGTTATGGCGGCTGGCTGTCGTTCGTGTACGCGCTGATGCAGTTCTTCTGCGCGCCAGTGCTGGGAAACCTGAGTGACCGCTTCGGCCGCCGCCCGGTGCTGCTGTTCGCGCTGCTGGCGCTCGGCTGTGACTACCTGATCATGGGCGTCGCGCCGGTGATCGCCTGGCTGTTCGTCGGCCGTATGATCGCGGGCATCGCCGGCGCATCGTTCACCCCGGCCTACGCCTACGTGGCAGACATCACTGAGCCGGGGCGGCGGGCGCAGAGCTTTGGTCTGATGGGCGCAGCGTTCGGCATCGGTTTCATCGCAGGTCCTGCGATCGGCGGCCTGTTGGGCGGGTTAGGTCCGCGCGCGCCATTTTTCGCCGCCGGCGCCGTGGCCCTCGCCAACGCAACGTTCGGCTACTTCGCGCTGCCGGAGTCGCTGCCGCTCGCGCAGCGGCGCCCCTTCCACTGGGCGCGCGCCAATCCGCTCGGCACGCTCACGCAGATGCGCAGGTACCCGGTGGTGCTGCTGATGCTCGGTGCGCTGTTCCTGTGGCAGCTCGGACATCAGGTGCTGCCGAGCACCTGGGCGTTCTACACCATCTCCAGGTTCCACTGGACGAGCGCCGAGGTCGGCTATTCGCTTGCCTGGGTCGGCCTGCTGATGGCGGTTGCACAGGGCGCGCTCACGCGGGTGCTGATCCCGTGGATCGGCGGGGAACGGCGCGCGGCGCTCGCCGGCATGGCGGCGGGGGTCATCGCCTACGTCGGCTACGCCCTGGTCAGCGAGGGCTGGATGATGTACGTGGTGTCGCTCACCACCTTCGTCTTCGCGCTCACCTACCCCTCGATGAACGCGCTCGCCTCGCAGCAGATTCCCGCCAATGCGCAAGGCGAGTTGCAGGGCGCCGTCGCCTGCCTCTACAGCCTGAGCTCGATCGCAGGTCCGCCGCTCATGACACAGGTATTCGGTTATTTTTCCGGCACCGCGGCGCCGGTGCATTTCCCCGGCGCCGCCTTCCTCACCGCCGCGGCGCTCACCGTGGCGTGCGCGGCGCTGTTCGTGCGGGCGCTGCGCCTTGCGCCGCACCCGGCCGCGGCGCCGGCGAGCACCGCCGTACCCGGGGCGTGAATGGCGCCGCGCCTTGCCGCCGCGTTTTCACTGCTGCTGATGCTCGCTGCACGCGGCGGCGTGGCCGCGTCGCCGCTGGCGCCGCCGCTGGCGCCGCCGCTGCCGCCCATACGGCACGTTTTCCTGCTGCTGCTCGAGAACCAGTCCTACCGCGTGACGTTCGCCGCGCGCTCGCCGGCGCCGTATCTCGCACGCACGCTCACCGCGCGCGGCGCGCTGCTGACGCGCTACTACAGCATCGGCCATGCAAGCCTCGGCAACTACGTGGCACTCGTGAGCGGCCAGGCGCCGAACGAGGACACGCAACTCGACTGTCCGACCTTTGCGGACTTCAGGCCGGGTGCCGCGCGGCTCGACTCACACGGACAACTCGCCGGTTCCGGTTGTGTGTACCCGACGTCGGTGAAGACGCTGCCCGATCAGCTCGAGGCGGCGGGTCTCACCTGGAAGGGCTACATGGAGGACATGGGCAGGAATCCGGCACGCGAGAGCGCAACCTGCGGGCACCTGCCGCTCGGCAGCACCGAGCGCACCAACGTGGCGAGCGCATCCGACCAGTACGCCGCGAAGCACGACCCATTCGTGTACTTTCATTCGATCATCGACGATCAGGCGCGCTGCGATGCGCACGTGGTCAATCTCGAGCGCCTGCCGCACGACCTGGCGAGCGCCGCCGCGACACCGAACTACGTGTTCATCACGCCGAACCTGTGCGACGACGGGCACGACCCGCAGTGCGTGGATGGTCGCCGCGGCGGACTGCCCGCCGTCGACGCCTTCCTGAAGAGGTGGGTGCCGCTGATCGAGCGCTCGCCGGCGTTTCGCGCCGACGGACTGCTCGTCATCACCTTCGATGAGTCCGATAGCGTAGGCCCCGAGGGCGCGAGCGCCTGCTGCGGGGAGAAGCCGCTGCCGGGCGCGAAATACCGGCCGGGCTTCGGCGGTCCCGGCGGCGGGCGGGTCGGAGCGGTAGTGCTCTCGCCGTTCGTGACGGGTGGGACGGTCTCAGCGGTGCCCTATAACCACTACTCGCTGCTGCGCACGGTGGAAGCGATCTTCGCCCTGCCGTATCTGGGTTACGCGGCGGACAGCGGGCTCAGGATCTTCGGCGCGGACGTGTTCACTGCCGCGGCGCAGCCGCCGCCGCAGCGCTGAGCGCCCGCACGCGGGCGCGGTGCCCCAAAACGGGTGGCGGGTGGCGAAAAGCACTACCTCGGACGGATGATCGATAACGGACGGGTAACGGCGGAGAATCGCGGGCAACCCAAAGGCGACAGGTCATGACCACCCGTATCCGGCTGCTGGCGCCGCTCGTGGCGCTGGGGCTTTCCGCTTGCGTCGATCGCGGCGCCTGGCAGCCGGCGACGCAGCTTGCCCCGCAGGCTCTTGGCGCGAGCCAGGCCCTCGCAACGGCAAAGGTCGACGTTGCGGCCTGGCCGGCAGATGCCTGGTGGCACGGTTACGGCGATCCGCAACTCGACGCGCTGGTCGACGAGGCGCTCGCCGGCAGTCCGACGCTGCAGACGGCGGAGGCGCGCCTGCGTGCCGCCCAGGGCGCTGGCATCGCCGCGCGTGCGGCACTCCTGCCACAGACGGCGCTCGACGCCTCGGTCACCCGCCAGCGCTTCCCGGTGAACGGCCTGTACCCGCCTCCCTATGCCGGCAACTATTGGAACCAGGGAGAGGTGACCCTCGACTTCAGCTATGACCTCGATTTCTGGGGCCACAACCGTGCCCTCGCGGCCGCGGCGCGCTCGGGCGTCGAGGCGGCGCAAGCCGACCGCGCCGCCGCGCGGCTGGCGCTCGCGGTGGCGGTCGTGCAGGCCTACGTCCAGCTCGACCTGCAGTACGCCCTGCTCGATGTCTCCAACGACAACTTGAGGCAACAGGCGCAGATCCTCGAGCTGACGCAGCAGCGCGTCACTGCGGGCCTCGAGAACGTCGCGCGCGTGAAGCAGTCGGAGGGCCAGCTGGCCTTGACGCGCGCAGGTGTCGCGTTCGTCGAAGCCGACATCGAGTTGGCGCGCCACCAGCTCGCCGATCTCGTGGGCGCAGGGCCTGATCGCGGCCAGCAGCTCAAGCGGCCGCAGCTGGCCGCTCCGGCGGATATCGCGCTGCCCTCGGTGCTGCCCGCGCAGCTGCTCGGGCGCCGCCCCGATGTGGCCGCAGCGCGCGCGCAGGTGGAATCCGCCGCCCACGGCGTCAAGGCAGCCGAGGCGGACTTCTACCCCAACGTGAATCTGACCGCATTCGCCGGCTTCCAGAGTCTTGGCCTGTCACAGCTGTTCGAGGCCTCGGACCGCATCGTCGGCGGCGGGCCGGCGCTGTCGCTGCCGCTCTTCAACCGCCGCGCGTTGCGCGGCGCGCTGTACACGCGCCAGGCGCAGGTGGACCTGACGGTGGCGCAGTACAACCAGACGCTGCTCGATGCGGTACGTGAAGTGGCGGACGTGGTGGCCAACTGGCGCGCGCTCGAGCGCGAGACGCTCGAGCAGCAGCTGGCGCTCGATGACGCGCAACGCTCCTATGACCTGACGACCGAGCGTTATCGCGCCGGACTCGACAACTACCTGAGCGTCCTGTCGAGCCAGAACCAGGTGCTGCTCGCGCAGGGACTGCGCGCGGAGCTGCAGGCGCGGCGGCTGTCCTTCAGCGTCGAGCTGGTGCGCGCGCTCGGCGGCGGCTACCGCGCGGCGCCCGGCTGATCCGACCATGGACGCTCCGGTTGCAACCGCGCCTGCGCCCGTGCGCCTGCAGCAGCGCCGCCGCACCTGGCTGGCAATTCTCGCGCTGGCACTGCTCGTCATCGCTGCGCTCACTCTCGGCTGGTGGCTCCTGTACGCGAGGTTCTACGAGAGCACGGACGATGCCTATGTCGCCGGCGACCTCGTGAACGTCACCTCGCAGGTGTTCGGCACGGTGGTGGCGATCGACGCCGATGAGACCGACCGGGTACAGGCAGGGCAGGAGCTCATCAGGCTCGATGCCACCGACGCCCGCATCGCGCTGCAGAACGCCGAGGAGCAGCTGGCGCGCACCGTGCGCCAGACCCGCACGGTATTCGCCAATCGCGACCAGCTGACCGCGGTAGTCGCGGAGCGCCGCGCCGACCTCGCGCGCGCGCAGGCAGACTTCGACCGCCGCAGGAATGTCGCCGCCTCCGGGGCAGTGTCCGCGGAGGAGCTCGGGCACGCGCGTGATGCGCTCAGCGCCGCGCGCGATGCACTGACCGCGGCGCAGAAGAACCTCGCCGCCAGTACCGCGCTGGTCGGCCGCACGGGGGTCGCCGACAACCCGGACGTGCAGGCGGCGGCAACACAGGTGGAGTCCGCGTGGCTGGCGCTGATGCGCACCAGCGTGCGTGCGCCGCTCAGCGGCTACGTCGCCCGGCGTACCGTGCAGCTCGGCGAGCGCATTTCTCCCGGTGTGCCGCTGATGTCCGTCGTACCGCTCGAGCGGCTGCGGATCGATGCCAACTTCAAGGAGGTGCAGCTGCGGCGCATGCGCATCGGTCAGCCGGTAAGGATCACGGCCGATCTGTACGGCGGGCAGGTCGAGTACCACGGCCGCGTGAGCGGCCTGGGGATGGGTACCGGGGCTGCGTTCGCGCTGCTGCCGGCGCAGAACGCCACCGGCAACTGGATCAAGGTCGTGCAGCGCGTGCCGGTGCGGATCGCGCTCGACCCCGCCGAGCTCAGCCGCCACCCACTGCGCATCGGACTGTCAACCATCCTCACGGTCGACGTGCATGATGACCGCGGCGTGCAGCTCGCGCAGACTCCACCGCGCGAGCCGGTGCTCGCCACGCGCGCCTACGACATTGACCGCACCGCGATCAGGGCACGCATCGCGCAGATCATCCGCGACAACGAGGCAGGGGCTTAGTCGAGCTTCGCGTAGCACAACGGCAGCGCGGTGCTGTACTTGATGGTCTCGAGCACGAAGCTCGCGCTCACGTCCTGAAACTCCACCGCGCAGATCAGGCGCTTGTACACCACGTCGTAGGCGTCGATGTCGGGCACCACGATGCGGATCAGGTAATCGACGTCGCCGCTCATACGGTGGATTTCGGTCACCTCGGGGATGTCGCGCACCGCGCGCACGAACTTCTCGAACCACGCCTCGCTGTGATTGCCGGTCTTGAGCGTCACGAACACAGTGGTGCCGACGTTGAGCGCATGCGCATCGAGCAGCGCCACGGTGCGGCGGATGATCCCCTCGTGCTGCAGCTTCTGGATACGCCGCCAGCACGGCGCCTTCGACAGCCCGACGCGGTCTGCGATCTCGGCGGCGCTGAGCTCGCCGTTGCCCTGGAGCAGGTCCAGGATTTTGGCATCCAGCTTATCCATGAAACAAAGTTCCGTCATTCCCCCTGAATGCGCAACATTGTTGCTCAACGGCGGGGGCTTTGCCATGTCTTTGCAACCGCGTAGCGCCGCTGCGGGGCTAGCATGGGCCGATGAACCTGATCCGCGCCTTTACCGAGCATCCCGCCTCGGTCGGTGAGAGCTACGGCGAGCATCTCGGGCGGGCGCTGTGCTTCGGCACCCGCATGATATTCGCCGGCATCGCCTGCCTGGTGCACGCCGTGCTGCCGTTCCTGTTCGTGCGCACCGGTAGCCAGGCGATCAGCGAGCTGAACGAGCGCATGGTCGTCAACCGCCGCGTCGTCCCCCTGCCTCCAATCGCAAGCGACAAGCGGCTACCGCTGTAGCCGTGCGCACACTCAGGGAGGCCTCGCTCGCGGGGTGGGCCGCGCTGCGCCAGGCGGCGCCCGGCCTTGCCGTCGCGGTGGCCCTCGCCATCGTTGCGCGCGGGCTGGCGCAGGGATTCGCCGCAGGCGCCGGCGGCCTGCCGAAGTTTCCCTTAAGTCCGGTGATGTGCGCCGTCGTGCTCGGCATGCTGTGGCGGAACACGCTCGGGGTGCCCGCGTGGGCGACCCGCGGACTCAACTGGGCCATGCACCGGCTGTTGCGCGTCGGCATTGCGCTGGTCGGGCTGCGCCTCACGCTCGCGGGCGCGACCGCGATTGCCGTGACGGCGCTGCCCGTGGCGCTGAGTTGTCTCACCGTGGCGCTGCTCGCCGGCATTGCGATCTCACGGGCGCTCGCGGTACCGCGGCGGCTCGGGCTGCTGCTCGCGGTCGGTACGGCGGTGTGCGGCTGCACGGCGGTGGTGGCGATGTCGCCGGTGATCCGCGCGCGCCACGCCGAGACGGCCTTCGCGGTGACCTGCGTGGTGCTCTTCGGCTGCATCGCCATGTTGTTCTACCCCTGGGTGGCCGGCCACTTCCTCGGCGCCTCGCCGCTGCACGCCGGCATCTTCCTCGGTACCGCGATCCACGACACCTCGCAGGTGATCGGCGCGGCGCTCATTTACTCGCAGCAGGCGGGGGCGCCCGCGGCGCTGGCCGCGGCGAGCGTGGCGAAGCTGCTGCGCAACCTGTCGATCGCGCTGCTGCTGCCAGCGGCGGCGTGGCTCACGCAGCGCCACGAAGCGGCACAGCACGCGGCGGCGCCGACGCAAGCGCACGCGCGGAGCGCCGCAGCCGCCGGCCGCGCGCGGCTGGTGCCCTTTTTCGTGCTGGCATTCGTCGGCTTCATCGTGATGCGCACCGCCGGCGACGCGCTGCTGCCGGCCTCGCCGCTGTGGCCGGCGCTCGTCAACACCGGTTACAGCGCTTCGGACCTGTTCCTCAGCTGCGGCATGACGGCGGTGGGCCTGTCGGTCGCATTCACCGACATGTGGCGCATCGGCTGGCGGCCGCTCGCGGCCGGGCTCACGATCGCAACGCTTACCGGGGGCTGCAGCCTGCTGCTCAGCTGCGGCCTGCTGCACTTCTTCGGCTGACGGCGCTTGCGCCGCGCGCGCACGCCCGGCGCACGCTACACTTCCTGCAGGGAGGTACCGATGGCGAGCGCCGGATCGAAGCTTTCACGCCGCGCAGCAGAGGCTGCCGTGCGTACGCTGTTGCGCTGGGCGGGCGAGGATCCGCGCCGCGAAGGGCTGCGCGACACGCCGCAGCGGGTGCTCGAGGCGTACCGCGACTGGTTTTCCGGCTACCAGATCGACCCGGCCGCGTACCTGCGGCGTACCTTCGAGGAAGTGGGCGGCTACGATGAGATGATCGTGCTGCGCGACATCACTTTCGAGTCGCACTGCGAGCATCACATGGCGCCGATCATCGGGCGGGTGCACATCGGTTACCTGCCCGCCGACAAGGTGGTCGGCATCAGCAAGCTTGCGCGCGTCGTCGACGGTTACGCGCGCCGCTTCCAGGTGCAGGAGAAGCTCACCGCGCAGATCGCCGACTGCATCGGCGAGGTGCTGAAGCCGCGTGGTGTAGGCGTGGTGATCGACGCCGTGCACCAGTGCATGACGACGCGCGGGGTGCACAAGCGCGGCGTGTCGATGGTCACGAGCCGCATGATCGGCACGTTCAGGAGCGACGCCCGTACCCGCGCGGAGTTCCTGCAGTTCATCGGCATGCACGCGGGTCAGGAAGTGTAGGCGACTCGCCCGCTTGCCGCTCAGGCGGTGGCGGCGGCGCCTTCGCGCGCCGCGCGCTTGCGCTCCTGCTCCCTGAGGAAGCGCTTGCGGATGCGGATCGAGGCCGGCGTGACCTCCACCAGCTCGTCATCGGCGATGAACTCGACTGCATACTCCAGCGTCAGCTGGATCGGCGGCGTCAGCAGGATGGCGTCGTCCTTGCCGGCGGCGCGGATGTTGGTGAGCTTCTTGGTGCGGATGGGATTCACCACCAGGTCGTTCTCGCGGCTGTGGATGCCGATGATCATGCCCTCGTAGAGCCGCTCGCCGGGACCGACGAACAGCCGGCCGCGCTCCTGCAGATTGTACAGCGCATAGGCGACCGCCTCGCCGTGCTCGTTGCTCACCAGTACGCCGTTGCGCCGCTCCGGAATCTCGCCCTTCACCGGCGCGAAACCGTCGAAGATGTGGCTCATGAGCCCGGTGCCGCGGGTGAGGGTGAGGAACTCGCCCTGGAAGCCGATCAGGCCGCGCGCCGGCACGCGGTACTCGAGCCGCACGCGCCCCTGGACGTCGCGGCTCATGGCGGCGAACTCGGCGCGGCGGTTGCCGAGCCCCTCCATCACCGCGCCCTGATGCGGCTCCTCGATGTCGACGGTGAGCGCCTCGTAGGGCTCGTGCACTTCGCCGTTCACTATCCTGGTGAGCACCTGCGGACGCGAGACCGCGAGCTCATAGCCCTCGCGGCGCATGTTCTCGATGAGAATGGTGAGGTGCAGCTCGCCGCGGCCGGAGACGCGCAGCACGTCCGTCTCGTCGGTGTCCTCGACGCGCAGCGCCACGTTGCTCTGCAGCTCGCGGTACAGCCGCTCGCGCAGCTGCCGGCTGGTGACGAAGCGGCCTTCGCGGCCCGCCAGCGGCGAGGTGTTGACCTGGAAATTCATCGCCAGCGTCGGCTCATCGACGTGGATCGGCGGCAGAGCCTCGGGGTACTCCGGGTCACAGACCGTGAGCCCGATGTTGACGTTCTCGATACCGGTGATGGCGACGATGTCGCCGGCCGCGGCAAGCTCGACCGGCTGGCGCTCGAGACCGCTGAAGGCGAGCACCTGGCCGACCTTCGCCAGCCCCCGATCCTCGGCGCCATAGCGCAGCGTCACGTTCTGTCCGGGGCGCACCACGCCGCGGCGGATGCGCCCGATGCCGATACGGCCGAGGTAGGAGTTGTAATCGAGCGTGGAGATCTGCAGCTGCAGCGGCAGGTCCGCCTGTGCCGCCGGTGGCGGCACGTGCGCCAGGATCGCCTCGAACAGCGCCGACATGTCCGGCCGGCGCTCGGTGTAGTCGGTACTCGCCCAGCCCTGCAGCGCCGAGGCGTAGATGACCGGGAAGTCGAGCTGCGCGTCGCTGCCGCCGAGCTTGTCGAACAGATCGAAGGTCTGATCGACGACCCACGCCGGGCGGCTTGAGGGCCGGTCGATCTTGTTGACGACGACGATGGCCTTGAGCCCCTGAGCCAGCGCCTTGCGCGTGACGAAGCGCGTCTGCGGCATCGGCCCCTCGACCGCATCCACCAGCAGCAGCACGCCATCCACCATCGACAGCACCCGCTCCACCTCGCCGCCGAAATCGGCGTGGCCGGGCGTGTCGACGATGTTGATGCGCGTGCCGCCGTATTCGATGGCGCAGTTCTTGGAGAGGATGGTGATGCCGCGCTCGCGCTCGATCTCGTTGGAATCCATGATGCGCTCGCCGAGGCGCTCGTGGGCGGCGAAGGTGCCCGATTGCTTCAGCAGGCAATCGACCAGCGTGGTCTTGCCGTGGTCGACGTGGGCGATGATGGCGATGTTGCGGATCGGGCGATTCATAGAATCCCCGCAAGGAAACCCGCGGCTTTAGTCGCGGGAGGAATTGCGTGATAATTCTCCCTGCAGCCCGTATCCCACCCGAGGCACGCTGGCATACAAGCGAGTATCGAGGGATTGTTGGCGCAAGCTGGCGCGTCTGTGAAGTACGGCAGAGGACGTTGACGCGTCTGGCACGATCCAACAACTGGTGTTAGCCTGACACGGAAATGCGTTGGGCCGAGAGCTTCGGTTCTCGTGTAAAGCTCCGGCATGTTCGAGGAATACTGCAAGGTCTGCTTGCTCCTTAGAATAAAGCCTCTGACTTCAGTCGGGGGTTGCTTTACGGCTGAAAGGCCCGCGCCGCGCGGGCGGCGCTCGGGCCGGCCGTGCCCGCGGCTTGAGGGCGGGTCCAAAAAAGGGTGCGCAGGGTAGCAGATTCGCCCGCCCGCCGCCTCCTTAAGCCGCTGTGCTCGCCCGCCGGGTGCCCGCCGGGCGGCCCGCGCGCCCTCAGCCGTGCGGCAGACCGATGCGCAGCGTCGCCACTGCGAGCCGTATCTCGACGAAGAACGCGATGAACGCGGCGGCCAGGCACACCATGGCGCCCACGAACAGCAGCGCGATGACGATGCCCAGCTCGGAGCCGAGGAACGCGTTGGCAAACAGCGTGATGATCACCAGCGCCACCAGCAGCGCGGCGATCGTGCACAGCGAGATCGAGAAGTAGATGTAGCTGGCGCGCCGCGCCAGCGCCCGCAGGTCCGCACGCAGATGCGCCGCGCTGCCGGGGTGGCCCTGCAGCTGCTCCTCGAGCCTGCGGGCGCGGTCGACGATGCGCGAGAGGCGGCTGGTCAGCACGGCGAGCGTCGCGGCGACACCGGAAAACAGGAATACCGGTGCGATCGACGACTGGATCAGACGGGCAATATCCATGGCTCAGGCACCGCCCAGCGACGCACAACGCAGCGCGTGTTGTATCACAACGGGCCAGCTCGCGTCGGCTTGCGCACTAACACCCTGCCGACGCCGCGCCCGCGCGGATCGGCCACCGCCACGGTGCCTTGCGCGCCGACGGCGATCGCCTCGATGTCACCGTTGAAGTCCTGCGTGAGGAATGCGTAGCCGCGCGCAACGAGCGCGGCGCGCACCGCCGGCTCGAGCGTTGCGTAGGGTTCCTCATAGAGCGTGTCGGGGGGCAGCAGCTGGTGATGAATACGCGCACTCGCGACCGCCGCGGGCAGCGTCATACCGAAGTCGTGCCAGTTGCTGAGTACCTGAAAGATCGAGGTCGCGATCCGCGATCCGCCCGGCGTGCCGATGACCAGCACGACGCGGCCGTCCCGGGTCAGGATCGTCGGCGTCATGGTCGACAGCGGCCGCTTGCCTGGGGCGATCGCATTGGCATCGCCACCGACGACGCCGTACATGTTGGGCGTGCCCGGCTTGATGGCGAAATCATCCATCTCGTTGTTGAGCAGGAATCCGGCGCCGTCCACCACCACCCCGCAGCCGAAGTCATCGTTGAGCGTGTAGGTGTTGGAGACGGCATCGCCCCAGCGATCGAGGACCGAGAAGTGCGTGGTGTTGTGGTGCGGCTCCAGCCCGGGCTGCACCGCCGCCGTCGCCGTCGGCTTCTGCACATCGACCTCGGCGGCGCGGCGCGCGAGATAGCCGGGGTCGAGGAGAGCGGCGAGCGGCAGCGGCTGGAAATCCGGATCGCCGAGGTAGCCGGCGCGGTCGGCAAAGACGCGCTTTTCCATCTCCGCGAGCAGGTGTACGTATTGCGAGGAGTTCTGCGCCACGCCCTGGAATGCCGGCGCCAGGTCCTGGCGCATCGCAAGGAGCGACAGCAGCATGATGCCGCCCGAGCTCGGCGGTGGCGCGCTGATCACCTGGTAGCCGGCCCACGCCGCGCTGAGCGGCGCGCGCCAGCGCGCGCGGTAGCCGCGCAGGTCGGCGCGCGTGATGTGTCCGCCGCCGCTCATCTGCGCGAGCAGCAGCGCAGCCGTGCGACCGCGATAGAACCCGTCGGGCCCGGCCAGCGCGATGCGCTCGAGGGTCGCCGCGAGCTGTGGCTGGCGGAAGGTTCCCCCCGCGGCGAGCGCGCCGAAGTAGCGCTCGAAGTTGGTGCGGCCGGCGAGCTCGCGTGCGCGCTGGTCGCGCTCGGCGATGAGCATCGCCGGAACCTCAAAGCCCTGCCGCGCATAGCGGATGGCGGCGGCGAGGTCGGTCCGCCACGCCAGCTTCGCGAAGCGGCGGTGCAGCTCCCACAGGCCGCCGACGGTTCCGGGCACCGCGGCGGCGCCCGCACCGACGGTGCTCGCGTCGGGGATGACGTTGCCGTCCGCGTCGAGGTACATGCGGACGCTCGCGGCGAGCGGCGCACGTTCGCGGTAGTCGAGGAAGTAGGGCTTGCCGCGAATGACGAGCGTTGCAAACCCGCCGCCGCCGAGATTGCCGGCTTCGGGGTAGGTCACCGCGAGCGTGAAGGCGAGGGCGACCGCGGCATCGACGGCGTTGCCGCCGCGCCCGAGGATCTCGGCGGCGGCCGCGGCCCCGAAGGCGTCCGGGGCGGCGACTGCCGCCTGAGCCGTCGCGGCCGGCGCGGCCGGCGCGGCCGGCACGCGCGCAGCGCCAAGCGCGGCGGCGCAGGCCGCGAGCGCCACCAGCGTGGCGCAGCGCGCGCTTACACGGCAGTGGCGCGGCGGCTCACGATCTGTCGGCGCGCTGGGCATCGCCCGCTTAGCCTAGCCGGTCCGGGCGGCACACTGGAATAGCCGATAATCGCCCCCAGATCGGTTGGCGGTCCTTAGAGCAGTTGTGGAGGCGTGCATTTGAGCGGCCCGGCCCGAGCCCGCATCGTGATCGTCGGTTGTGGCTTCGGCGGGCTGTTCGCCGCGAAGGCCTTGCGAGGTGCGCCCGCCGAGGTGCTCGTCATTGACCGCAACAACTATCACCTCTTTCAGCCGCTGCTCTACCAGGTCGCCTGCGCGGCACTCGCGCCGGCGGACATTGCCCAGCCCATCCGCACGATCCTGCGTCACCAGAAAAACACGCGCGTGATGCTGGCCGAAGTGACGCGCATCGATCTTGCCGCGCGCTGTCTGTACGGCGCGGGCAGCCGCGTACCTTACGACTACCTGGTGCTCGCCCCCGGGGCGGTCGACAACTATTTCGGCCACGAGCAGTGGCGCTCGCTCGCACCGGGCATGAAGGAGGTGGAGGAAGCCACCTTCATCCGCTCGCGCCTGCTGCGCTCGTTCGAGATCGCGGAGATCGAGGCCGAGCCGGGCGAGCGCGCCGCGCAGCTGACTTTCATCATCGTGGGCGCGGGACCGACCGGCGTCGAGCTCGCGGGCGCCATCAAGGAGCTCGCGGTGGATGTGATCCCGCGCGACTATCGGGTCGCCGACACGCGCCACGCGCGCGTCATCCTCATCGAAGCGGGCGAGCGCGTCCTGCCGGCACTGCATGCGGATTCCTCGGCGCGGGCGCTGGCGCAGCTGCGAGCTCTCGGCGTCGAAGTGCGGCTCGGCGCGCCGGTGACCGAGGTGTTTGCCGACGGCGTGCAGGCGGCGCGGTGAGCGGCTGCGCAGTTACAACGTCATCTGGACCGCCGGCGTGCGCGCGGCGCCCCTCACCGCGACGCTCGGCGTGCCGCTGGGGCCTGGCGGACGCGTCCCGGTGCTGCCCGATTGCTCGCTGCCCGGACACCCGGAAGTCTTCGTGATCGGCGATGCCGCCTGGCAGGTCGACCCGGCAAGCGGGACGGCCGTCCCGGGCGTGTCGCAGGGTGCGATGCAGATGGGACGCTACGTCGCGCGCGTGATCGGTGCGCAGCTGCGCGGGGCACGCAGCGCGCGCGTACCGGGCTTTCATTACCGTGACTTCGGCTCCATGGCCACCGTCGGCAAGTCGCGCGCGGTGGTGGAGCTCGGCCGTGTGCGTTTCGGCGGGTTCATCGCCTGGCTGGCGTGGATGGCGCTGCATATCACGGTGCTGATCGGCTTTCGCAACCGCCTCGCCGTGCTCGCCTCCTGGATCTACAGCTACGTATTCTTCAGGCGCGGCTCGCGCCTGATCACGGGGCTGCCACCCGCGGACGTGCGCCTGCCGATTGCGCCGGCGACGGCGGTAGAGCTGCACGAGGCGGAGCGCCGGCCCTGATGGCGACCCCGGTTCATCCGCCGCGTCATGCCAGCGTCGCCGCTGCCGGCCCGGAGGCGCTGACGCTGCGCGGCTTCTTCGGCGTGTTCCGCTACAGCCGCCGGGCGCTCGAGCTGGTGTGGAGCACCAACCGCGCGCTCACCCTGGCGCTGGCGCTGGTCACGCTGGTCGCCGGCATCCTGCCGGCTTCCGTCGTCTACGTCGGCTCGCTGATCGTCGATGCGGTGGTGGCCGCGATGCGTGCGTCCGGCGGCGCGACGCACGTGGTGCGAGCTGGTGGCTCTCGAGGGCGCGCTGGTCGCTGCGATGGCGGCGGCGCAGCGCGCGCTGTCGTTGTGCCAGTCGCTGCTGCGCGCGCAGCTCGGCCAGCGCGTCAATGTCATGATCCTCGAGAAGGCCCTCACCCTCGAGCTGCAGCACTTCGAGGACTCGGAGTTCTACGACAAGCTGACGCGCGCGCGGCGCGAAGCCTCGACCCGGCCGCTGAGCCTGGTCACGCGCACCTTCGGTCTGGTGCAGAACGCCATCTCGCTGGCGAGCTACGGGGTGCTGCTGGCGCACTTCTCGCCGTGGGCGGTGGCGGTGCTGCTGCTCGCCGGGCTGCCGGCGTTCGTGGCGGAGGCGAAGTTCTCCGGCGACGCTTTCCGGCTGTTTCGCTGGCGCTCGCCCGAGACGCGCATGCAGATCTACCTCGAGACGGTCATCGCCCGCGAGGATCACGCCAAGGAGGTGATGCTCTATGGACTCGGGCCACGCCTGCTCGAGCGCTACCGTGACATCTTCCGCCGCCTGTACGCCGAGGATCGGGCGCTCACCATGCGGCGCGACGCCTGGGGCTTCGCGTTCGGGCTGATCGCCACCGCAGCCCTCTATGGCGCTTACGCGTGGATCGCGATCACCACGGTGAACCGTCTCATCACCCTCGGTCAGATGACCCGGTACGTGGCGCTCTTCCGCCAGGGGCAGTCGGCGGTGTCGGCGATGCTCGCCGCGGTCGGCGGCATGTACGAGGACAACCTGTACCTGTCGACGCTCTACGAGTACCTGGAAGCGCACGTGCCGCGTGCCAGCGGCAGTGCGCTGCGCGGCCCGCAGCCCGACGACGGCGTACGCTTCGAGGACGTGAGCTTCACCTATCCCGGAGCCGAGGAGCCGGCGCTCGAGCACGTCACGCTGCATCTGACACCGGGCACGAGTCTGGCGCTGGTCGGAGAGAACGGCTCGGGCAAGACCACGCTGATCAAGCTGCTGACGCGGCTGTATGCGCCGACCGCCGGACGCATCCTCCTCGATGGCCAGGACCTCGCGCTCTGGGACGAGCGCTCGCTACGCGAGCGCATCGGCGTGATCTTCCAGGATTTCGTGCGCTACCAGATGCTGGTCGGTGAGAACGTCGGCGCGGGCGATGAGCGTTACTTCGAGGACGAGGAGCGCTGGCGCGCAGCCGCGGCCAAGGGGCGGGCCAGCGACTTCATCGACACTCTGCCGACCGGCTACCGCACCCAGCTCGGCAAGTGGTTCCGCGACGGGCGCGAGCTCTCCGGTGGCCAGTGGCAGAAGATCGCGCTGTCGCGCGCCTTCATGCGCACGCGCGCGGACATCCTGGTGCTCGATGAGCCCACCGCCGCCATGGACGCGCAGGCCGAGGCCGAGGTGTTCGAGCACTTCCGCCAGCTGGCCCACGATCGCATCACGATCCTCATCTCGCACCGCTTCTCCACCGTGCGCATGGCGGATCAGATCGTGGTGCTCAACGCCGGGCGGATCGTGGAGCGCGGCACGCACGAGCAGCTGATGCAGCTGAACGGGCGCTACGCGCACCTCTTCACGCTGCAGGCGCGCGGTTATCGCTGAGCAGGCGCGGCTGCGCGCGCGCTACTGCGGCGGCTGGGGCTGTCCGCTCGGGGCCTGCGGCGCAGGCGCGCCGGGCGGCGCGGGCGGATTCTGCGGCGCGGCCGGATTCTGCGGCGCCGGCGGATTTGCATGCGAGCGCTGGTCCGCCCTCATGCGCTGGTAGTCGACCTTGCGGATCTCATCGATCGGGCAGCGCCAGCGCCCAGGTCCGGTCTCGGCGGAGTTGACGGTGATGGAATCGGTGTGCGCGTAAACCGTATCCGCGGTGGAGGTGATGCCGATGGCGTTGATGATGAATCGCAAATCGCACGGCGGCCAGACCTTGAGAAGGTAGGCGTCGAACGGGGTGGTGAACACCACCAGCCTATCCCTGCCGAGCGCCTCCCAACTGTAGAAATGGCCAAACCAGGTGAACTGATCGATCGGCGGTCCGGCGTAGGCGAGGTAGCGGGCAAGCGCCTGCTGCTCAGCGGGGGTCCCGGAGGCGGCGGCGTTGCCGGCGGGCGTGTGGGTGGCGGACCCGCTGCTGGCGCAGCCGCCCGCGAGGGCGAGAATCGCTGCCGCCGCTGCAAGTGCTGTAAGAGTCTGGCGCATACAACGCTCCGCTAGAGGTGTTGGCCGGATGTTAACGTGGCCGCCGGCGCTGCGTTTACACCGCTCCCCCCACGGCCCCCGCATCACCGGCGGCCAGCAGCGCCACGGGGAACGCGGCCAGCGCCTTGGCCACCAGTACGCCGCTCACCTCGCCGTGCCGCATGGGAACGAGCTGCGCACCGTCCAGCACGCCGCGGAAGGCGCGCCGGGAACGCTCCTCGCGCGGCAGCTCGATGAGCGTGTCCTGCCAGACCGCCTCACCGAGCGGCAGAAGCGAAGGGTCATCGAGCAGGCGGCGGTAGAGGCGCGGGGCGATGACGATGAGCGACTGCCCGGCGCAGCGCCGCGCGAAGGCGCACACGTGGTGCGCACGCTCGCCGCGCACGCGCAGCCGCCGGTAACTGCCGTGGCTGAAGAGCTGCGGCTGCTCGCGCCGCAGCTGCAGGACCTTCCAGATGAGCAGCAGCTTGCAGCGCCCGTCCTCGAGACTGCGGGTGAGCTCGCCCACCGGCAACGTCGCGGCGCTGCGCTCGAGCTCGGCCAGTGCCGCGCGGCGGCGCGGGTAGTCGACCGGGCGGCGGTTGTCGGGATCGACCAGCGAGAAGTCCCACAGCTCGTTGCCCTGGTAGATGTCCGGCACACCCGGCGCGGTCAGCTTGCACAGCGTCTGCGACAGGCTGTTGAGCAGGCCGAAACGCGCCACGCGCCGCTGGAACTCGAGGAAATCGGCGCGGAACAGGTTGTTCTCGCGCGGCTCGAGGGCGCTGCGCACGAACTGCAGCAGCGCCTCCTCGTAAGCCGCATCCGCCTCGGTCCAGCTGGTGCGCACCTTCGCCTCGCGCGCCGCCTTGATCATGTAGGCTTCGATGCGCTCGCGGTAGGCGGCGGCGCCGGCGGCGCCGACTGCGCCGAGCGGCCAGCTGCCGAGCAGCGTCTGGTAGAAGTGGTATTCGTCGTTGCGCGAGGGCGCCGCCATGCCGTCGATCTCGCGCTTGCGCGTGCGGTTGATGCGCGTCCAGCGCCGCACCGCGTCGCGCCAGGGAGTGGTCATCTCCGAGAGCACGTCGAGCCGCGCGCGCACGTCCTCGGAGCGCTTGGTGTCGTGCGTGGAGGTGGCGAGCATCTCGTGCGGCCAGTGCCGCATGCGGTACTCGGCATCGGCATGGAACGCGCGTACCCCGCCGCCACCGTAGTTGTTGGGGTCGCCGCCGACCTCGTTGAGCGAGATCAGGCGGTTGAAGCGGTAAAGCGCGGTGTCCTCGATCCCCTTGGCGGTGATCGGCGCGGTGATCTGCTGGAACTTCATGACAAAGGCGCGCATGGCGCGCAGCTGTCCCGCGGTGGGAGCGGGCAACTCCAGCAGCAGCGCCGCGCGCACGAAATCGAACACCGAGCCCTCGGTGACGGCGCGCCGGCGCCGGGCGGCGGCGATGGCCCACTCGATGTAGCGGCGGTCGGTGTCGGACAGCGTGTCGGCGATGTAGGTGCGGTACACGGGGAAGCAGGCGATGACCTCGGCGAGCGCGTGCCGCAGATTGTTGAAAGTGAAGTCGCGGGTGCGGCGGTCGGAGCGCGCGATGCGCGCCAGCTGGTTGGTGGCGACGTTGAGCTCGGAGGCCAGCGAGCGGCGCAGCACCAGCTGCTGAGACTCGTACGCGACGTCGCGCCACTCGTGCGACTCGCCGGTCGCTCCGCGGTACACGCGGTCCATGCGCGTGCGGGTCGCCGCATCGATCAGCATGCGGTTGACGACGTTGGCGAAGTGGTAGCCGGTCTCGCCGTGCACCGGCCAGTGCACCGGCAGGTGCTCGAAGGCGGCGGTGATCTTCTCGACCACCAGGTAGATCGGGCGCGTCGCGGCACTGCCGGTGGCCGCGCCGATCGCCTGCTGCAGGTGCTGCACGTAACCGGCCGGATCGTACAGCCCGTCGGCGTGATCGATGCGCAGGCCGTCGATCTTGCCCGCGCCTATCAGCTGCAGCACCAGGCGGTGGGTGACCTCGAACACCGCCTCGTTGTCGACCCGCAGCGCTGCGAGATCGTTGACGTCGAAGAAGCGGCGGTAGTTGATGTCATCGGCCGCGACCCGCCAGTAAGCGAGATGGTAGGCCTGCAGCTCGAGCAGCTCGTGCAGCGCATCGAAGCTCGCCGGCTCCGCCGCCGTACCGCTGAAGCTGCGCACCGCGGCCTCGAGCGCGCCAGCGACCGCGGGGTTGCCGGCGGCGAGTGCCGACAGGCGCCGCTTGTGCTGTTCCTTCGCACGGCTGCGCTCGGCCACCTGCTCGGGCGTGGCGTTGCTGCGGTCGGGCAACGCCGCGAGCGCGCGACGGATGTTCTCGAGCTCGGTGCTCGACACCAGCGCCGGCACGCGGTCGAGGATGCGCGGGTAGGTGCGCGGGTCGAGCGGCAGCCGATGCGAGTGGTAGTACACCGCGAACGCGCCCGCCGCGGGCTCGAATCGCAGCTCGAGCTCGCCGCGCTCGAGCACCGTGCCGTAGGTATCGGCCAGCACCGGCACCAGCACCTTGTGCGCGCGCTCGGGGTTGGAAGGCGACCAGTCGATGTCGAAGAAGCCGGCGTAGGCGGAAGCCTCACCGTTCTCGAGCACGTCCATCCACCACTCATTGTCGGCGCCGAGGATGCCGACATGGTTGGGCACAATGTCGACGATGTGCCCCATGTCGTGCGCGCGCAGCGCCGCCACGAAATGCTCGAAGTCCTCAGGGTTGCCGATCTCGGGGTTGAAGGAGTTGTGGTCGACCACGTCGTAGCCGTGCGTGCTGCCCGAGCGGGCGCGGAAGTACGGTGAGCAGTAAACGTGACTGATCCCGAGCGCTGCCAGGTACGGCACGATCGCGGTAGCGTCGCGGAAGGTGAAGGCGGCGTTGAGCTGCAGCCGATAGGTGGCGCGCGGGATGACGGCGTCCGAGGCGGCCGGCGCGGCCGCTCGGCCCGCGCGCGCGGCGCGGCGCCGTTCAGCGCCGCTCACGGCGGGCGCTCCAGCAGCCACAGGACACTCCACGGCGCGAGCTCATCGCGCGCGCGCATCGTGCCGACTGCGGGGTGGGTGGTGAAGATCACGCGCGCAGCGAGCGGCGCGGCGAGCGCCGCGGTGAGCGCCGCGGTGAGCGGCGCGGGCCGCGGGCCGAGATTGGCGAGCAGACGCAGGCGCCTCTGCCCGGCGATCCACTCCACGGCAAAGGCCGCGCCGCCCGCTGCGTGCGTGCAGCTTCCGGAGCGCAGCTCGGGAATGAGCGGCACGATGTCGCGCCGGCGGATCTCGAGCAGACGGCGGTAGTCGCTGAGCACGCGCGCGTGCTCATCCGAGTGCAGGCGGCTCCAGTCAAGTTGCGCGCGGGTATACGTTTCTTGCGCACCCGGGTCCGGGCCGCCGGGGAACTCGCGCTCGCGGTGCGCGCGCACGCTTGCCAGCAGTTGCGGCTCGAAGTCGCAGAACCAGGGGAAGGGCTGCGGCGCGGCCCATTCCTCGCCCATGAACAGCAGCGGCGGCGCGGGCGCGAGCAGCAGCAGCGCAGTCGCGGCGCGCAGCGCCGCCGGGTCGCGCACCAGCTGCGCGAGCCGCTCGCCGTGCGCGCGATTGCCGACCTGGTCGTGATTCTGCAGGAAGTTCACGAAGGCGCTCGGCGGCAGAGCGCCGCTCGCCTCCCCGCGCGCGACGCCGAGGCGGCGCGACATCTCGCCCTGGTAGGCAAAGCCCTCGGCGAGCGCGCGGCACAGCAGCGCCTGCGGCTGCTCGGCGTAGTCGCTGTAGTAGCTGTGGGTCTCGCCGGTCAGCAGCACGTGCAGGCAATGGTGCACGTCGTCGTTCCACTGCGCATCGCAGGTCGAGGCAGCTCCCTCGGGCCCGAGCAGCCGCGCAGCGTTGTCCAGGTTCTCGAGCGTGAGATAGATGCTGCGGCTGGCGCCTGCGGCGCTGCGCGCCGCGCTGGCGATCTCGCGCACGATGTGCGTCTCGCTCGTGTCGTGCACGGCGTGGATCGCATCCAGGCGCAGGCCGTCGCAGTGGTACTCCTCGAGCCAGTAGAGGGCGTTGTGGATGAAGAAATCGCGCACCGTGCGGCTGGCGGGCCCGTCGAAGTTGATCGCCGGCCCCCACGGGGTGGCGTGGCGCTGGTCGAAGAACTGCGGCGCGTACAGGTGCAGGTAGTTGCCTTCAGGACCGAAGTGGTTGTAGACGACGTCGAGAATCACCGCGAGTCCGTGGGCGTGCGCGGCGGCGATCAGCGCTTTGAGCTCTTCCGGCCTGCCGTAGGAGGCCTGCGGCGCGTAGGGCAGCACGCCGTCGTATCCCCAGCCGCGTGTGCCCGGAAAGGCCGCCACCGGCATGAGCTCCACCGCAGTCACGCCGAGGCGCGCGAGGTGCGCGAGCCGTGCAGCCACCGCCGCATAGGTGCCCGGCGCGTTGAAGGTGCCGACGTGCAACTCGTAGATGACCGCGGTGTGCCAGGGCGCAGCGCGCCAGCCCCCATCGTGCCAGGCGTAGGCACCCGGATCGATCACCTCGCTCGCGCCGTGCACGCCAGCCGGGTTGCAGCGCGAGGCGGGATCGGCCACTTCCTGGCCGCCATCGATGCGGTAGCGGTAGAGGCTGCCGACGCGCGCTGCGGCGCTCTCCAGAGCGAACCAGCCGCCCGGCAACGCCTGCAGCGGCTCGCTGTGCGCGGCGCCGCCCTCGTACAGCAGCAGCTCGACCCGCTGCGCGGCGGGCGCCCAGAGCCGAAAGCGTACCGAGCCCTGCGCGGTGAATTCCGCGCCGAAGGGCATGTGATGCCGCCGTCGCACCGGCGGACTGTCGGCGGCCACCGGGGCTTCAGCTGCCTGCTGTCAGGCCGCCAGCGCGGCGAGGGTGCGCAACGGCACTCCCGCCCAGTCCGGCCGGCTGAGCAGCTCCTGCTGCAGATCGGCACACGCCGCCTGCAGCTCGAACAGGCGCAGCAGCGGGCCGACTTCCGCAAAGGAGGCATACAGTCCGCGCGCGCGCGCGATCTCGTCGTACGTCGAGAGGAAGGCACGGCGGGTCTGCTGCTCCCAGGCATCGAGCTGTGGGTCCCAGCGGCTGCGCTCGTCGACAGAGATCAGCGAGCATTGTTGTAACGCCATCCGCCGCGCATAGGCAAACGAGCGTAACATGCTGGCGACATCCGTCAGCGGCGAATTCCTGCGGTGCTGCGCGGCGACGCTCTGCTCGGGCACGCCTTCGAAATCGGTAATCACGAAGTCGTTGCGCTTCAGCAGCACCTGGCGCAGATGGTAGTCGCCGTGGCAGCGTATCTTCAGGCCCTGCGGCACCGCGCCGCGTGCGTCTGCCGTGCTGCGTAGCAGCGCGGCACGACGCGCCAACACCCGCTCGGCGTCGGCCGCCGCGGAGCGTGGCAGCTGCGCGGCACGCGCGCCCAGCATCTTGAGCGCGGCGGTTGCGGCGCGGCGCGCGGCGCGGCGCCAGGCGCTGAGGTCCGCCGCGGTGATCGGCTCGGGGGCAAGCGCGGGCTCGGATGTGGCCGCTGCCAACACTGAGTGCAGCTGCGCGGTGCGCGTGGCGAGCGTCTTCACCAGCGCAAGATACAGTCCGTGGGCATCGGCGGGCAGCGGCACGCGGGTTACGCGCTCCTCGAGGAAGCGCACCAGATAGTTGACGCTGAAGTCCCAGCCGTCTCCCTGGTTGCCGATGTAGGCATGCAGCAGCGCCAGCGTGTACGGGGTGCCGTCGGCACGCTGGTACTCGAGGAAGCCGAGCAGCGGCACGCTGTGCGGGAAGCGGGCGACCTCGGTGAGGTAGCGGCCGATCTCGACGCCGGGACTGACGCCCGCATGCAGCCGCCGGCAGATCTTGAGGAAGAAAACGTCGCCGATTCTCACCGTGGTGTTCGCGCCCTGCGCCCCGGCCTGAGTGATCGGCAGCTCGCCGGCGCTGCCTGCCTGTGCCGGGGCGAACGCCGCGGTCGGCGCGCAGCGCAGCCGCCCCTGCTGCGTCGGCAACTCGCGCGCGCCGCCGATGGCGGCAATGACGGCACGGCAGAAATCCTCGTCCGCGGCGGCATCGGCCAGCACCCCGGTGGCGGCTTGCTGGCGCACGCGCGCGAGCGCTGCGGGCTGCAGCCTGCGGCTGCGCGCCTCTTCAGTGTCCTCGAACGCGATCGCCAGCGGCACGAAGTACTGACCGGCGTGCGCCCCGCTCGCCACCTCGAAAATCGCGATCAGCCAACGATCGAGCTCCGCAGCGGGGAGCACCCAGTCGGCGAGCCGGGCACCGCTGGTGCCGGCGCCGCGCGCCGCTGGCGCCGGCAGCGCCGGGCCCGCCGGCGCCGCCCAGCGTTGGGTCGCGAGGAATCCCGGCATGACGCGGCCCTCGAGTTGCGCGCGCAGCGCCTTGGCGAGGCTCGCGCGCCAGGGAGCGACGCGGTCGGGAAAGAAGCTGCGCCAGCCCTCGATCAGTACCAGCACCGGCAGATCCTCGCGCGCCGCGCGCTCATCGTGCCAGGGCGGCGCCTCGGCCTCGCGGCTGAGGCGAAACCAGTAGAAGGCGTACCCCGGCAGGGTGAGCAGGTACGGCAGCTCACCGATGGGCGGAAACGCCGCCCGGCCGAGCAGCTCGATCGGCACCGCGCCCTTGTGCTCGGCGAGGTCGAGCTCCACGGGCTGCGCGGAGCGCGCCATGTTGGCAACGCACAGGATCGTATCCGCGCCGTACGTGCGCAGGTACACCAGTACCCGGCGGTTGCCCGGGCGGATGAAGCGCAGCGTGCCGCGGCCGAACGCCTGCGAGCCGCGGCGCACCTGCAGCAGCCGCTTCATCCAGTTCAGGAGCGAGGAGCGGTCGCGCGTCTGCGCCTCCACATTCACCGCCTGATAGCCGTACACCGGATCCATGATCGGCGGCAGGTACAGCTGCTGCGGATCGGCGCGCGAGAAGCCGGCATTGCGGTCGGGACTCCATTGCATCGGCGTACGCAGCCCGTTGCGGTCGCCGAGGAAGAAGTTGTCGCCCATGCCGATCTCATCGCCGTAGTAGATGATCGGCGAGCCGGGCATCGACAGCAGCAGGCTGTTCATCAGCTTGATGCGCTCGAGGTCATTGTCCAGCAGCGGCGCCAGGCGGCGGCGGATGCCGAGGTTGAGGCGCGCGCGCGTATCGGCGGCGTACGACTGGTACATGTAATCGCGCTCGCGGCTGGTCACCATCTCGAGCGTCAGCTCGTCGTGATTGCGCAGGAAGATTGCCCACTGGCAGGTGTCGGGGATGTCGGGCGTCTGCTCCATGATCTCCACGATCGGGTGGCGGTCTTCCTGGGCGATGGCCATGTACATGCGCGGCATCAGCGGGAAGTGGTACGCCATGTGGCATTCGTCGCCACCGTCGCCGAAGTAATCGCGCACGTCCTCGGGCCACTGGTTGGCCTCCGCCAGCAGCAGCGCCGCGGGGTACTTGTCGGCGATGGCGCGGCGGATGACCTTGATGATCTCGTGCGTCTCGCGCAGGTTCTCGTTGCTGGTGCCTTCGCGCTCGACCAGGTACGGGATGGCATCGAGGCGAAAGCCGTCGACGCCGAGGCGCAGCCAGAAATCCATGACGTGCAGCATCGCCCGCAGCACGTGCGGGTTGTCGAAGTTCAGATCCGGCTGGTGGCTGAAGAAGCGATGCCAGTAGTACGCCTGCGCCTGAGGGTCCCACGTCCAGTTGGAAGTCTCGCTGTCCCTGAAGATGATGCGGGTGCCCGCATAGCGCTGCGGCGTGTCGCTCCAGACGTAGTAATTGCGCTTCACCGATCCGGGCGCGGCGCGGCGCGCCGCCTGGAACCAGGGATGCGCGTCGGAGGTATGGTTGAGAACCAGCTCGGTGATGACCCGCAGGTTGCGCCGGTGCGCCTCGCGCACGAAGGCGCGGAATTGCGCGCGCGTGCCGTACTGCGGTTGGATGTTGTGATAGTCGGCGATGTCGTAGCCGTCGTCGCGTCCCGGGGAGGGATAGCACGGCAGCAGCCAGATGGTGTTGACGCCGAGCTCCTGGATGTACTCGAGCTTGCGCGTCAGGCCCGCGAAGTCGCCGCAGCCGTCGTCGTTGCCGTCGAAGAAGGCGCGTACGTGCACCTCGTAGATGACGGCGTCCTTGAACCACAGGGGGTCGCCGCCTGAAGGCGCCTTGCGCCGCGTTCGCATGCGCTGTGAGTTCCCCGACCGTCAGTCCGGCGGCGTCAGCACCACCACCGCGAGCGGTGGCAGCCGTACGCTCAGGGAGTGCGCCTGGCCGTGCGCGCCCACGGCGCGCGCCTCCACCGCGCCGAGGTTGCCCAGGCCGCTGCCGCCGTAGTCGGCGGCGTCGCTGTTGAGGCGCTCGCGCCACAGCCCGCCGCGCGGCACGCCGATGCGGTAGTCCGCGCGCGGCACCGGCGTGAAATTGCACGCCACCAGCACCGGCGGCGCGCCGGAGCGCGCCTTGCGCAGGAACGAGATCACGCTCACGTCCGCGTCATCGCGGTCGACCCACTGGAAGCCGGCATCGCTGAAGTCCAGCTCGTACAGCGCCGGCGTCGCGCGGTAGAGCAGGTTCAGGTCGCGCACCCAGCGCTGCACGCCGGCGTGCAGCGGGTACTGCAGCACGTGCCACTCGAGGCTTTCCTCGTGCTGCCACTCGCGCCGCTGGCCGAACTCCGCGCCCATGAACAGCAGCTTCTTGCCCGGATGGGTCCACATGTAGCCGAGCAGCAGGCGCAGGCTCGCGAACTGCTGCCACTCGTCCCCGGGCATCTTGCCGATGAGCGAACCCTTGCCGTGCACCACCTCGTCGTGCGAGAGCGGCAGCACGAAGTTCTCGGTGAACGCGTACCAGAGGCTGAAGGTGAGGCGGCTGTGGTGGTACTTGCGATGCAGCGGGTCCTGCTGGAAGTACTGCAGCGTATCGTGCATCCAGCCCATGTTCCACTTCAGGCCGAAGCCGAGACCGCCGAGGTAAGTCGGCCGCGACACCATCGGCCAGGCGGTGGATTCCTCGGCGATCGTCTGGGTGTCCGGGTGGTCGCGGTAGACGGAGGTGTTGAGCTGCTTGAGGAAATCGACGGCCTCGAGATTCTCGTGTCCGCCGAAGTGGTTGGGGATCCACTCGCCGGCGCGCCGTCCGTAGTCGAGATACAGCATCGACGCCACCGCATCGACGCGCAGCGCATCGAGGTGGTACGTGTCGAGCCAGAACAGCGCACTGCTCGCGAGGAAGTTGCGCACCTCAGCGCGGCCGTAATTGAAGATCGAGCTGTTCCAATCGGGATGAAACCCCTGGCGCGGGTCGGCGTGCTCGTACAGGTGCGTGCCGTCGAAGCGCGCCAGCCCGTGCGCGTCGCTCGGGAAGTGCGAGGGCACCCAGTCGAGGATCACGCCGATGCCGCGCTGGTGCAGGTGATCGACGAAGTACATGAAGTCCTGCGGGGTGCCGTAGCGCGCGCTCGGCGCGAAATACCCCGTGACCTGGTAGCCCCAGGAGCCGTAGAACGGATGCTCCATCACCGGCATCAGCTCGACGTGCGTGAAGCCAAGGGCGATGACGTAGTCCGCCACGGCGTGCGCCAGCTCGCGGTAGGTGAGGAAGCGGTCGTGCTCCTCGGGCACACGCCGCCAGGATCCCAGATGCAGCTCGTAGATCGACCAGGGGCTGCCCAGCGCATTGGCCTGCGCACGGCGCCCGAGCCACTCGCCGTCGTGCCACTCATAGCTCAGTTCCCACACCACCGAGGCGGTGCGCGGCGGCACCTCGGTACGAAACGCGTACGGATCGCTCTTGTTCTCGGCAGAGCCGCCATGGCGCGAGACGATGTGGTACTTGTACAGCGCGCCCGGCCCGACGCCGCTCAGCAGCCCCTCCCAGATTCCCGAGGAGTCCGCGCGCGGCTGCAGGCGATGCGCGCTGCTATTCCAGGCGTTGAAATCGCCGATCACGGCGACCGCGGCGGCATTCGGCGCCCAGACGGCGAAGCGTGTGCCGCCGCCCGCCGCGCCGCGCGCCGCGGGCAGCACGTGGGCACCGAGCTTCTCGTACGCCCGGAAGTAGGTGCCCTCGCGGAAATGATAGATGTCCTGATCGGTCAGCAGCACGCGGCAAAGTCTAGCAAGTCGCCTGCCGCGGTGCTCTCGCGCCCCCCGCCGCGCTTCAGGTGGTGCGCCGCCGCCCGGAAGCGCCGATGAACACCAGCGATTCGCCGGCTTCGCGGCGCGGCAACTGCGCCTGCCCCTCCAGCGCCAGCCGTACGCGCGCCGCGGCCGCCTGCGCTTCGGCGGCGGCGGCGGCGGCCTCGACCGGCTGCCCCAGCAGGTAGCCCTGCACGCCGATCGGGCCGCACTGGGCGAGGAATTCCAGCTGCGTGCGCCGCTCGACGCCTTCGGCCACCACCTGCAGGCCCAGGCCGTGGCATAAGGCTACGACCGAGCGCACGATCGCCGCCGAGCGCAGGTTGCTGTCCGCTCCCGACACCAGCAGCCGGTCGAGCTTCACGCGCGTGATCGGCAACTGCTCCAGAGAAGTGAGCGAGGAGTAGCCGATGCCGAAGTCATCGAGCGCGATCGACACGCCGAGCGCGCGCAGGCGGCGCAGCGACTCGATGGTGGCCGGACCGGTCTGGAACACCGTCTCGGTGATCTCCAGCTCCAGTGCGCTTGCGGGCAGCCCGGTGACTTCCAGCGTGCGGGCGACATGCTCGACGAAGTTGCCCTCGAAGAACTGCGGCGCCGAAACGTTGATCGCCACGCTCGCCCGCTCCCAGCCCTGCGCGCGCCAGGCCGCGGCCGCCGCCGCCGCCGTGTGCAGGATCCAGTCGGTGAGCTCGTGAATGAGCCCGGTGCGTTCGGCGACCTGAATGAATTCCTGGGCGCTTGCGCTGCGCCCGTCGGGCTTGCGCCAGCGCAGCAGCGCCTCGGCATGAGTCGACTCGAAGGTGTGCAGCGCCACCTGCGGCTGGTACACCAGGTGCAGCTCGCCCCCCTCGACCGCGCGGCGCAGCGACTGCTCGAGCCGAAAGCGCTGCGCCGCGGCATCGTAGAGGTCGGCACTGTAGAGCGCGAAGCGGTTGCGGCCGAGCTCCTTGGCGCGGAACAGCGCGACATCGGCCGCGCGCAGCAGTCCTTCCGCATCCGCGGCGTGCTCGGGGTAGAGGCTCGCGCCGATGCTGGCGCTGGTGGTGAGCACGCGCCCGTCGACGATGAGCGGCTCCTGCAGTGTCGCGACCAGCTCGGCCGCACGCTGCTCGACGTCCTCGCGCGAGCGCGCCTGTTCCAGCAGCACCGTGAATTCATCTCCGCCGAGGCGCGCCAGCAGGCCGTGGGCGCCGGCGGCCCGGTGCAGCCGCTGCGCGATGTGCTGCAGCACGCGGTCGCCGAAGCTGTGGCCGAGGGTGTCGTTGATCGATTTGAAGTTGTCCAGGTCCACGAACAGCAGTGCCAGGCGCTGCCCCTCGCGGGCGCGCGCCAGCGCCTGCTCGAGCTGCGCCATGAGCTTTCTGCGGTTGGGCAGCTGCGTGAGCGGATCGTGGTGGGCAAGATGGTGCAGCTGCCGCGTGCGCTCGGCGACGTGACGCTCGAGCTTCGCCTGGTGTGCGCGCAGCTCCCCTTCAGCGGAGGCGATCTGGTCCGCCATGGTATTGAAGGACTCGGCGAGCTGGTCAAGCTCGGCGGAGCCGCCGCGCCGCGCGCGGGCGACGCGGTCGCCGCGTGCGAATGCGCGCGTGGCCGCAGTCAGGCGGCGCACCGGCACGCTGATGCTGAGCGTCAGCAGCACCGACACCACCAGCAGCAGCCCGAGCACCGCCGCGCCGGCGCTCCTGAGCGTCTGCCCGGCGACCTCGGCCGCGGTGGCGGCGCGCTGCGCCGCCTGCAGCAGGGCGCGGTCCGCAGGTTTCTGTAACTGGTTCTGCACGCCGGCGGTGAGCGCGGCGCTCTCCTCGAAGAGGTTGTGCCACTCCGGCCCGCTCTGCGCATCGTAGCGCTCCATCTGCAGCCGCAGCCGCGCCGCCTGGCGGAAGTCCTGCTGCACCAGGCCGAGCCAGGCCTTGCCGGGCGAGGCCCGGAATTCCTCCAGATGCGCATCGAGCACCGCCATGAAGTCGCGCTCGCGCCGCGTGGTGACCGCGGCGGTGTCGACGTTGCCGCGCACCGCGTTGATCGCCGACTCGAGCTCGGCGAGCGAGCGGCGCGCCACGACCTGCGTGCCGTTGATGGCCAGCCCCGAGCCGCCGGCGCCGGCGATGCGCCGGTAGACGCCATTGAGCGCCGCCTGGCGCGCTTCCGCCCACTGCGCGCGCTGTGCCGCGCGCGCGGCGAGCTCGCGCGCCACGCCGATGTGCCGCGTGATCTGTGCGCGCAGCGCGGCGGCGCCGGCGGTAAGCGGCGGTGGGGGCGAGCTGCTGAAGTAGCGCTCGACCGCGGCCTCCAGGGCTTCGCCGGCGCCGGTGATGGCGCTGAGGTCCGCGGCGCTGGGCGCCTGCGCGAACTCGCCGACCGCGCGGTCGTAGGTGATGAGCTTCTCGAGGACTGCGCTCGCGCGGTCGGCGCGCGGCTGATGCTCGCTTTGCATGCTGCGCACCGCCTCGAGCGCCTCACCGGTGGTGCGCGTGGCGATCTGCTCGCCGGCCACCAGCACAGCGGCGACCGCGGCGAGCCCCAGACCCAGGCGCCAGCCGATCCCGAGGCGCGGCGCGCGCAGGCGCCACACGCCGCGTGACGGCCGCGGCGGCGCGGCGCGCGCAGGCTGCGCCGAGGCGCTCTCAGGCATCGGGTCCGGATACGACATAAGTCGCGGCAAGCCCTGTTAGGCCAACGGGCATGATGCGCGCGCGTATTGCCACGCTTCCGTGGCAGGTCTCCCATATACGTGCATGGCTGCCGTGACCGGATGCGCGAGTTTCGCTGCGGCGGGAGGCTGGGCCGGCGGCGCACGCCGCCGGGCGCGCGGCCCCCGGGGGTCGGAGGCGGCGCTTTTGCCCTATACTAGGCCGCCACGATGAAGGGCGGCCGACAGCATGACCGAGCTCGCTGATAGCTTTGATGCGGCTTTCTCAAAAGCCGTGGACCTTGGGAACCGCATCGCCGACAAGGATAAGGATGCGGACCTCTGGGACATCGCCGACGGATTGCTCGCCGGTGCTATCCAGTACTGGCTGTACTCGCGCCAGCCGTGCGGTGACCCGCGCTGTCAGGATTGCATGCCGATCAGCACCGCTCAGGGCCGGATGGCGGAACTGAACCGGCTCATCGGACAGCTCGCCTCCGAGAGCGAGTACTTTCACACTCCGACCGACGCCAACGCCGGCCGCGCCTGAGCGCGCTGCCCCTGCGCTACCGGCCCGCGCTCTTCAGAACGCGGGCCGTGCCTTCAGACCGCGGCCCGGGCCTTCACTGCGCCGCCGGCGACCTCGTCGAGCGCCGCCTCGAACAGCCGGAAGCCTTCCTTGAGCAACGCATCGGGAATCGTCAGCGGGGCCAGAAAGCGGATCACGTTGGCGTAAACGCCGCAGGAGAGAATGATCAGGCCGTGGCGGCCGGCCGCCTGCACCAGCGCTTTGGTCAGATCAGCATCGGGCGCATCGGCGCGGCCGTTCTTCACCAACTCGAGTGCCACCATGGCGCCCAGTGCGCGCACTTCCCCGACACACGGGAAGCGCACCGCGAGCCCCTTCAGGCGCGAGGTCATGAAGCGCCCGATGTCCTGGGCGCGCGCGAGCAGCTGCTCCTCGCGCATCACTTCGAGCACCGCCAGCCCCGCAGCGCACGCGAGCGGCGAGCCGGCAAAGGTGCCGCCCAGTCCGCCCGGCCCGGGTGAGTCCATGATGTCGGCCTTGCCGGTGACTGCCGAGAGCGGCACGCCGCCGGCAACGCTCTTGGCGATGGTGATGAGATCGGGCTCGACGCCGGAGTGCTCGATGGCGAACATGCGCCCGGTGCGGCCGAAGCCGGACTGGATCTCGTCGGCGATCAGCACGATGCCGTGGCTGTCGCACACGCTGCGCAGCCGCCGCAGCAGCTCCGCCGGGGCGATGTAAAAGCCGCCTTCGCCGAGCACCGGCTCGATGATGATCGCGGCCACGCGCGCAGGATCCACGTCCGCCTTGAACAGCTGCTCGAGCGCCTGCAGCGAGTGCTCGACGGTCACGCCGTGATACGGCATCGGGAAGGGCAGGTGATAGATCTCCGGCAGCATGGGTCCGAAGCCCGCCTTGTAGGGCTGCACCTTGCCGGTGAGGCTGATGCACGCGAGTGTGCGGCCGTGGAAGCTGCCCGAGAAGGCGATCAGCGCCGAGCGCCTGGTGTGAAAGCGCGCGATCTTGATCGCGTTCTCGACTGCCTCCGCGCCGGTGGTGAGGAAGATGGTCTTCTTCGGCCCGGCCCCGGGGGCGAGTGCATTCAGCGCTTCGGCAAGCGCGATGTAGCTCTCGTACGGCGTCACCTGAAAACAGCTGTGCGTGAGCTTCTCCAGCTGCCGCGCGATCGCCTCCTTCACCTTCGGGTGCACATGGCCGGTGTTGAGCACCGAGATGCCACTGGCGAAGTCGATGTAGCGGCGGCCTTCGACGTCCCACAGCTCGGCGTTGGCGGCGCGCTCGGCGTATACCGCGAGCGAGTTGGTGACGCCGCGCGGAACGGCCTGCTGGCGGCGGGTGTGTAGTTCGGCATTCGATGTCACGGGAGTGTTCCTTTGGCGCTTGAGGTTCAGGCGAGGTTGTGGCGTGCGAGGGGCAGCGAGCGCTGATCGCGCGGCGGCGATCAGCCGCCGCGTTGCAGCGCCGCGGCGCGGTGAATCGCGGCGCGAATGCGCTGGTACGTGCCGCAGCGGCAGATGTTGCCGGACATGGCGGCGTCGATATCGGCGTCGGAGGGCTGCGGGGTCTGCGCCAGCAGCGCCGCCGCCGACATGAGCTGGCCCGACTGGCAGTAGCCGCACTGCGGGACATCAAGCTCGATCCAGGCCTTCTGCACCGGATGGCTGCTGTCGGGGGAGAGGCCTTCGATGGTGGTCACTTTCCTGCCACCGACGGCGCTCACCGGCGTGACGCAGGAGCGCACCGGTGCGCCTTCCAGATGCACGGTGCACGCCCCGCACAGCGCTCTGCCGCAGCCGAACTTGGTGCCCGTCAGGGCGAGGGTATCGCGCAGCACCCACAGCAGCGGCATATCGGCGTCGACGTCGACTTCGGTGTCCTTGCCGTTGACATTGAGTTTGATCATTGCACCCCACCCCCTGCGGCTGAGCGTGCGCGCCACGAGTGAGCACGCGCCGCGCGTTGCGCGCCAATCCCGCGCCGCCGCGGCCCGCCTACTATACGGCCAGCCGCGCGGCCTGCGCACCTTGCCGCGGTCGCAGCGCCCACCGAGCGGCGCGCGGGCGGACACTCTACAATGCCCGTTGTCGCGAGTTGCATGCGAAAGCCACCACCTTGAGCCCGATTCCTTCCACCAGCGGCACTGCCGCGCCGATCAGCGCCGAAGCCGTGGTCATCGGCGCCGGACCCTGCGGATTGTTCCAGGTGTTTGAGCTGGGACTTCTCGGGATCAGCGCGCACGTCGTGGACTCGCTGCGCCGTCCCGGCGGACAGTGTGCCGAGCTCTACCCCGACAAGCCGATCTACGACATCCCGGCGCTGCCGGTTTGCGGTGCCCAGGAGCTGGTCGACCGGCTGCTGCAGCAGATCAGGCCCTTCAAACCGCAGCTGCACCTCGGCTACGAGGTGTGCGAGTTTGCGCAGCGCGAGGACGGGCGCTTTCACGTTGCCACCGCGGGCGGGGTCAGCTTCGACGCCGGCGCGGTGGTGATCGCCGCGGGCCTCGGCTCCTTCCAGCCACGACGCATCGGCATCGAGGGGGCCGACGCCTTCGAGGGCGGCGCGCTCCAGTATCGCGTCCGCAGTGCCGGCGAGCTCGCCGGCAAGCGCCTGGTGATCTTCGGTGGCGGCGATTCGGCGCTCGACTGGACGCTCGAGCTGCTGCCGCGGGCGGCGAGCCTTACGCTGGTGCATCGACGGCGTGAGTTTCGCGCCGCGCCGGCCTCGGTGGCGCGCATGCAGCAGGAAGTGGCGGCCGCTCGCATGCGCTGCTTCGAGGCGCTCCCGCATTCGCTGATCGTGGAGAATGGCGCGCTGCGCGGCGTCAACATCCGCTCCCCCGACGGCGCGCTGCAGGCTCTGCCGGCCGATCAGCTGCTGGTGTTCTTTGGCCTGCACCCCAAGCTCGGTCCGATCGCCGAGTGGGGGCTGGCGCTGGAGAAGAAGGCGCTGAAGGTCGACACCGAGAAGTTCCAGACGAGCCTGCCGGGCGTGTTCGCGGTCGGCGACATCAACACCTACCCCGGCAAGAAGAAGCTGATCCTGTCGGGATTTCACGAAGCGGCGCTGGCGGCATTTGCGATCCAGCATCACCTCTATCCGCAGAAGAAACAGTTCCTGCAGTACACCACCACCAGCCCGATCATGCACCAGCGCCTGGGAGTGCCGGACTGAGCCGCCGGCTTCGGGGAGACACAAGCGCCATGGATCAGCGCCTTGCGGATCTGCTGCAGTTGCTCGAGCTCGAGCAGCTCGAGGTCAATCTGTTCCGCGGCGCGAGCCGCGACAGCGGCAGCCCCCAGGTCTTCGGCGGGCAGGTGCTCGGCCAGGCGCTGTCGGCGGCGGCGGCGACGGTCGAGGGGCGCGTGGTGCACTCGCTGCATGCGTACTTTCTGCGGCGCGGCGACTGCAACGCGCCGATCATCTACGAAGTCGACCGCAGCCTCGATGGCCACAGTTTCTCCAACCGCCGCGTCGTCGCCATCCAGCACGGTCAGCAGATCTTCAACATGACCGCCTCCTTTCAGGTGGCCGAGAGCGGCTTCGAGCACCAGGTGGCGATGCCGCAGGTGCCGCCGCCGGAGAGCCTGGCGGAATCGGGTGGACCGCCGCCGCAGCTGCTGGCGCGCCTGCCCGAGCGCGTGCGCCGCTTCTTCGCGCAGCCGCGGCCGTTCGAATTCCGCACGGTGCAGCCGATCGACTACCTGCATCCGCGGCACGAGGCGCCGGCGCGCGAGATCTGGTTTCGTGCCGTCGGTGCGCTCGGCGACGACGAGATGCTGCACCGGCGGCTGCTGGCGTACGTGTCGGACTTCTTCCTGCTCGACACCGCAACGCTGCCTCACGGCACCTCGCTCCTCACCCCGACCATCGTGATGGCGAGCATCGATCACGCCATGTGGTTTCACCGCCCGCTGCGCGTCGACGACTGGCTGCTGTATGCCATGGAGAGCCCGAGCGCTTCGGGTGCGCGCGGCTTCGCGCGCGCCAGCGTGTTTGCGCGCGACGGCCGCCTGGTCGCCAGCGCCGCGCAGGAGGGCCTGGTGCGCATGCGCAGGGACAGCTAAGCCCTTTCAGCCGCACCTGGCGCAGCATGGTCGCCTTTCTTGCAGCATGGCTCGCGGCCGCGACAGCGGCGGACAGCGGTGACGTCGCGGCCCTGCAGCGGCTGTGGTCCGGCGTGCGCGATTCCAGTGAGCAGGTGGTGATGAGCCTCGACCACGACGGCGCGCAATGGCCGCAGACGAGCGAGCGGCGCGTACGCACCATCGTCGCCCCGGTGCGCGTCCCCTGGATGGGCGAGCACGTGCTCTACCTCGAGGAGTTTCTCGAGGACGATCCGCAGGATCCGCGCCGCCAGTTGCTGCTGCAGCTCGAGCCGGCCGAAGCCGCGCACGCGGTGCGCGCACGCCTGTATACCTTCGCCAGAGCGGAGCGCTGGACGCACCTGGACCACCGTGCACCGCTCGCCGCCACTCTCGAGTGGAAGGACATCGTCCCCGCGGCCGGTTGCGACCTCATCCTGACGCGCTCCGGTGACCAGTTTCGGGGCGGCACCGTCGGGCGGCGCTGCGTCGACGTGAGCGCAGGGGTGGCGCGCTACCTCGACTACCAGCTGTTGATCAGCGAGGACCTGTACTGGTATCGGCGGCGCGTGCTGCGCCAGAGCGACGGCGAGCTGCAGCAGGAGGTGATCGGCTTCGATCACTTCGAGCCCAACAAGGCGCGATTGTATGCCTGCCGCATCGCCTGGTCGGCGAGCGGCAACCGGCACGATCTGCGGCCGCTGCTGACGCTCGACCTGTACGAGGAAGGCGGCCGCGGGCGCTTCGTGACTCCCGACGGGCGCGCGCTCGAGCTGACGCTGCACGGGAGCGATTGGCCGTTTGCGGTCGAGCACGATGCGCTGCTGCTGCTGCTGCAGGAGCAGGGCGGCCAGAGCCCGCTGGCGACCGCCTGGGCGCAGGTGGACGCGCAGCAGGTCGCGCTCGAGCTCGGCTGGCTGCAGGTGCGCTGCGGATCGATCGCGCCCGACTCGGACGAGCTTACTCAGTGAGGCGCGCGCTGCACGAGCGCGGCGATGTCCTTCAACAGCAGCGGATTGAAGCGCGCCGGCGCCTCGAGCATCGGGAAGTGGCCGCTGTGATCGAGCACGTCGAGGGTGAAATCCGGCAAAGATCTGCGGATGCGCGCCGCATCGGTCGGCGCGAGATCGGAGTTGATCGCGTATACCGGCACGTGGATGGCGGGCAACACCGTCGCCAGATCCAGTGACAGCAGCGAGCGCATGCTGGCGATCGCCACCGCCGGCGGCTCGAGCGACATGTCGTAGGCCACTTTCTGCACCAGCGCGCGGTTTGCATCCTTGCGGAACAGCGATTCGCTCACCAGCCGGCGCGTCTCGCCGACGAAGTCGGCGCTGAACGGGGCGATGCGCCGCTCGATGTCCCGGGCGTTCGAGGGTGGCCGGCCGACCGAGCGCAGCGCCTCCACGGCGATGATGCCGATGACGCGCGTGCCGATCAGCGGCGTCGCCGTCAGCACCACCGCCGCTCCCATCGAGTGCCCGACCAGCACCAGCTGCTGACCTGGGATCTCGCGCGCCACGGCCGCGACATCCTGGGCGTAGTTGGCGATCGACCAGTCGGTGCGATTACTGCCCGAGGCGCCGTGCCCGGCCAGGTTCATCGTCACCACGGTGTAGCGGGCCGCGAGGTCATCGATCTGGGCGTGCCAATAATTGCCGTCGCAGGCCCAGCCGTGCACCAGCAGCACCGCGGGGTCGCCGTGACCGTAGAGGTGGTACTCGATGTGCACGTTGTCCGGGGAGAGCACAATGTGCAGCCCAGCGTCGCTGTCGGCCGCGGCAGCCGGCGCGGCGCTCATGGCGCTCGCGGCGCCGGCGGGAGCGGTGGCGCTCGCGCCGCCGCGCCAGCCGCGCCACCTGCGCTGCCCGTCGCAGGAGCGGGCGGCTGATGCTCACCGCAGGCCGTCACCGCGGCGAGCAGCAGGCTCAAGCGCAGCACCCGGCCCCCGGGCATCGCGCGCCGCTTCATCATGCCTCGCGCAGCACTTTGCCCGGGTTCATGATGCCGTGGGGATCGAGCGCGCGCTTCACCGCGCGCATCAGCTCGAGCTCGACCGCGGAGGCGTAGCGCTCGAGCTCTCCCACCTTGAGCCGGCCGATACCGTGCTCGGCGCTGAAGCTGCCGCCGAATTCGTGCACCAGCTCGTGCACGGCGCGCCGCACGCTGTCCACGCGGGCGAGGAAGCGCTCGCGATCGGCTCCCGCGGACTGGCTGATGTTGAAGTGCAGGTTGCCGTCGCCCACGTGGCCGTACGCCACCAGCCGCCCGTCGGGAACGTTGGCGCCGACCCAGGGCACGGCACGATCGAGAAAATCCGCGAGCACCGCGATGGGCAGCGAAATGTCGTGTTTCAGGCTGGCGCCTTCGTGGCGTTGCGCCTCGGGGATGCTCTCGCGCAACTTCCACAACGCGGCGCGCTCGCGCTCGCTGCGAGTGAGCACCGCATCGAGCACCGTGCCGCGTGTCAGGGCCGCGCCGAGCGTCTCCTCCAGCACCTCATCGAGCGGCTCCGCAGCGCGCGCGGAGGACAGCTCGCACAGTACGTACCACCCGTGCGCGCCGGCCAGCGGGTCGCTCACGCCGGGGATGTGGCGCGTGGTGAGCTCGAGGGCGGCGCGCGAAATGAGCTCGAAGGAGCTGATGCGATCGCCGCTGGCCGCGCGCAGCTCCCCGAGCAGCGTCACCGCCGCGCGCACGTCCGGCAGCGCGACCAGCGCGGTGGCGCGGGCGCGGATCTGCGGAAACAGCTTCAGCGTCGCGGCGGTGATCACCCCGAGGGTGCCCTCCGCGCCGAGAAACAGCGACTTGATGTCGTAGCCGGTGTTGTCCTTGCGCAGCGCCGAGAGGCCCTCGAGCACCCGCCCCCCGGGCAGCACCACCTCGAGCCCGAGCACCAGGTCGCGCATCATCCCATAGCGCAGCACGTTGACGCCGCCGGCATTGGTCGAGAGATTGCCGCCGATCTGACAGCTGCCTTGCGAGCCAAGGCTCAGCGGGAAGAAGCACCCCGCCGTATCTGCCGCCTGCTGCACCTGCGAGAGAATACAGCCGGCCTCCGCGGTGAGGGAGGAGTTGGTGACGTCGACGCTGCGGATGCGGTTGAGGCGCCGCAGCGACAGTACCAGCTGTCGCCCGGACTCATCGGGGATCGCGCCGCCGCAGTAGCTGGTGTTGCCCCCGTGCGGCACCACGCCGATGCGCTCGCTGTCGCACAGCGCCAGCAGCTGCGCAACCTGCGCCACCGAGCGCGGCTGCACCACCGCCACGGCGCGCCCGTGGCAGCGCCCGAGGTGGTCGACCAGGAACGCAGCGCAGTCCGCGGGATCCGTCAGTACGCCGTCAACGCCGAGGATCTCGCGCAGCCTGCCGGCCAGGGCTGGCGGGGGCGCTGTCAATGGCTGCCGAGCGCGCGCAGCGCCGCGATGCGCTCATCGAGCGGCGGATGGCTCATGAACAGCCTTCGCAGGCCGCCCGCCGTGCTGCCGTCGGCGATGCCGAAGGCGGCGAACTGCTGCGCCGGCAGCGGCTCGTGCACGCGCTTGAGGTCCTCGAGCGCGGCAATCATGTTGCCCGTGCCGGCGAGCTGCGCGCCGCCGCGGTCGGCACGGAACTCGCGCCGCCGTGAGAACCACATGAGGATGATGCTGGCGAGGATCCCGAGCACCAGCTGCAGCACGATGACCGTGAGGAACGAGGCGATGCCGCGGCCGTCGTCGGAGCGGAACACCGCGCGGTCGATGATGTTGCCGATGACGCGCGAGAGAAAAATCACGAAGGTGTTGAGCACGCCCTGCAACAGGGCCATCGTCACCATGTCGCCGTTGGCGACGTGCGTCATCTCGTGCCCGAGCACCGCCTCGATTTCCGTTCGGTTCATGCGCTGCAGCAGCCCGCTGCTCACCGCCACCAGGGCGGAGTTGCGGTTCGCGCCGGTGGCGAAGGCGTTGGGCTCGGGGGAATCGAAGATGCCGACCTCGGGCATGCCGACGCCCACGGTGCGGGCGTGATGCTCCACCACCGAGAGCAGCCACTGTTCGGTGGGATCGGCCGACTGGCCGATGACGCGCACGCCCATCGACATCTTCGCCATGGTCTTGGACAGGGCGAGCGAGATGAACGAGCCTGCGAACCCGAAGAATGCCGCGAACACCAGCAGGCCGCCGAGGCTGCCGCCGTGTACCGCGAGCCAGGCATCCAGCCCGACGAGGTGCGCCACCACCGACAGCACCAGCAGCACGGCAAGGTTGGTCGCGATGAACAACAGGATGCGTTTCATGACAGCAGTTGTGTCCTTGAGATGGGTTGGGGCGGTGCGCGGACGCCGGCCCTGCACGGCACTCTACCGTTACCGCCCGGTGCTCGCCAGCGTGGGGCCGGGAGCGGCGTTTTCAAGGGCGGCGCGGGCTCAGCCGATCGCAACACCCAGCGCCCGCCCGACCAGGAAGCTCAGCGCGCCCGCGCCGCCGCCGATCAGCACCATGCGCAGCGCGGCGCGTACCGCATCCCGGCCGGTGAACAGCGACAGGGCGAGCCCCACGGCGAACAGCGCCGCGAGCGTGAGCAGTGCCGAGCCGAGCGTCGCACGCACGGCGGTGAACCCGGCGAGAAACGGGAGCAGCGGAATGGCGGCACCGGCGGCAAAGGCGACGAAGGACGTCGCGGCCGCCTGCCAGGGGGAGCCGAGATCGTCGGGGTTGAGGCCGAGCTCCTCGCGCGCCAGCACATCGAGTGCCTGCTGCGGGCGCGAGAGGAGCGAGCGACTCACCGCCCGCGCCTGCTCGAGCTCGAGGCCGCGGGCCTGGTAGATGAGGGCGAGCTCCTCGGCTTCCTCTTCCGGGTACTCGGCGAGCTCCTCGCGCTCGAGCGCGATCTGGTATTCGTACATCTCGCGCTGCGAGCGCACCGAGACGTATTCGCCGGCCGCCATCGAGAGCGCACCGGCGAGCAGGCCCGCCACACCCGCCGTGAACACGTACGCGCTGGCGGCGCCGGCGCCGGCGACACCGAGCACCAGGCTCACGTTCGAGACCAGGCCGTCGTTCACCCCGAATACGCCGGCGCGCAGGCTCCCGCCGAGAGCGCTGCGATGGCGCGCGCCTACTTCCGCGAGCGAGGTCGGCATTGCGTGCCCGGCCACGGCGGGCGCGGCGCTGTAGATCGACAGTCCCCGCAGCTTCATCGCCGCGAGCACCGATCGGAGCGAGCGTGGCTCGAAGCGCGTGAGCAGGCGCGCCACGATGCGTGCGCGCAGCGATGGCACGAATACCCGCTCGGCGGGGGCGGTGCCGGCGCTGCCGCGTCGTGCGGCGAGCTGCCACTTCGCCGCCTGCTCCTCGGCGGCGGCGGCGAGCTTCAGGAACAGCTCGCTCTTCTTGGGATCAGTCTCGGCGTGCGCGACCTGGCGATACAGCCAGGCCGACTCCTTCTCGTGATACCAGCTGTCGACGAGCGGGCCGGTCAATATTCATCCCGCTCTTCGTCGCCCCCGTCCTCTTCGTCGTCCAGGTCGTCGTCGTCCTCTTCGTCGTCCTCGTCCCAGTCGTCGTCTTCCTCGGCTTCGTCCTCGTCGTCGGACTCGGACCAGCCTTCGGGCTCCGCGATGCGCTCGAGGTCCATCTCATGCCAGGCCTCCAGGTCGATCTCCTCGATGTCGCCATCGAGGTACTCGATCTCCAGCAGCTCGGAATCCTCGTCCACCGACAGCACGCGGAACGATTCTTCTTCTTCGAGGTTCTCGTACCACTGGCCGGGTACTGGCTCGTAATCTCTGCTCACCGCGAAAGCCACCCTGTCGTCATTTCGCCGCCGGTAAGTGTAGGGGCTGCGGTCTCCTTGGGCAACGCGCCCCGGCTTTGCGTATAGTTTTCCTCCATGAACGTCCGACGTTCCGACTCAGCCGCGCCCCTCACGCAGGCGCGGCGCATTGTCGTGAAGGTGGGCTCCGCGCTGCTGGTGGATGCGGAGAGCGGCCGCGTCAACCGCACCTGGCTCGAGACCCTGGTCGAGGATCTGCTGCGGCTGCGTCAGCGCGGGCAGCGCGTCATGCTGGTGTCATCGGGCGCCATTGCGCTCGGCCGCCGGCGGCTTGGCCTCAGGCACGGGATGCTGCGCCTGGAGGAGAGCCAGGCGGCCGCCGCCGTCGGGCAGATTCGCCTGGCGCATGCATACAAGGAACTGCTCGAGAGCCACGAGGTGACCGTGGCGCAGGTGCTGCTCACCCTCGAGGACAGTGAGCACCGCCGTCGTTACCTGAACGCGCGCGCCACGCTCGAGTCGCTGCTGGAGCTCGGCGCGCTGCCGGTGATCAACGAGAACGACACGGTGGCCACGGCCGAGATCCGCTACGGCGACAACGATCGCCTGGCGGCACGCGTAGCGCAGATGGCCGGCGCGGACTGCCTGGTGCTGCTGTCGGACGTCGACGGGCTCTACAGTGCCGATCCGAACAAGGAGCCGCTCGCGCGCTTGATACCTGAAGTGCGCCAGATCACCCCCGAGATCGAGGCCATGGCCGGGCGCTCCGCCTCGCCGGTCGGCTCGGGCGGCATGTCAGCGAAAATCGTCGCCGCGAGGATCGCAGTCGCGGCCGGCTGCCACATGTGCATCGCCGCCGGCGCCCACCGCTACCCGCTGCGGCGCATCGAGGAGGGGGCCGACTGCACCTGGTTCGTACCGACGGCGACGCCCGCCGGGGCGCGCAAGCAGTGGATCGCCGGCACACTGCGGCCGGCCGGCGCCATCACCATCGACGCCGGCGCGCTGCGCGCGCTGCTCGAGGGCAAGAGCCTACTGCCCGCCGGCGTCACGGGAGCGCGCGGGCGCTTCGACCGCGGCGACACGGTGAGTGTGCTGAGTGCCGACGGGGTCGAAATCGCGCGCGGCATCGTCGCCTATTCCGATGCCGACGCGGCGCGCATCATGGGACGCAAGTCCTCGGAGATCGCGGAGCTGCTCGGGTTTCGCGGCCGCGACGAGATGATCCACCGCGACAACCTGGTGCTGCTGCGCCCGGAAGGCAGCGCCGCCCTCGCGCCGCTGCCCGCAGCGCAGCTTGCATCGCTCAAGCCGTGAGCGCCGATCAGATCGGCGAGCTGATGGAGCGCCTGGGCAAGGCCGCCACCGCCTCCGCCGCGGTACTGGCGCTCGCCCCCACCGCGCAGAAGAACGCGGCACTCGCCGCGGCGGCGGCGGCCGTGCGCTCGCGCCGCGCGGGCATCCTCGCGGCCAACGAGAGCGACATGGCGGCGGCGCAGGCCGCGCACCTGAGCGCGCCGCGGCTCGAGCGACTGCGTCTCGATGAGCCGCGCATCGAGGCGATCGCCGCGAGTATCGAGGCGGTGATGGCGCTGCCCGATCCGATCGGCACGATCGCGGCGGAGTGGGAGCGGCCGAACGGGCTCAGGATCCAGCGCGTCGTCGTGCCGCTGGGCGTCATCGGCATCATCTACGAGAGCCGGCCGAACGTCACCGCGGAAGCCGGTGCGCTGTGCCTGAAGTCCGCTAACGCGGCCATCCTGCGCGGCGGCTCGGAGAGTGCGCACTCGAGCCGCGCCCTGCACGAGTGCCTGGTGACGGGGCTGACGGCCGGCGGCTTGCCGGCGGGGTGCATTCAACTCGTGCCCACCAGCGATCGCGCCGCGGTCGGGTACATGCTGGCCGCCATGAGCGAATATCTCGATGTCATCGTGCCGCGCGGCGGCCGCAGCCTCGTCGAGCGCGTGCAGCGCGAGGCACGCGTGCCGGTGATCGGGCACCTGGAAGGCAACTGCCACGTATACATCGACCGCGATGCCGACCTGGCGATGGCGCGCACCATCGCCGTGAACGCCAAGATGCGCCGCACCGGCATCTGCGGGGCGGCGGAGACGCTGTTGGTCGATCGCGCCTGTGCCGCCACGCATCTCGCGCCCATCGTGCGCGATCTCCTCGAGGCTGGCTGCGAGGTGCGCGGCGATGCCAGCGTGCAGCAGGTCGACCCGCGCGTGCGTGCGGCGAGCGAGGACGACTGGTACACCGAGTACCTGGATGCGATCATCGCCGCACGGGTCGTCGACGGGGTCGATGCGGCGATCGCGCACATCGCGCGCTACGGTTCGGCGCACACCGAATCGATCGTCACCGGGAACCAGGCCACCGCGGAAGCGTTCCTGCAGCGCGTCGACAGCGCGATCGTGCTGCACAACGCCTCCACCCAGTTCGCCGATGGCGGCGAGTTCGGCATGGGTGCGGAAATCGGCATTTCCACCGACCGCTTTCACGCCCGCGGACCGGTCGGCGTGCAGCAGCTCACCAGCTACAAGTACGTCGTGCGCGGCGCCGGCCAGGTTCGCCCCTGAGCCAGCGGCAGTGCGCTCAGCGCCGCTGCGGGTGGGAGTGCGCCGCCGCTGCGGTGTCCGGCGCGGTGTGTGCCGGCGCTGCGGCACAGCGCTCGCAATTCACCCAGCCGGAATCGCCGTCGAGGTAGTGCTCCTTCTTCCAGATCGGCAGGCGGTGCTTGACCTCGTCGATGATGTAACGGCAGGCGCGGAAGGCCTCGTCGCGGTGCGGCGCGCTCACCCCCACCCACACCGCCAGCTCACCGACCGCCAGCTCACCGAGACGGTGCACGCACGCCGCGCGGGCGACGCCGAAACGCGCGATTGCATCAAGCACGATACGCTCGCCCTCGCGCGCCGCGAGCGCCTCGAAGGCCTCGTACTCGAGGTGGCGCACGAGCTCCCCCTCGTTGCGATCGCGCACCCAGCCTTCGAACGCCGCGTAACCGCCGCAGGCGGGGTCGGCGAGGTGCGCGCGCAGCGCGGCGCTTTCGATCGGCGTGCGGCTGAAGCGGAAGGCGACCATGGGCGCGGCCTGCTCAGGCTAGCCGCCGGCAACCGGGGGGATGAACACCACCGCATCGCCCTCGGCGAGCGGTGTCGACCAGTCGCGGAATTCGGTGTTGATCGCCACCCGCAGCACCTCAGGGGCGAGCGAGAAGGGGTAGCGGCCGCTGAGCTCCGCGTACAGCTCGCCGGGCGTGCGTGCAGCGGTCAGCAGCGTCTCCTCGCGCCGCCCGGCCTGCTCACGCAGCAGTGCGTAATACTGCACAGTGATGTGTCTGGGTTGGATGGCGCTCTCCCCCATCCTGTTGCGGATCAGAGTGGTGTTGACCGATCCATACTCCTTCGGCGTGTTGACGTTGTCCAGAGCTCGCGGATCGGGCTCATCGATGATCTCGGTGTCCTCGCCCAGCAGGAAGCTGCGCGGGCATTGCCGGCCGGCCGCCACATAGGCAGCGAGCAGCTCGCGGCAGCGCGGTTCATAGATCGCGCACAGCGGCTCGGGCAGAGCGTCGTGGCTCGAGCGATAGGCGGTGGCCGCGCGCGCCGGAGCGCGCGCGCGCAGCAGGTGCGTGAGCGTCGCCTCATCGAGCAGCGGCAAGTCGCAGGCCAGCACCAGCCAGGCGGCCTGCGGGTGCCGTGCGAGTGCTGCGAGGATCCCGGCAATCGGCCCGATGTTCTCCTGCGTGTCGGTGATCTGCGGGAAGCGGGCGCGCAGCGGCTCGGCACCCTGGTCCGCGCGCACCGACACGTAGGCGCGCACCACGTGCGGGGCGAGAAGCGCCATGGCCCGCTCGAGCTGCGGCGTGCCGTCCCCGTAGGGGAGCGTCGCCTTATCGCGGCCCATGCGCGTGCTGCGTCCGCCGGCGAGCACCAGGCCGTAGAGGGGTGGCGCCGGGGCGCCGCCAGGGGCGGGCGACGCGCTCACGGTGCGCGCCTCGCCCGGGTGCGGACAAAGCGCCGCCGGCCGCCGGACTTCGAGAGCAGCCGGATGCTCGTGATCTCGATGTCGTGCGAGAGCGCCTTGCACATGTCGTAAATCGTCAGCGCCGCGACGGCCGCGCCCGTCAGCGCTTCCATCTCCACGCCCGTGCGGTGATGGACCGACACCTGGCAGCGCACCCGGATCTCGCTGGCGCGCGGCTGCTCGATCTGCAGCTGACAGTTCTCCAGCCCCAGCGGATGGCAGAAGGGGATGAGCTCGTGCGTGCGCTTGGCCGCCATGACGCCGGCGAGGATCGCGGTGTCGAATACCGGGCCCTTTTTCGTGCGGTGGCCGCTCGCGCGCAGTGCCTGCGACACGCCGCGCGGCAGCCGGATGAGTGCCTCGGCGACGGCGCGCCGCTCGCGTCACCTCCTTGGCGCCGACATCCACCATGGCGGGCTGATGACGCGCATCCAGGTGCGTGAGGCCGCGGCGCGCCATCAGCCACCGATGTAGAACATCTCGACCTTGCGCTCCTCGTGCGCGGCGCGCCGCAGGCTGGCGCGCTGTTCGCTGTAGCGGTCGGAGCGTTTCAGCCACACACCGCGGATCAGCTCGAGCAGGTGATCATCGCTCGCCCCGCCGCGCAGCACATCGCGCAGGCTGCTGCCGTGCGTGGCGAACAGGCAGGTGTAGAGCACGCCATCGGAGGAGAGGCGCGCGCGCGAGCACTCGCCGCAGAAGGGTTGCGAGACCGAGGAGATGAACCCTACCTCGCCCTGACCATCGGCAAATGCATAGCGCCGGGCGACCTCCCCGCGGTACTCGGGCTCGAGGATGGTGAGCGGCCAGCGCTCGCCGATGCGCGCGAGGAGCTCGCGCGAGGGCACCACCAGATCGGAGCGCCACTGGTTGCGGTTACCGACGTCCATGTACTCGATGAAGCGCACGATCACGCCGCTGCCGCGGAAACGCTCCACCAGCTCGAGCACCGTGTGGTCGTTGACGCCGCGCTGCACGACGGCGTTGATCTTGATGGGGGCGAGCTCGGCGCGGCGCGCGTGCTCGATGCCGTCGAGCACCTCGGCAAGGCCCGCAAAGCCGCCGCTCATGCGCGCGAACACCTGCGGGTCGAGGCTATCGAGGCTCACCGTGACGCGCTTGAGCCCTGCCGCCTTGAGTTCGGTGGCGTAGCGCGACAGCAGCATGCCGTTGGTGGTGAGAGCCACGTCTGCGACGCCGGGGATGTCGGTCAGATCGCCGATGAGATCGGGCAGATTGGCACGCAGCAGCGGCTCGCCGCCGGTCAGGCGCAGCTTGCGTACGCCGAGCTGCACGAACAGCCGCGCCAGGCGCACGATCTCATCGAACGACAGCCGCTCGTGCGATCCGAGGAAGCGGTAGCGCTCATGGTAGGTCTCGCGCGGCATGCAGTACGGGCAGCGGAAATTGCAGCGGTCCATCACCGAGATGCGCAGGTCGCGCATCGGGCGCGCCAGCGTATCGCGCGGCGCGGGCAGCGCATTCAGGGGAACAATGACTTCGCGGCCGGACATGGGGCGCCAAGTATGGGCACCGGGCCGGGCAAATGGCTATCAGCCGAAGGAGGGGGCGGCTGCGGGGTGCACCGGGGCCGCACCGCGGCCTGGAAATGGCTCACGACCAGCGATAAAGCCGCGTCACGAAGCCCTTGGCGTAGGTATTGGGCCCGGGCGGCAGCTCGACGAAGCCTGCGGTACCGGCGAGCGCCGTAAAGTCCCCGGAACCGTTGGTGGGCGCGGGCATGGCCCACTCACGCCCCCAGTCATCCTGCTGCAGGCGCACGGGAATGAAATGCGTCAGCGGTGACCCCACGGTCAGCGCGGCGCCGAGCGCCATGCGCTGCGCGCCTTCCGGGCTCTGGCCGAGGCTGCCGCGCAGCGCCGGCAGCACATAGCGCGTCAGGCACACCAGTGTCGACACCGGGTTGCCGGGCAGCCCGAACACCGCCGCTCCCGAGGGGGCCATGCCGAACCACAGCGGCTTGCCGGGGCGTTGTGCCACCTTATGGAAAATCGCGCGCACCCCGAGCTCTTCCAGCACGCGCGGCACCAGATCGAAGCGGCCCATGGAGACGCCGCCCGAGAGCACCAGCACGTCGTGAGTCTCGAGGTGAAAGCGCAGCCGCTCGCGCAGCTCCTGCATATCGTCGTGGATATGGTCGTCCGCGACGCGCTGGAAGCCATGCTCGCGCAGCGCACTGACGATCGCATAGGCGTTCGAGCGGCGCACCTGGTGCGCGAGCACCGGTTCGCCCGGCTCCACCAGCTCGTTGCCGGTCGAGATGACGACCAGCATCGGCTGACTCGCCACGCGGATGCGCGCCATGCCGGCGGAAGCGGCGATGGCGATCTCCGGCGCCCGCAGCCGCTGGCCCGCGGACAGCAGCAGCGTGCCCTGACGGGTGTCGCTGCCGCGCCGGTGCACGTTCTGCCAGGGCTCGACGCGTACCTGCGCAGCGAGGGATGCCTGGCCACCTGCGACGCTAAGCTCCTCCACCGCTACCACGGCATCGCAACCCGACGGCAACACCGCGCCGGTCATCACCTCGATGCAGTCGGCGCTCGCGCCTAAAGTGAGCGGGATATCTCCCGCCGCCTGGGTGGCCTGGATGCGAAACGAGCGCGGGCCGGAGCCGACCGCCCGGCTGCAGAGCGCGATGCCATCCATGGCCACGCGGTCGAAAGGCGGCTGGTCACGCTCGGCGTAGATGTTCTCGCGCAGCACTGCACCGGCACACTGCGCGAGCGGCAGCGACTCGATAGGCAGGCACTGCAGATGCTGCCCGATCAGAGCGTCGGCCTCGGCCGGAGTCAACACTCAACCCTTCTTGTCGGCGGTCCTGGTCTTGTAAAGCTTGATCTGCTCGTTGAAGCGATCGGCGACGCTCTGCAGCTGGTCGACGGCGGCATTGTGTTTCTGAGCCTCCATCTTCTGCATGTCGGCCTTCTGCTCGGGCTTGAGCTGGTCGCCAGCCTTGGCAATCTTCTCTCCGAGCTCCTTGTCGATACAGGTGGTGTACTCGTTGATCGCCTTCTGGTACGCGTCCACCTCTTTTTTCCCCGCGAGCATCTCTTCGAGCGTGGCGCTGGCGCCATCTGGCAGTTTCGCCGGAGCGGCCGGGTAGGGGCAGTCGGCGTACACCGGCCCGGCTGTGAGTGCCGCGATGCACGTGATCGTGAGCATTGCTTTCATAACCCTCGCCCTAAAACGGATGAATCGGGCCGCTATCTTAAGAGGCGCCCGCGGCGAAAGGCTACTGCGGCCGTGCACCCCTCGGCAGCGGCTTGCCGCGCGCGGGCTTGACTGCCGGCGGGCACAGAAAGCACGCCCGGGAATGATCGTTCACGACCCCGACGGCCTGCAGAAACGCATACACGATGGTCGAACCGACGAAACGGAAACCCCGTCGCACCAGGTCGCGCGAGAGCGCGTCGCTCAAGCGCGTGCGCGCTGCAACGGCGCTGCGTGGCCGGTTCACCAGCGGCCGTCCGCCGGTGAACGCCCACAGGTAACGGTCGAAGGAGCCGAATTCGCGCTGCACGGCGAGGAAGGCGCGCGCGTTGCTCACGGTGGCGGCGATCTTGAGGCGATTGCGCACGATGCCACCATCGCGCAGCAGCGCGGCGCGCCGGCGCGCATCGAAGCGCGCCACGCGGCGCGGGTCGAAGTTGGCGAAGGCGCGGCGGTAGCCGGCGCGCTTGCGCAGGATGGTCAGCCACGACAGGCCCGCCTGCGCCCCCTCGAGGGTGAGCATCTCGAACAGCCGGCGGTCATCGTGCACCGGCCGTCCCCATTCTTCGTCGTGATAGCGTACGTAGTCGGGGTCGGCGCTTTCGGCCCAGCGGCAGCGGCGCCTGTTGGCATTACGCCGATGGGCACGGTGCGCCTCGGGCGCTGCAGGTTTGTGAGTCACTGTTTGAACATGATACGCAGGAACAAACTCCTGATCGCAACGATATGCCTCTCGGCCGCCGGCCTGTCGCCCCCGCACAGCGCGCTCGCCGACGCCGGGCCGCCGTTTCTCACCAATGATCCCGGCACGCCCGGAAACGGCAACTGGGAAATCAACGTCGCCGCGATGCAGACCAGCCTGCGCGGCACGTCATCCTGGCAACTTCCCCAGCTCGACGTGAATTACGGCCTGGGCGAGCGCATCCAGCTGACCTGGGAAGCTCCCTACGTCGTGCAGACCCGCACCGGTGAGCCGCGGGCGAGCGGCTGGGGTAACGCCAACCCCGGAGTGAAGTGGCGGTTCTTCGATCAGGGTGAGGACGGCTGGCAGATATCGACTTTCCCGATGTTCCAGACCACCGGCTCGGACGCTGCGCGACACAACGGTATCGCCGTGGATGGCCCGCGGCTCTTGCTGCCACTGGAAGTGGCGAAAAAAGTGGGGCCGCTCAGCGTCGATCTCGAAGCGGGCGCCTACATCCCCTGGCACGGCGATCACGAGCACATACTCGGGTTGGTCGTCGGGCGTCAGCTGACTGCACGGCTGGAACTGGATACTGAGATCTACGACGATCATGTGAGAAGCTCCGCGCCGGACGTCACGACGCTCGATGTCGGCGGCCGCTACAAGCTGCACCGCGGCTTCATCCTGCTGTTCATGGCGGGTCGAAGTGTGAGCGGCAACTCGCCCGGCCAGGTGGAGTTCATGGGATACCTCGGCGTGCAGGTGCTGCTGAGCGATTACGGGCGCAGGCTGGCGCCGCAGTGACTGCGGATCACTTGCGGCCGTTTGACGCGTTTTCCGCTTTTTGCAATCCCCCGAATATACCCCGGGTCCATCGAAATCCACACGCGCCATACCTCGCCAGAGGGCGGTCGTGGCTGCCGACGATGACTACACTGCGTGGTACTCACCGGCGGACGGCAGGTGGCACATGGAGTTCCTTCTCATCGACCTGGGCGCGGCAATGGCTGCCCTGCTCGGCTACGCGGCTTTCCTTGGCCTGGCGCGAGCGTTGCTGCGAACACCCGCCAGGGTATCTAGCGCACGGATTCCTGGAGCGTGCGTTGAATCAGCCGGGGGCCGTCGAAGCCGGGATGATTGACGTATGGCCCCACCGGATGGGTGACCATGCGGGTGCGGGGACAGGTCTCGAGCAACTCGCTCGCCCGGGCTACGCCCGAGCGCAGCCAGGGGTCGTAATTCTCGCGGCGTAGAATAGCCGGCATCTGCTGCGTTGCGCCGTCGATTTCCAGCAGCAGCGCATTGGCCGGCACCGTCAGCAGCGCGCAGCTCTCGACGACCTCGTCATCGTCGCTCACCGAGCGCTCCCACAGCACGGCAACTCCGAATACGGGACGGTTGACCAGGCGCACGTAGTACGGCTGGCAATATCCTGCCGCTGTGCGCTGCCAGAGGTAGAACCCCGCGAGTGGCACGATGCCGCGCTGTCCATGAACCCAGGCGGTGCGGAACTCGCTGGAGCTCTGCAGCGCCTCGGCGCGCACACGAGCGGGGCCACCCTGCGTCAGGTCACCTTTTGCGGACGACGGCACCAGCCCCCACCGCATCATCACGCCTTCCGATTCGCGCTCGTGCATGCGCGCCACCGGAACACTGTGCGAGGGGGCAACGTTGAAGCGCACCGAGAACTGCCACCAGGGGCGCGCCACGGCAAGCTCGGACTCGACATCCGCACGCTCGGGAATCACCAATCGCTCGCTCATCCGGCCTGGCAGCGTACGATTGATCGGCGGTCAGCGGAATGTCCGCGGGCGGCGACAATGGCCTGCGGCGCAGCAGCCCCGGCGCGAGGCCGGGGCTGCACGCGTCACGAGGCGGCGGCGTGCGGGCGATTGCCGGCTACGCCGGCGCTCTAATGCTCCAGCAACTCAAAGGCGTGATAGGGAAGCTCGACCAGGTTGGGCGTGCCCCAGCCACTCGCCGGATCCCATCCGGGCGTCGCCGAGTAGCCCGGGGCGACTGCCCCGGGTACGTCCAGAAGCGCGTTGTTGCCCACCGTGATGTCGCGACCGAAACTGCTGAAGTCACCGAGTCCCCCGAGCGCATACAACGCGGGATTGAGGAATCCGAGCGGCCTGCCGGCGTATTGGTTGAGGTCGGCGACGATGCCAGCCCATTGCGGCGAGCCCTCACTGGTTCCACAGATGCCGTAGAAGCCGGCGCTGTCGGCCCCGAAATAACTCAGGTACACGAGGATCACGTTGTTGCAGTCCGCGTTGTAGGAGACGTCGGGGAGGCCCCGCATCCCGCCGAGCTGCGTGCGAACGCTCCCGGGCAGCCACTTTCGCTCGTAGTCGGGCACTTTGAACAGCTGGCTGATGCCACCGCCGCCGGCACAGCAGCCGGGGTTGTTCCATACGGTCTCCGACTGGTAATTGCCGGAGGTGTCGGCGTACAGCGTGGTACCTCCGACCGCGGTCACGTGCGGCGACGAGGCGGGATAGCCCACCGTGGGAAACGGATAGAACGTTACGCCGTTGGTCTCGACGTTACTGCTGCCGGAGTCGCCCGCCGCGGCCAGCACCGTGACCCGCTCCCCGGCCGCCCGCCGATAAAACGCCTCGAAATCCTTGATCACCTGCGGCCCCCGCCGCCCGGCAACCTCACGAAACAACGTGTTTTCCGTGGCGCCCCAGCTCTGGGAGATGATCTTGCCGAGATGGTGATCGAGGGCATATTTCTCGAGATCCAGAAACTCCGGCAGGCCCTGCACGCCCTCGGTCTCATCCACCGGGCTGGTCATGAGGACGATCGCCGCGCCCGGGGCCATGGCGTGCGCCCACTCCACATCGAGCGTCGTCTCGCCGGCCCAACCGGGCTGATCCGGATACAGAGTGGGATCCCAGGGCACCGTCCCGAGCGGCGCGAGCACCGTAAACGACGGCGGATCGGGCAGCCCGTAGCCCTGGTCGAAGGTGACGAGGTCTGCGGCTATCGTCGGACTGCCGTAGGAATCAATGATGACGATGGTCTCTCCCGCCCCGACAAAGCCGCCGTCAATGAGGCCGTTGAGACCGTATGCCGTGTGCATCTGCTGCGGCGAATAACACGGAAAGCCGGTGGCGGCGCGACACTGCGCATCCGTAGGCGGCGTAACGTCTTTACTGATGCGGTCGCGGAGGATCGAGTGCGGGGCGGCCCACGCGCAGGCGCACCCGAGCATTAAAGATATTGCGGCGATCGCGGCCCGCGAGAGCCGTGCACCTGAAGCGCTTGCCATGGCTTTCTCCCCTTGTTCTTGATCTGCAACCCGCCTCTATTGGTTCTTTGCGCGCGGGGCGCCTTGTTTTCCCAATTACGCTGCGCGGCAACCGCTGTCAAGCACCTCGCGCGCCCGGAGAGATTCGAACCTCCTTCGCGCGCGCGCGTTTTTTTGGCGTCTGCGGAAGGCCGGTCACGCCGCAGTGCGCTGCTCGGCTTCCCATCCCTTGCAGGCGAGCAGCACCGTTCGCGGCACCTCGTGTTCACCGCTCGCGTAGTAGGCAACCTGCCGGCGCGAGAGTCCAAGCGCCTCGGCGGCTGCGGTGAGGCTAAGGCCGTGCTTCCAGCGCCACCGAATGAATTCAACGGCGTCCGCGCGCCCGTTCTGCTCAAGTGCGAGCTCCCACAGCCGGTCGGCACCCATATCCGCCCCGCCCGGCCAGACGATGCTATGGCCGCCTTCGCCGACGTCTGCGCGCGCGAAAACAGCGCGATCGCGCAGCGGGCGCAATCCTTTCAATCGATGCACGGGCTCGTTCAGGTCAACCGTCAGAGTCTTGTCGTTCATGGTGGTGATCATTCCTGCTCAGAATATAGCCTCCACCGCGCGATCAGTTCCGCGCGGTTTTCGGATGCCCATGTCAGCGCCTCTTCGATGTCGCGGGCATCAGCCTCGCCTGCCAAGATCTGCAGAGTGTCGATCCGCACCGCGACCCGCTCCTCGCTCCGCGTAATGACGTGGAAGTGCGGCGGGGCGTGGTCGTCGGGCGTGCTGCTTATCGCCCTGAGCAAAATACCCGTCGGCACGATCCACGAACAGATAAAACCGCTCCCTGCCCTCGAGAATGTTGCGGTCCAGCGACTCTGTACACGCCTGAATGACTCTCGGCAGTGCCGTCTTCCCATCGCGATTAATGCACGCCTCGATCACGATACGCTTTTCCCAACTGAGGTGTTGCTCGCACATAGCCGCCTGCGCAAGAAATTCAGCTGCGCGTCCAAAACGGACCTCAGTGTTTAATCCAATTTCGCTCATGCAGGTAGTGAATTCGTCGGGTGGAAGCTTTGGCAGTGGTGGCTCGGCACGCGGCGGTTTGCCAGTGATTGTAACCTCCGGTTTGGTGGTTGTTGGTGTCGTTGGTGCGTCACCGGCGTCGGGCGGTGTTGCGCTGGCTCCGGGCGGCCCGGCTGGTGGCTGGCCGTTCTGGTTTGAAATGGGGACTTGAGCTCCCGCCGCCATTCCAGCCAGCAGCAGCAAAACTGAGAGTTGCCACCAGAACAGACGCCGCATGGCTTATACCCCAAGCTTCATCCGAGCAGCACTCGACCGCGTGCAACTGAAGCTATCACTCCGCCCCCGCAACTCAAGCTTCTTAATTTCTTGCTGATGTCTTCCTTGGTGCGCTAAGCGTGCCACCCCAAATCAATGTCTTTGGATTCAAGGCGGTTCGAAACCCAACCGGGCTCCGCTCACGCCGCACGTTCTCCCGGTCGCGTCCGTGTAGGCAGCTCGGCCACTGCGGCAGACACGACCTGTTCCCTGAATGTCCGCTACGGCCGTTCTGAGTGACTCCTATCGGGCAGGCTCACCGTCGCAGAAGGGTCAGAAGCGACCGTCGGCGGGTCGGTTTCAATCGACGGCAGCAACCGGTCCAGGAGAGGACGTACGCGGTGCGGTACAGCTGCTCCGAAGCGGCCATTTAGCTTCGCTGTCGCGAGCGTTCGGCCAACTGCCACGCGGGTCATGATTAGACCTCGGAGCAGCAGAAATAAGAGAATAAGCGCGCCTTAAGCGAGGGATAGGCCATGCTGCCAGACACAGAGACGCGGCCCGAAATCCACAAGACAGGTCACCGGCGCACGGATCTAATCGTAGCGTCTAGCGCAATCTTCATCTCGGTGTGCTCGCTGGCACTGGCCATCCATCAGGGCCATACCATGGAGCGGTTGGTTGAAGCGAATTCACGCCCCTTTCTCCAGTTTGATACCAGCAACGGCCAACTGCGCGCAAATGGCGAGCTGGTCCGTGAGCTTTCGGCTGCTGTCTCCAATCCGGGGACAGGTGCCGCACGGATCGAGCGGTTTTCAATCGCGCTCGAAGGCCACCTCGTGGGTGACTGGCCCGATGTGCTGCAACGGCTTAAGCAAGAGGCTGTTGCGAAGCACGTTCTAGCCTCTGAGCGAGTGGCGATCGGGCAAATCAGTTATGCGACTGTCGCGCCTTCATATTTGAAGGGTGGCGGCGAGCAAATCATCCTCCAATGGGCACGGACCGAAGAAAACGGGGACCTATGGGATTATGCCGAGTCTGCGCGCCAAGCGAGGCGAATCACATTGGAGGCGTGCTACTGCTCGATATTCGATCAGTGCTGGGTGGCTAGTACGAAATCCTTTCGGCCCACCGCAGTCAAAAAGTGCAATTGAGCTAGGTTAACTGTGCGGCACGCTTTAAGCCTCAAGGGCAAACCCGTTCACGCCGTTGTCGGGGCGAGGCCGCTGTGGGTCGCTGGCGCTACGCGGCCGTAGCCGGCCCAAGAGCGGACCCCGAACGCCGATCTAGGACGCTCCAAAGCGGACGTTTCCAGCAGGTGTTGCACACGTTAATGCAGACCTGGATACCGGTGGAGAAAGAGAAGTACGAAGTCCAGCGTGTCCGTAACGCCGTGTGCAACGATCGGCACGGCGAGATTGCCACCCAGCTTCAAGTACAGTGCTCCCAGAATGATCCCGTCTAGAAAATTTTCGCTTACTCCGGTAATGCCCTGCTGGAAATGCGAGAGTCCGAAGACGAGGCTCGCCGTAAACAAAGCAACGGCCCAGCCGCGCGCAGTACGGCCAAGCAGACCCGCAATGCGATCCATCAGGTAGCCGCGAAAGATCAGCTCTTCGCCAAAGGCGAAAAGTGTCCACGTAAGGGCGAGCGAAACTGCCAGCCACCTGACATTGCCAGCCACTCGGCTGAATGCCGACAGATCGGGCAACTGCCCGGTGATGCGAACAAGCAGGGGTTGCGTGAAGAAGAGCTCCAGCATTTCCATGGCGATGCCCGCTGCCACGCCGATTGCGAGCGTAGTGGGCCAGTCTCGGTAGAGGCGGAAACCGACGTCGCGCCACCGCAGTTGCCTCAGGTGCAGCGAGACCCAGGCGACCGCCAACAGATAAGGAACCTTGCTGGGAATGACGTAATGGTTCCAATCAGCAAGATAGATCCCTGCGATGAGCATGAACTCGAGAACCGCAAGAGACGCTTGCCGTGATAAACCCCAACTCGGAATCGATACGCCCATATCGGTGTGCCCGGTGATCGCAACCCTCCCGAGGGTGGCACCTTACCGTAAGGGCAAACGCGCTCGGTATCGTCTAGCCGCAGCGGTCGGTCATCTCAACGCGGAAAGACTGCTCGAATCGAGGTTCGGAAGCTCGCGGTTGCCTATCAACTTCGTGGCGGCGAAGGGTTGAGTGTTTCGTTGTCTGTTCTTGAGCGGCAGCTATCAGGGACGGCCGCTTCGGGTCAATGAGCGACTTTAGACGCGGCGCACTTACTGGCTTGGGCGCTCCTAACAGGCTGCCCCAAAGGTCCGTTCCAGGTACATCTATACTTACGCCGTGAATCACGCGACCCAATCCGACTTCATTGCAGCATTGCTGCTAGTTCGCGGACTTCCGCTTCCTCGTTTAAGCCGAGAGCGTGGCTTGTCTTAATTTGGAGGCTGCCATCGATGGGTGCACGTATCTTTGCCTACGGCTTCATCGGGGCGTTCGCGATCGGGAGCCTGGTGCTGCTGGCCATCGCCGTCGGATCGACGGTGCAGCGCGCCACATTGATCTTCTCAGGATCGCGTGCGGAAGGTACCGTTATCGCGAAAAAGCAGGTGGGACACCTGAAGGGTGGCGCCGCCGCTTACGCGCCAATGCTTCAGTTCACCGCAAGCGATGGGCGCACGTACGTCGTGACCTCGGACTTGTCGGGCGCAGAATCGGCGTACCGATTCGGCCAGCATGTGCGAGTCCTCTACCCGCCCACCGATCCGGAGGGCGCCCGTATCGATGCGTTCGCGCCACTATGGACCTTGCCGCTCGTCACCGGTGTCGTCGGCTCCGCGTTTTCGGTCGTTCCCGCGATCGTCGTCGTGAGCTGGCGCCGGCGGCGACGGGCCGGAACGAGCGAGGCGCTGCGGGACGAGTCTGACCGCGCGTCGGGCCGCAGGCTGCGCTGGGGCCTCGGCATTGTGCTCACCGCTGGTGGCCTTGTGCTTGCGGGCGTCGGCCTAGGGTCGGTGAATTCCGCGTCGGATAGTTCCCTCGAAGCTCGGGTCCTTGGCACCACTGTGGGCGTTCTCCTGGCGGCTAGTGGCGTGCTCATTGGCCAGTGGGTCGCGACAGGCAGCCGCATCTACCACGCGCTGGGCGGGTTGGTAATGACCTCGATGGCGGTCATGTTCGGTTGGGTGGCTGTCTTTGGCCAGGCGTCCGGATTCAGCATGGCTGCCGGCGTTGGCGGTGCCGCCGTCAGCTCGGGGGGTGGCGTCACGGCTGCGCGCATTGCGTTCGGCATCGCCTCGGTCCTCACTGGCCTCGCCTCCCTGTGGGCCTGGAGGCAGGTCTTGCGCCGGCACGGGTGAATCTGCGGTGCGAGATCAGACGCGTTTGGAAGCAGCCCACGCAGTGGTGTTAGTGGTCAACGTGGACGTCGCCACACGCCGACAGACTGGTGGCGGAATGGCGCGCGATGAGTTGAACAATCGCCGCACACTCCTGCGTGCCATGAATCTGTGACATGCGCCGCACCGTATCTACAAAACACCCGATACGGTAGTCACGGTCGTTGAACACGACATTCGGTGAATTGTAGGCGCGACGACCGCGCACACTGGCCGCGGCCGAGTAGCGGATTGACGAGCCTGCGCTGTGACAAGGGCAAACCCGCCGCGAGGCGGGGACGCAAAGCCTCCGGTCTCCTCCAACGCAAGGGAGATAGCGGGGCTACCGGAGGTAGCAGATGAAGTTGGGGTCACGTCTGCGTCTCGCCTGGCTGCGCTTTCTACAACGGCGTAAAGCCGGCGTCGGCATCGCTCGCGATGGTGCCATTCCAGCAATCGACGATCCTTGTGCAGACAGGACTCCAAGAGGCCCGAATCGAAGGCAGTTCCTTGGCGGTGTTAGCGGCATTGCCAGCGCTGCCGCCGGCGCGGGCATCATCGGCTTGGAACCCCTGCTCGGTGGTAAAGAATCGGTAGCCGATGCATCAGTCGTGCCTTACGTCCCCGGAAGCCGCGAGCGAGCCAGCTTCGACTACCGCACAGACACGGCCACTTCCGAGCTGATCAACGTCGGCCAGCTGCCAGACAATGGAGACGCAACCAGATTTACGGACTTCAGCGGTAGCTACAGTAAAGCCTTGAAGCACGATGCCCTCGGCGTTCCGAACGCTGCATCCTGGCTTAGCCTAAAGCATGCTCTCACCACCGGCGAATTCTCGGACTTCGAGGACATCCTTGTCGGGACGCCCGGCGGGGGACCAAATTCGAAGAACAATGATCCACAGTGCGCTCTTGCGTTCGACCTGGAAGGCCTCGATTCCCACGCCACCGTCATCCCGCCAGCACCAAGCGTCGCCAGCGCGCAGACGGCCGCGGAGGAAGTCGAGCACTACTGGGCTGCTCTGTTGCGCGATCTGCCCTTCGGTGAATACCCGACCAGTGCGCTGGTTGCTGAAGCTGCTGCCGACATCAACAGCCTGTCATTCATCAACAGTAATGCAAATGTGGAGTATCCGACGCCGGTCACGCCGAGCAATCTTTTCCGCGGGCAGATCGCCAGCGACGACGGCAATGTCCTAGGACCGTACGTCTCGCAACTCCTGGTGCAACCGACGTTCTTCGGCGCGCGGTTCCTTAGCCAGCAGTATCAAATGTTCCTTCCCGTGGGAGGCGGCGGGGCCGATTACATGACCTCGGTCTCCGAGTATCAGCTGGTCCAGAACGGTGGCTCGTCCGGCCGTACACTAGTCTTTGACCCGAGGTTCCGATATGTCCGGAACGGCCGGGATCTCGCCGCGTATTGCCATTCGGACGTGCTGTACCAGGCGTACTTGATCGCCTACCTCGTACTGTCGGGGATCAACACGCCGCTGAACCCAGGCAATCCGTATATCGGCTCGAGGACGGAAAAACCGTTCGGCGCCCTTGGCGGTCAAGACGCCGTGGCGACGATCGCTGAAGTGGCCACGCGAGCGCTCAAAGGCGCCTGGTTCCATAAGTGGATCGTGAACTTGCGCATGCGGCCCGAAGAATACGGCGCCCTGGTGCAGGCGAACCGCACGGGGACGACTCCATTTCCCCAAGCGGCGGGAGCACTGCACTCGGACGTGCTGAACTCAACCGTGCTTCCCCTCATTCACTCGACTTATGGCAGCTACTTGATGCCACAAGCATATCCGGAGGGTTCTCCGACCCATCCCTGCTACCCAACAGGCCACGGTACCGTTGCTGGTGCGTGCATCACAGTGCTGAAATTCTTTCTTGACTGCACGCAGAAGATCAGACCGCTCCTCCTCGCCGCAGGACGGGATGTGTCTGTGCCCAGTGTGGATGGACTCTCGCTCAACCCCTACACAGGTCCGGACCGCGACACTCTCGACATCAACGGCGAACTGAACAAACTGGCGTTCAACATTTCGTTTGGTCACGGGATTCACGCCGGAATCCACTTCCGCAGCTCAACCGTGTGGTCGATTCTGCTGGGCGAGCAGATTGCGATCAGCGTCTTGAACGATCGTGCCAAGTCCTATAACGAGCCATTCAAGATCACGATCACAAAGTTCGACGGAACCACAGTCACGATCTCCAATCGGGGTCATCACGGTAGGAACCAAACAGAAGACGGTTGATCGACACTCGAGCCCGGCCGTACCGAGATTTTTCTTTGAGAGGCCAGCAGCGTCGCACCGGCCGCGCGCCGGAGTTCCGCCTTTTTGAGCGCCGTAAAGCAGACGCTCGCGACAGGCAGATTTGGGTCAGAAGCGACCGTCGGCGGGTCGGTTTCAATCGACGGCAGCAACCGGTCCAGGAGCAGTCCCTCGTCCGCGTGGATTGGCCTCCCGATAGCTGCCATTCCGGGTCCCCATCCTTGCGCGGTTGCCAACGAGCCGATCATCCGCGACCATTCGGGCGCATAGGGGGACGCTGGACATGGTCGAGGGTGGCTGCGCACCTTGAGCGGGATTTCGCAGGCCGTATTTCTGAGCTACGCCTCGCAGGATGCGGAGGCGGCCCAGAAGATTTGCCAGGCCCTGCGTGCGGCCGGCGTCGAGGTTTGGCTCGATCAGAGCGAGTTGCGGGGAGGGGATGCCTGGGACCGGCAGATCCGCAGGCAGATTCACGACTGCGCTCTCTTCATCCCGGTCATCTCCGCGAATGCACACGCACGTGTCGAGGGGTACTTCCGCCTCGAATGGAAGCTCGCGGTTGATCGCTCGCACCTGATGGCGCCCGACCAGACTTTCCTGCTTCCGGTGGTGATCGACGACACGACGCAGGCGGATGAACGCATCCCCGACCGATTCCGCGAGCTGCAGTGGACGCGCGCCCAAGCCGGGCAGGCATCAGCCGCGTTCATCGAGCGTGTGCAGCGCCTCCTGTCAGCGGCGGCAGCTGATGAGCCCATGGCGCGCCTCGGGGCGCCCGCAGTGTCCTCCGCCACGACGGCAGCCCGACAAGTCATGCGGGGACGCCGACGAGTGAAGCCTGCGCTGGGAGTGACCGTCGCCGTCGTCGTCTGCGCGGCGCTGGCGTACCTGGTGGTTGATAGGCTCTGGGTCTCCAGGCACCCGGGTACGTCCGCTGGGGACACGGCATCGCGGGGCACCGCGGAACCAGCCGCGGCTGCCTTCAACCCGCCGGCCCACTCGATCGCGGTACTGCCGTTCGTGAACCTGAGCGGGGACAAGGAGCAGGAGTACTTCTCCGACGGGCTGACGGAGGAACTGCTCAACTCGCTGGCCGACATCAACGAGTTGCAGGTCGCCGCCCGCACCTCCTCGTTCTCCTTCCAGGGTCAGCACCCGGACATTGCCACCGTGGCGCACAAGCTGAATGTCGGCGCCGTGCTCGAAGGCAGCGTGCGCCGCTCAGCGCATACGGTGCGCATCACCGCGCAGCTGATCAATGCGGTTACGGGCTTTCACCTGTGGTCGAAGACCTATGACCGGGACTTAGGCGATGTGCTGAAACTGCAGACCGAGATTGCCACTGCGGTGGCCAGCGCCCTGAAAGTCACGCTGCTCGGGGATGTCGCGGCCAAAGTCGAGCTCGGCGGGACGCGCAATCCGGCCGCCTTCGATGCGTATCTGCGCGGGGCAAAGGCGTTTAGCTCGAGACACGACGCCAAAGACATCCCGACCGCGATTGCCGCGTATACGGAAGCGATTCGCCTTGATCCGCACTATGCGCTCGCGTTCGCAGCCCGATCGATCGCCTTTTCCACTGCCGCCGGGGATGCCGAGACCGCAGCGGCGGTGCGTGAGGGCTATGACAAAGCACAGGCCGATGCCCGCCAGGCGCTCGCACTCGCGCCGGATCTGGCCCAGGCCCGCCTTGCATTGGCGTTCGTTTCGGACAGCACCCTCGACTTCACGCAGGCCGGTGAAGCGTACGAGCGGGCGCTTGCGCTCGCGCCGGGCAATGCGGAGGTTTTGCGACTAAGCGGCCGATTTGCAGCCGTCATGGGGCACTTCGATGCGGGCGTTGTGACCGCCCGCCGCGCGGTCGTGCTCGACCCGCTCGATCACGTAAGCCATTTTGGGCTCGGCAGGGCGCTGTACGCGGCCCGCCGCTATGAGGAGGCGATTGCGGCATACGCAGAAGGACTGAGTCTTGACTCTGACTACAAGGCGGCCTACGCGAGTCGTGGGCTCGCCTATTACGGGCTCGGGGATCTTGAGAGCGCGCGTGCCTCATGCGAGAGGCAGCCGGACTACTGGGCGAGTCAACAGTGCCTCACGGTGATCTATGACAAGCTCGGCCGGCACGCGGATGCGGAGGCGGAGCTTGCGAAACTGAAGGCAGCAAATGGCGATACCGCGGCGTACCAGTACGCCACGATCTATGCGCAGTGGGGTAATCGGGCGAAGGCGCTCGAATCGCTCGAGACGGCGCTGCGGGTACGGGATCCGGGCCTACGGGAGCTGAAGACCGATCCACTCCTGGACCCCTTGCGCAAAGAGCCGCGCTTCCGGGAGATTGAGCGGGGATTGAAGTTTCCGACCTGACAGCTTGTTGACAGCGGGCCAGATTGGATACCCCAATCCTGCCGTTCGTGACCGTCGCAAAGGGGTCAACTTGAGCCATTGGCTGGTCGCAAAACTCACCCGAAGCATGGTCTGTTTTCCGGACATTCACCCCTTCCTTTACGATAAAGGCCGTGCAAGCTGAAATGGGCAGGCAGGTCGCTGTCGCGCTTTACGTGGTGGCAATGGGAGCCGTCATAGTCGGTGTGGATTTCGCGTTCTTCAGAAACCGATTCTGGGAACGGCTGATAGTGAACATTGGCATTGTCTTGGTGTTCGCAGCTTTCTACCTGAGATTCCTCAGGCGTCCATGAACAAGGAGCGACAGCGCCCCTTTTTGCTCCGATTGTGCAGACGCCTTTCGCACTCGCTTTCAACGTCAGCCTGCCTGATAGCTGCCGCTCGCCAATAGCAGGAAGGGGTCAGGAAGCGACCCATTGCCGGTCCGGTCGAACCGGGCGGTCAGCGTCGCCCGATTCCAGGAACCGCGGCGAGCCCGTCGCCTGAGCATGATCAGATGCACAGTGGCCGAGCAAGACGAACCGCGAGCGATTCCTGGCTCTTGGGTTCGGGCAAGAGTGGCCCGCTGCTCGCAGGCAGTGTGGTGACCTCGAGACCGATTCGTTGGCGAGACGCGAGACGTTGACTGTGAGGGTGGCACGATGAACGACAGATCGCTGAGAGTGATGGCTTCGGTCGGACTGGCTGTGGGTGGGGCCTTGGGTATGGCGGGCACGTTCGCCTCCTCGGCATCACTGCGGGGACTGGCCTGGGGGATCGACGGCATCGCATTGGTTACGGCGTGCGCGTTGCTCATGCTCCGCTACTTCAAGCTCGGACAGGAGGTGGTGGCGGCAGGCTTTCTGGTCTTCGGCGTTGGCGAAAGTCTGCTTGTCTCGGGTGCCGCAATGGATCTGGCGCGAAGTACCCCCTCATTCGGCGGCGGTGTTGGCCTGTGGGCGGCGGGGCTTGCGCTGATCAGCGTCCCTGGCGCTCTCCCGATCGTCGTACGGCTGCTCGGGTTAGCGGCGGCGCTCCTATTCGCGGTGACGGCCTGTTGCATCCTGGCAGGCGCGCCGATCACGCCGTTGTCGCGACCGCTGCCGTTCTTCGCCTACCCCGTCCTAGTTGCGACGTTCGTGGGGTGGATCGTCCAGCTGTTGCGGGACGACTCTGCAGTGGCTCAGCCGCCAACGTGAGCAAGCCACGCCTGGCACCGGGCTTCTGCTTCCGGGCGCGGCTTCGACGGCCCTCCCGGCCTAAATGCGTCCCGGGCCGGCCGATAGCGGCCACTCGCCACAGGCAACTCAGGGTCAGCTATCGCCCTTTCGTAACGTCGGCTTTTGCGAGGGGGAGTTCCTCAATTTGAATCGCTTTGCTGTTGTCATACGAATCTGGTCCGTATCGTTGGTGATCTGCGCGGCAATTGTGGCTTTTTTATTCCTGCGCATGGATGTGCCGACCGCGCTGCACTTCTGGAACGCCGGTCGTACTCTAAGCCCTTTGAATGGCGCATTCGGAGCTACCGTCATTTTGTCTGTGGAGTCGGCGGTGATCTTGTTCATGGTTCTTGCACGCTTGGTGAGAGGTCATATCTCGGTATTCGGAGAGACTTTGGTGATAGCCTGCCTAGCCTCGATGTGCGCCTACGTCATTAACGATCACGTGCTGAAAGTATTTTGCGGAGTTCCAAATCCTACAGATGTAGTGCACGGCGCCAAGCATAGCTTCAATTTCTGGATGGGCTCCGAGAATAGTAGCTTTCCGTCAGGCCACATGGTTCTGACGGGAGCGTTTGCGGGGGTTTTCATGAGGCTCTACACAGCCAGCATCTGGCCTCTTTCCGCGCTGCTCCTGATTGCTGCTGGTCTATTGCTCGTTGGGGACTGGCACTTTCTCAGCGATATCATCGCGGGAGCTTTTCTCGGCACCTCGGCAGGAATTCTGGCCGGGGAAGGGTGGGCTGCCCATTCAGCGCGCTAGTTGCTTCAGGAGCACCAGCAGCCGTGGAATCGCGCGCTTTCGGCAGGACAGCCCGAGCCAATAGGTCGCAAATTCCTGCCCCGGAAGCTGCCGCTCGCGACCGGCTGGATCGGGTCAACTTGAGTCATAGCCGATCGATTGCCGGCAATTCAGCTGGGAACCGCCGCTCCCGGCCAGGAGCGGACCTCTAGCCCATCGAATTGGGTTCCCTGAAGTGGTCATTGCCGTCGCCGCAACTCCCTTAGTTGCCAACCCAAAAGCTTCCGCGACGATGCCGCACAAGTGGAAGGGCACCGGAAAAGGGGTTCGCGGCCCTCCAACGGCCGTAGCCTGCAGGAGAATCGATGAAGGCTATCATTTCAGCGCTGCTGCTTCTCATCGTGATCGTGCCGTCAGTCCTTTTCGTAACAGGTTCACGAGCTTCCGACCGCGGCGAATATGAAAGTTCGCGGTCTGGTCGGTGGCACATCCTGGCACTCTACAGTCGAGTACTACCGATACATCAACCAGGAGATCAATGACCTCTATGGCAGTAACACCAATCCGCCGCTAGTGCTTTACAACTTGAATCAGAACGAGATTCACGCGCTTCAACTCTCCGGGCGATGGGATCAGATCACGGACATCTTGTCGGACGCGGCGATGAAGCTGCGCGCGGCGGGCGCGCAAGCTGTGATGTTTTGCGCCAATACCCCGCACAAGGTCTACGCCGACGTGTCGCGGAGGACCGGAATTCCGATCCTCCACATCGCCGATGCCACGGGGCTTGCGATTCACCAGGCTGGCTTAACCAAGGTAGGTCTGATTGGTACGAAATACACCATGGAAGACGGATTCATGCAGCAGCGTCTGCGCGAGCACTATCAGGTAGAGGTCTTGGTACCGACATCTGCGGCCGTAAGGACAGAGCTGCACCGAATTATCCAGAGAGAACTCGGCATGGGAATCTTCAAGCGGGTCCAGACCGAAGTAGACTCGTCACCGGCAACAGTCGGCCAGTAGTGGAAGTCCGGCGTAGCGAAATACCTACTCCAAAGCGAACATTCCGCGATACTCACCCACGAGTTAAGTGCCAGCGCAGATCGCATCCACGAACCCGGCCCAGAAGCCAGCGGGAGACGAACATGGCTGAAGGCATGCCCGGTGGGATCCTCGGTGGCGAGGACGAAAAGCCCGAAGTCGAGGTTCCGGAGGCGCTCGCCGGGGTCGAGGCTTTCGCTGCGGCTGTAGCTGCAAAGTTAGCAGGGAACGACCCTGGAGTCGCTCGGAAGACTGAGGAGTTCCTCAGCGACCAGTCACATCTGCTTAAACTCCAGGCGAGGCACCTCCAAGACGAACACGCGCTGCGCGTTGCCCACCTGCGCAACCAGCTCCGTGAGGAAAAAGTCCGCCGATTTAGCCTGCGTCTTCGCGTCGGTTTCCAGTTGTTCATTGCACTTGTCGCGGCCATCATCGGGATCGCAGCTGCGATTATGATCCGCGACGCCTTCGCCTCACGCCGTGTGGTGATCGAGCCGTTTGACGCACCGCCCGCACTGGCGGCCCGAGGCCTTACCGGCAAAGTCGTCGCCACCGGACTTCTCGATGAACTCAGCCGTCTTCAGGATGCCACCCGTAGCCTTGCCGCTGCGCGCACCCTCTCTAGCGCCTGGGCGAGCGACATCAAGCTCGAGGTGCCAGAGACCGGTGTTTCCCTCGGCGAGCTCTCGCGCCTGCTCAGGGCGCGATTCGGGCATGACGTGCACGTGGACGGGGACCTCATCGAGGCCGCTGCGGGGGGGCTCGCGCTCACCGTCCGCGGCAACGGTGTGCCTGCAAAAACCTTCAGCGCCTCGGCCACGGAGGTCGAGAGGCTCACGGTCGAGTCGGCCGAGTACGTCTACTCGAAATCCCAGCCGGCACGGTGGGCCGCCTATCTCACGACCGTGGAGCGCTACGAGGAGGCGATTGCGTTCTGCCGGACGGCGGTCGCAAGCGCCGACCCCGTGGAGCGCCCTGGACTCCTCAGTACCTGGTCCAATGCGGTCGAAAGCACCGGCGGCTCGACCCGCGAGGCGCTGGCGCTTCTTCGCGCGGCCGTGAAGCTCCAGCCGGACTTTTGGAACGCCCACAGCAACATCATGAATGCCCTCATGGTTCTCGGCGACGAGGAGGGCGCTTGGCGGGCCGGTGAGGAGATGCGCACAGTCGCCGGTGGTCGCCCGGGCCGGGCGCCCGATATTCAGTACCAGAACTGGGACTACCTCACGTGGAACCTGCAGGCGTGGCTGGATGAGACAGTGGCCGACGCCGAAACCGCTGGCGGGGCGGGAAACGCAGTTGCCACAGCCGGGGCTGTTATCGCCGAAATCCAGGCCCGGCTGCATGATCCAGAAGCCGCCGACCTGGCGCTCAAGACGATTAGGGAAGACCCACACGATCCGACCATCGCCGCGATGGCTCACTTCGTGCGCAGCCGGTTGGCGGCCGAGGCGGGCGATGCGGCTAAAGCTGCAACCGAGATGGAGGCGCTCGGTCATGCCTATGCCGATCCCGCGGTGTCCTCCAACAACCCCGGCTATAACTGCTGGGTTGCACCCGCAGAGGAAGCCGCAGGACATCCCGACAAGGCCGACGCGGTACTCAAGACCGGTGGCACCTTTGTGGACTGTTACCGGTTCCGTGCCGACATTCTCGACGGCCGCGGCGACTGGCCCGGGGCACAGAAGGCGTATGCCGAGGCTGTCGCGCTCGCGCCGGACTTGCCCGCGGCGTACTACTCCTGGGGCGTCGCCTTCCTGAAGCACGGCGATCTCGCGAACGCACAGGCGAAGCTCGAGGACGCGAACCGGCGCGGTCCGCACTGGGCCGATCCGCTGAAAGCATGGGGCGATGTGCTCGTGAAGCAGGGTAAGCCTAAAAAGGCGCTCGCGAAGTACGTCGAGGCACTGAAGTACGCGCCGAACTGGAGGCAGCTCAAAGACGCTCGCGAGGCTGCCGCGAAGCAGAAGACCTAATCGGAGTTCCCGGAAGCGGGCGCTCGCGAAAGTGAGCAGAGGGTCCAACTCCTGCCACATACAGTAACCAGGTTCCCATAGGCAAATTGGCCGGACGCTATTTGTCTCCACGGGTGTGCCCCGCCGCCCAACTAGCCAGGTTCGCACTGAGAAGCGCCTTGACGTTATCGCGCAACGCCGAGCAGATTTTCAGCATCGCCCAGAACTCGCCCCGTAGCGAACCGGGCAACTCGCCGCCGCCGCTCAGTGTGATGGTCGCGCCGCGTGGCAAAAACGTAGCAGAGAACGCTACGTTTTCGCTACGTTTGGTCAATTGAGCATTGCCGATCAGCGGCAAGTATCGATTGGCGCGCCCGGAGAGATTCGAACTCCCGACCCTCAGGTTCGAAGCCTGATGCTCTATCCAACTGAGCTACGGGCGCGGTGTCGTAGATCTTACTGACAATCCACGCCGGGCAGGTAATGGGGCACAATGAAACGCGGATCCTCCGCCGGAGTGCGCGCACATGGGCATGTTCGACCTGTCGGGCAAGGTTGCCCTCATCACCGGCTCGAGCCGCGGCATCGGCAAAGCCATCGCCGTGCAGATGGCCGCGCACGGGGCGCGCGTGGTGATTTCCAGCCGCAAGGCCGAGAGCTGCGAGGCGGTGGCGGGCGAGATCCGCGCCGCGGGCGGCACGGCGATGGCGCGCGCCTGTCACGTCGGTCACAAGGAGGAGCTGCAGGCGCTGGTCGATGCCACGCTTGCGCAATGGGGCCGCGTGGACATCGTGGTAGGCAACGCGGCCGCCAATCCCCACTTCGGTCCCTCCGTCACGCTGTCCGACGAGGCCTTCGAGAAGGTGATCCACACCAACCTGCGCAGCAACCTCTGGCTGTGCAATATGACCCTGCCCGCGATGGCCGAACGCAAGGACGGGGTGGTGATCATCGTGTCCTCGGTGGCAGGCTTCATCGGCAGTGCGAAACTCGGGGCCTACGGGATCTCCAAGGCGGCGGACATGCAGCTGGCGCGCAATCTCGCGGTCGAATGGGGACCGCACAACATCCGTGTCAACTGCATCGCGCCCGGCATCATCCGCACGCACTTTTCCCAGGCGCTGTGGGCCGATCCGCAGCGCGCCGCGGCTTTCGCCCGCATGAATCCGCTGCGCCGGCTCGGCGATCCGGACGACGTCGCCGGAGTCGCGGTGCTGCTCGCCGCGCGCGCTGGAGACTTCATCACCGGGCAGACGCTCGTCGTCGATGGCGGCGGTCTCATCGGTGGCGGCGAGCCGCTGATGTAGGCCGCCGTGGCCTATGCGCTCGCCCGCCGCCTGAAGGTATAACCGACGCCGAGCAGCGCGAACCACATGGGCGCTACGTACAACGCGACGCGCGTGTCCGGGTCGGGCCAGAGCAACGCCGTCACCACCAGCAGGAACGCCAGTACCGCCCAGTTGGCGAACGGCGCGCCCGGCATCCGGAACCAGGCGGGCGCTGCACGTCCGGCCTGCACCGCGCGCCGGTAATTGCGATGCGACACCAGGATGATGCCCCAGGTCCAGAGCGTCCCGATGAGCGTGATGCTCGTCACCCAGGTGAACACCTCCTTCGGCACGAGGTAATTGAGGGCGACGGTGAGCAGCATGAACGCGGCGGACACATGAATACCCGCGGCGGGCACATGGTGGCTGTTGAGCACGCTGAAGCGACGCGGCGCCTGGCCACGCTGCGCGAGCGACCAGAGCATGCGCCCGGTGCTGAACAGGCCACTGTTGCAGGAGGAGGCGGCAGCGGTAATGACCACCACGGTGATGATGCTGGCAGCGGCCGGCACACCGAGTTTTTCGAATACGAACACGAACGGGCTGACGCTCGGGCTCAACTCGTTCCACGGCACGACGGCCATGATGACCAGCAGCGCGCCGAGGTAGAAGATGAGAATCCGCGCGATGATGCCGTTGGTGGCCTTGGGTAGCGCCTGGTCGGGATCGCGTGCTTCGCCGGCAGTCACGCCGATCAGCTCGACACCCGAGTAGGCGAACATGACGATCTGCAGCGTCAGCAGCACGCCGGTGATGCCGAAGGGCAGAAAGCCGCCGTGCGTCCAGAGGTTGGAGAAGCCGGCCGATGGGCCGAGGTTGCCCGCGTGGAACAGCACCACGGCGAGACCGGCGAGGATCAGCGCCACGATGGTCGCGACCTTGATGAGCGCGAACCAGAATTCCAGCTCGCCGAACACGCGCACCGCCAGCAGGTTCGAGCCGTAGAGGATGACCAGCGCGATCAGCGCCGGCAGCCACTGCGGCACCTGCGGAAACCAGTAGCGCACATAGATCCCGATGGCGGTCAGCTCCGCCATGGCCATGACCACCCACATGAACCAGTAAGACCAGCCGGTGACGAAGCCTGCGAACGGGCCGCAGAACTCCTCGGCGTAGCTGGCAAACGAGCCGGCCACCGGGCGATAGGTGAGCAGCTCGCCCAGGGCGCGCATGATGAAGAAGATCGCCACGCCGCCGAGCGCATAGGCGAGCAACAGTCCCGGGCCCGCACCGTGGATCGCCCTGGCGGAGCCGAGGAACAAGCCCACGCCGATCGTGCCGCCGATGGCGATGAGCTGGATGTGGCGGTTGCGCAGGTTGCGCGAGAGGTCGAGGCCAGGTTGCGACATGCGAGTCTCTCTTTCAGGGAGGCGGCCCGAGGAGCGCGTAGCGCCGGCCCTGCGGCAGCTCATAACGCTGCACCAGTGCGGCGACGCCGGAAGCCACGAGGCGTCCGACGACACCGTCGCCGGGTGGCGCGCTGCGGTGGAAGCGCTCGAGCCAGCGCGAGAGTTTGCCGGGCGCGTGGCCGGGCAGCAGCACCAGCACGCGCGCGTCGCGTCCGTGCGCAGAGAGCCACGCGCCGACGACGTGGCGCGCGCCGTCCGCCGCGGCCGCGCGCGTCGCGTCCGTGCCGCTCGAGAGCAGCGTAAACGGCGTGTCGAAGCCGCGGTCGAGGATCGCGATCGTCGTCTCATCCGCGTCGAGCAGCGCGAGGCTGTCGCGCGCGGCGTCCGCATGGATGCGCCGCGCCAGAGCGGGTAGATCCTGCCAGCGATCGATGACCGGCAGCGCCGCAAGCGCAGCGAGGGTGAGCGCGGCGGCGTAGCCGGCGTACGTCCAGCCGACGCTGCGCTGCACCTCGTGCGCCTGCTGCGCGCGTGCGCCGCGCAGCATGGCCAGCTGTGCCGCCGCGAGCACGCCGGCCGCCGCCGCCGCGCATGCCACCGGCGGCCCCGCGCCCGCCACGGCAACGATCGCGAGCGTGCCTGCCAGGGCCCACGCAATGGCGGTGACCAGCCAGCGGCTGCAGCGCAGCGCCAGCTGCTCGATGCCCGAGCTCTCGCCGCGCATGTCGTGTACCCACAGGCCGCTCAGCAGGCCGAAACCTAACATCGCAGGCGCCGCGTAGACGTCGCGCGCGGTGGCCGCCAGCGACAGCAGCGCGAGGAACGGCACGCTGGCGGCGAGCGCGAACCGCCACGGCGTGCCGGCGGGGCCCGGCTCACGCGCGCGCTGCCACGCCCGCACCAGCGCCGCCGCCACGATCAGCGTCCAGGGCAGCAGATACAACGGCAGCTCGAGCAGGTACTTGCCGGGGAAATTGCGATGCCCGCTGGTGTAGTCCAGCTCCGCCGTGGCAGCGACCCGGGTGAAGCGCCCGATGACGTTGTGCCAGAAGAGCGCGCGCAGCGCATCCGCGCCCTGTGCGGATCGCGCGACCGCGAGCAACCACGGGCCGATGAGCAGCGCCTGCAGCGCGAATCCGGCGTACAGCTCCCAACGGCGCAGCTCCGACCAGCGCCGCTCCCAGGCGATGAGAGTGAGCAGCGCCAGTGCCGGCACCAGCCAGCCCGGAGCGCTCTTGGCCATGAAGCCGATCGCAGCACCGAGGTGCATCAGCGTGTAGCCGGCGGCCTTGCGCGGGCCTGGCGCCGCGCGGTAGCCGCGCCATGCGCCCAGCAGCGCGAGTGCGCAGCCGGCCAGCAGGCACGAATCGGGCGCGAGCCAGATGCTCGCGCGAAACGCCGTGAGCGCGCTCATGGCAACGAGCGCCGCGATGACGGCCGCGCCGATACCGGGCTGCATGGCGAGCGCCAGCGCGCCAATCGACACGGCGGCCGTCACGGCATACACAGCGTTGGGAACGCGCGCCGCCGCGCCTGAATCGCCCCACAGGATGAGCGCGCCGGCCGACATCCAGTACGTCAGCGGCGGCTTCTCGAGAAACGGCCGGCCGGCGAGCTGCGGCAGCGTACGGTCGCTCTGCAGGCTCATGCGCCAGGCGATGTCGGCCTCGCGCGGCTCGTCGGGCGTCCATAGCCCGCGGCCGAAGATCCCGACCAGCCACAGCGGAGCGAGCGAGAGCACGATCAGCACAGCCGCTGAGCGCACAGGCGCGGACGGACGCGGCGGTGAAATCAACAGCTACCCTTGGGTCAACGCTCGCAGGGAGCAATTATGCGCAGCTCACACCTGCAGAGAGTAGCGCACGATGATACGCACCGCGCGGGCGTGGTCGGACCAGTGTGCGAACCCCTGGCACACCTGCCGCACCCCCGCCTCGGGGGCGCTCTCGGAGTACGCTTGCGCGAACCGCGCCTGCCCGGACTCCTGCCCCGGCAGAAAGCGGCTCGCACTCCAGGCGGCCTCGGAGTCGGCCGCCCGGCTGAAGAGCGCCACCTCGGTCACGGTGGCATTGCCGGGGATGGTCGCGCACAGCGTCACCGCGCTCGCCTCGGCTTCGGTGCACACGGCGGCGGCCGATGCCGCCTCGGTGGCGGCTCCCGGCGGCGGGGTCGCGCCCGGCGTGCCGGGCAGCAGCGGCGGCCGACACGCGGCCACGGTCGCCGTCATCACGACGCCGTCCGCGCCGATCCGGCGCAGTACGCCGTTCTCGATCTCGGCACGTTCGCTGCCGCGCGTGAGCTCGAGCTGACTGGCGGTGCGGGCGATCTCGGCGACACGCGCCTGCAGCTCGCGCTGCATCACGCCCTGTGCCGCCCGCTCACCGTTGGTGAGCCACTGGGAGAGCGCAAAGCCCGACACGCCCGCCGCGCCGACGACCACGAGGAGGATGATCAGCTGCAGACGCTTCTTGCGCCGCGTGGCGCCCGCGCCGCCGCGGGCCGCCGCCGCCTCCCGCAGCAATGCGGAGCGAAGCTGCAGGAGCGACGCGGACAGCGTCGCGGTTCCCGCGATGATGGCGGCAAGCACTGAATCGGGCAACAGCATGGGCGCGCGGTGGCAAGCTCCGGCGTCACGCTAGCACGGCGCGCCGCGCCGTTGCCGGCACTGCCCCGACGTCCGCCGAAAAACGCGATGCCGGTCACAGGCCCGGTGTCGGCGCCTCGCGACGCGCACCTGCCCCGGCGCAGTGCGCCGCCAGCCAGCGCTCGAGAGGGCTCGAGTCCACGTTCATCAGGTGCAGCCCGAGCTTGGAGCGCCGCCAGAGGATGTCCGTGGCGCTGCGTGCGAATTCCTCGCGGCACAGGTACTCGAGCTCACGCTCGTAGAGCTGCGGCAGGATCTGCTCGCCGAGGTCGCCTGGGGCAGCAGCAGCGCCGAGCACGCGCTCGAGGCGCGTGCCGTAGGCATGCGCGTAGCGCGCGCGCAGCGGCGCCGGCAGCCACGGATAACGCCGCTCGAGCGTGCGCAGGAACACCGCAAAGCTCCCTCCCGGCAGGTCGCCGCCGGGAAGTGTCGCGCCCGCGGTCCAGGGCGCGGCGGCTAAGCCGAGGGGGCCGGCGAGCATGGCGACGGCGTCCTCGGCGAGCCTGCGGTAGGTGGTGATCTTGCCGCCGAACACCGAGAGCAGCGGCGCGGGCTCGCGTTCGAGCTCGAGCGCATAGTCGCGCGTCACGCTCATCGGGTCGCGGGACTCATCGGCCAGCAGTGGCCGCACGCCGGAATAGCTCCACACCACCTGCGCCGGCGTGATCTGCTGCCGGAAGTAGCGGTTGGCGAGCGTGCACAGGTAGGACACCTCCGCAGCCTCGATGCTGACCGCTGCCGGGTCGGCGCGATAGTCGACATCGGTCGTGCCGAGCAGCGTGAAGTCGTGCTCGTAGGGAATCGCGAACACGATGCGCCGATCCTCGTTCTGGAAAATGTAGGCGAAGCGATGTGCAAACAGGCGCGGCACCACGATGTGGCTGCCCTTGACGAGGCGCACCTGATGCGCCGCACGCAGCGGCGTGGCTTCGGCGACAAAACGGCTGACCCAGGGACCGGTGGCGTTCACCACCGCGCGCGCCTCGACCACCCGCTTAGCTCCGGCTGCCGCGAGCGTGGCGCTCCACAGGCCGGGCTGCGCGGTCAGCTGTTCACAGCGGGTGCGGGTGAGGATGGTCGCCCCGCGTGCCTGCGCGTCGAGCGCGTTGAGCAGCACCAGCCGCGAGTCATCGACCCAGCCGTCGGAATACACGAATCCGCGCCGATAGCCCGCCTGCAGCGGCTCGCCGGCGATGTGCGTGCGCAGGTCGACCGCTGCGGAGGCCGCGAGGCGTGTGCGCGGTGCGAGGTGGTCGTAGAGAAACAGGCCGGCGCGGATCATCCACGCCGGACGCAGGTGCGCGGCGTGCGGCATGATGAAATGCAGCGGCCGCATGATGTGCGGCGCGGCGGCGAGCAGCACCTCGCGCTCCCTGAGCGCCTTGCGCACCAGGGAGAAATGCAGGTCCTCGAGATAGCGCAGGCCGCCGTGAATGAGCTTGGTGCTGGCGGAAGAGGTATGGGCCGCCAGGTCGTCCTGCTCGCATAACAGCACCGCGAGGCCGCGCCCGGCGGCGTCGCGCGCAATGCCGGTGCCGTTGACGCCTCCGCCAACGACCAGCAGGTCGCAGCTTGCCCGTGGTGCGGCGCTCACGCCCGGCGCTGCGCCTGCGGTCGGTAGTAGTCCGGATAGTCCTCGGAGAGCCCCTTGAAGCGGCGGTGGATCCACAGGTACTGCTCGGGCACGCGGCGCACCTGCGCTTCGATCAGATGATTGAAGCGCTCGGCGTCGGCCGCGGCGCAGTCGCTGGGAAAATTCTCCAGCGGCGGATGGATGACCGCGCGGTAGCCCTGAGTGCCGGGCAGGCGCTGGAAGAAGTAAGGCAGCACCATGGCGCCGGTCATGCGCGCAAGTCGCGAGGTGAGCGTGTTGGTGGCGGCGGGGATGCCGAACAGCGGCACCATTTCCGCGCCCTTCTTGCGGTAGCTCTGATCGGGCGCGTACCAGACGCACTCGTTGTGTCTGAGCGCGGAGATGAAGGCGCGGATGTCATCCTTGGGAATGGGATGCCCGCCGTAGCCGACGCGGAAGCGCTTGAGCGCGTACGCCAGCACTTCGTTCTTCGTCTCGCGATACAGAAAGCCGACCGGGGCGAGGAACAACAGCGTGCGGCCGGCCAGCTCCATCGAGGTGAAATGGGCAGTGAGAAGAATGACGCCGCAGTTGCGCGCCTGCGGCGGCACGCAGGTGCTCGGCGCCCTCGATGTGCACGAGCTTCGCCAGCCGCCTGGGCGAGCTCCACCAGGCGAAGGGGATTTCCAGCAGCGCGATCCCCAAGCTCGCGAAGTGCTCATCGAGCAGCCGCTCGCGCGCCTGCGGGGAGAGCTCCGGAAGACACAACTCGATATTGCGCCGCGCCGTGCGCGCGAAGCGCAGCGCCAGCCTGCGCAGCAGCGCGCCCAGCAGCCGACCGAGCCCCACGATGCCCGCGAACGGCAGCAGCGCCAGCAGGCGCAGCAGGCCGAGCCCGGCCCACGTGAGCCAGTAGCGTGGCGCGAGCAGGCGCAATCGCATGAAAACCCCCTCAGACCTGCGTGCAGCCCCTGTGCTGATGAGAATAACGCATTCCGCGACGGCTGTGATCCAATGCGCGCAATGCGCCGGCAACTCGCAGCGCTGTTCCTGTTCTGCATCATCGACACCCTGGGGTTCGGCATCCTGATCCCGCTGGTGCCGTACATGGCGGAGCAGTTCGGCACGGCGCCGCAGTTCATCACGCCGGTGCTCGGCAGCTACTCGCTGTGCCAGCTGCTGGCCGCACCCTGGTGGGGGCGTTTGAGCGATCGCTACGGCCGGCGGCCGGTGCTCATGAGCAGTCTCGCCGGCGCGTGCCTGTCCTACGTGATACTCGGCTGCGCCAGGAACATCTGGTGGCTGCTCGCCGCGCGCATGCTGGCCGGCGCCATGGCCGGGAACATCGCGGCCGCCTTTGCCTATGCCTCGGACGTGAGCCCGCCGCAGAAGCGCGCGGCCACTCTCGGGCTGATCGGCGCTGCGATCGGCATCGGCTTCACCCTGGGACAGCCGCTCGGTGGACTACTGGCAGGCGCGGATCCGCGCACGGCAAATTTCACCGCTCCCGCGGCGCTGTCCGCAGCCTGCAGCGTGCTGGCGATCCTGCTGGTGAGGTTCGTGCTGCCCGAGAGCCATACCGCGGCGCATCGCATGCTGCACCCCGCTCAGCCGCGGCGCGGCGCGTGGCGGCTGCTGCGCGAGCGCCCGGCGCTCGCCTACCTCGCCGCATCCACGCTGGTGGTGACCTACTCGCAGGCGATTCTCGAATCGATCTTCGCCATCTGGGCGTTGCATCGTTACGGCTTCGGGCCGCGCACGGTGGGATTTCTGCTGTTCGGCATCGCGCTGCCGGCGCTGCTGATGCAGGGAGTGATCGTGCGTGCGCTCGCGCCGCGGCTCGGTGAGGCGCGGCTGGCGCGCGGCGGCGTGCTGCTCTACGTGGCCGGACTGCTCGTCCTGGCAGCGGCGGGCACGAGCGGCGCGACCGTCGGCGGGCTGCTGTTGTGCGGCACCGGGCTCGGCGCCTATAACCCGAGCGCCTCCGCGCTCGCATCGAAGCAGTCGCGCGTTCACGACCGCGGCGCAGTGCTCGGCGCCTACGTGGCGAGCGCGAGTCTCGCGCGCGTGCTCGGTCCCTTCACATCCGGTCCGCTCTATGCGCTGCTCGGTCCGGCTGCGCCGTTCCTCATTGGTGCCGGCATCACGCTGGCCGCGCTGTGGCTGCTGCGCCGTGCCGCCGCCGCCGCGCCGGCCTAAGCGGCGTTCACGGCCAGTTCGATCACGCCGTCGACGATGCGCACCGCATGCGTGGCCAGGGCAACTTCCGCGGGCGGGCCGAGAACCCGGCCGTCGCGGATGTCGAAGGATGCGCCGTGCAGCGGGCATACCAGCCGCGTGGCCCGCAGCCGTCCCTCGCACAGCCGCGCGTGCGCGTGGGTGCAGATGTTATCGAGCGCGAACACGCCCTCGCGCGTGTGACAGATCAGGATCTCGCGACCGCCGATCAGGCAGGCACGCATGCCTCCCATGGGGAGCTCGCCGAGCTTCAGCACCGCCTCGAACTGCGCCATGAGGGCGCTAGAGGACAATCTCGGTCTGGAATATCGACACGGCCTGGCCGCTGATCCAGACGCTGGTGAGCGCCGTGTCGCTGAATTCGAGCTCGACCTCGACCCGGCCGGGGCGGTGCAGCGAGTGCCCCTGGATGCCGCAGAAGCGGGCGCGCTCGGCCTCGCGGCTGAGGAGCCCGAGATGCGCCAGGTAGGCCCCGAGCAGCCCGTGCGCGTTGCCGCTCACCGGATCCTCGGCGATGCCGAGTGCCGGGCAGAACATGCGCGACTCGGTGAGGTGGTCACTCGCCGCCGGGGTGAGCGTGAAGACGAAGTAGCCCGCGGCGCCTATCTGTGCCGAGAGCGTCGTGAGTCGTGCCAGGTCGGGTTTCAGGTGCTTGAGCGGTTCCGGCCCGCGCACCCCGATCAGCAGCCGGGTGCCGGCCGCGCCGACGATGCGCGGCGGCATGCGCGTGTCGAGACTCTCGGTGGCAAGCGCCAGCGCATCGAGCACGGCCAGCCGTTCGCGGTCGTTCAGCTCGCGCCCGATGGGCGGGGCGTTGCGCCGGATCGCGATGCGGCGGTCCTCGTCGCTGCCGCGCACTTCCACGTCCACGATTCCCGCCTTGGATTTCTGCCGCTGCCAGCGCGGCGCGTCGTGGCGCCGCGAGAGCACGTACTGCGCCGCCACCGTGGCATGGCCGACGAAGCCCGCTTCGCTTCGCGGGGTGTAGAAGCGCGCACGCACCGTGTGGTCGTCGGCGTCGGGGGCGAGGATGAAGGCGGTCTCGGCGTTGTTGAGCTCGCGCGCGATGGCGAGCATCTGCGCCTCCGAGAGCGCATCGGCGTTGAGCACCACGCCCGTCGGATTACCGGTGAAGGGCTCACGGGTGAATGCGTCGACCTGATGAACCTGGATCTTCCGCGTCATCTGCCCAACCGCCGTTTTGCGCCGTAACCGGACCAATTCTAGCCCGTAGGTACGATCATAGCCGCAGACCGCGTGCGCGGCGCGCGTGCCATACTGGCACGAAGCCATCCACGGAGGCGCAAGCCATGGACATCGGGGTCGAGATCAGCCTGTACCCGCTCAAGGCGGACTTCGTTCCCGCTATCCGCGAATTCCTCGATCGCCTGGGCGCGCAAGCCGGTCTGCGGGTGGTGACAAACAGCATGAGCACGCAGGTATTCGGGGCGTACGAGGAGGTCATGGAGGCGTTGCGCCGCGAACTGCGCACCACCTTCGAGACTCTGGCGAACCGATCGGACACAGGCGTGTTCGTGATGAAGGTGCTCGGGCCGCTGCGGCCGGCCTGATCATTCCGCAACGCCTGCGCGTCGCGCTGGCGGCGCACAGGCCGAAGCGGCAAACTACCAGATCCTGGACACATTCGCCGTAAACAATCTCCAGGGGTCACGGGGTAGGAAGCATGGCGCTTTTGCGTGTCGTGGATCGCGACGGAGTCGAGCACGAAGTGGACGGCAGGACGGGGCTCAAGGTGATGGAGAATCTGCGCGAGCTCGACTACGGCGTGGCGGCGATCTGCGGCGGCATGTGCTCCTGCGCGACCTGTCACGTGTACGTCGATCCGGACTGGCAGGCGCGGCTGCCGGCGATGATGTCCGACGAGCGCGAGCTGCTCGCGGAGCTGTCGCATTACCAGGAGAACTCCCGCTTGTCCTGCCAGCTGGAATTCACCCCCGAGCTTGCCGGCCTGCGCGTCAGGATCGCGCCGGACGAGTAGTCCGTGGCCGCTGCTGCCGTACAGGTTGAAACGCGCGGCGCCGTGGCGCTGGTGACGCTGAACCGTCCGGACAGCGGCAACGCGCTCAACCTGCAGATGGCGATGGACCTGCTCGCCGCGGCCATGACCTGCGCGCGCAACAGCGTGGTGCGCGCCGTGGTGCTCAGTGGCGCCGGGCGGCACTTCTGCTTCGGCGGCGACCTGCGCGCCATGGTCTCGCGCGACAGCGCCGGCGTCGACTACGTGCGTGAGCTCACCACTTACCTGCACGCGGCGATCTCGAGCTTCGTGCGCATGGACGCGCCGGTGATCGCCGCCGTCAACGGCACCGCCGCTGGCGCCGGGGTCGGCCTGGTAGCGATGGCTGATCTCGCGCTGTGCGCGAGCAGCTCGAAGTTCACCCTCGCCTATACCAACGCCGGCCTCACGCCCGACGCGGGCACGTCTTTCCTCTTGCCGCGCACGCTGGGGATGAAGCGCACCATGGAGCTGCTGCTGCTCAACCGCACGCTGGTAGCGGCTGAGGCGCTCAGCTGGGGGCTGGTCAATGAGGTGGTGAGCGATGAGCTGCTGCTCCAGCGCACGCTCGAGGTTGCCGACCAGCTCGCGCAGGGCGCCAGCGGCGCGTATGGCGCCACCAAGCGGCTGATTGCACACTCCCTCGGCGCCTTCGAGTCGCAGATGGTGCTCGAGAGCGAGACCATCGCCGCGCACGCCGTGGGGGCCGAGGCCGCGGAGGGTATCGGCGCATTTCTCGAGAAGCGCAAGCCGGACTTCCCCGACAAGGGCACGCGCCAGAGGGGGTGAGCCGCGGTCATGGTGTGGTTCTTCGTCGCACTGCTGGCGGCCCTGGGACTTGTGGTGCTGCGCATCTACTTCAAGCTGCGCGCGGCGCACAAGTCGCGCGCCGAAACCTGGGACGAGCAGATCATCGGGCGGCTGCGCTCGCAGGGCTACGCGCCTTTCAACGACTACCGGGTGGATTTCTTTCTGGCGCTGCCGGATGAGGCGGCCTGCCAGGCGGCGCGCTCGCGGCTCGAGCCCGAGTTCACGGTCGACGTGAAGGAGCTGGAGAACGACACCGAGCTCGGCTGCAGCCTGCACGCGACCAAGACGATGCGGCTGGTGGTGCCGGACGTGCAGGAGATCAGCCGCCGGCTGACGGTGCTCGCCAACGAGCTCAAGGGGCGCTACGACGGCTGGGCGGCGTAGGCGACTCTGAGCCCCACCCCGTTCACCGCTTCTCAGTCTGGCGCCTGACGGCCTCGGCGGCGGCGGCGATGGCGGCCGGGTCGCCGAGATAGCGGCTGCCGCGGGGCTTGAGCTCGGGGTCGAGCTCGTAGAGCAGCGGCACGCCGGTCGGGATGTTCAGCTCCGTGATCTCGCTCTCGGCGACGTCATCGAGCATCTTCACCATGGCGCGCAGGCTGTTGCCGTGCGCCACCACCAGCACGTCGGCGCCCGAGCGCAGCTCCGGGGCGATGCGCGCGTGCCACACAGGCAGCACCCGCGCGAGCGTGTCCTTGAGCGACTCGGTCGCGGGCAGCTCCTGCGGGTCGATGGCGGCATAGCGCGGATCGAAGCGCGGATGGCGCGGATCCTCTGCGCTGAGCGCCGGCGGGGCGATGTCGTAGCTGCGCCGCCAGATCTTCACCTGTGCCTCGCCGTGCTGCGCCACGGTCTGCGCCTTGTTGAGGCCCTGCAGGCCGCCGTAGTGCCGCTCGTTCAGCCGCCAGGTGCGCTCCACCGGAGTCCACATGCGGTCCATCTCATCGAGCATGATCCACAGCGTGCGCACGGCACGCTTCAGCACAGAGGTGAAGGCGATGTCGGCGCTCAGCTTCTCGCGCAGCAGCTCACGCGCGGCCTGCGCCGCCTCGAGCTTGCCGCCCGCGGACAGGTCGACGTCGGTCCAGCCGGTGAAGCGGTTGTCGACGTTCCAGGTGCTCTGGCCGTGGCGGACCAGGATCAGCTTGCCCGGCACGCTCAGTTCGCCAGCTTGCGCACCGACTCGACGCCCACCGTGAGCGTGGCGAAGTCGCCGGCGCCCGCGGCACGCATGTCCGCGAGCGTGCGCTGCCAGTGCGCCAGATCCTTGCCGGCGGAATCGACCCAGGCGCTGACGCGCGCTTCGGCGCTGCCGCGGTCCCTGCGCGCGAGCACGCGCTCGGTGAGGCGCCGATGCACGCGCAGTGCCGCATCGCGCAGCCCGGTGCGCGCGATCGCCTGCCAGGTACCCTCGACGGAGAGCTTCTCGATGCGCGCGCGCAGCCAGTCAAAGCCGATGCGCGTGCCCACCTCGAAATACACGCGCGCGGTCTCGGCGACGCTGACGCGGTGGCCGGCGGCAATCTCCACGATGTCGAGCGCGGCATTCAGCGCCTCGAGGCTCGCCAGCCGCGCCGCCAGCGGCGCCGGCAGGCCCGCCTCCAGGTAGTGCCAGACGCTCTCGTCGAAGTGCGTCAGCTCCGCCCCGGTAAGGACCTGGGGGATCTCCGCCTGCAGCCGCTGCACGCCGTCGCGAAACTCCCTGACCGCGGCAGCCACCTGCAGCCCGCGGCTGCGCGCGGTGAGCAGCCAGTAGGTGGCGTGCCGCAGCAGGCGGCTGGTCTGGAAGGCGGCCTCGTACTGCAGCTTCGCGGGCACCTTGTTGTCGAGCGCTTCGATCTGCTCCCACACCTCGCGCATCGCGAAAATCTCGCGCGCCGCGGTGTAGGCGCGCGCGACCTGGGCCGGCTCTGCGCCGGTGTCTTCCTGCGTGCGTGGCACAAACGTCGGCCCCATGCGGTTCACGAGGCTGTTGGTGGTGGCGGTAGCGATGATCTCGCGGCGCAGGCGGTGATGCGTGATGGCGCGCGCGAAGCGCTGCCGTATCTGCGCGGGGAAGTAGCGCTCGAGTTCCGCCGACAGGTAGGGGTCCTCCGGCACGTCCGAGGCCAGCAGGTGGTTGTTCAGCCAGATCTTGCTGTAGGCGAGCAGGATGGCGAGTTCCGGTCGCGTGAGGCCGGCGCCGCTCTTGCGCCGTTCGGACAGATCGTCGTCGCTCGGCAGGAACTCCAGCGTGCGGTTGAGATCGCCGGAACGCTCGAGCGAGCGGATCAGGTGCTGGTACTCCGGCAGGCGCGCCGCGCCCTGCAGCTCCAGGGTGCTGATTGCCTGGCTTTGCAGGTAGTTGTTGCGCACCACGAGAGCTGCGACCTCGGAGGTCTGCCGCGCCAGCAGGCGGTTGCGCTCGCCCTGCGACAGCTTGTGCTCGGCTACCTGCGGATTCAGCAGGATCTTGATATTCACCTCGACGTCCGAGGTGTTGACGCCGGCGGAGTTGTCGATGAAATCGGTGTTGAGGCGCCCCTTGGCGAGGGCATATTCGATGCGTCCGCGCTGCGACAGGCCGAGATTGCCGCCTTCGCCGACCACCTTGGCCTTGAGCTCGCGGCCGTTGATGCGCAGCGCATCGTTGGTGCGGTCGCCGACTTCGGCGTTGCGCTCATCGCTCGCTTTCACGTAGGTGCCGATACCGCCGTTCCACAGCAGGTCGACCGGCAGCGCGAGGATGGCGCGGATGATGTCGTTTGGCGCGGCGCTAGCGGCGTCCAGGCGCAGCAGTCCGCGAGCTTCCGCCGACAGCGCGATTGACTTGGCGGAGCGCGCAAACACGCCGCCGCCGCGCGAGAGCTTCTTGCGGTCGTAGTCGTCCCAGCTCGAGCGCGCCAGCGCGAACATCCGGGCGCGCTCGGCGAAACTCACCGCCCGATTGGGATCCGGGTCAAGGAAGATGTGGCGGTGATCAAAGGCGGCCTGCAGGCGGATGTGGCGCGACAACAGCATGCCGTTGCCGAAGACATCCCCGGACATGTCGCCGATGCCGGCGACGGTGAAGTCCATCTTCTGCGTGTCGATGCCCATCTCGCGGAAGTGCCGCTTGACGCACTCCCACGCCCCGCGCGCAGTGATGCCCATCTTCTTGTGGTCGTAGCCGGCGGAGCCGCCCGAGGCAAAGGCATCGCCGAGCCAGAAGTGGTACTGCGCCGAGATGGCGTTGGCGATGTCGGAGAATGTCGCCGTGCCCTTGTCCGCCGCGACGACCAGGTAGGGGTCGTCGCCGTCGCGGCGCACCACCTGCGCAGGAGGAATGATGCGTGCGCCGACGATGTTGTCGGTGAGATCGAGGAGCCCGCGGATGAAGGTCTGGTAGCAGGCGACGACCTCCGCCTGCACTTCCTCGCGCGTGCCGCCCGAGGGCAGGCGCTTCGGCACGAAGCCGCCTTTGGCGCCGACCGGGACGATCAGCGTGTTCTTGACGTTCTGCGCCTTCATGAGGCCGAGGACCTCGGTGCGGAAGTCCTCGCGCCGGTCGGACCAGCGGATGCCGCCGCGCGCCACGTCGCCCATGCGCAGGTGCACCCCCTCGACCCGCGGGCTGTAGACGAAGATCTCGAACTTCGGCTTAGGCAGCGGCAGGTCGGGAATTTTCGCCGGGTCGAACTTGAAGGACACGTAGCCCTTGGCTGCGCCATCCGCGCCCAGCTGATAGAAGTTGGTGCGTGTCGTCGCCTCGATGAGCGTCAGGTAGGCGCGCAGGATCCGATCGTCGTCGAGGCTCGCCACCGCATCGAGGCCGGCACGGATCTGCGCGATGATGGTTTGCGCTTCCCGCTCGCGGCCACGGGCGGTACGGCCGGCCGCCGGATTGAAGCGCGCCTGGAACAGCCGCACGAGGTTCCTGGCGAGGGCGGCGTTGGCGCCGAGGGCGCGCTCCATGTACGTCTGGCTGAAGGGCACACCGGTCTGCAGCAGGTAGCGGCAGCAGGCGCGCAGCACCACGATCTGGCGCGCGGTGAGGTCGGCGCCGAGCAACAGGCGGTTGAAGCCGTCGTTCTCGATGGCGCCACTCCAGGCGGCGGCGAAGCCGTCGCGGAAGTTCGTGCTGACGCGCGCGATGTCGACGCTCAGGCCGTCGCGATGCTCGAGCTCGAAGTCCTGGATCCACGCCGCCCCGCCTTCCGGCCAGGCCAGCTCGTAGGGGTGCTCGGAGATCACCCGCAGTCCGAAGTTCTCGAGCATCGGCAGCACGTCGGAGATCGGCACCGGATCGGCGAGCCGCACGATGCGCAGATGCACGCGCTGCGGCTTCTGCCCCGCGGGACGGTGCAGGCCCAGCTGCAGCGTGCGCGGCTGCTGGCGCAGCGCCTCGAGATCGCGCAGGTCCTCGAGCACCTCGGCCGGCGGCACGCCTTCCTGGTAGGCGAGCGGGAAGGCGTGCCGGTAGCGGCTGATCAGCGCCAGTCCTGCCGCCTCGCCGCGCTGCCCGACGAGCATCTCGCGCAACCGGTCGGCCCAGGTGAGCGCGGCTTCGCCGATGCGCTGCTCGATGCCGGTAAAGTCGGGCTTGTCGCGGCGGCCCGGATCGGTGCGCACCACCACGTGCAGCCGCGCGTGACTGGCGCCGGAGAGCTGCGCGTGGCTCTCGACGCTCGTGCCGGCGAAGCCGGCGAGCGCGATCTGCTCGATGCGCTGGCGCACCTCGGTGTTGTAGCGGTCGCGTGGCACGTACACCAGGCAGGAGTAGAAGCGATGATACGGATCGCGGCGCACCAGCATCCGCACGGTGCGGCGCTCGTACAGGTTCACCACCCCGCGCACGATGCGGATGAGGTCGGGCGCTGCGGCCTGGAACAGCTCGTCGCGCGGATAGGTCTCGAGGACGTTCAGCACCGCCTTGCCGTCGTGGCTTGCGGGGTCGAGGCCGAAGTGCTCGATGACGCGCTCGACCTTACGCCGCAGCACCGGGATGTCCCGCGGGCTACCGTGATAGGCGGTCGAGGTCCACAGCCCGAGGAAGCGGTGCTCGCCGTCAACGCGTCCGCGGCTATCGAAGGTCTTGACGCCGACGTAGTCGAGCAGCTCAGCGCGATGCACGGTCGCAGGCGCATTCGCCTTGGTGACGATCAACAGCTCCGGCTCGCGCGCCCGCGCGCGCACGTCGCCGCGCAGTACTGTGACGCGCGGGCGTTGCGCGCCGGCGCGTGCGGCGCTCAGGATCCCCAGGCCTGAGATGTTGTCGGGCAGCAGGCGGTCTTCGGCGCCGCCGCGCTGCAGGCGGTAGTGGCGGTAGCCGAGGAACACGAAGTGCCCCCCTTCCATCCAGTCGAGCAGGTGCGCCGCCTCGGTCACCTCCGCCGGCGCCAGCGGCGGGGGATCGCTCTCCAGGCGGGTGATGATCTCGCGTATCCGCTCGCGCATCGCCCGCCAGTCCCTCACCGCGGCGCGCACGTCGGCCAGCGTGCTCTCCAGATCCTGCTGCAGCTTGCGCAGCTGCTCCGGGTCGGTGATGCGGTCGATCTCGTAAAGCTGCCAGGACTCCGGGTGCGTGGCGTGGGCGCCGTTGGCGCCGATGTCGGTGAGCTGCCCGCGCCGGTCACGGCGAACCTGCAGCACCGGGTGCACGATCAGGTGGACCGCGAGCTCGGCGCGGCTGAAGGCCATGCTGAGCGAGTCGACGAGAAAGGGCATGTCGTCGGTGACTGACAGCACCAGGGTGTGTGCGATCTCGAAGCCGTCCGTGCGCGCATCGGGATTGAACACCCGTACCAGCGAGCGCCCCGGGGCGCGCCGCCCCGCAAAGGCGAGATGCGCGAGCGCCGCCCGCGCGAGGTGCCGCGGATCGCGCTCGGCGAGATCCTCCTCCGCCACGCCGTGGAAATAAGCCGCCAGGAAGCGCTGCCGCAGCTCGTTGCGACCGGCACCGGCAGCCGCGCGGGTGATGCGAGCGATGAGCGCGCTGCGTGCGGCGGGGATGCTGCGGAGCAGCCGGTTATCTTCAGCAGCAACTGGCGCGTGCATGCACGATCATCCTGGTCGGGAAGGCGGCGGTGTCGCGTGCACGTGGCGCATCTTGTGCTGTAACGGCGCGGCCGCAGAATCCCGCGGTGGCGCGGCGCGCAGTATACATGCGGCAGGCGGCGTCCCGCCTGCGCGGGGCCGCAGGTGGCCGGCCGCGACCGCCCCCGGCGGCTGCGCAGCCACCGCCGCCGGGGCGGCTATAATGAGCTCATGGCCGACCCGCCTGACAACCCCATGGGTACCGATGGCTTCGAATTCGTCGAGTACACCGCGCCGGATCCGCAGCAGCTGCGCTCGCTGTTCGAGCGGCTCGGCTTTCCGGTGGTCGCGCGCCATCGCTCGAAGAACGTGACGCTGCACCGCCAGGGCGAGATCAACTTCATCATCAACGCCGAACCCGAATCCTTCGCCCAGGCGTTCGCCCGGGCGCACGGCCCGTCCGCCTGCGCCATGGCGTTTCGCGTGCGCGATGCCGCCGGGGCGTACGCGCGCGCACTGCGCCTCGGCGCCAAGCCCGGACCGCAGAGTGCAGGTCCGATGGAGCTGAACATCCCGTGCATCGAAGGCATCGGTGGCTCGCTCATCTACCTCGTCGACCTGTACGGCGAGCGCTCGATCTACGATGTCGATTTTCGCCCGGTGGACACGGGGGCGCCGACCGAAGCGGCGGGCCTGCTGCTGATCGATCATCTCACGCACAACGTCGGCCGCGGCCGCATGGACGTGTGGGCCGGCTTCTACGAGAAGCTGTTCAACTTCCGCGAGATCCGCTATTTCGACATCGAAGGCAAGCTCACCGGGCTGCTGTCGCGCGCCATGACCAGCCCCTGCGGCAAGATTCGCATCCCGATCAACGAGTCGCAGGACGACAAGAGCCAGATCGAGGAGTACCTGCGCGAGTATCACGGCGAGGGCATCCAGCATATCGCGCTCGCCACCGGCGACATCTACCGGACGGTGGACGTGTTGCGCCGGCACGGGGTCGCGTTCCAGGAGACGCCCGACTCCTACTACGAGGGCGTGGCGGCGCGGGTGCCCGGGCATCGCGAGTCGCTGCAGGAGCTGCGCACGCGCGGCATCCTGATCGACGGCAATCCCGAGCGCGGCGAGGGCGTGCTGCTGCAGATCTTCACGCAAAACGTCATCGGCCCGATCTTCTTCGAGATCATTCAGCGCAAGGGCAACCAGGGTTTCGGCGAAGGCAACTTCCGCGCCCTGTTCGAGTCGATCGAGCAGGACCAGATCCGCCGAGGCGTGATCTAGCCAATTGCCTAGGGTCGATGCTCGCGCGCGAGGTACTCCTCGGTGTGCATCTCGCTCAGGCGGCTCGCGGTGCGTGCGAACAGCGCCTGCAGCCGCTCGCCGCCGTAGAGCGCCGCAGGTGGCGCCGCCGCCGATACGATGAGCTTGACGTTGCGGTCGTAGAGCTCGTCGACGAGCGCGACGAAGCGGCGGGCCTCGTCCTCGTGCGCGGCGTCGAAGGTCGGCACGCCGGAGACGATCACCGCCTGGTACTCGCGGGCGATCTCGATGTAGTCGTCCTGGCTGCGCGGCGCCGAGCACAGCGCCGCAAAATCGAACCACACGACGCTCGCGCCGACACCGATCACGGCGATCGGGCGGCCTTCGATCTCGATGCTGCCGCCGGCCTTACCGCCGTGGCAGGCCAGCTCGCCGAACAGCGCCTCGAGGCGCGCGGCGCTGTCCACGGCGTCGCGCGGCAGGTAGATGGCCGCCTGCGTCAGCTGGCGCAGGCGATAGTCCGTGCTGCCGGCGACGTGCAGCACCTCGAGGTGGCGCTCGAGGAGTGCGATGGCGGGCAGGAAACGCTGGCGTTGCAGGCCCCCCTGGTACTGATCCGCCGGCGGCACATTGGAAGTCGTGACCAGGGTGACGCCGCGGCGGAACAAGCCCTCGAACAGGCCTGCGAGGATCATGGCGTCGGCGATGTCCGCTACGTACAGCTCGTCGAAGCACAGCACGCGCGTATCGCGCGCGATCGCGCGGGCGATCTCATCGAGCGGCTCGCGCCGCTGTTGCAGCTGCCGCAGCTGCAGGTGCACCTCGTGCATGAAACGATGAAAGTGGCGCCGGCGCCGCTCGGGGAACGGCAGGCTGTCGAAGAACAGATCCATGAGCCAGGTCTTGCCGCGGCCGACGCCGCCCCACAGGTACAGTCCGCGCACCGCTCGCCGCGGCGCACGGGCGCTGAAGACGCCGAGCCAGCGCGGCAGGCGCTCGCGCGGCGCTTCGAGCAGGCGCTGGCGCAGATCCTCGAGTCGCTCGAGCGCTGCGAGCTGCGCCGGGTCGGATCGCAGGCGACGTGCTGCGAGCTCGCGCTGGTAGCGCTCGTGCAGATCGCCGTCCCCGGGGGAGGGCGCGGCGGCGGAAGGTGCGCTCAGGCGTGCCTCGCTCGCCGCGGCTTCAGGACTGCAGCTCGGGCAGATCGCGGAAATACTCGAGCGCACCCGGATTGGCGAGCGCATCCATGTTGTTCACCGGCAGCCCGTGGATGACGTTGCGCACCGCAATCTCGGTGAGCTTGCCGGAGAGCGTGCGTGGCAGGTCCGGCACCGCGATGATTCGCGCCGGCACGTGCCGCGCGGTGGTCTGGGTGCGGATGGTGTTGCGGATCTCCTTGCGCAGCGCCTCATCGAGCGCGACGCCCGCGCTCAGCCGCACGAACAGCACCACGCGCACGTCACCCTGCCAGTCCTGGCCGACCGCCAGCGCTTCGGCAATCTGCGGCAGGCTCTCGACCGCGGAGTAGATCTCCGCGGTACCGATGCGCACGCCGCCGGGGTTGAGCACCGCGTCCGAGCGCCCGTAGATCACCAGCCCATCGTGCGCGGTGAGCGCGGCATAGTCGCCGTGGTGCCACACGCCCGGGAAGCGCTCGAAATAGGCGGCCCGGTACTTCGCGCCCGTCGGATCGTTCCAGAATCCCACCGGCATCGAGGGGAAGGGCGCGGTGCAGACCAGCTCGCCGCGCGCTTCGCGCAGCGGCCGGCCGGACTCGTCGAAGACATCGACCGCCATGCCGAGACCGCGGCACTGGATCTCGCCGCGATACACCGGCCGTGTCGGACAGCCGAGCGCAAAGCACGACACGATGTCGGTGCCGCCGGAGATCGAGGCGAGCTGCAGGTCGGCCTTGACCGCGCGGTAGACGTAGTCGAACCCTTCCGGCAGGAGCGGGGAGCCGGTGGACAGCAGCGCGCGCAGCGCGGTGAGATCGACCGCCTGCGCCGGGACGAAGTCGCTCTTCTGCAGCGAGGAGAGATACTTCGCGCTGGTGCCGAAAACGGTGAGGCGCTCCTCCTGCGCCATGTGCCACAGTACCCCGGGTCCGGGATGGAACGGGCTGCCGTCGTAGAGCACCAGCGTCGCCCCGGTGGCGAGTGCGCTCATCAGCCAGTTCCACATCATCCAGCCGCAGGTGGTGTAGTAGAACAGCCGGTCGCTGCGTTTCAGGTCGGTGTGCAGCAGGTGCTCCTTCTGATGCTGCAGCAGCGTGCCGCCGGCACCGTGCACGATGCACTTCGGCACGCCGGTGGTGCCCGAGGAATACAGGATGTAGAGGGGATGGTTGAAGGGCAGCTGCGCGAAGTCCGCCGCGGCGCCGGGCGTGCCGAACTGCTGCCACAGCCCGGCACGCGCGGCCGCGCTGCCGAGTGCGCCGAGCTGCGGCTCGCGCTCCACATACGGGATCACCACCACGCGCTCGATGCTCGGGAGCCTCGCGAGCGCTTCCGCCATCAGCTGCAGCGAATCGAGCGTCTTGCCCGCATAGAAATAGCCGTCCGCCGTGAACAGCACCTTGGGCGCGATCTGCCCGAAACGATCGAGCACGCCGTGCACGCCAAAGTCCGGCGAGCACGATGACCAGATCGCACCAATGCTCGCCGTGGCGAGCATCGCGATGGCCGCTTCCGGCAGGTTCGGCACGAAGCCGGCCACGCGGTCGCCGGCGACGACGCCCGCAGCCTTGAGTCCCGCGGCCACGCGCGCCACTTCCGCGTGCAGCTCGCGGTAGGCGAACGTGCGGCGCGCGCCGCGCTCGTTGCGGAAGATGAGCGCCGGCTGCTCGTCGTCGAAGCGCAGCAGGTTAGCGGCGAAATTCAGCCGCGCACCGGGGAAGAAGCGCGCGCCGGGCATGCGCTGCGGTTCCTCGAGGACCGCTCCCGGGCCCCACTCGGCGCGCACATCGGCAAAGCGCGCCAGTTCGCTCCAGAAGGCTTCCGGTGCGCTCAGAGACCAGGCGTAGAGTTGCGCGTAATCGCCGAGCTGCAGGCCGCGGCGCGCATTCACGCAGCGCGTGAAGCGCGTCAGGTTCGCGTCCGCGATGCGCGCGGGGGAGGGGCGCCAGAGCTCAGACATGCTTTAAGTCCGTTGCTACAACGACTGGTAGTTCGGCCCCGAGCCGCCTTCGGGGGTGGTCCAGGTGATGATGCCGTAGGGGTCCTTGATGTCGCAGGCCTTGCAGTGCACGCAGTTGGCGGCGTTGATCTGCAGGCGCCGCCCGCCGTGGCCGTCGTCGACCATCTCATAAACGCCCGCCGGACAGAAGCGCTCGCACGGGTTGCCGAACTCCTGCCCGCAACGCTGCGCGCAGATGCTGGTGTCGGCGACCTTCAGGTGCACCGGCTGGCTCTCCTCGTGGGCGTTGCCGGCGAAGAACACGAACGAGACGCGATCGCGCGGCGGCAAGCGTGCGCTCGACCCAATGCCGGTCCGGAGAAGAGAAAGCCTCGAGCTTGCGCAGGCGCGACCAGTCGGCGCTGTTCTTCAGTGTCCAGGGCGAGTGACCCGCGGTGAGCATCTCCCACGCGGAGTTGACCAGGCCCCACCACAGCCCGCGCTTGAAGGCGGGCTTGAAGTTGCGCACCCGCTCGAGCTCGCGGCCGCCAGCCGAGGCGCGCCACCTGGCATCGAAACCTGCGCCGGTGCCGCTTTGCGCGATGTGCTCGGCGGCGAGCGCGCCGGAGCGTATCGCCTGGTGCACCCCCTTGATCTTGGCGAAGTTGAGTGTCCCGCCGGCGTCGCCGATCAGAATCGCGCCCGGCATCTCGAGCGTAGGCGTCGATTGCCAGCCCCCCGCCGCCACCGTGCGTGCCCCGGCCGAGACGATCTCGCCGCCTTCAAGGAGGGCTTTCACGCTCGGGTGATTCTTGTACTGCTGGAACGCCTCGAACGGCTCGAGCCGCGGGTCCTGGTAGTCGAGCCCGACAATGTAGCCGACGTAGATGCGGTCGTTGTCGAGGTGGTAGAGGAAGCTGCCCGCGTAGGTGCGCGAGTCCGCCGGCCAGCCGAGTCCGTGCTCGATGCGTCCCGGGCGCACACGCCCGGGGGGCAGCTGCCACAGCTCCTTGTACCCCAAGGCGAAGGTCTGCGGGCAGTGCCCGCGCTCGAGATCGAATCGGGCAATGAGCTGCTTGGCGAGCGAGCCGCGGGCGCCTTCCGCCACCACCGTGAGCGGCGCATGGATCTCCACACCCGGGGTGAAGTTAGGTCCGGGCCGGCCCTCGCGATCGAGGCCCATGTCGCCGATACGCACGCCCTTGACGCCGCCGTGCTCATCGAACAGCGCCGCCGCCGCCGCGAAGCCGGCGAACACCTCCGCACCGAGCGCTTCCGCCCTGGCAGCAAGCCACGGCGTGAGCTGACCGAGCGAGATGATGTAGTTGCCGTGGTTGTTGAAGGGCGTCGAGTAAGTCATCGAACGCGGCAGCAGCCGCACGAGCCACCCGGGCACGGGCCGGAACGAGCCGCGGCGCGTGAAGATGCGAAAGTCATCCGCGCTGGCGGGCACCTTCATGCCCGGATACTCGCGGCTCCATTCCGGCAGCAGCCGCTCGAGCGGGCCGGGCTCGAGGACCGCCCCCGAGAGCGAGTGTGCCCCGACCGCAGAGGCCTTCTCCAGCACGCACACACTCACCTCGGGCTTGAGCTGCTTCAGGCGGATCGCGCAGGCGAGTCCGGCCGGACCTGCCCCGACGATGACGACGTCGTATTGCATGACATCGCGCTCGATACGCTCGTTCGCGGAGCTCGCATCACTCACGCAGCTTCCCCCTTCGGCCTGACCCGTGCCGCTACTTCGGTTGCATGCGGATCGCGCCGTCGAGGCGGATAGTCGTGCCGTTGAGCATCGCGATCTCGAACACGCTGGCGACGAGCTGCGCGAACTCCTCGGGCTTGCCGAGCCGCGCCGGGAAAGGCACCTGCGCGGCGAGCGAGTCCTGCGCCTCGCGGGGCATGCCGTCCATCATCGGCGTGTGGAAGATGCCCGGCGCGATCGACACGCAGCGGATGCCGAAGCGCGCCAGCTCGCGCGCAATCGGCAGCGTCATGCCGGCGACCGCCGCCTTGGTGGCGGAGTAGGCGGCCTGGCCGATCTGGCCTTCGAACGCGGCGACCGACGAGGTGTGAATCAGCAGGCCGCGCTCGCCGTCGGCGGCGGGGACGTTGCCCTGCATGAGCGCAGCGGCCGCCTTGTCGCAGAGGAAGGTGCCGATCAGATTGATGTGAATCACCCGGGTGAAGAACTCGCCGGCCATCGGTCCGTTCTTGCCGAGCACACGCCCGGCACCCACGACACCGGCGCAGTTCACCAGCAGGTTGAGTCCCCCGAGATGCGCGCAGGCGGCGTCCATGGCGGCATTCACTTCGGCCTCGGAGGTCACATCGCAGCGCAGGAAGTGGGCGTGGCTGCCGAGCGCTGCCGCCGCCGCCCTGCCTGCGCCTTCCTGCACGTCGAGCATCACGACCCTGCCGCCGGCGCCGGTGATATGGCGTGCGACCGCGAGGCCTAAGCCCGAGGCGCCGCCCGTGACGACGGCGCGTGCGTCCTGGATTTTCATGGCAACCCCCTCGCAGGCAGGCGCGGCTAGATGACCTCGACCGCGAGCGCCACCGCCTCGCCGCCGCCGATGCACAGCGAGGCGATGCCGCGCTTGCCGCCGCGGCGGCGCAGCGCGTGCAGCAGCGTCGTCAGGATGCGCGCGCCGGTTGCGCCAATCGGATGACCGAGCGCACAGGCGCCGCCGTTCACGTTCACCCGCGCGTGATCGATGTCGATGTCGCGCATGGCGGCCATGGTGACTACCGCGAAGGCCTCGTTGATCTCGTAAAGATCGGCATCGTGCGGCTTCCAGTTGAGTTGCGTGAGCACCTTGCGGATCGCACCGACCGGGGCGGTCGTGAACCACTCGGGCTCATGCGCGTGGCTCGCGTACGCGAGCACCCGGGCGAGGGGCTTCAGCCCCCGCTCCGCCGCGGTCGCAGCGTTCATCACCACCAGCGCCGCCGCGCCGTCGGCAATGGACGAGGAGCTCGCAGCCGTCACCGTGCCGTCCTTGTTGAACACCGGTTTCATGCCGGCGATCTTGCTGACATCACAGCTCCCCGGGGTCTCATCGCGCGCGATCACGGTCTCACCCTTGCGGCTCTTCACGGTCAGCGGGGTCACCTCGAGGTCGAACTCGCCGGCCTGCAAGGCGTGCATCGCGCGCCGCACCGACTCCGTGGCGAAGGCATCCTGCTGGGCACGCGTGAAGCTGTACTTCGCCGCGGTCGAGTCGGCGAAGCAACCCATCGCCTTGCCGTCGAAGGGGCTCTGCAGGCCATCGCGCATCATGTGATCGACCAGCTCGCCCGGACCCATGCGATAACCGGTGCGGGCCTTGGGCAGCAGGTACGGGGCGTTGCTCATCGACTCGAGGCCCCCGGCGAGCACGATGTCGGCGCTGACCTGCGCGGATCTGGTCGGCCGCCATCATCACCGCCTTCAGCCCCGAGCCACACATCTTGTTAATGGTGGTCGCCGGTGCGCCGACGGGCACACCCGCTCCGAGCGCCGCCTGCCGCGCCGGAGCCTGCCCGAGGCCTGCCGGCAGCACGCAACCCATGATGACTTCCTGCACATCGGCGGCGGCGATACCCGCCGACTCGAGGGCAGCCTTGACCGCGGCGCTGCCGAGCTGCACGGCGGAAAGAGGTGACAGGACGCCGAGGAACGCGCCGATCGGGGTGCGCCTGGCGGATACGATGACGACATCTGAGCCGGACATGGGAGCCTCGCTTTAAGCGTGTCGCTTCAAATAGCCTCGATCAGCGCGCCACGGAACCCCGCGCCCGCCGGCGCGTGCGGCCACGGGCGCTTACCCGGGAGGCGCTGCTGCGCGGACGCATGCCCGCCTCGAATATGGTGACGAACGCAGCGGCGATCTGGGCGCCCGTCAGGGATCGGTCCTCACGATACCAGTGCGCGATCCAGTTGAGCGCACCGGCGAGGGCAAATGCCGCCATCTTCGGGTCGCACGGCTGGATCGACCCGTCCTGCACCCCCTCGCGGATCAGGCGGCGGATGCCATGGTCGATCTCGGATTTGAGCGCCTTGATATGGCGGCTCATCGCAGGCGACAGGTCCTGGTCCTCCGCCCGCACCATGCACCAGCCGAATTCCGAGGCGACCGCCTCCCCGTAATGGCGCAGCACCGCATTGAGGCGCTCGCGCGCCGGTACCGCCAGGTCCCGCACCTCGCGGAACGCGGCGCGGATCTGCTCCACGCCCGCCACGAAGCACTCGAACAGCAGCTGCTCCTTGCTGGTGACGTAGTAGTAGACGGTGGGCTTGGTGACCTCGAGCCGCGCGGCGATATCATCGAGGGAGGTGTTGTGGTAACCCTTGCGGTTGAACTCGGCTGCCGCGGCGCGGATTACCGCATCGCGCTTGAGCTCGCGCTCGCGCAGCCGCTCGCGGCTCCCCCGCCAGGGCGAGGGGGCGGCCGGGGTGGCTTTGCCCACGGCGCTCGGGCTGGCACGACGGCTGTTCATGGCTGCCGGGGTATTATAGCGGCGTGGCGGCGCCGGCGTGGCGGTCGGGGGCGCACGGCGGCGCTGCCTGCGGCTGCGTTGACCGGCGGAGGGCGGCTCGATCATACTCATGAGTAGGCATCTTACCCGCGGGTAAAGAGGCAAGTCCAATGGAAACACCGGCATGAGCGCGCCTCTCGAGGGCCGCGCGGCCGCGGCCCGCAGCGCAACGCAGCCGGCGCGGCCGCCGCTGCGGTTCGTGTCCGCCGCTTCGCTGTTCGACGGCCACGATGCGGCCATCAACATGATCCGGCGCCTGCTGCAGGCACGTGGCGCGGAAGTGGTGCACCTCGGGCACAACCGCAGCGTGGCCGACATCGTGCGCGCCGCGATCGACGAGGACGCCGACGCCATCGCCGTCAGCTCCTACCAGGGCGGCCACAACGAGTACTTCACCTACATGGTCGACATGCTGCGCGAGCGTGGCTACGGCCACGTGCGGGTGGTGGTCGGCGGCGGGGGCACCATCGCGCCCGACGAGATCGCCGCGCTCGAACGCCACGGCGTGGAGAAGATCTATACGCCCGAGGACGGGCGGCGGCTGGGACTTGCCGGGATGATCGACGATGTGTTTGCGCGCATCGGCGCGGTGCAGCGGCCGCCGTACGAATTCCGGCCGCTCAACGCCCGCGACCATGGGTTGATTGCGCGCACCATCTCGCTGCTGGAGGGCGCCGGCGCCGAAGGCGGCGGCGCGCAGCTCGAGCAGATCCGGCGCGCGCTGGCGCGCTCACGGCACCAGGTGCCGGTGATCGGCATCACCGGCACCGGCGGGGCGGGCAAGTCGAGCCTCACCGACGAGCTGCTCGCGCGCCTGGTGCGGCATTTCCCTGAAAGACAGATCGCGGTGGTGGCCATGGACCCGACGCGCCGGCGCAGCGGCGGCGCTCTGCTCGGCGACCGCATCCGCATGAACAGCCTCGCGGCAGAGAACATCTTCATGCGCTCCCTCGCCACGCGGCGAGCGCACCTGGCGACCTCCGCGGTGCTCAAGGAGGTGATCGCGCTCTACCGGGCGGCCGGCTTCGAGCTGGTGATCGTGGAGACCGCGGGCATCGGGCAGTCGGACACCGAGATCGCGGATCTTGCGGATCTGTCGCTGTACGTGATGACCAGCGAGTACGGCGCGGCGAGCCAGCTCGAGAAGATCGACATGCTCGACTATGCCGACTTCATCGTGCTGAACAAGGCCGAGAAGCGCGGCGCCGAGGACAGTCTGCGCGATGTGCGCAAGCAATGGCGGCGCAACCACCCCGATCGCGCCCGGCTGCCGGACGCGCAGCTGCCGGTGTTCCCGACCATCGCCAGCCGCTTCAACGACCCGGGCGTCAATCGGCTGTTCGCCGCGATCTGCGCCACGCTCACCGCACGGGGCATCGGCGCTGCCACCTGGCAGCTCGCCGACGCCGGCCCCACCGAGCTCAGCGCACGCACGCCGCTCATTCCCGGCGCGCGCACTCGCTACCTCGCGGAGATCGCGCGCGGCGCGCGCGCGGCGCGCGCGCGTATCGAGGCGCAGGTCGAGGCGGCGCGGCGCGCCTTCGGGCTGTACCAGTCACTGCAGTCGCTGCACGATGCGCGGCTGCCAGCCGCGCTCGAGCACTATCCGCAGCCGGCGCTCGCGGACTCTGCCGCCGATGCCACGCGCCGCGAGCTGCGCGCCGCCTACAACCGCGCACTCGATGAGATGGGCGCCGAGGCGGTCGGCGAGCTCAAGGCGTGGCCGGAGCGCATGCACTCGGCGACGGATGAGACCTATGCCTACCAGGTGCGCGAGCGCATGGTGAAAGGGGAGAACTACGCCGAAAGCCTCTCGCACTCGCCGATCCCGAAGCTCGCCGTGCCGCGCCTGAAGGACTGGGGCGAGCTGCTGCACTTCCTCCTCAACGAGAACCTGCCCGGCTCCTACCCGTACACCGGCGGGGTGTATCCCTACCGGCGCGAGGAGGAGGACCCCACGCGCATGTTCGCCGGCGAGGGCGGACCTGAGCGCACCAACCGCCGCTTCCATTACCTCGCGCACGGCCACGGGCCGCGGCTGTCCACGGCATTCGATTCGACCACCCTCTACGGCGAGGATCCCGACACGCGTCCGGACGTCTACGGGCGCACCGGCAACTCCGGCGTCTCGATCGCGACGCTCGATGACATGAAGAAGCTCTACTCGGGCTTCGACCTGTGCGAGCCCGCCACCTCGGTGTCGATGACCATCAACGGGCCGGCGCCGATCATCCTGGCGATGTTCATGAACACCGCCATCGACCAGCAGGTCGAGCGCCACCTGAAGGCTGGCGGCGGCTGGGAGGCGGCGCAGCGCAAGATCGCCGCGCTCAATGCGCAGGCCGCCGCCTGCGGCGTCGCGCCGCCCGCCTACCATGGCGCACTCCCGGCGCATCACAACGGTTCGGGACTGGCGCTGCTCGGCGTGACGGGCGAGGAGCTGCTCGAGCCGGCGGAGTACCAGCGCATCCGCGCGCAGGCGCTGCAGGCGGTGCGCGGCACGGTGCAGGCCGACATCCTCAAGGAGGACCAGGCGCAGAACACCTGCATCTTCTCCACCGAGTTCGCGCTGCGCATGATGGGGGACGTGCAGCAGTACTTCATCGAGCAGCGGGTGCGCAACTTCTACTCGGTGTCGATTTCCGGCTACCACATCGCGGAAGCCGGCGCCAACCCGATCTCGCAGCTCGCCTTCACGCTCGCCAACGGCTTCACCATCGTCGAGTACTACCTGGCGCGCGGCATGAAGATCGATGACTTCGCGCCCAACCTGTCGTTCTTCTTCTCCAACGGCATGGACCCCGAGTATGTGGTCATCGGCCGCGTGGCGCGCCGCATCTGGGCGCGCGCCATGCGCGAGCGCTACCAGGCCGGCCCGCGCAGCCAGATGCTGAAGTATCACGTGCAGACTTCCGGCAGGAGCCTGCACGCCCAGGAGATCTCCTTCAACGACATCCGCACCACGCTGCAGGCGCTGTACGCGCTGTTCGACAACTGCAACAGCCTGCACACCAACGCCTACGACGAGGCGCTCACCACACCCACCGAGGAGAGCGTGCGCCGCGCGGTCGCGATCCAGCTCATCATCAATCGCGAGCTCGGCCTCAACAAGATCCAGAACCCCTGGCAGGGCTCGTTCGCCATCGACTACCTGACCGACCTGGTGGAGGAGGCGGTCTACAAGGAGTTCGAGGCGCTGTCCGAGCGCGGCGGCGTGCTCGGTGCCATGGAGACCATGTACCAGCGCACCAAGATCCAGGAGGAGTCGCTCTACTACGAGACAAAAAAGCACGACGGCTCGCTGCCGATCGTCGGCGTCAACACCTTCCTCTCCGGCGCCGATGCCGCCGCCGAGCACAAGGGGGCGCAGCTCATCCGCTCCACCGAGGAGGAGAAGCAGGCTCAGGTCGCCGCGGTGCGCGCCTTCCAGGCGCGCAACGCGCAGCGCTCGCCGGCAGCGCTCGAGCGGCTGCAGCAGGCGGCCGCCCGCGGCGCCAACGTATTCGCCGAGCTGATGGAATGCGTCAAGGTCTGCTCGCTGGGACAGATTTCCCGCGCGCTGTATCAGGTGGGCGGTCAGTATCGTCGCAACATGTGAGGTCAGGCTCGCCGAGGGCGGCGAGGATCGCGGCACGGGCACGGTCACGCAGCCCCGAGACCTCCTGATCGGCGCCGTCGTCGCCGGGCGCGAGCGGCGGCAGGATCTCCATCTCGAGCGCTCCGGGCTTGGGGAAGGCGCCGCTCGGCGGCAGCGCGCGGCGCGTGCCGCGCAGCACCGCCGGCACCAGCGGGCAGCCGGCGCGCGTCGCGGTGGCGAAGGCACCGGTGTGGAACTTCAACAGTCCCGGAGTACGCGTGAACGTGCCCTCCGGGAAGAACACCAGCGAGTGCCCCTGGGTGGCGCTGCGCAGCACGCGGCGCGCATCGGTTGCGCCGCGCGCCCGATCGAAGCGCTCGACGAACTGCGAGCCGAGGCGCCGCAGCAGTGCGCCGGCCAGCGGCACCCCCGCCATCTCGCGCTTGATGACGAAGCCGAAGCGCGCCGGCAACGCCGCGGTGAGCACGATGCCGTCGAGGTAGCTGGCGTGATTGCACACCACCACGCACTGTCCCGCGGGGATACGCTGCGGGAACCTCACCGTCAGCGTCATGCCGGCCAGCGCCAGGAAGGCGCGCGCGGCGCTGCGCGCCGCAGCGCGGCGCAGCCCGAGGGTCGGCAGCACCACCAGCAGCAGCAGTGCGGCGCTGCCGACGGCGAGAAACACCAGCAGCGCCCACACGCCATAAGCAAGACGCACCGGGGCGAGTGCCGCCGCCGCCAGGAGGGTGCCAGGTGGCTTCACGAGGCTGACGCGGTCATGACTGAGGCACAGTTTCCCAAATCTGAAGTGTGAACAGGTTCTCTTTATGTTAATGCCGGATGGCAGATGTGAAGGTGGTCACGTCGATGGCGGGGCCGCGCTCACCATACTGCGTGGGCACTTACCGGGAAACCGGGCCAGGCAGCGCACGCCGTGCGCGCATGACGAGCCCAGGCTCCCAGCGAGATATGGTTTGTCCAATACCGCCATCGCCGTGACCACCCACACCGATTCCGCAGATCCTGCGGTGTCCCGCTTTCTCGATGGCGTATGGATGGAGCGCGGCCTGTCGCCGAATACCCTGGCGGCCTACCGTGCCGACCTCACCGCGCTCGCCCGCTGGCTCGTCGAGCGCAACGTGACGATCATGCACACCTCGCGTGCGGATCTGCAGGACTTCATCGCCTGGCGCGTGCGCGCCGGCGCCCGCCCGCGCTCGACCGCGCGCCAGCTGTCGAGCTTCCGGCGCTTCTTCCGCTACTTCATGCGCGAGGGCGTGATCCGCGAGGATCCCACCGCACAGATCGCGATGCCGAAGATCGGGCGCTCCCTGCCGCGCTCGCTGACCGAGGAGGAGGTCGAGGCGCTGCTGTCGGCCCCGGTGGTGAGTGATCCGCTCGGCAACCGCGACCGCACCATGCTCGAGGTGCTGTACGCCACGGGGTTGCGCGTCTCTGAGCTCGTCAACCTGCGCCAGAGCCAGATCAACCTGAACCAGGGCGTGATCCGCATCCTCGGCAAGGGTGATCGGGAACGGCTGATTCCCCTCGGCGAGGAAGCGATGCGCGCGCTCAAGGAGTTTGACAAGGGCGCACGCGGCGAGATCCTGCTCGAGCGGCAGACCGATTACCTCTTCCCTACCCGGCGCGGCGATCGCATGACGCGCCAGGCTTTCTGGCACATCATCAAGCGCTACGCCCGCAAGGCCGGCATCGCCAAGCAGCTCTCCCCGCATACCCTGCGCCATGCCTTCGCCACGCATCTGCTCAATCACGGCGCGGACCTGCGTGTGGTGCAGATGCTGCTCGGACACAGCGACCTCTCGACGACGCAGATCTACACGCACGTGGCGCGTGAGCGGCTGAAGGATCTGCATGCGACGCATCATCCGCGAGGCTGAGGCGCGCTCGCGGCCTGCTGCCCGGCCGTTCCCGCGCCTGCGCCGCCGCGCCAGCACGTAGCCCGTGGTAGACTTACCGGCCGTTTGACGCGGGCCTGCAGGCGAACCTCCGGCGCCCAAGCCGGTCCAAGAGCCCATACCCGTTCACCCACACGAGCCGCGGAGCATTCATGGTTGCCAAGAGGTTGGTGGTGTTGCTGGGGCTATGCGCCGCGGCGCAGCTGCTTGCCGCTCAGGACACTGCGCCGCAGGCGGATCCGCGCGCCGCGATCGCGGCTCACATTCCCGGCGCACGCGCCGATGAGCTGCGCGCCTCGCCGGTGCCGGGGGTCTACGAGCTCTCGCGCGGCAGCGATATCGTCTACGTGACCACCGACGGCAAGTACGCCTTCAGCGGCGACCTCTACGAGCTCGCCAGCAACAACAATCTCACCGAACAGCACCGGCGCGAGCTGCGCGTGAAGCGCATCGCCGCCTTCCCCGAGAGCGAAATGCTGGTCTTCGGCCCGCCGGCGCCGAAGTACACGGTCACCGTATTCACGGACGTCGATTGCCCGTACTGCCGCAAGCTCCACAGCCAGATCGCGGCGTACAACGGTCTGGGGGTGCGGGTACGGTACCTGCTTTATCCGCGCCTGGGCCCTAACACCACCTCGTGGACCAAAGCGGAGCAGGTGTGGTGCTCCGCCGACCGCAAGGATGCGCTGACCCGCGCCAAGCTCGGGCAGGAGCTGAAGACCAAGCCCTGCGCCAACAACCCGGTGGCGCACAGCTACGCGCTCGGACAGGACTTCGCGCTGCAGGGAACGCCGGCCATCATCATGCCCGACGGCGAGATGCTGCCGGGCTACGTACCGCCCGACGTGCTGGTGCAGCGTCTGAACGCGGCCAAGTAGACGCCGCCTGCACGCAGGCGCCCTGCGCCGCCGGCGTGCGCGGCGCCTCCCACGGCGCATCTGAAGGTTCGCCGGCGCGCTCAGCGCTCGAGCAGCTTCAACTTGTCGGGTTTGCCTTCCCATTCCTTGGCGTCGGCGGGGGCGTCCTTCTTCTCCGTAATCACCGGCCACTGCTTGGCGAGCTCGGCGTTCAGCTGTTTGAAGTGCTCCTGCCCGGCAGGCAGCTCTTCCTCCGAGAAGATCGCCTCCACCGGACACTCCGGCTCGCACAGCGTGCAGTCGATGCACTCCTCCGGATCGATGGTGAGGAAATTCGGTCCCTCGTGGAAGCAGTCGACGGGGCAGACCTCCACGCAATCCATGTACTTGCACTTGATGCAGTTTTCTGTGACGACAAAAGTCATTCGGCTTCCTCGGAGGGAGAGCGGTGCACGCGCTCACCGCCATGGGCCCGCCGCGCGCACCACGGGCATTGTGCCACGGTCGGCGCGCGCCGGGTGAATCAGCTCGCGGGCGTGCGCCTAAGGGCGCTGATCGATGGTGTGAAAGTGATACGGCTCGCCGCCCGCCGCCTTGTCCTCCAGGTAGCGGCGCAGCGCGAAGTCGGTGCTGCGGAAGGCAATGTCGGCCCAGGGAATGTCGGTGGGCGCCACCAGCGCTACCTCCAGACTCTCCGCGCCTGCCGCGTAGCGAGCATCCGCCAGCGTCGCACGGAAGAACACGTGCACCTGCTCGGCGTGCAGCACGTGCACCACCGCGAGCAGCGAGCCGATCGTCACTTCGGCGAGCGCTTCCTCGTGCGACTCGCGCGCTGCGGCCTGCTGCAGAGTCTCACCGTTCTCCATGAAGCCTGCGGGCACCGTCCAGTAGCCGCGGCGCGGCTCGATCGCGCGGCGGCACAGCAGGATCCGCTCCTCGTGCTCGGGCACACAGCCGACCACCAGTCTCGGGTTGCGATAGTGGATGTGGCCGCACGCCTCGCACACGTGCCGCGGCAGGTGATCGCCCGCGGGAATGGTGAATCGCACCGGGGCGCCGCACTCTTCACAGTATTTCATGACCGGCCGCGAGGATACGGGTGGCGCTGCGGCTTGTCGACGCCGAGCAAGAATCGGAATGCGCGTGCTGCGGCTGCACGCCGATACTGCGATCGCGAACAGTGATCCACCGGAGGCACTCATGAGCTTTCAGATCAGCGGACTTGGCTTCGGGCAATTCGCCCCTCTGCTCGGCGTGCGGGACGAGCAGCTGCACGCCCACAACGCCCGCCGGGTCATCGCCGACCGCCATCCCGGCTTTCCCTGCCGCGTGAGTCTGGTCGATGCGCAGCCCGGCGAGCGCGTGCTGCTGGTGAATTACGAGCACCTTGCGGTCCTGAGCCCGTATCGCTCGTGCCACGCCATCTACGTGCGCGAGAACGCCACCGAGGCGCGGCTCGCCGTCGATGAGATCCCACAGGTGCTGCAGCAGCGCCTGCTGTCGCTGCGCTCGTTCAGTACCGAGGGCATGATGCTCGACGCCGATGTCAGCGAGGGCGCGCAGCTCAGCGCTGACATCGAGCGGCTGCTGGCGCCGCCCGAAGTCGCCTACCTGCATGTGCACAACGCGCGGCCCGGCTGCTTCGCCGCGCGGGTCGACCGCGCGTGAGTACCGCGCGGGGCCGGCTCACACCCGCGTGTGCTCTCAGTTCAGCAGACCGAAGACCGCCACGCCGGTCTGCGTTCCCACGAATACCTTGCCGTCGGCGATGGTGGGGGTGATGAACTTGTTGCCGGCGCCGAACTGGTCGCGGCCGTTTGCGGCCTGGGAGCTGTTGTAGAGCTCGTGCGCGAGGTTGCCGGCATCGTAGGCGTGCAGTACGGCGGGGCTGGTGTTCTCGTGGGCCCAGACGATGCCATTGGCGCTGCCGTTGGCGGAAACCGCCGGCGCGGTGCCCGGGTAGGCAAAGCTCGCGGCGCTCTGCGAGGCAGGGCTTGCCGCGAAACGGGCGCTCGCGAGCGTAAAGGCCAGGAGGTTCCCGCCGCTCGGCCCGTAATAGAGCGTGCCGTTGAACCATGCAGGCGTCGACCAGATGCCCCCGCCGAGCGCGCCGGACAGCTGCTGCCAGATGTTGTTGCCGCCGGAGCTGAACTTGCCCAGCGAGTCACGACTGACGACGTAGAGATTGCCGTCCTTGCCGGCACCAACCATGAGATGGCGCACCGTGCCGCCGGAGTCGGTCAGGTCCGGCAGCAGCAGGACGCCCCCGGAGCCCAGATCCTCGTCGGCGGCCGACTCGCTTTCCTCGTTGTACATGGTGAAGTAATCCGCCACCGTGAGCGCGCCGCCGCTGGTGGCGAGCTTCAGGAAAGAGTTGCCGTAGTCGCCCAGGCTCGGGAAGCCGCTGGCATCGAGCGTCGTTTCGAAGGCGCCGTTGCCGGTCAGCAGGTACACGTTTCCGGCGGCGTCTGCGGCCGGTCCGCCGCCACTCATCCAGATCGCAGGACCCGCGGACGCGTAGCCGCTGCCGGTGCCATTCGGTGCGACGTTGAGCACCGCCGTCTGCGCCAGAGTGCTCTCGGCGTAAGCGATGATCCAGCCGGTGTAGGGCGCTTCATCGCAGTGCGAGGTCCAGCTGGTATAGATCGTCCCCTGCGACAGCAGCAGCGCGGCGCGCTCTTCGTACTGGCCGGGGTCGAAGGTGCGCGTGCCACCGCCGGGGGCGGCGAAGCTCGCGGTGATCTCCTTCGGACCGCCGAACAGCTCGGCGCCCGTCGTCACGTCGAGCGCGTGCAGACGCTGGTGATCGACGCCCGAGTTGGACATCGCGACCACGAACAGCGCGCCATGCGCACCGGCGGAAGTGTCGATGACCGGCGTCGCGGTCACGCCGATCGCCGGCACCACCTGATCGCAGCCGTGCGGCCCGCTGGTCGTTTCTCCCGCCGCGAGCAGCGACACGTGCCAGAGCGTCGTGCCACTGTCGGCATCGAAGGCATACACCGAATCGTTCTCGGTGGCCACGAACACCACGTTGTGGGATACGCCGCCGACGCTGAGCCCGGACAGGTACAGCGGCTGCGCATCCACCTTGCCGTCGGCGGCGAGGAAGCGCAGCAGCCCGAAGCCGGAAGGATTGACGTTCGCCGGCGTCAGCACCGATTCGGTGAGATTCTGTCCGCTGCGGGACAGATCATTCTTGTAGGTCACCACGTTGGTGCGCTGGGTGGGCGAGGGCGGCGTGCCCTGCGGCGGGCTCGGGTTGCCCGGCGCAGCCGTACCGGCGCCGCCGCCTCCACAGGCGGCGAGCAACAGGCACAGAGCGCAGCCGGGACCTGTACGCATGGACGATGTTCTGACACGCCGGTGGCGAGGTCCGCAAGTCGTCGGGGCGGCGCGACAGGCAGCGATCTGAATTATGGTGCCCGACCCGCGAGCCGACTGCCGCCGCACACAGAGTGATAGACGACGCCGAGGCAAGCTGCAAAGCTGGGTTCCGCTGTCCGAATTGGGGGTCGGTACTTGTCTAATTCGGCGTGAAGCCACTTGTAGCGGCTCCAACGGCTTTCGGCATTCTCTACTTCTTCATGCCAGAAACACGAGAAAAACACCTCCTCAACGAGCACCTATGAGCACTATTTTTCTATTGATGCTGTCGAACGTCTTCATGACCTTCGCCTGGAGTGGGCTCAGTGATCTCGAACTGGACGGGCCTCTGTGTCTTTCGCTGCATGACGATTGCGCGCGAGGCAACGCGCCCGCCTTGGCAAATATCGCGGACTCGCAGCCGCACGAGGTCGCATGAACGGAGCTTGCTGTCGATCGCGAGGTTGAAGAGCGCGAGTTCGCGGGCGTCCTGCTGCAATTGAAGCCGGATTCGAATTGCCCAGATCTCGCGTTGCTTGAGCGGTGCTTTCTGGCCCACAAGTTTGCCCTTGTTCCACGGGACATGGTGCACCGCCGCGTGATTGATCGATTCCATAAGTGCCTCCTCTGGAATAGTGAGCGAGGCAAGCGTGTGCGAGGCAAGCGTGTGCGAGCCGCGAAAGGGCGCTTATTGACCCTTCTGAACCGTCGTCGTGCTCATTAGCAGTGGTGTAGGGCCGCGAGAGCGGACATCCATGGCGGACAGCCTAGGTCCGTGTGGCAAGGCGCACTCTGCCGCGTACTTAGTCGAGAGCATGGCACCGCACGCAGGGAGTCGGCGATCGCCGACCAACTGAACGGCGGCGGGCTTGGCCCGATCAATGCCGCTCTGTACTAGATCGGCGCCGATCCCGTCCGCTACGCCGACGACTTCTTCGACATCACAGTTGGCAATAACCAAACCGACCCGTCGGTTGCCGGCTATCCTGCGACGACCGGCTGGGATCGGGTCACCGGGCTCGGCACACCAAACGCGGCGAATCTCATCTTCGACCTCGTGCTTGCCGTGCACGGGCACTAGGGACGGGGCGAGAGCGCACTTCGCCTGGAGGAGGTCCGTAAGCGATTAGGAAATCGCGTTCTGGCGGTCGGGACTCAGTACTGGTAGCCCATGGCGACCCAGTAGTGCCAGTCCTCGATTCCTTCCTGGGTGTCGGCGTCGACTTTGCGAGGTCGCAGCTGCGCCAGCGGAACGCCCAGGCTGCGGTCGTGCCACGTGGTGAGGACGATGATCTCGCTCATGCAGTCATCTTCTGGCGCCAGCCCTGTAACGGAGAGCGACTCGCCGATCTTGAACGGTGAGGTGACGCGGCGCTTGATGCAGGTCGCCGTGAACGGGAAGCGCAATTTCTCCTCGAGGTAGTAGTACCAGCCCATAGCGCGCTCCTCCGAGGTGTAGGCATCGACGACGATTTCCTCCTCGATGCGCTCTTCGCGGCGTCGATTGCGTTGAGGCTTGGCCTTGGTCACGTTGTACGCCGCGGGCTACGGCGATGATGCGTTGAGGTTCCAAGGCAACATCGCCTCGTAGTCTTCGACGGTCGTCAGGTGCGGGAGCCGCTCGAAGAGCCGCGACAGATAGGCATGAGGTTCGACGTTGTTGGCCTTGGCGGTCTCGACGAGGGAATACAGGTTGGCGCTCGCCACGGCACCGTGGACGGTGTCACTGAAGAGCCAGCCTTTTCTCCCAAGGACAAACGGGCGAATGGCATTCTCGCAGCGATTGTTATCGATGGGCACTTCGCCGTGGGAGAGGAAGACGGTCAGTTTTGGCCACTGGCCGAGTGTGTAGTGCACCGCTTTCCCGAGCCGGCCCTCAGGCAGCACCTGCGAGCTCAGTGCCTGAAGCCAGCCGTGGAAGCGTTCCATGATCGGCGCCGAGCGAGTCTGGCGGACTGCGACGCGCTGTTCCGGGGCCAGCGGATGCTCGCGATCCCACAGCATGCGCTCGATCAGGTAGAGCTCGCGGATGAACTCCAGTGCGCACTTGGCGTGGCTGCTGTCACCGGGGGTCGCCTTGCGCGCCTCGTCGAATTTGCGCCGTGCGTGAGCCATACAGCCCGCGTGCACCAGCTTCAGTTCCGCGGCGACAATCGCATAGGGCTCATAGCCGTCGGTGAGCAGGATCCCCTCGTACCCCTGCAGCAGCCGCTTCGGCACCGTGCCTCCCCGGGAGGGGTCGTAGTCGAAGAGCACGATCCTCCTGCCCGGCGAGCCACTCACTCGCACCCACATCCAGTGATCGGCGGTCGGCGCCTTGTCGCTGTGCAAGACCTGCAGGCGCGTCTCGTCACTGTGGATGAGCGGCTGCTCGAGCATCTGCTCGTTCAAGAGGTTAATCAGCGGCACCAGGTGCGTGCCGCCCAGGCGGATCATCCAGCCGGCCATCGTCGCGCGGCCCAAGGTCACGCCGAGGCGCTCGAACTGCGTCTCCTGGCGGTAAAGCGGCAAGCCGTCGACGAACTTGGCGGTAACGATGTGCGCCAAGAGCGCCGGCGTCGCCAGGCTCTTGGGGAAAAGCGTCAGCGGCGTCGGCGCGATCTGCACCCCCTGCCGACAGCACGGACAGCTGTACTTAGGCCGAATGTGCCGAATCACCCGCACCTGGGCGGGCTGGTAATCGAGCTGCTCGCAGATCTCCTCACCAATGCGCTCGAGCGCGGTGCCATCCTTCGCACAGACCTTCTCCTGATCGGCAAGATCGTGAAGCACCTCGACTCGCGGCAAGTCCGGCGACAGCTTCTTGCGGCCGCGCTTCTTGCGCTCATGCGCGGGAATGAGGATCTTCTCGGGGGCCGACTGCGCGGCCTGCGCGAGCGCCTCAGCTTCGTTGAACAGCCGGCGCTGATCGGGCGAGACCTCCGCGGCGGGGGTCTTCTCGGAAGAGCGGCCAAAGAGCTGCGCCTTCAGCCAGCGGTTCTCTTCCTCAAGGAGCTTGATCCGCTCCTCACGCGCTTCCCAGCGAGCCGTCATCGTGGCGGTGTCGGCAGTGAGCGGTGCGGGTGACTCCACGGAAGGTGATTATACCGCACTGCAAGCAGCGTGACTCAACCTAACACCGAAAAATACAGCGCCTCGTGCGGCCTCATCCACACGTCGTACCCATCGAGCAAGCGGTTGAGCTCTGCACCCGAGAGTGTGAGCACTGCATCTCCAACACGCGGCCAGTGAAAGCGATGCCGCTCGAGTCGCTTATACCAGAGGATGAAGCCGTTGCGCTCCCACACCAGGATCTTGAGCTTGTTGCGTCGTGCGTTGATGAACGCAAACATCGCCCCCGAAAGCGGATCCTCCTTGATCACATCCCGCGCCAGGATCGCCAGCCCGTCGATCTGCCGTCGCATGTCCACCGGTGCACGATGCAGGTAGACGCGCTCGATGCCCCGATCAGGCCGCAACATCTCCTCGCCCCGCCACCACCGCCGACACCCAGCTTGCCGAGGGCCACTCGCCACACTCGATGGTCCACCCCTGCGCGCATACCAGGCGGCAGACCAGGTCGCTCCCTGTCGCTTGCGCGATCTCGGTCACCGATGCCGGCGAGCTCCTCACGCGCACCGCTACAAACTTGCTTTTGCGCTTGCGGGATCGGTCACTCCCCGGCAGAACGCCGCGCCGGCGCAGCGTGGCAATCGCGTCATACACCGGCCGCAGCTCAAGGCCCTTCGCCTTCGCGTAATCGCTCAGCGGCACATCGGCCCGCCGCGCTCCCTCCAAGGCCTCCACCGCAACCCGTTGCTTCTCCGTCAGTGTCTCTGTCATCGCGTACCTCCACGTTCCCGGTGATAAGTACACTGCCGATATCGAGCTCACGACGGAAGAACGTACTTACCTAAGCGCTTACGGAGGTCCGCTACGCGGGGCCTCCTCACTGGCGCACTGAGAGACTGAAGCTCACCTCACACAACCGGACTCGGGATGCGTTGCGGGATTTCCGCGGCCGGGACGACCGCGCGACCCGCAGATTGCGCTGACCAGCGCTTCGAAGCTTATGAGCGGAATACACGACGATCGGCGCGCAGGCATGCCCCCGCCGGGGAAAACACGCAGCAGACATGATCTGACATTGCCGGCATTAGTGGGCGCGGACCTCGCCGTCTCACGAAGGCAAATCGAACACGCTCCGGCACCCACGTGGGCCGGCCCAGTTGGCGGCTGCGTCGCTTAGAGTTCGCGGCGCGCCGGAACAGGATTGCGCACTGTTAGTGCGCGGGTCACTTCACCAGTGCCGTTAGGCCCGGATTGCCGACCTTCGCGACGGCCCCATTGACAGCGTCCCCGACGCACTTCTTGTAATCCGCGCTTCCTTTCGTGTCGTTTGTCTCTGACCTCGGAGCGCACACCTTGCCGGCGGCGCCGCGAATCCGAGAAAGCAGCGTCTTGAGACCCTCCGACTTTGAGAGGTCGAGATCGGCAAAGTTGACAGTCTGGGAGTGCGTTTCTTCCCCGACTGCTTTGCCTGCCGTGACGACGACCTCTTGGCCGCCTTGGGCGTTGACGGACGCGAGCGCTCCGAGACCCAGCGCGGCGAGCGACACCGGAATGACAATTTTCATACTGTTCCCCTTGCTACGGTTGCATGATTGCAACTTCTATGAACGGAATTCTACGGTGAAAATTGATCGGAGGGGAAAATACTACGACTTCTCCCCGGCACGCAGTTGCCCGAAGGATTCCGGATTTTCGCGCTGCACCATCAGGTATCGCTCCTTCGAAGCGCTTGATCTCACGCACGACAATGACGCCGCGATGAGCTTGATCAGGAAAGCGGCAGGGCTTTACTGGTACGTTCCAAACCCGGGCTGGTTCAGAAGGAACTTCCGAACGGATCATCCTCCACTGGATGAGCGTGGGCGGTTTCTTGCGAACTATCATCCTCGGGACCCGAACTCCCAAGGACACTGAGGATCGGTCATCGCATTCGGTATCTCCCCAGGACGTATAAAGTGCCCCCTTCTCTGTACGCAACCGGGTGCGAACGTCTCCTTAGCGAAAGTATGACCACCGCACGTGATCGACGGCTTTTGGCCGCCTGCTGACGGATCCGGTTTTAACCCTTCAGCGACATTCATCAGTGCCAGATCTTGGGGCGTCAAGGCGAAGGCGCGCCGCCGCAGCTGGTCGCCCGAGGAAGCTCGGCTAGCGGATTCGGACAGCGTGGATGGTGAGCACCTTCTTCAGATCGCCGCTCGCCTCCGCTGCATATCCGGTCTGAGTGAATGACCGAGGAGAGATCTCTGAGAAGACCTCGTGCCAGACAATCTTAGTTGCATCCTTCGAGCTTGCGAAATCGACCACCAATTCCTTGCCATCCCATTTAAACGAGATGCGAGGCGAGCCGGCAACGTCGCAGCCGTCTGGATCGAAGTTCAAGCACCGCAGTCCAGAAAAGCCCTTCGATTGGCTCCACCACATAAAGCCTGTGCCCAGCATCTCTCCCATGGGCGTGTGCAAGTCCTCCTCCTGCATGAAGGTGAAAGCTCCAGGTCCGGCGCGCCATGTTTCTTCTCCGGAGACTGGACCGCCCTTCGGAGCCTGGGCACTGGACTCAAAGGCGCCAGTCACTGCCCAGCGGCCGCTAAGAGCCTTGATCAGGCTCAGCATTTCGGCGCCCGGCTGCGGCGTGCTATCGGGCGCTGGCGAATCGCTGGCCCACGACGAGCCCGCGAGTATCAGCATTGACATGGCGAACACATTCTTCGGGCGCTTCATCTTGCCCCCAGACCGGAATGACAGGAAACATTGACAGGGCGATTCATATCACGCGCCATCAACGTTAGGACACGACATGCAGCCTGCGCAAGGAGGAAACTTGGCTCGATCCGATCCCGTGCTGGACCAACAGACGTCCCGATGTTCCTCTGGAAATTCGGCGCACTGGGGACGGGATAATTCGCTATGTCGAGGAAACGGCGAAACAAATTCTGACGAGCGTGGCCTGGTGAGGTTGCCGATGACGGATGCCCGCTATGCGGAACCTTGTGAGCCAACCGCGGACGTCCGCTTCAGGCCGCCTGCTGCCCGATACGCGTCCTGGAACCGGTCACTCGGCTGGGGCTGATCCGAATGGGGAAAGCTGACCCGTTGCCGCTCGCAACCGGCAGCTTTCGGGTGGACCTATGAGGTGAGAGGCCGGCAGTGCAGACTAGGGACTAGAGGCGCGGCAGGGTGAGCCGAGCGAGCGACTCCTCTGCCGAACGTTGCCGTTCAGTGCCCTTGACGCCCGTGACCGTTAAGACGATGACATTGGCACCCTGCTTGACCGACAGCGTCAGATCAGATTCTTTGCCCGAGTGCGCCGCTTGGGCGGGTCCGCTGATACTCGCTGCTTCACCGAGCCCGCTGACATCCGTCTTGGTGATGCCAGGAACGGGCATTGTGATTCGCGCCCAGGCCGTCGCGGGGCGTACGACGATGCTCACGCGCTGCGAGCTGCCCGCCCATAGACAACCAGTAGTACCGAGCGGTGTGGGGGGTGCAACGGAGGCACCGAGCACCTGGCCGATTTCCGCCACAGTCAGAAGTTTGCACGGTTCTGCGGCGCTCACAGCTTGGGGCAGCGTGGACAAAAGCCCGAACGCTGCGAGTGCTCCCCATCGATGCGCTGATACTTCCATGGTGTACTTTCCTCGCTTCGTTTATTGCGTTCTAGATTTTTGCCAATATCACACGCACGGGGCGAACGCGTCCAGATCCCAGGCAGCTGCCGGTGCTGGCCCTTCCTGAACTGGCCAATGAGCTCGAAAGTCCGGGC
>CAWIGQ010000017.1:0-143503 GCA_963835645.1 uncultured Gammaproteobacteria bacterium | reverse complement strand
CGACTGGAACGACGAGGTCTTCGCCCAGTCGTGCCTGACACGGGGCGGGGAGATCAAACACGAGCCGACGCTGAAGGCGCTGGAGGGTGCGCGATGACCGGGATGATGGCGCTGTATATTTTCACGCTCGCGGCCTTCACCGGCTACGAGGTGATCTCGCGCGTGCCGGTGATCCTGCACACGCCGCTGATGTCGGGATCGAACTTCGTGCACGGCATTGTACTGGTGGGCGCCATGGTCGCGCTCGGCTCCGCCCACACGCCGCTGGAGAAGGTCATCGGCGTACTAGGCGTGCTGCTCGCCGCGGGCAATGCCGTGGGCGGCTACGTGGTGACCGAGCGCATGCTCGAGATGTTCAAGTCGAGCGGCGCGCGCCGCGGTGGCACGAGGGCGCACTGATGCCGGCGTGGGCCTCAGCGGATCTGGCGATCCAGGCGAGTTATTTCATCACCGCCGTGCTGTTCATCATGGGGCTCAAGCGCATGAGCTCACCGGTGACGGCGCGCAGCGGGATCCTATGGGCCGGCGCCGGCATGGCGGTCGCAACCCTGGTCACCTTCCTCTATCCGGGGATGTCCAACTACGAGCTGATCATCCCGGCCATGCTGGTCGGCGGCGTTCTCGCCGCGTGGAGCGGGCGGCGCGTCGCGATGACCGACATGCCGCAGATGATCGCGCTCTACAACGGCATGGGCGGCGGCGCCGCGGCGGCGATCGCCGCGGTCGAGCTGTACCGCGGCGAGACCGCCGGCTACGTCAGCAGCGCGCTGGCGGTGGCGGGCGGCATCATCGGCGCGATCTCCTTCAGCGGCAGCGCCATCGCCTTCGGGAAACTGCAGGGCCTGATCACGCGCAGCATCCGCTTCGGCGGCCAGCAGCTGCTCAACCTGCTGCTGCTCGGCGCAGCGCTGGCGCTCGGCGTGCTGGTGGCCGCGCACCTGAACTCTTCCGCCGCCGCAGTCACCTCATTCTTTGTGCTGGCGCTCGTTCTCGGGCTCGCCATGACGCTGCCGATCGGCGGCGCCGACATGCCGGTGGTGATCTCGCTCTACAACGCGCTCACCGGGCTTGCGGTCGCCCTTGAGGGCTTCGTGCTCGACAACGCCGCCATGATCATCGCCGGCACCGTGGTGGGCTCGGCCGGCACGCTGCTCACGCAGCTGATGGCGAAGGCGATGAACCGCTCGCTCGGCAACGTGCTGTTCTCGGGGTTCGGCGACACCGGCGGCGCGGCCACCGGCGAAGTCTCGGGGAGCCTGAAGCCGATCGAGGCCAGCGACGCCGGCGTGATGATGGCGTTCGCCAACAAGGTGATCATCGTGCCCGGTTACGGCATGGCGGTCGCCCAGGCGCAGCACAAGATCTGGGAACTCACGCAGCTGCTCATCGACCGCGGCGTGACGGTGAAGTTCGCCATCCACCCGGTCGCCGGGCGCATGCCCGGCCACATGAACGTGCTGCTGGCGGAAGCCGGCGTGCCCTACGATCTCATCGCCGATCTCGATGAGATCAACCCCGAGTTCGAGACCGCGGACGTAGCGCTCATCATCGGCGCCAACGATGTTGTGAACCCGGTGGCGCGCACCGACAAGTCGAGCCCGATCTACGGTATGCCGATTCTCAATGCCGACAAGGCGAAGAACGTGATCGTCATCAAGCGTGGCAAGGGCGCGGGGTTCTCCGGGATCGAGAACGCGCTGTTCTATCTGGACAATACCCGCATGTTGTATGGCGACGCGCAGAAGGCGGTCGCGGAGCTGATCGCCGCCATCAAGGCGGTCTGAAATCCTCGCAAGGCACGATGCAGCGCAGAGATCTCCTGCAGGGCGTCGCGGCGCTGCCGCTGCTCGCGGCGCTTGGCACGGCGCCGCTGGCGAGAGCCGCCAGCGCAGACTCGCGGCTGCGCCGCCGGCTGCGACCTTCCGACGCGGCGTGGCCCGCCGCCGATCGCTGGCGGTCGCTCAACGACGCGGTCGGCGGCAATCTGCTCGAAGTGCATCCGCTCTTCAGCCCCTGCGAGAAGGGGCCCGGCGGCGCCGCCTGCCGTGATGTCCTGAGCCACATCCGCAATCCCTTCTACATCGGTGACAGCTGCGCGGGCACGCAGGTCTCCGGCTGGCTGGATGCCTGGACGCCCGCCGCCAGCATCTATGCCGTGAGGGCGCGCAACACCACCGACGTGGTCGCCGCCGTCAACTTCGCGCGCGAGCACCGGCTGCGACTCGTCGTCAAGGGCGGCGGCCACAGCTATCAGGGCACCTCCAACGCGCCCGATTCGCTGCTGGTGTGGACGCGCGCGATGCACGAGGTGACGCTGCACGAGGCCTTCGTTCCGCAGGGTTGCGCCGGCAGGATGGCGGGTGTGGCGGCGGTGTCGAGCGGCGCTGGCGCGATGTGGATCGATCTCTACAGCGCCGTGACCACAGGCGCGGGCCGCTATGTGCAGGGCGGCGGCTGCACCAGCGTAGGTGTTGCGGGGCTGGTGCAAAGCGGCGGCTTCGGCAGCTTCTCCAAGGCCTTCGGCACCGCAGCCGCGGGGCTGCTGGAAGCGGAAGTGGTGACTGCCGGCGGCCGCGCGCTCACCGTGAATGAGTGCTCGCATCCGGATCTCTTCTGGGCACTCAAGGGTGGTGGCGGCGGCAGCTGGGGCGTCGTCACGCGCCTCACGCTGCGCACGCACGAGCTGCCGCAGTTCTTCGGCGCCGCCTGGGGTAAGATCAAGGCGCGCTCCGACGATGCCTTCCGCAGGCTCCTCACGCGCTTCTTCGAATTCTATGCCACCAGCCTCTTCAATCCGCACTGGGGCGAGCAGGTCACGATCGGCTCAGACAACACGCTGAAGCTCTCGATGGTGTGCCAGGGACTCGACCGGCAGCAGGTGCCGCAGCTCTGGCGGCCGTTCTTCGACTGGGTGACGGCCGCGCGGGAAGACTTCTCGGTGACCGAAGAGCTCGGTGCTCATGCGAGCCTGGCGCGGCATTGGTGGGACATCGAAGGCAACTCCTCCATGATCCCGGACAGGCGCGAAGGGGCACCGCCGGACCACGGCTGGTGGGAAGGTGATCAGGGCCAGGTGGGGGCATTTCTGCACGCCTATGACTCGCTGTGGCTGCCCGCCACGCTGCTGCAGGAGTCGCAGCAGGCAAGGCTGGTCGAGGCACTCTTTGCCGGCAGCCGCCACAAGAGCATCGGGCTGCACTTCAACAAGGGACTCGCCGGCGCTCCGGCGCAAGCCATCACCGCGGCGCTCGACACCGCGACCAATCCCGACGTGACCCGTGCCTTCGTGCTGGTGATCATTGCCGACGGCGAAGGGCCGGCGTACCCGGGAATGCCGGGGCGGGGCCCGATCGATCTCGCCGCGGCGCGGGAGGACGCGCACGCGATCGATGCCGCGACCGCGCAGCTGCGGCTCCTCGTTCCGGATGCAGGCTCGTATGTCTCGGAGAGCAACTTCTTCAATGCCCGCTGGAAGCAGGCGTTCTGGGGGGAGCATTACGCACGTCTGCGAGCCATCAAGGCAAGATACGACCCCGATGGACTCTTCATCGGGCACCATGGCGTCGGCAGCGAGGACTGGAGCGCGGATGGCTTCACGCGGCTGGCCTGACACCCGCCGCGGCGCGTGCGCGCTCGGCCTCGCTGTGGCGATTCTTGCCGGCGCAGCCGCCGCGCCCGCCGCGCCGGCCCCGAACGCACCGGCCAGAAGGCCTTTCACCGCCGCGGAGGTCCTCGCCGCCTCGAGCGCTTCGGACTGGCGGCCCCTCGATCTGCAGAACACGCTGTACATGGAGCTCGGCAGCGGGCGGGTGATCATCGAGCTCATGCCGCAATTTGCGCCGCACCACGTTGCCAACGTCGAAGCGCTGGCGCGCCGCGGTTACTTCGACGGCCTGAGCATCGTGCGCGCGCAGGACAACTATGTGGTGCAGTGGGGGGATCCGGAGGGCAAGAAGCCGCTCGGCACCGCGCAGCGCACTCTGGGGGCGGAATTTGAGCGCCCGCTGCGCGGGGTGTCATTCACGAAACTGCCCGACCCGGACACGTATGCTCCCGAGGTGGGGTTTGCGGATGGGTTTCCGGTCGCCAGGGACCCGGTGACGGGGCGCGCCTGGCTGGTGCATTGCTACGGCATGGTGGGCGCCGGCCGCGACAACGACGTCGACAGCGGCGGGGGCACCGAGTTGTACGCGGTGATCGGGCAGGCCCCGCGGCATCTGGATCGCAACGTGACGCTGCTCGGGCGCGTGCTGTCGGGCATGGAGCTGCTGTCGGCCCTGCCGCGCGGCAGCGGTCCGCTCGGGCGCTATGAGCGCTCAGAGCAGCGCGTGCCGATCAGGTCCATCCGGGTGATGGCGGATGTGCCGCCGGCACAGCGCACGGAGCTGGAGGTGCTGCGCACCGACACGCCGACATTCCTCGCCTACCTGGAAGCACGGCGCAGCCGCCACGAGGAATGGTTCAAGGTGCCCGCCGGCCACGTGGACGTCTGCAACGTGCCCATCCCGGTGCGGCCACGCAGCGGCGGCACCCGATAGCCCACGGCCGCGCATTTCAGCGCAGCGGCGAATTTCAGGGTGCGGCGAATTTCAGCCGCGCTGCCGATTCAGTGGTGCGGAGGATGCGGTGGCGGGCCATGCGGCCCGGCAGGCGTCATGCGCCGCTCGCGCGCGTGCTCGATCATCTGCTGACGCTGTGCGGGGGTGGCGTTGCGCCACTGCTCGCGCAGCATCTGGCGCCGCTCGGGCGGCAGCTGCTGGAAGCGGTGGAAATTCTGGCGCACGATGTCCTTCTCTCCCGGCGACAGCGCCTGGAACCTCTGCCAGCGGCTGCGCAGCGCCTGACGTTGCTCGGGCGGCAGTGAGTGCCAGCGCGTGAAACGCTCGCGCGCCTGGTCGCGCTGCGCCGGCGTCATGCCGAGCCAGCGCTCGCTGCCGTGCGCAAGCGCCTGCTGCCTCGCCGGCGGCAGCGTGTTCCACTGGCTGCCAAAGCGCGACAGCAACCGCTGCTGATCCGCTGACAGGCTCGACCACGCCACGGGCGCCGCAGGCGCGGCAGCGGGAGCAGGCGGCGCCTCCTGCGCCATCGACGGCGCAGCCGCAGCTGCCGCCACGCTGAGCAGCACGGCGAGCGCCAGCGAACGCCAGCGGTTATTCATTGTTGGGTCCTGCGGATGCGTTCGATGCACTCGGCGGCAGTGGCTGGGGCGGCGAGGTGTGCGGCGGCGGCGGGCCCTGCGGCGGCGACGCAGGCACGGTCTTGCCGGGCGGCCTGCTTGCCTTCGTCGGGTCCGCCTGCGAGAGGTAATCGGGATTCACCTCGGCCAGCCGGTCGACGCTGCCGAGGAATTCGAGAAAGCCCGCATCGGGATCGTCCGGCGCCTTGCGTGCCTCGTCGCCGCGGGCTGCAAGGCAGCCGAGCGCGAGCACCAGCACGGCAAGGCCCGTCCGACATTTCCACATCAGCTGTCGCTCTCGCCATTGGCATCGGTCTGGGCTGCCGCCCACTCATAAAACGGACCGTCCCATCCCTCCACGAGGTCGAGCGCGTCGCTGTCTGCGAGCAGATCCATGTCCTCCACCGAGGAGCGCTGGCCTTCGGGCATCGGCACCTCGATCCCGGCAGCCGGCTCGCGGTGCCACAGCACCACCGCCAGCAGCAGTGCCGCCGCCGCCGCGCCCGTGGCCGGCATCAGCGCGACACCGCGCAACCAGAACGGGCGCCGGCGCGCGCCGGCCGCCGCGAGTGCCGCCTGGCGCGCCTGGTTCAGGCGCGAGCGCGTGCGCGCGTCGATGCGCGAGACGCTGCGCTCGAGCACTACCCGGGCGTTACGCTCAAACTCCGTCACTGTCTCATTCACCGGGCTCATACGTACAGATCCCCGAGCTGTGCGCGCAGTGCCTGCACTGCGCGAAAATAATGTGTCTTGACGCTGCCTTCCGAGCAGCCCATGGCTTTCGCCGTCTCGGCCACATCGAGTCCCTCGAGCGTTCGCAGCAGGAACGCCTGCTGCTGCCGTCGCGGCAGCGCATCGAGGGCCTTCTCCAGTGCGCCCATCGCCTCATCGAGCTCGAGCCGCCTGACCGGCTGCGGGTCGGGGCTCGGCGCCTGGGCAATCAGATCCGGCTCCTCTTCGTCCCCGTCGCCGCGCAACGGCACCCAGGCGAGCACGCGTCCGCGCACCGTGCGCCGGCGCTGCATGTCGCGAATGCGGTTCTCGAGAATGCGATAAAAGAGCGGCTTCCACTCCTCCGCCGGCCGGCCCGCATACGCGCGCGCCAGTTGCAGCATCGCGTCCTGCACGGCGTCGAGCGCATCATCCTCGTTGCGCAGCCCCGCCTGAGCGATCTTGAATGCCTTGAGCTCGACGCCGGCCAGGAATTGGTTCAGCGCACGCGAGCGGGTCTGGGCTTCAGGGTCCGTCAGGTCCACGTCGCCGTGTAGTGCGGCCGGCATGCTATAAGGCGACGCGAGCGTAGCAAACTCGGACATGCCCTGTATAACGGCGCGCGCGTGGACAGGTTGACGGCCGAGATACCGAATAACTCCTTGATTTGACTTACCCCTTGCGACCTGTGCCCCAGATTTTCCGGGTGGCGCTCGACACCCCGCTCCGACAGCTGTTCGATTACCTGCCGCCGCCCTCCGGCGCCACGCCGCCCGCGGTCGGCGCGCGCGTGCGGGTGCCTTTCGGGAGGCGTCGTCTGATCGGCATGGTTCTGGCGGTCGCGGACGGCTCCGAGGTGCCGGCCGGCCGCCTCAGGGCGATTCTCGAGGTGCTCGACGCGACGCCGGCGCTCGATGCGGCGGCGCTCGCGCTCCTCGGGTGGGCCGCTCAGTACTACCACCACCCTCCCGGGCAGGTACTCGCGAGCGCCCTGCCCAAAGCGCTGCGACTTGGGGCCCCCGCCACGCCCACCGAGGAGCGCTGGCTCGTCACCGAGGCGGGCGCGGCGGCGCTCGCGGCCGGCGAGCCGCGCCGCGCGCCTCGCCAACGCGCACTCCTTGGCTACGTTTACGAGCATGGCGGCGCGACAGCCGCCCTCCTCGATGCCGGTGCGCCAGACTGGCGCGCCGCGGCGCGGGCACTGACTCAACGCGGCTTCATTGCCAGCAGCGCGGTCGCCATCACGAGTGTGCCGGCCCCTGCAAGCGTGCGCGCGGCCGGACCCCAGCTGCTGCCCGAGCAGAGCGCCGCGATCGAGGCGGTGGGGGCGGCTCTTGGCGGATTTGCCGCGTTTGTGCTGCACGGGATCACCGGCAGCGGCAAGACGGAAGTCTACCTGCGCCTCATCGAGCGGGTGCTGCTCGCCGGCCGGCGTGCACTGGTGCTGGTGCCGGAGATCGGCCTCACCCCGCAGCTGCTCGAGCGCTTTCGCGAGCGCTTCGAGGCGCCGATCGCGGCGCTGCACTCCGCGCTCACCGATCATGAGCGCCTGCTCGCCTGGCGCAGCGCCTTCAGTGGCGAAGCGCGCATCGTGCTCGGCACCCGCTCGGCAGTGTTCGCCCCGGTTCCGGAGCTCGGGCTCATCGTGGTCGACGAGGAGCACGATGCGTCCTTCAAGCAGCACGAAGGCGGCTTTCGCTACTCGGCACGGGACCTCGCCGTCGTACGGGCACGGCACGCCGGCGTGCCGGTGCTGCTCGGCTCGGCGACACCGGCGCTCGAGACGCTGCACAACGTCGCCGCCGGGCGCTACACGCTGCTCGGGCTCTCGCGGCGCGCGGCGCAGGCGCAGCCCCCGCTCCTCAAGCTCATCGACCTGCGCAGCAGCGCCCGCACCGCGGGCATCGCTACGCCCGCGGTGCTGGCGATCGAGCGGCATCTCGCCGAGCAGGGCCAGGTGCTGGTGTTCCTCAATCGCCGCGGCTATGCGCCGACGCTGCTGTGCACTGCCTGCGGCTGGATCGCGCCGTGCCGCGAGTGCGATGCGCGCCTCACGGTGCACCTGGGCGCAGGACGGCTGCGCTGCCATCACTGCGGCGCCGACGCGCCGCTGCCTGCGCGCTGCGTGGTATGCGGCTTCAGCGTGAAGCCCGTCGGACAGGGCACCGAGCGCATCGAGGAGACTCTCGGCACTCTCTTCCCGGGAGTGGCGCTTGCCCGGCTGGACCGTGACGTCGTGCGCCGCCGCGGCGACATGGAGGGCGTGATGCGGCGCATGTCTTCGGGTGAGGCGCGCATTCTCGTCGGCACGCAGATGGTCACCAAGGGCCATGACTTCCCGAACGTCACGCTGGTGGTGGTGTTGAATGCCGACCAGGGCCTCTTCAGCAGCGACTTTCGTGCCCCCGAGCGCCTCGCACAGACCATCGTGCAGGTCGCGGGCCGCGCCGGTCGCGGATCCAGGCCCGGCGAGGTGCTGATCCAGACGGAATTCCCCGAGCACCCTCTGCTCACGAGCCTGCTCGCCGACGGCTACGACGGATTTGCGCGCGCAGCGCTGGAAGAGCGCGCACAGGCGGGCTGGCCGCCCTTCAGCCGCCTCGCGGCGCTGCGCGATTCCGCGCGCACCGCGGACGCTGCGCTGGCTTTCCTTACCGAGGCGCGCCGCCTGGCGCGCCGCCCGCCGGCCGGGGTGCGGCTGTTAGGTCCGGTGCCGGCGGCGATGGCCAAGCGCGCCGGGCGCTATCACGCGCAACTGCTTATCGAGAGCCGCGAGCGATCGCGCCTGCACGAGTTCCTCGAGGCGTGGCTGCCGCAGGTGGAGCAGCTCAGCAGCGCGCGCGCGCTGCGCTGGTCGCTCGATGTGGACCCGATTGAGCTCTTCTGACGGCCGGCGGTTTGACGTGCACGCCGCCGGGACCGGATGCGGCTGCGGTCGCGGATAAAAATCGCGCGGACGCTTCGGGTACACTTCCGCGCCTGCCCGCAAGCGAGATTTCCACCGCGTGAAGCAAGACCTCGAGCAGCTGTTGCTCACCGCCCTTGCCCGGCTCCGGGGAAGCGTGCTGCCGGACATACCCCCGGCGTCCGAGGTGGTCGTGGAGCGCACGCGCGAGGCGCGGCACGGTGATTTCACTACCAATCTCGCGCTACGCCTCGCCAGGACTTGCGGCCGCAAGCCGCGTGAGCTCGCCGCAGCCATCGTCGCGGCACTGCCCGACAGTGCGCTCGTGGCGCGCACCGAGGTGGCAGGAGCCGGCTTCATCAACTTTCATCTCGCCGCGCAAGCCTACGCGCGCGAGCTCGCCAGCATTCACGAACAGGGCGCAGCCTACGGCGAGAGCCGGCTGGGCGCAGGCGAGCGGGTACTCCTGGAGTTCGTCTCCGCCAATCCCACCGGCCCGCTGCACGTCGGCCACGGACGCCAGGCAGCCTACGGGGCGACGCTCGCCAACATCCTCGCTGCGGCGGGCTTTCACGTCGAGCGTGAGTACTACATCAACGATGCCGGGCGGCAGATGGACATCCTTGCCGTGAGCGCCTGGATGCGATACCTCGAGCTCTGCGGCGAGCAACTACCCTTTCCCGAGAACGGTTATCGCGGCGAGTACGTGCGGCCGCTGGCGCAGAAGCTCAGGGCCACCGCCGCAGAGCAGCTGCGCCGCCCTGCCGCCCTGGTGCTCGCGAACCTCCCGCCGGATGCTCCCGCCGGCGACAAGGAAGCCTACATCGATGCCCTGATCGAGCGTGCGCGCGAGCTGATCGGCGCGGACGGCTTCCGGCGGGTGCTGCAGCTGTCGCTCGACGATATGCTCGCCGACATCCGCAGCGATCTCGCCGAGTTCGGAGTCGTCTTCGATCACTGGACCTCGGAGCGGCAGTTCGCCGAGAGCGGCGCAATCGATCACGCGCTCGCCGTGCTCGAGGCGCAGGGACGCCTCTACCGCCAGGAGGGCGCGCTGTGGTTCGCCGCCACGCAGTTCGGCGACGAGAAGGACCGGGTGGTGGTACGCGAGAACGGCCAGAAGACCTATTTCGCCTCCGACATCGCCTACCACCTCGCCAAGCGCGAGCGCGGCTTCTCGCGCCTCATCGACGTGCTGGGGGCTGATCATCACGGCTACGTGGCGCGCGTGCGCGCCGGGCTGCTCGCGTTGGGTCAGCCCGGCGAGTGCCTCGAGGCGCCGCTGATCCAGTTCGTGAGCCTGTTCCGGGGCGCGGAGAAGATCCCGATGGGCAAGCGCGAAGCGCAGTTCGTGACGCTGCGCAAGCTGCGCGCCGAGGTCGGCAACGACGCCTGCCGCTTCTTCTATCTGATGCGCAGCCATGACCAGCCGCTCGATTTCGATCTCGAGCTCGCCAAGTCGCGCAGCAACGAGAACCCCGTCTACTACATCCAGTACGCGCACGCCCGCGTCGCGAGCGTCATGAAGCAGCTCGCCGCGCGCGGGCTGTCGTTCGAGCGCGCCGCAGGACTCGCCGCCGCGGCGCGCTTGGGCGGTGCGCACGAGCAGGCGGTGCTGCAATCGCTCACCCGCTATCCGGAAATCGTCGCGCAGGCGGCGGTGAATCGCGCACCGCATACCCTGGCGCACTACCTGCGCGAGCTGGCGAACGTCTTTCACACCTACTACAACGCGGAAACCTTCATCGTCGAGGACGCGCAGCTGCGCAATGCGCGCCTGGCGCTGGTGCTCGGCGTGCAGCAGGTGGTGCGCAATGGGCTGACGCTGCTGGGCGTCTCGGCGCCGGAGAGCATGTGAGGAGCTTGAGCGCCTGCAGCCATCGGCCGCGCCGCGGCCCAAAGGCATGCCCGGGATGGCGAAGCTGACCGCGCGCGACTATAAGTCCACGCACCGCCGCCCGCTCGAGCTGCGGCGCTGGCGCGAGTTCGGCTACGGCGCCATAGCCGGTGCGGTACTCGCGAGCATGGCGTTCGTCTACCTCGGCGGCCACGGGCATCACCTGCCGGAGAGCGCCGATGCGCCGCGCCCGGATCCGCGTCGCAGCGCGCGGGCGGACCTCGAGCCCGGCGGCGCCGCCGCCGACAAGGCGTCCGAGAAGTACGACTTCTACGAGATGCTGCCGAACTTCGAGGTGGTGGTGCCGGAGAAGGACAAGGACGTGAAGCGCGACCTGCCGGCAGCGGCGAAGATCGAGCGGCCCGGCGTGTATGTGCTGCAGGCGGGCTCCTACCGCAACGAGTCCGACGCCGAGCGTGTGCGCGCGCAGCTGGCACGCGAAGGCGTCGACGCCAAGGTGCAGCGCGTCGCCGTCGACGCCGACGTCTGGCATCGCGTGCGCATCGGGCCGATCAGCAATCTCGACGAGCTCAACAAGGTGCGCAGGCAGCTGCAGGCGGCCGAGGTGGACGCGCTGGTGATACGGGTGGGAGACTGACGACACTGCAGGAGTTCAGCTCATGAGATTCTTTGTGGTTGCCGTGATCACGATGCTGGCGATAACGCCGGCGCTGGCGCAGGACACCAAGGCTTCGGCGGAGTCGATCAAACAGCTGTTCGAGCTCATGCATGCGAACAGCCTGCTCGACAACGTGATGAACCAGATCAATGCGGATGCGCGTGCCGCGCAGACACAGAGCCTGGCGGGCAGGCCGCTGAACGACGAGCAGCGCAGGATCCTGGCAGACACCCAGGAGAAAGTTCAGTCGCTGGTGAGAGAGGAGCTCAGCTGGGAAAAGCTCGAGCCCACGATCATCGAGGTCTACCGCGACAACCTCACGCAGAAGGAAGTCGACGGGATGCTGAAGTTCTATCGGTCCGAAAGCGGACGAGCGTTCGTCGAAAAAATGCCCGCGGTCATGCAGGAGATGATGCAGAAGATGCGGGCGCGCGCGCAAAGCCTGGCGCCGAAGATCATGCAGCTCGAGAAGGACTCCGCCGCGCGGGTCAAAGCGGCCGCGAATCCGCAGTCGACGGCGCCACCCGCATCTCAGCCGCCGCAGCCGCCACAGTCACCGCAGCCGCCGCCGTCGCACTAGCCCCGGCTTTCTTGCGGCGGCCGGCTGCGGCGCCTTCATTGCCACCGTCACCGAGCGGCGCGCCCAGCTCACGAGCGCGGCGGCGTCTTCCAACACGTCAGCCGGGACCTCGTAGTAGTTCATGCTCAGGTGCGGCCGATCGGCGTAGGGGCGAAACTGCGCCATGCCGCGCGAGCTGTAGTCGGCGCGGTTGGAGTCATCTACGCGCAGGTACAGCACGTCATCCATGATCAGCCCGAAGAAGCGCTCGTCGCTATAAAGCCCGGCGCCGCCGAACATGCGCCGCGAGCTCACGCCACCGAGAGCGGCGAGCTGCTCCACCACATACGCGAGGAAGTCTGCACTTACGGGCACGCGGCCCGCCGCGAGTGCGAAAGAGGTTTTTCGGGGCGTGCGCGCCATGGATGGCGCGCCCGCAGCCTACATGGACGGACTTGCGGCGGCCCCGAAAAACCTCTCTCGCGCTCGCGGCGCGCAACATCGGCGCGCTCCTCAATCCTCGCTGATGTTCCTGAAGTCGACGCCGAGCGAGCGCAGCTTGCGGTACAGGTGCGTGCGCTCCATGCCGACACGCTTGGCGAGCTGTCCCACCTTGCCGTTGCAGAGCAGCAGCTGCTGCTGCAGGTAAGCGCGCTCGAACTGTTCGCGCGCCTCGCGCAGCGGCAGCGCCAGCAGGTCCTGCTTCACGAGCGGCTCATCGGGCGGTGTCTGCAGGGCGAGCTCGCGCTCGATTTCCTCGAGACGGATCTCCTCCGCTCCACCGTGAATCAGCAGCCGATGCACCAGGTGGCGCAGCTCGCGCACGTTGTCCGGCCAGGGGTAGTTGCGCAGGCGGTTCTGCGCCGCGACGGAAAAGCGCCGAAAGGCGAGCCCGTCGGCATCCACCAGGCGATCCACCTGGTGTCGCAGCAGCTCGGGCACGTCCTCGGCGTAGTCGCGCAGCGGCGGCACGCGCATGATGAGGACGTTCAGCGCCGCGAGCAGGTCGCGCCGCAGGCTGTCGCTGCCGGCGCGCTGCTCGACGCCGGGCTGCGCCGAGGACAGCAGCCGCGCGCGGAAGCTGAGCGGCTCGGTGCCGCCGATACGCGTGAACTGCCTGGCCTCGAACACGCCGGCCAGGAGGCGCTGCACCCCGGGCGGGAGGTCCTCGAGCTCGTGGATGAAGAGCGTGCCGTTGCCGGCTTCCTCGAGAATGCCCGTGACCTTCTGGCCATCGCTCTGCTCGCGCCCGAACAGGCGCGCTTCGGCATCCGCATCGCGCAGGCTGGGAGCGACCAGCGCCACGAACGGCGCGCTGGCGCGCGGGCCATGCTCGTGCAGGTAACGCGCCAATGCCTCGCGCCCCGAGCCGGGCTCGCCGATCAGCAGCACCGGGGAGGGGTTGGCGGCGATCTGCTGCGCCTCCGCGCGCAGCTGCTGCATGAGCTTGCTCTTGCCGATCGGCACCGCGAGCGGCGAGCCGAGCAGCCTCCCCGACTGGCGGTGCCGCCTGCCGGCATCGAGCGCGCGCTCGACGGTGCGCAGGAGCTTGGCGAGCGACAGGGGCTTCTCGACGAAGTCGAAAGCGCCAAGGCGCGTCGCCTCCACCGCCGTCTCCACGGTGCTGTGCCCGGACATCATGACCACCGGGCAGCCGTCGGTGGCGGCGGCCGACCATTCGCGCAGCAGCGTGATGCCATCCACGTCCGGCATCCAGATGTCGAGCAGCACCAGATCGGGAATCTGCCGCGCACGCGAGGCGCGCGCCTGCGCGCCGTTGGCGGCCACGTCCACCTCGTAGCCTTCCTCGGAGAGAATCTCCTTGAGGAGTCCACGGATGTCCGCTTCGTCATCGACCACGAGAATGTGTGGACTGCTCACGCTCTTTCCCTCCGCAACTGATCGCGCCGTTCGCGCGCGCCTGCCGTGGCGGACCGGGTGCTGTCCTTCACCGGCAGCACGACGCGCACGCGTGCTCCACCTTCGGGTCGATTGTCCGCATCAATTCGCCCGCCATGCTCCTCGATGATCTTCTTCACGATCGCGAGCCCGAGACCCGTCCCCTTAGGCTTGCTGGTGACGTACGGGTCGAATACCCTTCCGAGCAGCTCGCGCTGAAAGCCCGGGCCATTGTCACACACGGTCACGGCGGCGTAATCGGTATCGGCGCTGCTCTCGAGTCGGGTGGAGATCTCCAGCAGCGGCGTGGCCACGCCCTCGAGCGCTTCCAGTGCGTTGGTCACGAGATTGTTGAGGATCTGCCGCACGCGGCCGCGGTCGGCCTCGATCTCGCCGATCCGCTCATCGAGATCGAGCCGGATGCGGCTGCGCGGGTCTTGCGAGCGGTAGAGATCGGCCACCTCGGTGATGAGCTGATTCAGGCTGAAGCGCGTGATCTGCATCTCCGGCGCCCGCGCGTATTCACTGAACGCGTTGACCATCTGCTGCATGGTCTGCACCTGCTGCACGATGGTGCGCGTGCCGCGCTCGAGGATCTCCGCGTCGCGCTCGCTCATGCCGGCGAGCAGCCGGCGGCGCAGCCGCTCGGCGGAGAGCTGGATCGGGGTCAGGGGATTCTTGATCTCGTGCGCCAGGCGCCGTGCGACCTCGCCCCAGGCCGCATCGCGCTGCGCCTGCAGCAGCATCGTGATGTCATCGAACACGATCACGAAGCCCATGTCGGAGTCTTCGCCCGGTAAGGGCGTGCAGGCGCACATCAGCGTGCGCCTTCCGGCGGCGCTGTCCAGGTCGAGCTGCTCGCGCCACTCCTGGCGCCCGGCGGCAAAGCGCACGGCGAGCGCAGCGACGAACTGGCCGAGCCGCTCGTTGCTCGCGGCGAGCTCCGGGAGCGAGCGCCCGGTGGCCGCCGACAGGTCGCTGCCGAGGATTGCGCCGGCGGCCGCGTTCGCGGTGCGCACCGTCATGCTGCGGTCGATGGCGAGCACGCCGGTGGAGAGCCGTGCCAGGATGATCGCGAGGCGCTCGCGCTCGCGCTCCACCGCCTGCTGGCTGTGGGTCGCTTCCGCACGCGCGCGCCGCAGCCGCTTGGTCATGTCGTTGAAGGAGTGCACCAGAAAGCCCATCTCATCGCGCGACGGAAGCGGTAAGCGCGTGCCGAAATCGCCCTTGCCGACCGCGCGCGTGCCTTCGATCAGGTCCTGCACCGGGCGCACCAGGCGCTGCGCGGAGTAGATCGCGCCGTAGATCGCGGCGAGCATCGAGAGCAGCAGCACCAGGGTGAGGGTCAGGCGGAAGCTGTACTTCAGCGGCTCACGCAATGCAGCGAGATCGCCGTATTGCGAGTAGGAGCTCTGTACCGCTTCCGACAGCGCCGCGAGCTGCGCCGGAACCGGATAAATCGCCACCACGAAGCGCGGGTCGCGGTGGCCGGCATCGCCAAGCGCCGCGGCGGTGCGAATCAGGTAGCGCCCGCCCGCCTGGGGCTCGAGGCTCACGTACGGCAGGTGCTGCTCGACCTGGCGCACCAGATCCGGAGGCGGCTGCGACGGCAGACTCTCCAGCGGATTCTCGAGACTCGCCCCGAGGATGCGGGCATGCGCGCCGAACAGCACGACCTCGAGCGCCTGACTGCCGTGGCGCTCGGCATCGAGCTGTGACTGTACGTCTGCGGGGCCGGCGGTGCTGAGCTTGTCGGCGAGCGCCTGGGTGCGGCCGGAGTACTCGCGCATGCGCAGGTCGAGCGCGGCACGCGAGAGCACCAGCGCATCGTTCAGCCCCTGCTTGACCTCGACCTTGAACCAGCTGTCGATGCCGACGTTGATGAATTCGAGCGAGGAGAGGTAGACGATCAGCAGCGGCGCGACCACCAGAGCGCCGAAGATGCCCACGGTGCGTGCGGTGAGTCGCGAGCCGGGCACGTGCGCGCGATAGTCGCGCACCAGCCGCCAGAGCTTGTGCGCCAGCAGCACGCTGAGCGCGATGACTCCGCCGATGTCGACGAGCAGGATCCATAGCTGCAGGCGGTTGAACGCCGAGGAGTTCTGCACACTCTTCGCGAGCAGCAGAAAGGCACCGAGCCCGATCGCCCCCCACAGCAGTGCCTGGCCGATGGCGACCCAGCGCAGTCCGCGGGGCGGACGGGTACCTACACCGGCAGCGACCATGTGTACCACTCACTCACGCGTGCCCAATCGTCGGTCCAGAAGAGAATAGCGCGTAGCGATGCCGGCAGGTGTCCGCGGCGCACGCCTGCGCGCACGCCGACGCTGTAGTTGCCGCCATCGAGCTGCGGCTCGACCAGGATCGGCCAGGCGTCGACCTTGCCGAGGTAGGCGAGCGCCTCATCGAGGGTTGCGAAGGTCTGTTGATCACCGCTGCGGGTCTCGCGCACGACGTAGCGGTCGCTGACCGCGTGGTAGGTGAGCTCGCGCCGCAGCGTCAGGTCGACGATGTTGGCGTTGAACCAGAAATGGCGGTCACGGTCGACGCGCACGTCGAGGTCGAAGATGAGCGTGATCCCATCCTGCAGCGCCTCGCGGATCGCCGGGCTTACCGGGTACTCCACCCGTGCGTGCAGCAGGAACACCCCCTTGTCGACGTTCACGTAGGCCGAGCGCACTTCGAGGATCCCATCGAGCGCATCGGCGCGGGCGAGCGCGAAGGCTCCGAGTGCTACGGCGCACCACGCGGCGAGCCGCAGCCCCCGCTTCAAACCTTCCCTTGCTGGATCGCCGCGTAGCATCAATGCAACGGTAGCCCGGTCGGATGCAGCCCGTCTCATCGGCCCTCTGACAGAGCTTAGGATCCGGCCGTTGTCTTTTCGAGACAAGCATAATAGAAGCCGTCGGTCCCCGCCTCTGCTCCCGGCAGGAGCTGCAGGCCCGCGAGGCGCTCCAGGGCGCCCGGCGCGAGGCGCGCCGCGTGAGCGGTGGCGGCCGGGCGCATATCGCTCTGCGTCGCGAGGAGCGTGGCGATCACCTGCTCATTCTCCTCGGGCAGCACGGAGCAGGTGGCGTACACCAGCCGGCCACGGGGGGCGAGGAGGGGCACCAGCGCCCGGAGCATCGCCCCCTGGGTAGCGGCAAACGCTGGGGTATCCGCCGCGCGCCGCAGCAGCTTGATGTCCGGATGGCGGCGGATCACCCCGGTTGCGGAGCACGGTGCGTCGATCAGAATCCGATCAAAGGGCCGTCCGTCCCAGAAGCTCTGCGGATCGCGCACGTCCGCCTCGATCACGCGTGCCGTGCGCCTGAGGCGCCTGAGGTTGTCGCGGATCCTCTTCGTGCGCGCGGCATCGATGTCTACCGCTGTGACGTCGGCGCCCTCGCCGAGCCGCTCGAGAAGGTGCCCGGTCTTGCCTCCCGGAGCGGCGCAGGCATCCAGCACCCTCAGGCCCGGCTTGGGCTCGAGCAGTATCGCGGCGAGCTGAGCCCCGGCGTCCTGAACCGAGACCGTGCCATCGGCAAACCCGGGTAGATCGGTGACGGCCATCGGGCGATCCAAAGTCACTGCGGAATCAATCCACTGTACCGCATATGCATCAATTCCTGCCTCCGCCAGGAGATTGAGGTAGACCGCTCGATCGGTGCGGGACAGATCGATGCGTAGTGTCATCGGAGGGTGGGCGTTATTGGCATCGAGCACGCCCCTGCCCCGGTCGGACCAGGCGGCGCAGATGCGCTCGGCGAGCCAGGCCGGGTGCGCGGTCTGCGCCGCAAGATCGGTATCGATCCGCGCCAGGAGCCCCGCCCGCTCGATGACGAACCGGCGCAGCACCGCGTTGACCAGGGCGCTGCTGCGCGCAGCTGCGAGCACCCGCGTGGCATCGACCGCGGCGTGCACGATGGCCTCGGGTGCATTGCGCGAGTACTCCAGCTGGTGCGCGCCGGCTGCAAGCAGTGCCCGGATGCGGCGCGGCACTCCCGCAGGGCGCTCGAGGAGCAGATCGATCGCCGGCGCAAGGCGCAGGTACCAGCGCAGCGTCCCCAGGGCAATCGCCCGCACGGCTGAGCGATCGGGCGACCGGGCCGCCTGCGCGAGCGGCACGTCGGCGGACTGGCCGCCGAAGACCACGGCATCGACCGCGCGGGCGGCGGCTGCGAGCGCAGCCGCCCCCGGCGCCCAGGGCGCTCTAGCCAAGCTGCCGCCCCACGAGGCTCAGGCCCTGAGCGTACTCGCGTGCGCTCACCGGCCGGCGTCCCGGCCGCTGGACCTCGGTGAGGGCCAGGTCGCCCTGACCACACCGCACGATCAATGATTCCTCATTTTCGGCGACAATAACGCCAGGATCACAGCGTTTATTCAACTTTAACGACACGTTACCGACAGGCACGACGCGAGCAGCGAAAATCCGCAGCTGCTCGCCGCCGAGCGCCGTCTCGGCCACGGGCCAGGGGTTGAAGGCCCTGACCTGCCGCTCGATCTGCGTGGCTTCGGCCTTCCAGTCGATGCGGGCTTCAGTCTTTTTGATCTTCGGCGCGTAGGTGGCCCCCTGCGCCGGCTGGGCCCTGGGGACAAGCGTCCCCGCACCCAGTCCCTGCAAGGCTTCGATCAGCACCGCCGCTCCGAGCGCTGCGAGCTCATCCTGCAGCGAGCCCGCAGTGTGATCGGGGGTAATCGCGATGCGCCGCTGCAGCAGGATGGGCCCGGTGTCGAGCCCTGTGTCCATCTGCATGATCGTGACTCCGCTCTCGCAGTCGCCGGCCAGCAGCGCGCGCTGAATGGGCGCAGCCCCGCGCCAGCGTGGCAGGAGCGAGGCGTGAATGTTGATGCCGCCGAGTCGCGCGATGAGGAGCATTTCGCGCGGCACGATCAGGCCGTAGGCCACGACGACCAGTACGTCGGGGCGCCACGCGCTGAGCTGCGTCCGCGCGGCTTCGCTCGCGAGCGTGTGCGGCTGCGCGAGCGGCAGCCGCGCGGCAAGCGCCGCTTGCTTCACCGCGCTCGCGGTCACTTTGCGGCCGCGCCCGCTCGGGCGATCAGGCTGCGTCAGGACCCCGACGACGTCGTGGTGAGCACGCAGTGCCGCGAGCGCCGGCAGCGCGAATTGCGGTGTGCCCGCGAACGCGACGCGCAACGTCAGTACGCGCGTCCGCCAGCCGTCGCGCCGACCGGCGCGGTGCGCTCGCGGCGCTCCTTGTCGAGTCTCTTGCGAATGCGCTCGCGCTTGAGGTCCGAGAGGTAATCGACGAACAGCTTGCCGTCGAGGTGATCCATCTCATGCTGGATGCACACGGCGAGAATGTCTTCGAAGTCGCGTTCGAACACTTCGCCGTTGCGGTCGTGAGCGCGCACACGCACCTTTGCCGCGCGTTTCACCTCATCGAAGATCCCCGGCACGGACAGGCACCCTTCCTCGGTGTTCGCCTCGCCTTCGCGCGCGAGAATCTCCGGGTTGATGAGCACGAGTGGTTGGTCGTGCTCCTTGGAGAGATCGATCACGATCAGGCGCTTGTGGACATCGACCTGGGTCGCCGCGAGCCCGATGCCGGGCGCGGCGTACATGGTCTCGAACATGTCGTCGATCAGCGTGCCGAGCGCGGCGTCAAAGTGCGTCACGGGCTGGGCCCGCGTTCGCAGGCGGGGGTCGGGGTATTCCAGGATGGTTCGTAAAGCCATGGTGCTGCTTGATTTGGGGGCACTACCGCCCGTGATCCAGCGCACAAAGTTGACATTAATTCGTGTGCCGGCCCGGGGACATGCCAGTATAACGCCTAGAATCTCGGGCGCCGGTGTGGTCCGCCTCGCGCGATGAGGAGTGGAGGATGCTCTCTAATCAGGTACTTGGAGCCCGTGCCGCCGCGGGTGTGCTGATCCTTTCCATAGCGATTTCTTCCGGGTGCGCGCACACGCACCGCGGCGAGGAAGCGGCGCAGGCCCCCGCTGCGGCTCCTGTTCCGGGCGCAGAGGGCGCTGCCGCGCCCGCGTCTCAGGAGATGACTGCGACGGAGGCCGCGATCGCCGCCGGCGGCGGCGCAGGCCCCGCCCCGGCCGCCAGCGCTGCCGAGCCCACTGCGGTCGTCAATCCGGGCGCGCCGAAGCACTACACCGTCAAGCGCGGCGATACGCTCTGGGGCATCGCCTCGATGTACCTGCAAGACCCGTGGCTGTGGCCTGAGGTCTGGGTCATCAATCCCCAGATCCCGAACCCGCACCTCATTTATCCCGGCGATACGCTCGCGTTGGCCTATGGCGCCAACGGCCGCCCGCTGGTGAGCCTGGAGCAGGCCGGCATGGTGCGGCTCGATCCGCGCCTGCGCAGCACGGCGCTCGAGAGCGCCATTCCGACCATCCCCTACAGCGCGATCGCCGCATTCCTCTCGCGGCCGTCGGTGATGACCGAGGAGCAGATCCGCCACGCCCCTTACGTGCTCGCGTTCCGCGACCTGCATCAGGTCGCAGGCTCGGGCAACGAGGTCTACGTGCGCAATCTCTCCGCCCCGGAGAACGCCCGCTTCGCGGTCATGCACGTCGCGGGTCCGTTGATCGATCCGGACGACGGCAAGGTGGTCGGTTACGAAGGCATCTACACCGCCACGGCGCTCGTGCAGCGCACGGGCGAGCCCGCCAAGGCGCTGCTCATCGAGCCGGCGCGCGAGACGCTGCAGGGCGATCGGCTGCTGGCCACGGAGGCCAACGATACGCCGACCACGTTCACGCCCTCGCCGCCGAAGACACAGGTGGTCGGACAGGTCATCGACGTGGTCGGCGGCACCGACCTCGCCGGGTCATTCCAGGTCGTGGTGATCAATCGCGGCCGCCGTCACGGTCTCGAGCCGGGCAGCGTACTGGCCGTTTATCAGTACGGCGATGTGGTGCCTGACCTCTATCGCGGCGGCCGGCAAATCGGTGATACGAACGCGGGCGGCAGGCAGTTCGCGCCCAAGGTGCAGCTCCCCAACGAGCGCTCCGGCACGCTGCTGGTGTTCAAGACGTACGACCGGGTCAGTTTCGGGCTGATCGTCGGCGCCTCGGACACTATCCACACCCACGACGTGGTGCGTAACCCGTAAGTCTTCGGTCGCGCCGCCCGAACGCGGGCGGCCGCCGCGGGACTTTGCGTGCCATTTGCAGGCGGCGCCGCGCGGTGCGCTTGCCGTATGCTCGCGCCCATGGAGGCAGTGCGAGCGCGCGCCCTGCTGGCGCGGACCCCCGGACTCAACAGCGCCCAACTGCAGGCGCTGATCGCCGCCGCGGGCGGTGACACCGAGCGCGCCGCGGAACCCCGCATCGCCCGCGCCGTGGATCTGCCGCACGCCGCGTGCGCCTTTCTCACCTCCCCCGATGAAACCGCCATCGAAGCCGACATCGCCTGGCTCGAAGGCAGCGGTGCAGGCATCCTGCTGTACACCGACCGGGAGTATCCGCCGCTGCTGCGCGAGACCTCCGGCGCGCCGGCGACGCTCTACGTGCTCGGCTCGCCCGCGGCGCTCATCTCGCCGCAGCTGGCCATGGTCGGCTCGCGCAATCCCACTCCCGCCGGCCGCGCCACGGCACGCGAGTTCGCCGCGTGGTTTGCGCGCGCCGGACTCACCGTGACCAGCGGGCTCGCCTTCGGCATCGATGCCGCCAGTCACGAAGGCGCGCTCGCCGGCGGCGGACTGACGGTGGCGGTCTGCGGCAGCGGACTCGATCGCATCTATCCCCCCGAGCACGCCGCGCTCGCCGCACGCATCGGCGCGCATGGCGCGCTGGTGTCGGAATTTCCGCCGCGCACTGCGCCGCTGCGCCCGAACTTCCCGCGGCGCAACCGCATCATCAGCGGCCTGTCGCTCGGCACGCTGGTCGTCGAGGCGGCGCGCCAGAGCGGCTCACTCATCACCGCGCGTCTGGCGGCGGAGTGCGGGCGCGAGGTGTTTGCGATTCCCGGCTCGATCCACTCACCGGTCTCGCGCGGCTGCCACCAACTCATCAAGGACGGCGCCAAGCTCGTCGAGGAGGCCGCAGACGTACTTTCGGAGTTGAAGATTTCGGTTCCGAAAGAACAACTTACGGCGCCGCCGAGCGAGCTGGCGAACGAGGTCGCATTGGACAAGGAGTATGAAATGCTGTTAGATGCGCTCGGCTTTGTACCCGCGACCATTGATACTCTGGTCGCACGCACGAGCCTGCCGGGCGAGTCAGTTGCCTCGATGCTGCTGATACTCGAGCTCGGGGGCCGTGTGGCGGCTCTCCCGGGTGGCCGCTATGGCCGAATACCTTGAGTCATGACGACTGGCAGCGTTCTCGACATCCTGATCTACGTCTTCGACCGCTACATGCTCGATGAGGCCCCCACGGTGCCGCAGCGCGAGCATCTGGCGCGCGACCTCGAGCGCGCCGGCTTCGCGGCTGCGAAGGTCGAGCACGCCCTCGACTGGCTCACCGAGCTTGCCTTCGGGAACGCGCGCGCCACGGCGGAGCACGCCGCGACGCAGCCCGCAGGGTTGCGTGTGTTCAGCGACAGCGAGCTCACCCGGCTGTCGATGCAATGCCGCGGCCTGCTGCTGACGCTCGAGCGCGCGCACGTGCTGACGCCGCAGCAGCGCGAGATCGTGATCGAGCGCATGCTGGCCCTCGATGCCGAGGAGCCCGATACCGAGCAGCTGAAGTGGGTGGTGCTGATGGTGCTCTCCAGCCAGCCGGGACACGAAGCAGCGCTCGAGCGGCTCGGCAACCTCATGTCGGAAACCGCGGTCAATGCGCCCCACTGACTTCAGGCGCGCACAGCGTTTAACTTAGGTCCGCGGCTCGTCCGCGGTTTTTTGTCTTCATGGCAGACAACCTGGTCATAGTCGAATCGCCCGCCAAGGCGAAGACCATCAAGAAGTACCTGGGCAGGGACTTCGAGGTGCTCGCCTCCTACGGGCACGTGCGCGATCTCGTGCCCAAGGAGGGCGCGGTCGACCCGGACAACGGCTACGCCATGAAGTACCAGGTGCTGGAGAAAAACCAGCGCCACGTGGATGCCATCGCCCGCTCGCTCGCCAAGTCGCGCGCGCTGTACCTCGCCACCGATCCGGATCGCGAGGGCGAGGCCATCGCCTGGCACCTGAAGGAGATCCTCGCTGCGCGCGGCGACCTCGACGGCAAGGACGTGCATCGCGTGGTGTTCTACGAAATCACGCGCAACGCCATCCGCGAGGCGGTCGGCCAGCCGCGCGGCCTCAGCCTCGAGCTGGTGAACGCCCAGCAGGCGCGCCGCGCGCTCGACTATCTGGTCGGCTTCAATCTCTCCCCGCTGCTGTGGAAGAAGGTGCGCCGCGGCCTGTCGGCGGGGCGCGTGCAGAGCCCGGCGCTGCGCATGATCTGCGAGCGCGAGGAGGAGATCGCGGCGTTCATCGCGCAGGAGTACTGGACCATCGAGGGCGAGGGATCGCACAGCGGCCAGGAGTTCCCGCTCAAGCTCCTCGAATACCGCGGTGGCAAGGTCGAGCAGTTCAGCTTCACCAACGAGTCCCAGGCACGCGAGGTCGAGCGCAGCATCCGGGCCGCCGCCGGCGCAGGCGCAGGTGTGCCGGGCACGCTGCGCGTCGTCGCCATCGAGCGCAAGCAGCGCCGCCGCAACCCGGCGCCACCGTTCACCACCTCCACCCTGCAGCAGGAGGCCGCCCGCAAGCTCGGCTTCAACGCGCGCCGCACCATGCGCCTCGCGCAGCGGCTGTACGAGGGGCTGGACATCGGCGAGGGCAGCGTCGGGCTCATCACCTACATGCGCACCGACTCGGTGTCGCTCGCGCTTGATGCCGTGCGCGAGATCCGCGAGGTCGCCGCGCGGCTCTACGGGCAGCACGAGGTCGCCGACGAGCCGCGCGTCTACCGCACCAAGTCGAAGAACGCCCAGGAAGCGCACGAAGCCATCCGCCCCACCTCGGCGGCGATCATCCCCGCTGACCTCGAGGGCAAGGTCGAGGATGACCTCTACCGCCTGTACGCGCTCATCTGGAAGCGCGCCGTGGCCTCGCAGATGAGCCACGCGTTATACGACACGGTCGCCGTCGACATGCTCGCTGGCGCCGACGGCGCGCAGCGCCACCTGCTGCGCGCCAACGGCTCCACGATGGTGAAGCCGGGCTACATCGCCGTGTACCAGGAGGGGAGCGATGATGGCAAGGCCGACGATGCCGATCAGGTGCTGCCGCCGATGAAGGAAGGCGATGCGGTCGCCCTCAACTCACTCGCCGCCACGCAACACTTCACCGAGCCGCCGCCGCGCTACAGCGAGGCATCGCTCGTCAAGGCGCTCGAGGAGCACGGCATCGGCCGGCCCTCGACCTACGCCACCATCATCTCCACGCTCCAGGACCGCGAATACGTCGAGATGGACAGCCGGCGCTTCGTGCCCACCGACATCGGCAAGATCGTCAACCGCTTCCTGACGCATCACTTCCACCGCTACGTGGAGTACGGCTTCACCGCGGCGATGGAGGACGAGCTGGATGCGGTATCGCGCGGGGAGGAGGAGTGGACCACGCCGCTGGAGAAGTTCTGGAAGCCCTTCATCCGCCAGGTCGACAAGATCGAGCGCACCGTCACGCGCGAGCAGGTTGCGCAGGCGCGCGAGCTCGGCAAGGACCCGGTCAGCGGCAAGCCGGTCACCGTGCGCATGGGCCGCTACGGGCCGTTCGTGCAGATGGGCACCAAGGACGACGAGGAGAAGCCGCGTTTCGCGGGCCTGCGTCCCGGGCAGAAAATGGACGCGGTCGGCCTCGCCGATGCGATGGAGCTGTTCAAGCTGCCGCGCACGCTCGGTGAGACCGCCGAGGGCGAGAGCATCGTCGCCAACGTCGGGCGTTTCGGCCCGTACGTCAAGTACGGCAGCAAGTACGCCTCGCTGAAGGAGGACGACCCCTACACCGTTACGCTCGAGCGGGCGCTCGAGGTCATCCGGCTGAAGAAGGAAGCCGACGCGCTGCGCATCATCCAGGACTTCGCCGCCGAGGGCATCCAGGTGCTGAACGGGCGCTACGGGCCGTACATCACCGATAAGAAAAAGAACGCCAAGGTGCCGAAAGAGCGCGACCCGAAGTCGCTGACGCTCGAGGAATGCCACGCACTGCTCGCGGCGGCCCCGGAGCGCGGCGGGCGCTTCGGCCGCTTCCGTCGCGGGGCGAAGGCTGCAGCGCCGGCAGCCAGCGCTGAGGGTGCGCAGGTACGGCGAGACCGCCCCTGCGGCCGCCGGCAAAGGCGCGAGGAAGCAAGCCGCCCGCGGCGCGGCCCGGTCCGCACGACAGGCAGCGCCCGCAGCGCCGGCGCCGGGTGTCCCATCGGGCGGGCGCGCGCGAGCGGGCGCCGCGAAACCCTCGCCAGGCTCCGCCGCGAAACCCCCGGCAGCGTCCGCGGCGGCAGCGGCGCGCATGCGGGCCCAGGTTTCCGCGCGCCTGGGCCGCAAGGCGCGCAGCGCCTCACGAACCACGGCAGGAAAGACCAGCGTAAGAAAAAGCGTGGCGGGGAAAGCTCGTGCCAAGGCTGCACGTGCCGCGCCGCCGCGGGCGCGCGGCTTGAAATGAGGCGCAGCGCCCGCGCGCTATGCGTTCGCCTCAGGCCTGCGCGGCCAGAAACTCATCGATCGCCGCCACGCACTCCGGCTCATCGAGCATCGGCGCGTGGCCGCGGTCCGCGACCGTCAGCACCTTGAGGTCGGGCTTCTCGCGCTGCATGCGCTCGAGCGTGGCGGCGCTCAAGATGTCCGACTGCGCGCCGCGGATCGCGAGTATCGGGACTTTGGCGAGCGCGCCCCACAGCGGCCACAGGTCGGGCGCTGCCACATTGGTGTTGCGCAGCAGCTCGGAGACGCGCGGGTCGGCGTCGACTTCCGGCATGCCCTGCGCGTTGGCGCGGTAGCTCAGCCGGACGATTTTCTCCCAGCGCTCATCGCTCAAGCCCGGCCACGCGCTGCCGTAGGTGTTGCGCACCTGCGCGATGGCCTCGGCCCAGCTGCGCACCGGAGCGGCTTTCCCCGCGTAGCCGCGGATGCGCTCGAGGCCTGCGCGCTCGACCTCCGGCCCGACGTCGTTGAGAACGATGCCTGAAACCAGCCCGCGCTGCGTCACCGCGAGCACCATCGCCATCAGCCCCCCCATGGAGGTGCCGATGACCGTCACACGCGCCGCACCGAGGCCGGTGAGCAATGCCAGCGTGTCCTTGACGTAGATCGGGATCTGATAGTTGTTGGCGTCAGGATCGCGCGCCGAGAAGCCGCGCCCGCGCACGTCGGGCACGATGATGCGGCAGCGCGGGGCGAGGTGGGCGGCGAGGTCCTCGAAGTCGCGGCTGTTACGCATCAGCCCGTGCAGGCACAGTACCACCGGCGCCGCCGCGGCCGGCCCTGCGTAGACGCGGCTGAAGAGCCGCCGGCCGTCATAGCTGTCGTACCAGTACTCTGCGGCGGGCATGCGCTCCTCCGGGCTTTGAGGATCTTACCGTTGGCGTTGCGCGGCAGCGAATCGCGCCGCGCCGCCGTTGCCCCCGCTGCCGTTTCACCGGACACTGTCGCGGTGTCAGCGCCATGAAGTACCGCCACAGCTTTCACGCCGGCAATTTCGCGGATGTGCACAAGCATGTGACGCTGCTGGCCCTGCTCGGGGCACTCAAGAAAAAGGACAAGGGGTTACTCTATCTCGACACCCATGCCGGCCGCGGCAGCTACGACCTCTCGAGCCCCTCGGCGGAAGCTTCCGCCGGCATCGGGCGCCTCAAGCTCCCGCCCGAAGCCGCCCCGGAGCTGCACGACTACGCAGCGCTGCTGGCGCACTACCGTGGCCGGCTCGCCCGGCCGCACCTCTACCCCGGCTCCCCGCTGCTTGCGGTGAGTACGCTGCGGCCGCAGGACCGGGCGGTGCTGATCGAGCTGCAGGCCCCCGAGAGGCGTGCCCTCGAGGAGGCCCTCACCGTCGCCGCCCCGGGGGGAAGCGAGGCGCCGCGCTTTCACGTCGAGCGCGGCGATGGCTTCGAGCGTTTGCGCGCCTGGCTGCCGCCGCCCGAGCGGCGCGGCCTCACGTTCCTCGATCCGCCCTACGAGGAAACGCACCAGGATTTCCTGCAGCTCACCGCCGCGCTCACCGAAGGGCTGCGCCGCTTTCCAACCGGGGTGTTCGCCGCCTGGTATCCGATCAAGGACGAGCGCAGCACCCGCGCCTGGCAGGCTTCCTGCGCGCACGCCCTGCGCGCGAGCGTGCTGCTGAGCGAGCTGTGGTTGTACCCGCGCGATACGCGCGTGGCGCTCAACGGCTCGGGACTGCTGATCGTCAACCCGCCGTGGCAGATCCTCGAGCGCATGCGGATCTGGCTGCCGCAGCTGCAGGCCTGCCTCGCCGTCGGCGCCGGGGGAGGCAGCGACGCGCGGATGCTGCGAGAATCTCCCCGATGAGCGGCGCGGCCGAGCAGTACGGCGTCTTCGGTCACCCGGTGAGCCACAGTCTCTCGCCGTTCATTCACGGCCTGTTCGCGCGCGAGACCGGCCAGCACCTCAGCTATCGCGCCTACGACGTGCTGCCCGGGGAGTTCGTCGCGCGCGCGCGCACGTTCTTCGCCGCCGGGGGCCGGGGGCTGAACGTCACCCTGCCGCACAAGCTCGCAGCGGTCGGCGTGGCGCACGAGCTCACCGATCGCGCCACGCACGCCGCGGCGGTCAACACGCTCGCGCTGCAGGGCGAGCGGCTGCTGGGCGACAACACCGATGGCGTAGGTCTGGTGCGCGACCTGTGCGACAACCTGGGGCTCGTGATCACCAACCGCCGCATCCTCATCCTCGGCGCCGGCGGCGCGACGCGTGGCGTGCTGGCGCCGCTGCTGGCTCTTGCGCCCGCAACGCTCACGATCGCCAACCGCACGCCCGAGCGTGCCGAGGCGCTCGCCGCGGCGTTCGCAGATCTCGGCGCAACGCAGGGAGTGGGCTTCGCGCAGGTCGGCAATACGCCCTTCGATCTGATCATCAACGCGACGTCCGCCAGCCTCTCCGGGGAGATTCCACCGATTGCGCGGCACGCGATCGGACCGCAGACGGTGTGCTACGACCTCGCCTACGGCAAATCTGCCACCGCGTTCGTGAAGTGGGCGCAGGCGTGCGGCTGCGCGCGTGCGCTGCAGGGCCTGGGGATGCTGGTCGAGCAGGCCGCGGAGTCTTTCCGCATCTGGCACGGCGTGCGCCCGCAGACCGCGCCCGTGCTGGCCGCGCTCAGCGAGCGGCCGGTTTAGGCGGGCTTGCGCTCGGCGTGATGGTCGGCGGCGAGCAGCATGTAGAACGCCGGCACCACGAACAGCGTGAACAGGGTGCCGATCGACAGCCCGGCCGAAATGACGAGGCCCATGGAGAAGCGCCCGGCCGCTCCCGCACCCGAAGCAATGACCAGCGGCAGCACCCCGAGCACCATCGCCGCGGTGGTCATGAGGATCGGCCGCAGCCGCACGGCGGCGCCATGCTCGATCGCCTCGCGCTTGCTCATGCCGGCGCGCTGCGATTCATTGGCGAACTGCACGATGAGGATGCCGTGCTTGGAGACCAGCCCCATGAGCGTCACCAGACCGACCTGGGTGAAGATGTTCAGGCTCGAGATCAGGTTGACGAAGATCAGCGCGCCGAACAGCGCCATCGGCACCGACACCAGGATCACGACCGGATCGCGCAGGCTGTTGAACTGCGCCGCGAGCGCCAGGAACACGATGATCACCGCGAACAGCAGCGTCGTGGCGAAGCCGCCGGACTCCTGCACGAACTGGCGTGACTGGCCGGAGTAGTCCATCTGGTAGCCGCTCGGGGCGACCTCGGCGAGCGCATCGCGCAGGAACTTCAGCGCCTCGCCCTGCGACATGCCGCTGGCGCCCGAGAGCGTCGCGGAATTGAGCTGCTGGAAGCGGTTGATCGACTCGGGCACCACGTCGCTCCTCAGGCTCGCCAGCGTCGAAGCCGGGATCACCGCGCCATCGGGCGCGCGCACGTAGTAGTCGAGCACCTGATCGGGATTGAGGCGATCGGCCTGCAGCACCTGCGGGATCACCTTGTAGGAGCGGCCGGCGATCGAGAAGTAGTTGACGTAGCCGCCGCCGAGGGCATCGCCCAGGGCGCTGCCGACATCCTGCTGCGTGAGCCCGAGGGTTGAGACCAGGTCGCGGTCGATGACCACCGTCGACTGCGGCTTGTCGATCTTCAGGTCCGTGTCGATGAACCAGAACTTGCCGCTGTCGCGCGCCTTCTGCAGCACCGCCTGCGCGACCTCGTTGAGATTCTGGAACGGCTCGGTGGTGTTGATGACCACCTGCACCGGCGCGCCCTGCGCCCCGGGCAGCGCCGGCAGCGAGAACACGAAGATCTGGCCGCCGGCGATCTGTCCCCACTTCTCCTGCAGCACCTGTTGCAGCTGCTTCGCGATGCGCGTGCGCTCGTTCCAGGGCTTGAACAGCATGCCGCCAAAGCCCGTCCCCGGGCTGGTGACCTGGAACAGCATCGCGTACTCGGGCAGCGTCTGCCCGATCGCAAACATCTGCTGCGAGTAGCCGAGCATCTGCTGTGAGGTGGCATCCGGCGAGGCTTTGAGCTGATAGAAGACGAAGCCCTGGTCCTCCTCCGGCGCGAGCTCGGACTGGGACGTCATGCCCAGCAGAACGGTGGCGCCGAACAGCAACACGCCCATCACCACCACCACGCTCCAGGTGCTGAGCAGGCCGCGCAGCAGGCGCTGATAGCCGTTGCGCACGCGGTTGAACTGGCGGTCGATGAACTGCACGAACCGCCCGCTCTCCTGCTCGCTCGAGAAGAAGCGCGAGCACATCATCGGTGAGAGGGTGAGCGCGATCACCGCCGATACCGTAACCGCGCCGGCGAGCGTGAAGGCGAACTCGGTGAACAGCGCCCCGGTGAGGCCCTTCTGAAAGCCGATCGGCACGTACACCGCCACCAGCACCACGGTCATCGCCAGGATCGGGCCGCCGAGCTCGCGGGCCGCCTGCAGCGACGCCGCCAGCGGGCTCTTGCCCTCCTCCTTCATGTGCCGGTCGACGTTCTCGACGACGATGATCGCGTCATCGACCACCAGGCCGATGGCAAGCACCAGCGCCAGCAGCGTCAGCAGGTTCATCGAGTAGCCGAGCGCCAGCATGACGAAGAAGGTGCCGATGAGCGACAACGGCATGGCGATGACCGGAATGGTCACCGCGCGGATGCTGCCGAGGAACAGGTAAATCACGCCGGTGACGATCAGCAGCGCCTCGACCAGCGTCTTCACCACCTCGTGAATCGAGGCGGTGACGAAGCCGGTGCTGTCGTAGACGATCTCGCCCGAGAGTCCGTTCGGCAGCTGCGATTGAATGTCGGGCAGAGCAGCGCGCACGCTCTGCGCGACCTGCAGCAGGTTCGACTCGGGCGCCACCTTGATGCCGATGAAGACCGCGAGCTTGCCGCTGAAGGAGACGTTGGAGTCGTAGTCCTCGGCGCCGAGCACCACGGTGGCGACATCCTGCAGACGCACGATCGCGCCGTCCTTCTGCTTGATGGCCAGCTGACGGAATTCGTCGACCGTGTGCAGGTCGGTCGCCGCGGTGAGATCCACGCTCACCATCTGCCCCTTGGTGGTGCCGACCGCGGCCAGGTAGTTGTTGGTGCTGAGCGCCTGGTAGACATCCGCCGCGGTGACGCCGTGCGCGGCGAGCTGCGCGGGATTGAGCCAGGCGCGCAGCGCGAACTGCCGCCCGCCGAGGATCTCCGCGGTCTGCACCCCCGGCAGCGAATCGAATTTCGGCTTCACCACGCGCGCCAGGTAATCGGTGATGCTGTTGGCGGGGAGCACATCGCTCCTGAAGCCCATGTACATGGCATCGATGGTCTGGCCGACCGCCACGGTGAGCACCGGCTGCTGCGCCTGCGGCGGCAGCTGGTTGCGCACCGAGGTGACCTGCGTCTGGATCTCGGTGAGCGCGCGGGTGGCATCGTAGTTCAGGCGCAGCGTCGCGGTGATCGTCGACACTCCGGTGGCGCTCGAGGAGGAAAGGTAGTCGATGCCCTGGGCCTGCGCGATCGCCTGCTCGAGCGGCTGCGTGATGAAGCCGGCGATGGTCTGCGCGTCGGCGCCGTAGTAGGTGGTGGTGACCGTGACGACGGCGTTCTCGGTCCGCGGGTACTGGCGCACCTGCAGATCACTCAGCGCACGCAGGCCGAGCACCAGGATCAGCGCGCTGACGACGATCGCCAGCACCGGACGGTTGATGAAGGTATCGGTGAAGTTCATCGCGGGGCGTGCCGGTTCAGTGTTCCTGCGGGGTCGGGTGCGGATTGCTCGCGGGCTGCACGCTGTTGTCGATGCGGATTGCCGTGCCGCTCTTGAGCTTGATCTGCCCGCTGGTGACCACCTCGGCGCCCTCGCCGACGCCGCTGAGGATCGCGACCTGATCGCCGCGGGTGTCGCCGGTGGTCACGAAGGTCTGCTGCGCGACCAGCGCGTCGGGCGGCAGCTGCGGGCCCTTGCTCGCAGGCTTCGCCGCGGGCTGCTTCTGCTTCAACGTGACATCGGCATTGCCTGCGGCCGCTGCGGCCTGTTGCCGGTCGAACTCGCGCTGGGTGCTGACCAGGAAGACCGTCTGGCCGTAGGGGTTGTAGACCACGGCGGTCTGCGGCAGCGTGAGAAAGCGCTGCTGCATGCCGACTTCGACGCTGACGTTGACGAACATCCCCGGCGACAGCAGGCGCTCGGGGTTGGGCACGGCCGCCTCGACCTCGACGTTGCGGGTGTCGCTGTCGATCTTGGGGCTGATCGCATTGAGCGTGCCCGGGAACTCCCTGCCACGAAAGGCATCGAGGGTGAGGCTGGCCTTCTCGCCGGGCTTGAGGCCCGCGACCAGTTTCTGCGGCACGTAGAAGTCAACATAGACCGGATCGAGCTGCTGCAGCGTTACGACCACCGTGCCGGCATTCAGGTAGGTGCCCGGATTGATGGTGACGATGCCGGCACGACCGGCGAACGGCGCGCGCAGCTGCTTCTTGGAGACGAGCACTTTCTGCTGCTCCACGGCGGCCTCTTTGACCTTGAGGTCCGCCGCCGCCTGGTCGTAGTCCGCCTTGGCGATCACCTTCACGGCGAGCTGCGCCTGGGCGCGCTCGAAGGTGACCTGGGAGAGCGCGAGCGACGCCTGCAGCTGCAGCAGTGCCGCGACGTCCTCGGTGTCGCGCAGCTGCAGCAGCAGCTGGCCCTCCCTGACCTCATCGCCGGATTTCACGTTGACGTGAGTGACGAGTCCTGCGATGTCGAGCGCCAGATCCGCCCCGCGCGCGGCGCGCAGCGTGCCGACCGCACGCAGCTGCGGCTGCCATTGCTGGTACGTGGCTTTCGCGGTGCTCACCACCGCGGGCGGCGGCGGCCTGGCGCTGGCGATCATCCTCATGATCATCAGCACCTTGATGCCCGCAATGAGGGCGACCAGAGCGACGACGGCGAGGATCATGTAGATCATGCGCCGGGTCGTGCTCGGCTTGTCTGCTACGCGCGTGTGCATGCGCGGCCCCTCCATCGGTGCGGTTTATTCATGTTGACGGCCGCGCTCACCTTCCCTGCGGCCGTTATTCTGCCAAACCTAACGCGCCTTTGACGAATCCTTCATCCCGGAAACGCCACGCGCCGTCGCACGCTCCTCCCCCTAAGGGGCGAGTGCGGGGTAGCTCTTGCGGATCAGCGCAGGGTGACGAGCTCTTCCGCCGAAGTCGGATGGATCGCCACGGTGTCGTCGAAGTCCTTCTTGGTTGCGCCCATGCGCAGCGCCACCGCGAAGCCCTGCAGCATCTCATCCGCCCCCTGCCCGACGACGTGCAGTCCGACGATGCGCTGCTCGGCTCCGGCGGTCACGAGCTTCACTTCCGAGCGCGGCTTGGCCGTGGTGAGGGCGTGATAGAGCGCGACGAAGCCCGAGCGGTACACCTTGACGTTGGCGGCACCGAAGCGCTCGCGCGCCGCCTGCTCGCTCAGCCCTACCGTGCCGATCGGCGGTCGGCCGAAGATCACCGTCGGAATGTTCTCGTAGTCCAGATGCCGGCCGCTGTGGCCGCCGAACAGCCGCTCCGCGAGTCGCCGGCCGGCGGCGATCGCCACCGGCGTCAGCTGCGCGCGCCCGGTGACGTCACCGACGGCGTAGATGCCGGCGGCACTGGTCGCCTGGTACAGGTCGGTGGCGATGAAGCCCTGGGCGTCGAGCTTCACCCCCGCGCGCTCGAGCGCGAGATCCGCCGGGTCCGCCACGCGCCCGATCGCCCAGAGCACGCAGTCGAACGGGCCGAGGCGCCCTCGCGCGCCAGCCTCCAGCTCGAGCGCGCCGTGCGCACCGCGCCTCAGCGAGCCGAGCGCGGCGTTGGTGACGATCTGCACGCCCTCCTCGTGCAGGATCTTCAGGATCGTCTCCCCGAGCATCGGGTCGAAGCTGCTCAGCGCGCGCTCGCCGCGCAGCACCAGCGTGGTTGCCGAGCCCAGACCCGAAAAAATCCCGGCCAGCTCGATGCCGATGTAGCTGCTGCCCACCACCGCGACGCGCGGCGGGCGCGCGCTGAGCTCGAAGAAGCCATCCGAGGTGATGCCGAGCGCCACTCCCGGGATGGGCGGCAGCAGCGCACGGCCGCCGGTGGCAAGAATGATGTGGGGGGCGGCGAGCGCGCGGCCCGCGGCGGTGAGCGTGCGCGCACCGCTGAAGCTGGCACGCCCTCGCAGCAGCTCCACGTTGTGCCGGGCGAGATTCGCGGCGTAGATGCCGTTGAGATGGTGGACGTAGGCGTCGCGTTTGTGCTTCAGCAGCGCCCAGTCGACGCCGCCCGCCTCGACGGCGAAGCCGTAATCCCTGGCATCGTGCAGCGCGCTGCCGAGCTCGGCGGCGTTCCACATGATCTTCTTCGGCACGCAGCCGAGATTGACGCAGGTGCCGCCGAGGGGCCCGGATTCGATCAGGATCACACGCGCGCCGTACTCGGCAGCACGCTGGGCCGCGGCGAGCCCGCCGCTGCCGCCGCCGATCACCACCAGATCAAACTCCTCTGCCATGGCACCCTCGAGGACCTCGCCCGGCCCCATGTTATAAGTGTCGCATGGAAAACCCTCTGCTGGGCCAGGAACCACTGCCGCAGTTTCTGCAGATCCTTCCGGAGCACGTGGAACCGGCGGTGCGGCAGCTGCTCGCCGCCAACCGCGCGCGCCTCGAGCAGCTCGCCGCTCTGGCCCAGCCGAGCTTCGCTTCCGTGATCGAGCCGCTCGAGGAGCTGCACCACCGCACCGCGCGTGCCTGGTCGCCGGTGAGCCACCTGAATGCGGTGCTGAACTCGGATGCGCTGCGCGCCGCTTACAACGCCTGCCTGCCGCTGCTGTCGGCGTACCAGACCGATCTTGCGCAGAGCGAGCCGCTCTACCGCGCCTATCGCAGCATCGCCGAGCAGGCCGGGGCAGCGCTCGGTCCGGTGCAGCGCGAGCTGATCGCCCACGCGGTGCGCGACTTCCGCCTCGCCGGCGTGGGACTCCCGGCCGAGCGCAAGCAGCGCTTCAAGACCGCGATGCTGGAGCTCGCGCAACTGCAGGCGAAGTTCGAGGAGAACGTGCTCGATGCCACCAACAGCTGGACCCGGCACGTCACGGATGTCGGCGAGCTGCGCGGACTGAATGAGATCCTGATCGAGCAGGCGCAGCGGCGCGCACACAGCCAAGGCGTCACGGGCTGGGTGCTGCGCCTCGACCAGCCGACATATGTCGCGGTGGTGACCGATGCCGAATCCGCGCAGCTGCGGCGCGCGTTCTACGAAGCCTGGATCACGCGCGCCTCGGACCGCGGCCCGAGCGCCGGCCGCTGGGACAATTCGGCGCTGATGGAGGAGATCCTGAAGAGGCGCCACGAGGCGGCGCAGCTGCTCGATTTCCCGAGCTACGCGCACTACGCGCTCGCCACCCGCATGGCGCACAGCGTCGAGGAAGTCATGAGCTTCCTGCACGAGCTCGCCCGTGCCGCCCGCGCCGCGGCGCTGAGCGAATTCGCTGCGCTCGAGGCCTTTGCCGGCCGCTCGCTCGCTGCCTGGGACGTCGGCTTCTACGCGGAGGCGTTGCAGCGCGAGCGCTTCCGCGTGTCCCAGGAAGAGCTGCGACCGTACTTTCCGCTGCCGAAGGTGCTCGCCGGGCTGTTCGAGGTCGCCGAGCGGCTCTTCGCGGTGCGCATCCGCGAGCGCAGCGATGTGCCGGTATGGCATGCGGACGTGCGTTACTTCGACATCACCACGGCGGCCGGCGAGCCGCTCGGCAGCTTCTACCTCGATGCCTACGCGCGCCCCCACAAGCGCAGCGGCGCGTGGATGGACGAGTGTGTCGGCCGCAAGCGCCTGGCCTCGGGCGCGGCGCTGCCGGTCGCGTACCTGGTGTGCAACTTCCTGCCCCCAAGCGCCGGCAGGCCGGCGCTGCTCACGCATGATGACGTGCTGACGCTGTTCCACGAGTTCGGCCACGGCCTGCACCATCTGCTCACCCGCGTCGACTACCCGAGCATCGCCGGCATCAACGGCGTGGCCTGGGATGCGGTGGAGCTGCCGAGCCAGTTCCTGGAGAACTACGCCTGGCACGCGCAGGTGCTGCAGCGCATCTCCGGACACGTCGAGAGCGGCGCGCCGCTGCCGGCGGACAGCCAGGCGCGCCTGATCGCCACGCGCAGCTTCGACGCCGGGCTGGCGATGATGCGGCAGCTGGAATTCGCGCTCTTCGACTTCCGCATCCACGCCGAGTACTCGCCCGCGCGCGGCGGACGCATCCCTGAGATCCTCGCCGAGGTGCGCAGCGAGGTCGCGGTCGTGCCGGTGCCCGAGTGGAACCGCTTCCCCAACAGCTTCGGCCATATCTTCGCCGGCGGCTACGCGGCCGGTTACTACAGCTACAAGTGGGCGGAGGTACTGGCGGCGGATGCCTTTGCCGCCTTCGAGGAAAGCGGCGTCTTCGACCCGGCGACGGCGCGGCGCTTCCTCGATGCCATCCTCAGCCGCGGCGGCAGCCGCGACGCGCTGGAAGCGTTCATCGAGTTCCGCGGCCGCCGGCCCGACGTGCGAGCGCTCCTCAGGCAACACGGCATCAGCGACGCGGGCGAGCGTGCCACGTGAGCCGCACGCGCACCGCGTGGCGGTGGCTGGCTGCGCTTGCACTCGGCGCTCCCGCCGCTCACCTGGCAGCGGCGCCCGTCGCCGCCGAACCGCTCTACGTCATCGAGCAGCTGGTAGTCAACGTCAACAGCGCCCCCGACGCGAGCGGCGAGCGCATCGCCACGGTGAAGAGCGGCGATCGCGTCGAGGTGATCGAGCGGCTGCGCGATGAGGTTCACGTGCGCCTCGGCAACGGTACCGAGGGGTGGATCCGCGCGAGTTATCTGTCGGCCGATGAGCCGTTGCGCTCGCGCCTGGCGCAGCGCGAGGCGCAGCTGGAGCAGCTGCGCGCGGATGTCAGCCGCCTGCAGGGCGAGCTTAATGCGCCACGCGCCGCTGCGGGGACGGGCGGTACGCCACGCGCCGCGCCCGCAGCCGCAGCTGCTGCGAGCGCCGGCGAGGACCCGGCCGCGGCAGCGTCCGGGATGTTATTCACCCCCGGCGCGGCAGCGGCAGCGCCCGCGCGGCGCCTGTGGCCGTGGGTGTTGCTGTCCTCGCTCCTGTCGCTGGGCTGCGGTTTTATGCTCGGGGCGCTGCTGCTCGACCGGCATATTCGGCGCAAATACGGTGGGCTGCGCATATATTGACGCGGCACAATGCCCACCCGGGGGGTCAAAATGTGCACCGCGTCGTGGCCGGCGGCCGGCCGATCTGTCTAGACTATCTGTAAAATGCCGTCGCTCGAGGGGAGACGCCGCGGTGCCCATTGCCAGTTTCGGTTAGCGATGACCAACATCCGGCGCAGCGATTTCGACGTAACCAACAGCGTGCAGGTGAGCTCGCCGCGCGCGGTGCTCGCCGCCATCGAAGCGCTCTACCGCCCCACCTGGCCGGAGCTGTCGCTCGAGCCGCTGCGGCGGGCGTTCGCGCATTTCGAGCAGCTGTTCGCCGGCAAGGTCGAAGGCTTTCACGGCGTCGACACCGTCTACCACGACCGCCAGCACACCCTCGACATCACACTCGCCCTCGCGCGGCTGCTGGTCGGCTACGAGCGGCAGCGGGATGAGCCCGCCCGCCTGGGCGGCACGCGCGCAACTGTCGGACTGATCACCGGGCTGTTTCACGACGTCGGCTACCTGCGCCGCACCGACGACCTCGAGTCGCAAAACGGCGCGGAGTTCACCCGTACGCACGTCGCGCGCGGCGCGCGTTTCCTGCAGGAGTACCTGCCGGCGCTCGGCTTCAGCGCCTGGGTGCCGATCGCGAGCGAGATCATCCATTTCACCGGCTACGAAGTGCCGTTCGAGCGCATCGCCGAGCGCGTTGCCGATTCGCGCGACATCGTCGTCGGACACCTGCTCGGCACCGCCGACATGATCGCGCAGATGGCCGACCGCTGTTATCTCGAGAAATGCCGCGACCGGCTGTACGCCGAGTTCGTACTCGGCGGCGTGGCGCTGCCCTTCAGCGACGGCAACCGCCAGGTCAAGTACGCTTCCGGTCTCGACCTGCTGCGCCAGACCCCGGATTTCGTCACGGATGTGCGCAACAACCGCCTGGACGGCACTTTCGGCGCGGCCTACCGCTACCTGGAAATCCTCTACGGCGGCCGCAATCCCTACCTGGAAGCCATCGACCGCAACGTCGAGTACCTGCGCCAGATCCTGCGCAGCGAGAACTGGCAGCTGCTGCGGCGCCGACCCCCCATTTTCGCGGCCACCGCCGACCCCATGACGACCATGCGGGGGCTGGTGCTTGGACATATTAAGAGAGTCTGGTCCGGCAGCTGAGCCCCTGTAGCCTTCGGTCGCGGGCGGCGGTTAATATCAAGTCCCATATATAAAGGGGAACGCTCGCTCTCGGGGGGAAACTGCGTCCGGGGCGGGCACTTAGGTGACTGCCGCCAGTTTCAAGCTCAAGTATGCCGGGGCCTGCTTCCTGGTCGTGCTGCTCGCCGCAGCCGCTATCGCCGCGCTGTTCCTCGAGCGCCACACGGCCGATACCCGCTCCTTGAGCGCGCTTGCCGAGAATGCCGCGCGTGAGCGGGTCGATCCGGAGCTGGCCGCCCGGGCACTCACCATCGCCGCGCACGCCGCGGATTCGATCGCCGGCGCGGTGCGCGCCGGCGATACCAGCGGCATGGTGCGCCGGCTGCAACCGTTCATGGACGACGCCACGGTGTCGGCGATCAGCGTCACCACGCGCTCCGGGCAGAAACTCTTCGAATGGCACCGCGGCGTGGCCGCAGCTCCCGGCGCGCTGAGCACGCAGGCGGTGGCGCCGGTGCGCACCTTCGTCGAGAACATTCCCGGCGCGGTGACGCCCGAGACCCTCGCCAGCCTCACCGTGGTGCTCGATCAGGCGGCCCCGGTGCCGGCGGCCACTCTCAGCGGACGGTTGCAGGCGGCCACCGCACAGCGCACGCGCCTCACCTGGTGGCTGGCGCTCAGCGTTGCCGCCGCCGGCGCGCTTGCCGCCGCGGCGCTGCTGTGGCGCGCGGTCAATCGGCTGCAGCGGCCGGTCGGCTCGCTGATCCGCAGCGCCGAGCGTATCGGCCAGGGCGACTACACCCGACCCTTCGAGGTGCGCAGGCAGGAGGCGCTCGGAGACTTGCAGCAGGCGCTCGAGCGCATGCGCGGGCGGCTGCGCCAGTCGACCATCAACAAGGAGTACCTGCACAGCGTGCTCAACAGCATGACCGATGCGGTGTTCGTGACCTCGCCCGACGGGGTCATCAAGGTCGCCAACTCCGGCGCCTGCAAGATGCTCGGCTTCAGCGAGGAGGAGCTGCTCGGGCGCAGCATCCTCGCGGTACTCGATGAGCGCGAGCGCGCCGACTTCGACCTGCTGCAGGCGGCGCAGGAGACGCGCGAGACGGTGGTGCGCACGCGCTCCGGCCAGACGATCCCGGTGTCACTCACCGGCTCGCGCATCGACAGCGATGACCCGCAGTTCCAGGGCAACATCTTCGTCGCGCGCAACATCACCGACCGCAAGCGCGCCGAGCGGCGCATCCGCTATCTCGCCCGCTACGATACGCTCACCAAGATCCCCAACCGCATGCAGTTTCACCACGTGCTGCAGCAGACCATCGCGCGCGCGCTGCGCGCGGGCGAGGTGGTGGCGGTGCTGTACCTCGACATGGACCGCTTCAAGGAGGTCAACGACACCTTCGGCCATGGCGCGGGCGATCGCGTGCTCGAGGTGCTCGCCGAGCGCCTCACGCGCGCGGTGCCGAAGGAGACGGTCGTCGGCCGCCTCGCCGGGGATGAGTTCGCGCTGTTCGTCGATGGCTTACCGGCCGATGCCGACAACCGCGGGCCGATCGCGCAGCTTGCGCGCGGGCTGCTCACCGAGGTGAGCCGCCCGTTGCAGCTCAATCAGCACGAGGTGTTCCTCACCGCCAGCGTCGGCATCGCCTTCTGCCCGCGCGATGCCGAGAACGTCATCGACCTGATCCGCAATGCGGACGCCGCCATGTACTACTCCAAGCAGAATGGCGGCAACACCTTCGCCTTCTATTCCCCGGAGATGAATGCCGCGGCGGTCGAGCGGCTGATGCTCAAGAGCAAGCTGCGCCGCGCGCTCGAGCGCGACGAGCTGGAGATCCGCTACCAGCCCAAGGTCGACCTGCGCAACGGGCGCATCATCGGCGCGGAGGCGCTGCTGCGCTGGCGCCTGCCCGGGCACGGCGATATTCCGCCGGCGCAGTTCATCCCGCTCGCGGAAGAGACCAACCTCATCCTCGACATCGGCCAGTGGGTGCTGAACCGCGTGTGCCTCGATTACCGCCAGATGCAGCAGCAAGGCGGCGACCCCGGGCGCATCTCCCTCAACCTCTCGCTCAAGCAGCTGCGGCAGGCGAGCTTCATCCTGCGCTGCCGCTCGGTGTTCCGCCGCCATCACGTCTCCCCGACTGCATTCGAGCTGGAGATCACCGAGACCACGCTGATGGCCGATCCGCAGCGCACCGTGCGGCTGCTGGATGAGCTCTACGCGATGGGACTGCACCTGTCGATCGACGACTTCGGCACCGGTTATTCCTCGCTCTCGGCGCTGCAGCAGTTCCCGATCGGCACGCTCAAGATCGACCAGTCCTTCGTGCGCGACGCCGCCGACGACGCCGGCGATGCCACCATCGTGCGCACCATCATCGAGATGGGACGCAGCCTCGGGATGGATGTGATCGCCGAGGGCGTGGAGTCGCGGCGGCAGCTGCAGTTCCTGCGCGACAACGCCTGTCACTACGGGCAGGGCCGACTGTTCGGCGAGCCCTGCACCGCGGCAGATCTGCTGGCGCTGCTGGCTTCGCAGGCCGGCGGCACCGCCCCCTTTGCGCATCTGCTGCGTGAGGCCGACGAGAGCGCCTCCCGCTCGGCCTGAAGCCGCTATCTCATGAAGGCGCGCTGGCCGCCGCGCATCGCCATGGTGTGCCTCCTCGCCGCCTGGATCGGCGTAGCCGCGTGGCAGGCGGCGAAGCCGCTGCCTGAGGGGGTGCACGTCGCCTCGCCCATCTGCCGCCAGAGCGCGGGCGCGGTCGCATTCATCGCCGACATCACCGCCGCGGACGCGTTCGGGCGTGCGGCCGTGAGCCAGGGGATCTTCGATTCGGTGCTCGAGGTGGTGCGCGGTGCACGCCATTTCATCGTTCTCGACTATTCGAGCATCGGCGCGGACGCCGACGCCGCCGCAGCCAGCCCGCAGCGGCGCATTGCCGCGGAGCTCACCGACGCGCTGCTCGAGCGCCGCCGTAGCCAGCCCGACCTCGCGGTGCTGTTCATCACCGATCCGGCGAATGAGCGCTACGGGGCTGCGCGCTCGCCCGAGCTGCAGCTGCTGCGTGCCGCCGGCGTCGAGGTGGTGCTCACCGAGCTCGACCGCCTGCGCGATTCCAACCTCGCGTATTCGAGCCTGTGGCGGCTCACGCTGCGCTGGTGGGACCCGCCCTCGGGCCCCCTCGGGGTCGAGACCCGCCGTCTCAACTTCAAGGCCGACGACCGCAGGCTCGTCATCGCCGATGACGGCCGCGGCGGACTTACCGCCGTCATCGGCTCGGCCACCCCGCTCGACAGCGAAAGCGGCTGGTCGAACGTGGCCGCGCGGCTCAAGGGCGGCGCGCTCGAGACGCTCCTCGAGAGCGAGCTGGCGATCGCACGTTTCTCCGGCTGGGCCGGCAGGAGCGAGCGTTTCCTCGCGCGCGGAGCGCAATCGCCGCCGCCTGCGGACTGTGCCGCCACCGCGGGCGCAACGCTCGCCGCCGCGGCAGAGGTGCCCGAGGGCGATGCGCGCGTGCAGCTGCTCACCGAGGGCGCGATCCGCGAGGGGCTGCTCGCGCGCCTCGATGCGACCGGGCGTGGTGACTCGATTGATGTCGCGATGTTTCATCTCGCCGAGCGAGGGGTGGTCGAGTCACTGCTGGCGGCGGCGCGGCGCGCAGTGAGCGTGCGCGTGATCCTCGATCCGGACGCGGCGGCGCCGAGTGGCACGGCGGCGGGCATTCCCAATCAGCCGGTGGCGAGCGAGCTGGTCGCCCGCAGCGGCGGCGCCATACGGCTGCGCTGGTACCGCACACATGGCGAGCGCTTTCACGATTCACTGGTGATGATCTACGGCCCGCAGCAGCTGTGGCTGACGCTCGGCTCCGCGCAGCTGACCCGCCGCTCGCTCGCCGACTACAACCTCGAGACCAACGTGGTGCTCGAGGCGGCGCGCAGCAGTGCGCTGGCGCAGCAGGCGCTGCAGTACTTCGACACCCTGTGGCTCAACCGCGCCGCGCTCGGCATCGAATACAGCGCGGATTTCGCGGTGTTCGCTGACCCGGCGCAGTCGGACTACTGGCTCGGCCGCCTGATGGAAGGCGCCGGGCTGTCGGCGTTCTGAGTCGGCCGCTGCGTATCCCGGCGCACCGCCTGTGCAGCCTGCTGCGCAAGCGCCTCGAGCGCGCTGCCGCTCGCCTGCTCGAACGCGCTCACCACCTCGTGCAGGCGGTTGGCGCCGGCGGGTGCGCTGCCTGCGGCGCTGAAGGTCGCCACCACCTCGCGCCCTTCCACGCGGCCGATGATGCCCTCGAGCGCCACGTGAACCACGGGCGCCGCAGTGCCTTCGGTGTAGTCGGCGTCGAAGCGCCGCACGGTGATCTGCAGCAGGTAGTCGGAGGGAAAGGGGCTCGCGGTGTCCTCGACCGAGGTCCACAGCCCCGAGGCGCGCAGCGTCTGCACGAGCAGCGCCTCGACCACGTCCGGGGCCGGGGCGGCCCAGCGGCTGCCGGCAAAGAAGTTCATGCGATGGTCGGCCTGCACCAGCATGATGTGCGGGGAGTCGAGCCCGGGGGCTGCCAGCGGATGCCCGATGCGCACCGACACCCCGAGCGGCGGCGGCGGCGCCGCGCCGCCCTCAGCCCCCGCGCTCGCCGCGGCGGGTGAGCGCAGGTAATAGGTCTGTTCGGGCCGCGCGGTGCTCTTAAAAAGCCCCGAGCAGGCGCTCAGGGCGCACAGCAGCGCCACCATGCACGCGACCCTCAAGGCGCCCTTCATCGTGGAATCTCCACCCCGCGCGCGGGCGGCTGATACAGCAGTTGCGTGGGATTCTCGCGCAGGCTGCTCGAGAGCGCGCGGATATCCTGTGCGGCCGCCCGCCCCTCGCGCACGAAGCGCTCGATCTCCGGCAGGCCATTGTGGGCGAAAGAGCGGATGTCGCGGCGGTTCTCGGCGATCACCTTGTCGAGCTGATCGGTGGCGTCGGCGAGGTTGTCGGCGATGGTGTGCAGGCGCTGCGCGGTGGCGTGCACTTCCGGCTCCACCTCATCGATCACGGTGTGGGCGCTGCGCGCCGAGGCGCCGAGCTCGGCGCTGGCGCCGCGCAGCTCGCTGATCAGCGCGTTCAGGTCGCGCATGGTCTGCGGCAGACCGCTGGTCGCCTTGTTGAGGCTGCCGAGGGCGGAGCTGACCGCGTTCAGGTTCTCATCGCTCAGCAGGTGGTTGGCGCGCTGCACCACGTCGTTCGCCGCGGCCACCAGGCTCGGCAGGCTTGCCAGGAACACATCGAAGCGCGAGGGGGCCGAGCGGATCACCGGGTACCTGAGCCCCGCCACCGCCGGCGGCAGCGCCGGCTTGTTGCTGCGTCCTCGAGCAGATCGATGTACAGCAGGCCCGTCACCCCCTGGAGGTTCAGCTCCGCGACCGTGTGCGCCGAGATCGGCGTGCGCGCATCGATGTCGACGATCACCTCCACGCGGCTCGAATCGCGCGGGTCGATGCGCATGTCGTACACGCGGCCGACGCCGACGCCGAGGTAACGTACCGCCGCGCCGCGCTCGAGCCCGCTGACGCTGCCGTTGAAGTAGATCTCGTAACGGTTGTAGTCACGGTGCTCGCGGGTGTCGGAATACCAGTAGACGAACAGCGCACCGATCAGCGCCACCACCAGCACGAACGCCCCGACCGCGGCGTAGTTCGCCTCACGCTCCATGCGCGACTCCCGCCAGGCGTGCGCGTGCCCGCTGGCCGTGAAAGTAGGCCTGGATCCACGGGTTCGGGTGGTCGACGATGCGTTCCAGGGTGTCTGATTCCATGCGGCCGTCCACGATCACCCCGACACGATTGCAGGTACGGAAGATGCTGTCCAGATCGTGGGTGATCATGACGATGGTGAGCTTGAGTTGCTTCTGCAGGTACAGCACCAGGTCATCGAAGGCCGCCGCGCTCACCGGGTCGAGCCCGGAAGTGGGCTCATCGAGAAACAACAGCGCGGGGTCCAGCGCCAGGGCACGGGCGACCGCGACGCGTTTCACCATGCCGCCGGAGAGCTCCGCGGGGTACTTGTGCGCCGCATCCACGGGCAGGCCGACCAGGCGGATCTTGAGCAGCGCGAGCTCATCGAGCACGCGCGGCTCGAGCTCCAGGTGCTCGATCATGGGCAGCTGCACGTTCTGCAGCGCGGTCAGCGCCGAGAACAGCGCCCCCTGCTGGAAGGCGACACCGTAGCGGGCCTTGATCGGGCGCAGCTGCGCCGCGCTCATACGGGTAATGTCGGCGCCGCCGATGCGCACCACGCCCGCCTGCGGGCGCTGCAGCCCGAGGATACTGCGCAGCAGCACCGATTTGCCCGCACCCGAGCCGCCGACGATGCCGAACACCTCGTCCCGCTCGACCTGCATGTCGAGCCCGTCGTGAACCACCTGGGCGCCGAAGCGGTTCACCAGCCCGTGCACTTCGAGCAGCGGATACATGTCAGATGTTGATCTTCATGAAGAATATGGCGAACAGCGCGTCCGCGAGGATCACCAGGAAGATGGCCTGCACCACGGCGACGGTCACCAGGCGACCGAGCTCGCGCGCCGAGTCGCGCACCTGCATGCCGTGATAACAGCCGGCGAGCGCGATCAGCAGCGCGAACACCGGCGCCTTGATCAGCCCCACCCAGAAGGTGGTGGGCGAGATCGCCTCGTTGACGCGGTTGACGTACTGCGTGAGCGGCATGTCGAGCAGGTAGCGGCACAGCACCGCCCCGCCGGTGAGCCCGATGAGATCGGCGACGATGGTAAGGAGCGGCAGCGCGATCACGAGTCCGAGCACCCGCGGCACCACCAGCACCTCGAATGGATCGACGCCGGTCGCAATCAGCGCATCGACCTCCTCGTTGAGCTTCATCGAGCCGAGCTCCGCGGCATAGGCGCTGCCCGAGCGGCCGGCGACGATGATCGAGGTCAGCAGCACTCCGAGCTCGCGCAGCACGCCGATCGTGACCAGGTCGACGACGTAGATGTCGACGCCGAACCCGCGCAGCTGCTGCGCGGAGAGATAGGCGATGATCACGCTGATGAGGAAGGCGATCAGCGCCACGATCGGCATGGCGGTGATGCCGGTGTCGTAAACGTGGCGGGTGATGGAGATCGGCCGCAGGCGCCGGCCGCTGCCGAGGCTGGCGAGGAGGGTGACGCACGCGCGCCCGAAGAACGCGAGCCACTCCAGCAGGTCGTCCCCGGCGCGCACCGTGAGGCGGCCGACGAGCGAGAGCGCGCGGGACTCAGCTGCCGCGAGCCCCGGCGCGGCCGGCTCAGCAGGCGCGGCGGGCGTCCCGGGCGCGCCGCCGGCCTCTTTCAGCGTCTCATCGAGCAGGCGCAGCTGATCGGGCGCGCTGCCGCGAAAGCTGACCTCGGCCCCGGCCGCGCGCGCGCGGTGCACGAACTCGCGCAGCGCCCACGCCGCCGACAGGTCGAGCGCCGCGAGCTCCTGGGTGTCGATCAGCACGCGCCGTGAGGCCGTCAGGTCGAGCGCCGCGAGCTCCGCGGCGATCGCCGTGAACTGCTGCGCGCCCCATTCCCCGGTCAGCCCGAGCTGCAGCCCGTCTGCGGTGCGCCGAACTTCGACGGCCATTACGCCCTCGCATTAAACATCCTCGCGCGCCGGACGGCCAATTGCCGCTCGGCATCGCGATGATAAGCGCGATCCATGGCGGGCCGTAAGCTGCCACGGCCGCCCCGCAGGCAATCTCGCGCCGCGTGAGGCTCAGGTGTCGTCGCGGTAGCGGCGGATGCGGGTCGCTGCGTACAGGAGCGCCGCGGCGGCGGCGAGCCCCAGCCACAGGTCGATGTCGGAAAACGCGCCGCGGAAATCGAGGTCTTCGAGCAGCGTCCCCACGGGGCGCAAGCCGTGGTGACGGGAGAAGATGTGAGTGTGCCCGGCGACAAGCGTCGCAAAGATCCCGTTGCTGCGGTAACGCAGGAAGGACCAGAGGTAGTGCGTGCCGAAGGCAATGCGCTCGAGGATCGGCGCCAGCACCCATGGCAGTGTCGAGAGCAGGAACGGACGGCGCCGCGCCCAGGCGGAGACCACCATCAGGTACGCCACCAGCGGCGCATACCACAGCACCGCGAGCAGCAGGATCAGCAGCATCGCGAGCTCGGTCCGCAGCCACTCCAGCGTGTTCCAGGTCATGATCGACGGGATGCTGCCCACGGCGGCGCGCACGCTCACGATCGCGAAGAACACCAGGCTCGCAAGCACCGAGATCGCGAACACCCCGAGCGGCACCACCACCAGCGCCATCAGCAGCTTCGCGCTCACGGTCAGCCCGTCGGACACCGGCAGCGACTTCCAGAAGAGGATGCTGCGATCCTTGCGCTCGGCGTACAGGCAATCGAGCGCGTAATTGCTGACGATGAAGAGCGCCAGCACGGAAAACGTCGCCGACAGCGCCCATTGCACGATGGTCAGCAGCGCCACCTTTGCGTCCTCGCTGGTGAGCTGCGAGAGATCGCGCAGGCCGAGGTGCACCTGCCCGATGACAGCGCACAGCGCCAGCAGGCCTGCGACGCATAGTGGGCCGATCCACAGGTAGCGGTGCTCCCAGAGCTCGCGCCGCAGGAGCGTGAGCAGGACGGTCCCCGGGGGCCGCGCGGTGGGCGCCGCAGCGCTGCGGGGGGTAGCGGCGGAGATTTCCGCGAAAGTGCTGTTCATGTGTTGGCCGTCCCCTGCATCTTGGCAACGAACAGGTCCGCGATCGAGGGCGTGCGCAGCTCGCCCAGGGCTGCGAGCTCTGCGGCCGAGCGGCCCTCGAAGAACATCGCCACGCGCCCGAACAGCTCGCGCTCGTAGAAGGGGTGCAGCGCGCGCCCCCGCGGCGCGGCCTCCGCGCTCAGCGTGAGCTGCTGATAGCGCCCGCCGAGGTCCTCGACGGCAGAGGCGAGCGCGACGCGGCCGCGATTGATGAAGATCACGTCGGTGAACAGGTTCTCCACCTCCTCCACCTGGTGGGTGGTGAGGACGATGGTGCGCTCCTTGTCGAAGTAGTCGTTCACCAGCGTGTCGTAGAACTTGCGCCGGTAGAGCAGGTCGAGCCCGAGCGTCGGCTCGTCGAGCACCAGCAGCCGCGCATCGATCGCCATGATCAGCGCCAGATGCAGCTGCGTCACCATGCCCTTGGAGAGCTGGCGCACGCGGCTCGCCATGTGAATGTCGGTGCTGCGCAGGAAGGCTTGCGCAATGCTGCGGTCGAAGCGCGGATGCACGCCCTCGCAGAAAGCGAGCGCCTGGCTGACGCGCAGCCAGCGCGGCAGCACCGCCACGTCGGCCATGAAGCACACATCGCGCATCAGCTCATCGCGCTGCGTGCGCGGATCGAGCCCGAGCACGCGCAGCTCGCCGCCGAAGGGCGTGAGCCCGAGGATCGCCTTGAGCGCGGTGGTCTTGCCGGCGCCGTTCGGGCCGATGAGCCCGACGATGCGCCCAGGCTCGACGCTGAAGCTGACGCCATCGAGCGCACGCGTCGCGCCGTAGGATTTGGTGAGGCCGCGCGCCTCAATCACTGCTGTCATCTTTTTTCTCACTGGCCGGTGCGGGGTTGGCCGCCGGCCACGGGGTGGCAGGCGCCGCGGCGCCCGCACGCTGCAGGTCGTCCGGCGACAGGCCCAGGCGCTGAATGGTGGCGTACACTTTCGGCCACTCGTCCTCGAGGAAGCGCGCCCGCTCGTCCTTCATGAGCGCCTTGCGCGCGCCAGGGCTCACGAACATGCCGCGGCCGCGGCGCTTCTCGACCAGCTGCTCATCGACCAGCTGCTGGTAACCCTTGAGCACGGTCAGGGGATTCAGGCGGAAGTCCGCCGCGACGCTGCGCACCGAGGGCAGCGGATCGCCTTCCTTGAGAACGCCTTCGAGGATCATCGCGACCACGCGGTCCCGCAGTTGCCGGTAAATCGGCGCACTGTCATCCCACAGCGGGTCCATGATCGTCTGCACAGCGCCTGTTACGGGAGATTAGCCAACTAATCTACCAAAACGGCTGGCTCGGGCTGGCCGAACCAGGCGTGCTCGGGCTGCACCGCGACGAACACGCTGCCCGTGGCGTGCATCCCCGGCGGCAGCGAGGTGGACTGCACGAAGGCGACGCTGAGAATGATGGTGATGAGCGCCGCGGCTGTACCGCAGGCGAGGTCGCGGTAGACGGTGGCAACGAAGCTGTTCATGGTCGACTCCTGTGAAATCTTCAAGCGAGGCTGTTTCAGGCCTGCAGCGGGGGGACCGCCACGGCCTGGGCGGCGGCGGTGGTCCCGGGAGGCACGTTGGTGGACTGCACGAAGCTCGCGGCCACGATCAGGCTGATCGCGGCGGCGGCAGCCGCGCAGGTGAGGTCTCGGTAGAGGACTGAGAGGAAAGCGTTCATGGTCAATCTCCTTGCTTCGATAGTGTTGTACTATACTAGTACACTAGTTAAGTGTCAAGCCAGATCACTCAGAATTTCTCGTCGGTCTCCCGGGATCCTCAGGCGGTGCTTCCCTCCGGCCCTGCCGCAGACCCCGCAGGACGCCGCGGGCACGTCCTGGCACCGCGTTTGAGGGCGTGGCGGGCGTAAGGGTTTGAGTGCACCAGCGGCCCTGAGGCGGGCCAGGGGTCGGGCCGCCAGGGCGCTCACCGGGCGCACCAGGCGCGCCGCACGCTAGAATCCCGGGCCCTTTTCCCTGCAGACGAAAGCTGCCCCATGAAAGCTGCCGTCAATGTTGCGATCACCGGCGCTGCCGGCCAGATCGGCTATGCGCTCGCCTTCCGGGTTGCCGCCGGGAGCCTGCTCGGGCCCGACACGCGTGTGAACCTGCATCTGCTGGAGATCACCCCGGCGCTGGGGGCGCTGCAGGGCGTGGTGATGGAGCTCGAGGACTGCGCCTTCCCGACACTCGGCAAAGTGGTGGCGAGCGACGATGCGCAGGTCGCCTTCCGCGACTGCCAGGTGGCGCTGCTCGTCGGCGCGCGTCCGCGCGGTCCGGGCATGGAGCGCAAGGACCTGCTGCTGGCGAACGCGCAGATCTTCTCCGCCCAGGGCAAGGCGCTCAACGCCGTCGCCGACCGCAAGGTGCGGGTGCTCGTGGTCGGCAATCCCGCCAACACCAACGCGCTGATCGCCCGCGCCAACGCCCGCGATCTCGACGCGCGCAATTTCACCGCCATGACGCGCCTCGATCACAATCGCGCGCTGTCGCAGCTGGCGGCGAAGACCGGCGCGCACGTCACTGATATCACTCGCATGACCATCTGGGGCAATCACTCGGCGACTCAGTACCCCGATCTCTCGCACGCGCTTATTCGGGGCAAGCCGGCCAAATCGCTGGTGGATCAGAAGTGGATCGAAGCGAGCTTCATTCCGAGCGTGCAGCAGCGCGGCGCGGCCGTCATCAAGGCGCGCGGCGCCTCCTCGGCTGCCTCGGCCGCCGCCGCCGCCATCGACCACGTACATACCTGGGTGCACGGCACCACGGCTGGCGACTGGGTGAGCATGGCGGTGCCCGCTGATGGCAGCTACGGCATCGGCGAAGGCGTCATCTACTCCTACCCGGTCACGGTCACCAACGGCGCTTACCAGATCGTGCCGGGGCTCGCCGTCGATGAGTTCAGCCGCAAGCGCATGGACGCGACGCACGCCGAGCTGCGCGAGGAGCGCGACGGAGTGCGAAACCTCCTCGGCTGAGGCTTCGTGCGCCGCGAGCGGCTATAGTCGCAGCGGCGAGCGGCACGGAGGGAGTTGTCAATGCTGGGTGCAATCGTCTCCCTGATCGTCGTCGTGGCGGCGGCGTACGCGGTGACGCAGATCGGCGGCGTCATCACGCTGCTGTTCATCGCCGCCGTGCTGGTCCTCGCCTACCGGCGCTTATCGCTCCTCGCCTTCAGCGTGACATTCACGGTGCTGTTTGCCGCCTACACGCTGCTCGGAGCGCCGGCAGGGGTGTGGAAGGGGTTCCTGGGAGTGCTGGTCGCTGCGCTGTGGCTGCTGAACGTGCGCCCGTTGCGGGCGGGACTGATCACGCGACCCTTCATGCGCGCCTACCTGCGGCTCCTGCCGGCGATGTCGCAGACCGAGAAGGAGGCGCTGGAAGCGGGCACGGTGTGGTGGGACGGGGAGCTGTTCACCGGCGCCCCGAAGTGGGAGAAGCTGCTCGCGGCCAGGCCCCCGCAGCTCTCTGCCGCGGAGAGCGCGTTCATCGATGGTCCGTGCGAGGAGCTCTGCCGCATGCTCGATGAATGGAACATCACCCACGAGCGTGGGGATCTGCCGCCGCAGGTGTGGGAGTTCCTGAAAACGCGCGGCTTCTTCGCGATGATCATCCCGAAGAAGTACGGCGGCCTGGAGTTCTCCGCCTACGCGCACTCGTGCGTGCTGGCGAAGATCGCCAGCCGCAGCGCCACCGCCTCCTCCACGGTCGCCGTGCCCAACTCCCTGGGGCCCGCGGAGCTGCTGAACCACTACGGCACCGAGGAGCAGAAGAACTACTACCTGCCGCGCCTTGCGCGCGGCGAGGAAGTGCCGTGCTTCGCGCTCACCGGCCCGCGCGCGGGCTCGGACGCGAGCTCCATCCCCGACACCGGCATCGTCAGCCGCGGCCTGTGGCAGGGACACGAGGTGGTGGGGCTGAAACTCAACTTCTCCAAGCGCTACATCACTCTCGCGCCGGTGGCCAGCGTCATCGGGCTGGCGTTTCGCATGTTCGACCCCGAGCGCCTGCTCGGTGGCAAGACGGACATCGGCATCACCTGTGCGCTCATTCCGCGCAACACGCCCGGCGTGAGCATCGGCCGGCGCCATTTCCCGCTCAACATCCCGTTCCAGAACGGGCCCATCCTGGGCAAGGACGTGTTCGTGCCGCTGGATTTCATCATCGGCGGAGCGGCGATGGCCGGCAGCGGCTGGCGCATGCTGGTGGAGCAGTTATCCGTCGGCCGCTGCATCTCGCTGCCCTCCAATACCACCGGCGCCGCCAAGGCGGGGGTGTGGGCCACGGGTGCCTATGCGCGCATCCGCACGCAGTTCAACCTGCCGGTGGGCAAGTTCGAAGGCGTCGAGACGGTGATCGCGCGCATGGTGGGCCTCACCTACACCATGGACGCGGCGCGCTCGGTCACCGCCGGAGCCATCGACGGCGGCGAGAAGCCCTCGGTGCCTTCCGCGATGCTCAAGTACCACGTCACCGAGATGGGACGGCAGGTGGCGAATGACGCGATGGATGTGCACGCCGGCAAGGGCATCTGCCTAGGCCCGCGCAACTACCTCGGCCGCGGCTACCAGATCGTGCCGGTGGCGATCACGGTGGAGGGCGCCAACCTCCTCACGCGCAACCTCATCATCTTCGGCCAGGGCGCGGTGCGCTGCCACCCGTTCGTGCTGCGCGAGATGACCGCGGCGCGCAACCCCGACCGCACCGCCGGCGTCGCCGAGTTCGACCGCGCGCTCTTCGGGCACATCGGCTTCACCCTCTCCAACGCCGTGCGCTCCTTCATCATGGCGCTCACCCATGCACGCTTCACGCGCGCGCCGGTGCAGGGCCCGACCGCGCGCTACTACCAGCACGTGGTGCGCTTTTCCGCCTCCTTCGCCTTCGCCGTCGATGTGGCGATGCTCGCCCTCGGCGGCTACCTGAAGAAGAAAGAGGGCCTGTCGGCGCGACTCGGGGACGTGCTCTCGTGCATGTATCTGGCGTCCATGGTGCTCAAGCACCACGAGAACCAGGGCCACCCCGAGGAGGACCTCGCCATCGTCGAGTGGGCCTGCCGCAATCTCCTCTACCACGCGCAGGAACAGCTGCACGGCTTCCTGCGCAATTTCCCCAACCGCGCGCTCGCGGCGCTGATGCGCGCGCTCATCTTCCCGCGCGGGCGCGTCTACTCCGCCCCGGGAGACCGCCTCGGCCGCAGCGTCGCAGCGCTCGTGACCAGCCCGACCGAGGCGCGCGAGCGGCTGTGCCAGGGCATCTACTGGACGCTCGAGCCGGGCAACCCGCTGGGGCTCCTGCAGGAGGCGCTGCTGCTGGCGGTGCAGCTCGAGCCGCTCGAGAAGCGCATCCGCATCGAGGGCGTCAAGAGCGGCCGGATCACCGCGCTCGACTTCCCCGGGCGCGTCCAGCAGGCGCTCGCCGCCGGCATCGTCTCGGAGACCGAGGCGGCGGCGCTGCGCGACTACGATCGCAAGGTCATGGAGCTCATCAACGTCGATGACTTCGAGCCGCAGGCGCTCGGCACCCAGGCGCAGCCGGCTGCGAGGTCCAGCGCGCACGTGGCATGAACGCGGCGGCTCCGCCCGTTGCGCCCATCGCGCCGCCCATCGCGCCGGCCACCCCTGCGCCAGCAGGCGCCCTGGCCGCTTCCGAGCCGCCCGCGCCCACCGGCGCGCCAACGGCGGTGCGCTGCGAGAACTGCGGCAACCAGGTGAGCCAGCGCTACTGCGGCGCCTGCGGCCAGAGGCTCGAGCCGCCGCTGCACTCGCTGTGGCAGTTCACGCAACTGGCCGCCGAGGACCTGACGCACGCAGACTCGCGGCTGTGGCGCACGCTCTGGGCGCTCCTCTTTAAGCCCGGGCACCTGACGGCGCAGTTCCTCGCCGGCCACCGCGCACGCTATCTGCCCCCCGTGCGCCTGTACCTGGTGCTCTCGGTGGCCTTTTTCCTCGTCGCGACCGCGGTGCAAACCCACTTCACCGTGCTGCAGTTCGAGGACGCCCAGCCGCCCTCGGGCAGCAAGGTCGTCGTGGGCGATAAGGCAGACGAGACGCCCGCGCAGCGCGCGGAGCGCCTGTGCGGCAATGCCACCTATGACGGCCCCGGCGCGCGCCTGATCACGTGGGTGCCGGCCGCCTGCCGCAAGATCGTCGCCGACAACGGCCGGGAGCTGCAGACGCAATTCCTGCACAACATCCCGCGCGCCATGTTCGTGTTCCTGCCACTGCTCGCGGGCATCATGATGCTCATGTACTGGCGGCCGCGGCACTACTACGTGGAGCACCTGCTGCTGCTCGTGCACAACCACGCGTTCGTGTTCCTCGTGGTCGGGATCCTGCTGCTCTTGAGCAAGGTCGGGCCCCACGTTGCGGGGCTGAAGCTTGCGATCTTCCTGTACTTTGCGTGGTACATGTACCGCTCCGTGCGGGTCGTCTATCACCAGGGGCGAGTGCTCACGGTGAGCAAGCTCGCGTTACTGGCGTTCTTCTATCTGATGTTCGCCATGGTGATGCTGGCGGTCACCAGTCTGTATAGCGCTTTCATGCTGTGAAGGAGTTTTCCATGCGTACCCTGATCATCACCGCGCTCCTCGCGGGCGCTTCCCTTGCCTTCGCCCAGGAGCGCACCCCCTCGCCACCGGGCGCCGAGGTCTACATCATCAGTCCGAAGAACGGCGCCACGGTCCACAATCCCGTGCACGTGGTGTTCGGCCTCAAAGGCATGGGCATCGCGCCGGCCGGTGTCAAATTCGAGAACACCGGCCATCACCACCTGCTGATCGACACCGCCGCTCCCGCGGACATGAACGCGCCGCTGCCGGCGACCGACAAGATCGTGCACTTCGGCAAGGGACAGACCGAGACGACGCTCACCCTCTCCCCCGGCAAGCACACGCTGCAACTGCTGCTGGCCGATGCGTCTCACATCCCGCACAACCCGCCGGTGATGTCGAAGAAGATCACCGTCACCGTGGCGCCGTGAGCTTCGGCAGCCGGCTGAGCGCGGACAGCGCGCCGTGACACGCGCAGTCCTGCACGTCGACATGGATGCGTTCTACGCATCCGTCGAGCAGCACGACAACCCCGCGCTCGCGCAGCTGCCGGTGGTGGTCGGCTGGGACGGCGGTCGCGGCGTGGTCGCTGCCGCCAGCTACGAGGTGCGCCGCTACGGTGTGCGCTCGGCCATGCCGATGCGCACCGCGCTGCGGCTGTGCCCGCAGGCAATCTGCGTGCGCCCGCGCATGCAGCGCTACAGCGAGGTCTCCGCCGCGGTGTTCGGCGTGTTTCGCGAGATCACCCCGCTCGTGCAGGGCCTGTCGCTCGATGAGGCCTTTCTGGATGTCACCGCCAGCCAGGAGCATCTCGGCAGTGCGCCCGACATCGCCCGTCTCATCAAGCGCCGTATCCGCGCGCTCACGGGTCTGACTGCCTCCGTCGGCGTCGCGCCCAACAAGCTGGTGGCAAAGATCGCCTCGGAGCTGATGAAACCCGACGGTCTGACGCTGGTGCCCGCGCAGCGCGTGCGCGCGGTGCTCGATCCGCTCTCGGTGCGGCGCCTTCCCGGGCTCGGGCGCAAGACCGGGGCGAAAGTGGAGGCAGCCGGGATTCATACCCTCGGGGAGCTGCGCAGCGCGCCCGATGCGGTGCTGTGGCCGCTGTTCGGGCGCTACAGCAGCTGGATCCGCGAGCGCGCCTCAGGCGTAGACGAGCGGCCGGTGCTGCCGGAGGTGGAGGAGAAGTCCTTGAGCGCCGAGGACACCTTCGAGCACGACATCGCGGATGTGCGCACCCTGCATCGCCAGCTCGCGCGCCTGGCGGACGTGGCCGCCGCTCGCCTGCGCTCGCGGCAGCTCGTCGCCGGCTGCATCGGCGTGAAGATCCGGCGCGATGACTTTGCGACCTTCACCCGCCAGCGCGCCGTGGCGCCGCCCACCTGCGAGGGGCGGGCTGTGACGGGCGTCGCGGATGAGCTGCTTACCCGGTGGCTGGCCGCCAACCCTGGTGCGAAACTTCGCCTGCTGGGCGTGGTCCTCACAGAGCTGACGCCCGCCGCCCAGCTGGGCCTGTTCGAGCAGACGTGCCGCAGCGACCGCCTCGAGGCGGCGCTGGAGGAGGCGCACGAGCGCTTCGGCAGCCGGGCACTGCGGCGCGGCAATACGATCGAGTAGCATCGCCTCATGTATCTGACGTTCTTCGGCCTGCACGAGAAGCCGTTCGCGATCACGCCTGACCCGCGCTACCTGTTCCTCAGTGAGCGCCACGCGGAGGCTCTCGCGCATCTGCTGTACGGCATCAACGAGGCCGGCGGCTTCGTGCAGCTGACCGGCGAGGTCGGCACGGGCAAGACCACCATCGTGCGCTCGCTCCTGGCGCAGACGCCGAAGAACGCCGAGATCGCCCTGATTCTCAACCCCAAGATGACCGCGCCGGAGTTCCTGCTCACCATCTGCGAGGAGCTCGGTATTGGCGTGCCCGACTCCGCGCTCGGCAGCCTCAAGGACCTGGTCGACATCCTCAGCCACTACCTGCTGCGCGCCCACGCCGTCGTACACCGCGTCGTGCTGGTGGTGGACGAGGCGCAGAACCTCTCGCCCGAAGTGCTCGAGCAGGTGCGCCTGCTGACCAACCTCGAGACCAACACGCAGAAGCTCCTGCAGATCATCCTCATCGGCCAGCCCGAGCTGCGCGAGCTCCTCTCGCGCAACGAGCTGCGCCAGCTCGCGCAGCGCATCACCGGCCGCTATCACCTCAATCCCCTCTCGCGCGAGGAGACCACCGCCTACGTGCGCCATCGCCTGCGCGTGGCGGGCGCGACCACCGACATCTTCTCGCCGGGGGCGCTGACCGCGGTGTTCCGCCTCTCCGCGGGCGTGCCGCGCGTCATCAACGTGATCTGCGACCGCGCGCTCCTCGGGGCCTACTCGCTCGACCGGCACCGCGTGACCGGGGCGCTGGTGCGCGGCGCCGCCGCGGAGGTGTTCGGCCGGCGCCTCACGCCTTACTGGCTGCCGTGGGCAGCGACGGTGGTCGTCGCCGTGGCGCTCACCGCTGTGACGGTGGCGGTGTGGAACCAGCCCTGGAGCGCTCGAGCGCGGGTCGCCGCGGCCGCAGCGGCAGACGCCCCGCGCGCGGGCGATGCCGGTGGCGCCTCACACCCGGGCGAGGGGAGTGCCGCCACCCGCGCGGGGGATGCGAGTCCTGTCGCTCACGCGGACGATTCCAGTGCCGCGGTGCCGCCCGCCACGGCGCTGCCGCCTCGCTCCGCAGCGGCGCCGCAGCTGGCGCAATTGCTGCTGCAGCACGCCGCCGAGACCGACACCGACAACGCCTTTGCCAAGCTCTTCGGCCTGTGGGGCGCGAAGTACCAGCCGAACGGCACCGACCCGTGCACCCAGGCCGCGCAGCAGGGATTGGCGTGCGTGGCCGAGCGCGGATCCTTCGGGCAGCTGCGCCTCTACAATCATCCGGTCATCCTGCTGCTCACCGACGGCGCGGGCGCGAGCCACCAGGTCGTGCTCACCGCTCTCGATGACGAGCAGGCGCGCCTCGATCTGGGCGGCGCGCACAGCATCAGGATCGGTGAGCTGTCGCGCTACTGGCTGGGTGACTTCGTGATGCTGTGGCGCCCGGCCGCCTCGCCGGTCAAGCCGCTCTCGGCCGGCATGCGCGGCGCGCAGGTCAGGTGGCTGCGGCAGAGCCTGCAACGCCTGCACGGCGCGCCGGGAGATGCGCCGGCGAGCGACCTCTTCGATGCCGAGCTCACCTCGTGGGTACGCGATTTTCAGCGCCAGCACCAGCTGGTCGTGGACGGTATCGCCGGCGTGCAGACCCAGATCGCGCTCGCCAGCGCGGTCGCGGGTCCCGATGTGCCGCTGCTGTCGGCGGCGGATGCTCATCACGGCGGGTGATCCGATGTCCTTCATTCTCGATGCACTGAAGAAATCCGAGAGCGACCGCCAGCGCCAGACGGGGCCGGCGCTGTTCGAAGTCAAAGTCGGCCCGCCGCGCACGCATCTGCCGGCGTGGGCGATCGCGATCGCCGCGCTGCTGGTGGTGAATCTCGGCATCGTCATGTGGATGCTGCTGCGGCACGCGGCGCATCGGGAAGTCCCCGGCACCGAAGGACCCGCCGCGGTGAGCGCCGCCGCGCCCGCATCCCTGCCGAGCGCAGCCCCCGCACCGCCCGCCGCGACCGCGGCGCCCCAGGGCCCGCCCGCGGCCGGCGCGACGGCGCCGACACTTTCGGCCCCAGCCGCCACGAGCGTCACCGCTGAAACGGCGGCACGGGCGGGGGCCTCTGCCGCAGGCGCAGCGGCGGCGCCTGGAGCCGTAGCCCCCGCGGGGAGCGCTGCGGGTGCATCCGCGGGAGCCACCCCCGGCGCAGCCGGTGAGGCCAATCCGGATGACTATGCGCCGGCGGAAGAGCCGCCGCCGACATCTTCGTTCGGTGGCCACGTACGGCGGGGCACCGTTTCCGGCGTACCGCTGTATCAGGACGCCGCGGCCACCTCCGGCACGCAGCTCCCGCCGTTGCGGCTCGATCTGCACGTGTTCGCCGTACGTCCGCAGGATCGCTTCGTGATGATCAACATGCACAAGCTGCACGAGGGCGACACGCTCCCGGAGGGCGTACACGTGGACAGCATCACGCCCGAGGGGGCGGTGCTCTCCTACAACGGCTCGAGGTTCCTGCTGCCGCGCGAGTAAAGATGACCAGTTTCACAGAAATCCCGCTCGGTTAGCGACAGGCCCCGATACTTAAGTCATCTTGATTCCCGCGTCCGGGCCTCTTGCGCCCGACGGGCGGGTTAATCGTGACAGTCGCGGCCTCCAGACCCCCGGTGCATGAGCCTGCAGCTTCGCTGCCCGTGGGCGATGCGTTCGGCCGCTTTGCGCTCGCCGGCAAGCCGCTGCTCGCTCTCACCCAGGACCCCGAGCTCCTTGCCACGCTGCAGAAGGTCACCGATGCGCTGCACGAGGTGTGTGCGGCCGGCTCCGAGATCGACTTCTCCGCGGCACTGCTCGCGCATCATGCCGGGGTCGCAGTGCTCGACTGCGCAGCGATCGCCACCCCGATCGCGCAGCTGACACAGCAGCTGAGCACCCAGTTCCCGGAGCTGGTGCTCATCGTTGCCGGCGGCATCGATGAGCAGGGCATGCTCGCCGCGCAGATCGCCGACGGCTCGGTGCATCGCTTTCTTCACAAGCCGGTCTCCGAGCAGCGGGTGCGCCTGTTCGTCGAGGCTGCCTGGCGGCGTCACGCGCAAGAGCGCACGGCCCCCGCCGCGGCGGCCTCAGCGCCGGCGCCAAACACGCCGCGCGGCGCCAGAGGGTGGGGAGCCTGCCTCGCTCTCGCCGTCATCGCTGCCCCGTTCATCTGGATCGGCATGCATCTGCCGCCGCCCACGCACAACGCGCCCTCATCCCCCGCGGCGAGCCGCGCCGCGAGCTCCGACGCGCAGCTCGAGAGCCTGCTGGCGCGTGCCGATGAGGCACTCAGCGCCGGTGAGCTCACCGCGCCCGCGGGCGCGAGCGCGGCGGACCTGTACCGCGCGGCACTGCGCCGCAACGCGCGCGACCCGCGCGCGCTCAACGGGCTCGAGCAGGTCATCGGGCGGCTGCTCGCCGCTGCCGAGGCGCAGCTGCAGCACGGTGAGCTCGATGGCGCGCAGGCGCTCGCCGAGCAGGCGCGGGCCATCGACCCCAATCATCCGCGCGTCGCCTTTCTCGTCGCGCAGATCGGCGCACAGCGCGAGCACGCCGTGCTCGATAAGGCGCAGCGCGCGGCCGCCGGTGGCAATGTCGCAGGCGCCCTCGCGGTGCTCGACGTTGCGGCACACGGCGCGCGCCGCGCAACGCTGGTCGATGAGGCCCGCGAGCAGCTCGCGCAGCAACAGCTCGATGCGCGTGTGGCCGATTACCTGAGCCGCGGCCGCGACGCCCTGAGCCGCGCGCAGCTCATCGCGCCGGCGCAGGACAACGCGCGCTTCTATATCGAGTCCGCGCGCGCGCTCGCGCCGAACGATGCGCGCGTGCAGGAGGCCACGCAGGATCTGATCGCGCGCCTCGAGAGCGAAGCGCGCCAGGCGCTCGCCGCCAGCGATCCTGACGCTGCGCAGAGCTGGACGGCGGCGGCGGCCGATGCCGGTGCGGATGCCACCGCGGTCGCCGGGCTCCGCCAGCAGTTGCAGCAGCTGCGCGCCGCCGTCAGCGCCGAATCGCTGGCCACACTCGCGCTCGCCTTCGACCAGCGCCTGGCGCAGGGCCGGATCGACGAGCCGGCCACCGACAGCGCGAAGTTCTATCTGGCGCAGCTGCTCGAGGTGGATCCGGCACATCCTTCCGCGCAGGCGGCGCGCGCCGCCTACGGCGCGCGCGTGCTCGATGAGGCGCGCGGCGCGCTCGGCAGGCAGGACTTGCCTACGGCGCGCCGCTGGCTCGCCGCAGCGCACGCCGCGGGCGCGGACGCTGCCGCCGTGGACACGCTCGAGGCGAGTGTCAGTGCCGCCGAGAATACGGCGCAGCAGGCCAACACTTACGTCAACGAGAGCACGCTCACGCGCACGCGCTATGTCGCGCCGAAGTTTCCGCAGGAAGCGCGCCTGCGCAGCATCGAGGGCTGGGTGGAGCTGCACTTCGTCGTCGGCACCGACGGCACGGTGGGCGAGCTCGCGGTGGTCGGTGCGCAGCCGGTCGGCGTTTTCGAGCAGGCGGCCCTCGATGCGGTGCGCCATTGGCACTACCAGCCGCTGCTGCGCAGCGGCGCACCCGTCAGCCAGCGCACGCGCGTGCGCCTGCGCTTTACGGTGCAGTGATGACGCTACGCCGCAAGGCCTCCCGGGCGCGCCTGATGGTGGTGGACGATGACGTCCGCTACGGCGAGTGGCTGCGCCACCACCTCGACGTGCTGTGCCCCGAGGCGAGCGTCAGCATGCTCAACGTTGCGGAATTCGAGCGCTGGTGCAGCGCCGGCTCCGGCCGCGACTGCGACCTGCTGATGCTCGCCGCCGCATTCGGCAGCGGCCCCGAGGACCCGCAGGCGCAGGGGCTCGCGCTGTTGCGCCGCCTGCGCGAGCAGCCGGCGACGCCGGCAGTGATCGCGCTCGCCGAGGAAGGCAACGAGCTCACCGCGGTGCGCGCGCTGCAGCTGGGCGCCGTGGACTATCTGCCCAAGCGGTTGCTCACGCCCGAGCGCCTCAGCACCGCGGTGTGCATCGCGCTGCGCCGCGTCGAGCGGCGTGTAGCGCGGCGCCTCGCGAGCCTTGCCAATCTCTCGCGCGATGCGGCGCGGCATGCGCCGGAGGCCACGGTGCCCGGCGACGCCGCGAGCCCTGGCGGCGCCGGGGAGCCAGCCGGCGAGCAGGCGGGTGCGGCCGCCGCCGCGGCAGCGCCCGCCCTGCAGCCCACGAGCGTCGCGGCGCTGCTGACGAGCGCGGGTGCCGAGATCATTCCCGGCTACACACTGCGGCTGAAGATCGGCGAATCGGAGAAGGCCGTCGTATATCTCGCCACGAGCGCGCAGCGCGGCCACAACGTCGCGCTCAAGGTGAGCAAGACGCTGCGCGATGAGGCGGCCGGGCGGCAATTTCTTGAGCGCGAGTACACCGCGATCATGGCGGTGCACAGTGCGCTGGTGGTGGAGATCTACGACTACGGCGTGCATGCCGGCTTCGAATACCTGGCGATGGAATACCTGCCGCGCGGCGACCTGAAGGCACGCATCCAGCGCGGGGTGAGCGAGCAGGAGGCGCTGCATTACATGGCGCAGATCGCCGCGGCGCTCAAAGTGGTGCACGAGGCGGGGCTGGTGCACCGCGATCTCAAGCCCCCCAACGTGATGCTGCGCGAGAACGACGGTGTGGCGCTCATCGACTTCGGGCTGGCGCGCTCTCTGGATGGCAACACCATCAGCACCCACACCGGGGTGCTGCTCGGATCACCGTACTACATGAGTCCCGAGCAGGCACTCGGCGAGGCGCTCGATGCGCGCTCGGACTTCTACAGTCTCGGCGTCATCCTCTACGAGCTGCTCACGGGTTTGAAGCCCTATACCGGCGCCACCGCGATGGAAGTGCTGCAGCAGCACGTCAGTGCGCCGCGGCCGGTACTGCCGGCCGATCTGGCGCGCTATGAGCCGCTGCTGGCGCGGCTGCTGGCCAGGTCCCGCGGTGAGCGCTTTGCGAGTGCCGACGAGATCATCGCCGCGGCCGCGGCGCTGCGGGTGAGCGCTGCGGGTGAGCGCGGCGAGATGCAGGAGTCGTCGCACGAGGCGCAGCCGAGCGCGGCGTAGCGCGTTGATGCAATCCTACCTTTGTAGGGCCGCATGACTTCCTCGCGGCTGCCAGGAATCGTCAGGCGCGCGGGTCGCGCCGCCGCGCTCCCGCGCCGCTGAAAGGCGCGGCCGAGGGCGAGCGCCAGCACCGTCCAGGCCGCCGCAATCCCCACCCCGAGCCAGCCGATGGACGCCGCAGTTGCGCCGAGGCCGCCGGTGAGCCCCTTGTAAAGCGAGCCGCTCAGCGCATCCCCGCCGCGGTAGGCGAAGGTGTCGATGAGACTCTTGGCCTTGTACTTCTCCTCGCGGGTCACCACCGTGAACAACGCATCGCGGCACGGCCGCGTGAGCGCGTAGTCCCCGACACGCCGCACGGCATACACCACCACCAGCACCATGAAGCGCGGCGCGAGCGCAAACACCGCGTAGCCGGCCGTCATGATGAGCGGTACCGACGCCAGCATCACTCTCAGACCCACCCACTTGAACAGCCGGCCGAACAACAGCAACTGCATCGCCAGCGAGGCCGCCTGCACCAGGAAGTCGATGCCGCCGAAGAAGCGCGCGCGCTCGTCGGCGGTGTGGAACGCTTTCGCGACGAACGCCTGCTGCTCGAGGTACAGAAACGTCGATACCCAGGTCATCAGCAGCACGAACAGCGCGATGCCGAGCAGGTACGGTGAGCGCAGCACCTGGCCGAATGCCGCCCACACGCCGCCGCCGAGCGCGTCCTCGGCGCGCGGCGCGTTTGCCGGGGCCGCAGCATCGCGTGCGGCAGTCTGCGCGCGCTGCCAGCGGATGACCTGCCTCATGAAGACGAGTGACAGCGCGAGCAGCGCCGCGGAGATCGGCAGCAGGTTGATGGCCCCGAGCGGCACGGCGAGCCGATTGTCGATGATTGGACCGATCAGCCCGCCGGTGCTGGCGCCTGCCCAGATGGCGCCGAACAGACGCCCCGCCTGCTCGCGCGTGAATACGTCCGCCATCAGGCTCCAGAACGCCGCTACCACGAACAGGTTGAAGACACTCACCCACACGAAATAGGTACGCGCGATCCAGGTATGGTCCTGCTGCAGACGGAACCACAGGTAGAAGCCCACGAGATTGGCGACGAAAAAACCGTACACCCACGGCAGGAACACGGTGCGCGGAAAGCGCGAGGTGAGCCAGCCGTACACCGGCTGCAGCACCAGCATCGCGACGAACACTCCCCAGAACAGGTAAGGGATCTTCTCCAGCCCGGAGGTGATGCCGAGCGCATCGCGCACCGGACGCAGGATGGTGTAGCTGGAGAACGTGCACAGGAGCGTCGCGAAGGAGGCGAGCAGTGCCGGCGCTTCCCCGGGTTGCAGGACGACCAGGCGCCGCAGCAGCGCGTTCAGGCGCTCCATCAGCGCAACGCTCCATCGCTGACCCGCACACCCGTGTGATCGATCATCGGCGCCATCGTAGCCCGATTACACTTGACGGGACCACCACGCGCAGTCACGCTCGCCAGCGTTCGCAGGGGATGCACCATGAAAAGAAGAACCTTCGTCACGACCGGGCTTGCCGCCCTGACCGCCACCTCCTGGCCCGTGCGCCGCGCGACCGCCGCACTCCTCGCCGGCGGCAACGTTGACGCCGCAGGACTCGATGGCCGGCAGGTCACGCTCGCCGCGGCGGACGTGAAGGACCTGAGCGCCGCGCTGCACGGCGAGCTGCTCGCGCCCGGGCAGGAGGGCTACGATGCCGCGCGGCGGCTGTGGAACGCCGCATTCGACAAGAAGCCCGCCCTCATTGCGCGCTGCGCCGACGCGGCCGACGTGCAGCAGGCCGTGCGCTTCGCCGCAGCGCACCGACTGCTCACCGCGGTGCGCGGCGGCGGCCACAGCCTCTCGGGACAATCCGGCTGCGACGGCGGACTGCTGATCAGTGTCTCCGCCATGCGCGATGTGCGCATCGACCGCGCCGCGCGCATGGCGCACGTGCAGGCCGGCTCGCTGCTCGGCCCCGTGGACCAGGCCGCCCAGAGCGATGGCCTGGCCACCGTGCTCGGCACCGTGGCGGACACCGGCGTCGCCGGGCTGACGCTCGGCGGCGGCGAGGGACGGCTGAGCCGCAAGCACGGGCTCACCATCGACAATCTCGAAGCGGTGGACGTGGTCACCGCCGACGGACGCGCCCTGCGCGCCAGTGCCGCTGACAATCCCGATCTCTACTGGGCGCTGCGCGGCGGCGGCGGCAACTTCGGCGTCGCCACCGCCTTCACGTACCGCCTGCACGAAATCGCGCCGCTGCTGTACGGCGGCACGCTCACTTACCCGTACACCGACCCCAGGCAGCTGCTGCGCAACTACGCGGACATCTGCGCGCACGCCCCCGATGAGCTCAGCTGCGACGTGGCACTCACCGTCGATCCGGAGCAGCACGGGCGCATCATCGAGTTGGACGTGTGCTACAGCGGCCCGGTGGCCGATGCGGAACGCGTGGTCGCGCCGCTGCGCAAGCTCGGCAAGCCGCAGCGCGATGAGCTCGCCTCCGCATCCTACACGAAGCTGCAGGGCAGTGATGCCGCCCCGCCCGCGAGCAGCATCGGCGCGTACGTCAAGGGTGGGCTGGTGTACGGACTGACGCCGGCGCTCATCGATGCCGCGGTCGACTACATCGACTCCCACCCCTCGAACAACTTCGAGATCGAGTTCGGCGCCAGCGGGGGCGCCATCGGGCGCGTCGCGCCACAGGACACCGCGTTCTTCGGGCGCGCTGCGAGTCACACGCTGCTCGCGTTCGCGTTCTGGAAGATCCCGGGCGACGGCGCGGAGGCGAGCACCGCGTGGGTGCGCGGCGCGTGGACGCAGCTCGAGCCGCACACGCGGGGCAACTATATCAACCTCGCCAGCACGGATGACCGCGAGGCGCGCGTGCACGCGGCCTACGGCGACAACTACGCGCGCCTTGCCGCGCTCAAGAAGCGTTACGATCCGGCCAACCTGTTCCGCCTCAACGCCAACATCAAGCCCGCAGCCTGAGGCGAGCGTAAGCGCGGCTCGCTGGCGCTTAGCGTCGCGAATGCGTCGCGACCCGCTCCCGCGCCGCGCCTACGCTTGACACTCCATCGTCATAAAGGTGCAATTGCAGCCTGTCAGCGCGTGCTGACTGGCCTGGGGTCGGAAGGCCAACAAGAATGCATCTTGTCGACACGACGCTGTTTTATTCGCCGACCAGTGGCGGGGTGAAGCGCTACCTCTCGGCCAAGCATGCCTGGCTCGCCGCGCATACGTCGTGGCAACACACCCTCGTCGTCCCAGGCCGCGAGACGCAGTTCGAGCGCGGCGGCGTCTGCACCCTGTCCGGTTACCCGGTGCCGGGCACGTTCAACTACCGCCTGCCGCTCAATCCGCGCCGCTGGACGCGGCTGCTCGATATGCTCGAGCCGACACTCATCGAGGCGGGTGACGCTTTTCATCCCGCGTGGTGCGCCTGGCTGGTGGCGCAGCGCCGCGGCATCCCGGTGGCGGGCTTCTATCACTCCAACCTCCCGCAGCTTGCCGGCCGCCGATTCGCCGGCGCCTTCACAGAGCCCGTGATCCGCCGCTACCTGCGCTGTCTGTACGAGCGGCTCGACGTGGTGTTTGCCCCGAGCCGCGTGATGTGCCATTACCTGCACGAGCTCGGCGTGCCGCACGCGCTGCACCAGCCGCTCGGGGTGGATGCGAGCGTGTTCAGTCCGGCGCGCCGCAGCCACACGTTGCGCCAGCGCTTAGGTCTCGGCGCCGCGGCGCGGCTGCTGGTGTACGCCGGCCGCTTCGCGGAGGAGAAGAATCTGCCGGTGCTGCTGCAGGCCTTTGCGCGCCTCGGCTCCCCGTATCACCTGCTGCTGATCGGGGGCGAGCGGCGCGCGCGCCCGGCAGCGAACGTCACCATGCTGCCCTACCGCCGCGACAGCTCAGAGCTCGCGCAATGGATCGCCTCCGCGGATGCCCTGGTGCACGCGGGTACCAGGGAGACCTTCGGCCTGGTGATACTCGAGGCCATGGCGTGCGGACGGCCGGTGGTCACCGCGCGCGCCGGCGCGTTTCCGGAATTCGTCGACGAGAGCGTCGGCGTGCTCGCCGAGCCCAACAGCGGCGCGAGCATGGCGGAGGCAATCGCGGCGCTTTACGAGCGCGATCTGGAGGCGGTCGGCGCCGCCGCGCGCGCCCACGTGCTGAAGTCTTTCACCTGGGACCGCGCTTTTCAGGCGCAGACGGCCGCCTATGCATCGCTCATCGGCGCACGGCGCGTGGCCGTCGGGGCGGCCGAATTCCTCAGCGACGCAGCACCCTGAGCGCCGCAAGTCCCGCGCGGCTTGCGGCCGCGATCAGCACCAGCCGCCAGAACACGCGCTTGCGCCAGGGCGCGCTGCGCGGCGGGATGGCACGGTAGAAGCGCCCGGCGACCTCGCGGTGCAGGTGCACCGCTTTTGACTCGATCAGCCATGCGCGCGCGCCGCTCGAGATACGGTACTGCGTGCCGCCGAGGTGCACCACCTGCGCATCCTGCAGGGTGTCGGGGCAGTCGGGCGGTGGCGCGGCACTGAAGGCGAGGGCGGTCAGCTCGTCCGGGCTCTCCGCGGTGCCGCCGACGAGTGTCAGTCCGGGCGCGAGAGCGGCGCGGGTGCAACTGACACTTCCAAGGAACGTGGCGAGCGTTTCAGGCATCGAAGAGCGGCTCGGTGCGCACTTGCGTGGTCACGGAGTTCGCGATGTAACACTCCTCGTGGGCGCGATGGTGCAGCTGCATGATGTCCGCGTGCGTCGGCAGCCGCTCTCCCGAGAAGGTGACCTTTGGCCGCAGCGTGACGCGCACCATGGCGGTCCGGCCGGCCGCGTTCTTACCCATCACCCCTGCCGCCTCGTCGCGGTACGCATCGACCCGCCAGCCGCCGCCCGCAGCGAGCGACAGGAACCACAGCATGTGACAGCTCGACAGCGCCGCCACCAGCGCCTCCTCCGGGTCGACTGCGGCTTCCACCGACAGCGGCACGCGCACCACCTTTGGTGAGGAGGAGGCGGGAACCTCGACGCCACCATCGAAGCTCCAGCGGTGCGCGCGGCTGTAGCGGTTGTCGGTGAAGGGCGCGTTGCCGCGCGTCCAGCGGATGCTCGCGGTGTACTCGTGGTCTGCCATGGTGTTTACCTCCTTGGCCATGCCCACGGGATTGTACGATAGCGCGCATGCCAGCCCAGGGCCTGCAGCCGCGCCGCGATCTCACCCTGACGCATGCCATCTCGCTGGTGGTCGGCATCATCATCGGCACCGGCATCTTCCTCAAGACCGCGAGCATGGCGCAGTCGGTGGGGACGCCCGCGCTGGTGCTGGCGGCCTGGGCCGCAGCCGGCGCCGTGGCCATGCTCGGCGCCTTGTGTTTTGCCGAGCTCGGCGCGCTCTTGCCGCACGCCGGCGGGGAGTACGTGTATCTGCGCAGCGCGTACGGGGATATTCCGGGCTTCCTCTTCGCCTGCAACGGCTTCGTGCTCGGCGGGGCGGTGTTGGCCGCTTACGGCGCCGCAGCGGCGATCTTCGTCTCCGACATCCACCCCTTCGGTCACGAGTGGCTCGCGCGCAGCGTGCACCTGTTCGGCACCGAGTATCACCTGAGCTTCGGCGCGCGGCAGCTGCTGGCGGTAGCCGTCATCGCGGTGTTCGCCGCGATCAACTGCGCCGGCGTCATGCTCGGCGGCCGCGTGCAGTCGCTCCTCACCGCCGGCAAGGTAGTGGCGATCGTAGGCGTCGCCGCGGGGGCGCTCCTGTTCGGTTCCACGCGCGCGGCGGAGAACCTTGCCGCACCGGCTGGCAACACCGGCGGCGGCCTCACCGGGTTTGGCGCTGCGATGTTCTCGGCGCTGTGGGCCTTCAGCGGCTGGCAATACCTGCCGATGGCCGCGAGCGAGGTGCGCGAGCCGCAGAGGAACCTCCCTCGCGCCATCATCGGCGGGACGCTGCTGGTGCTCGCGCTCTATCTGATCATCAACACCGCCTACCTTTATGCGCTGCCTTTCTGGCAGGTCGCCAGCGCCAACTCCACCGCGTACCCGGAAGCGCCGTCGGTGGCGACGCGCGCCGTGCAGACCTTCCTCGGCGCTCGTGCCGCGCCCATTGCGGCACTGATCTTCCTGCTCTCGACCTTAGGCTCCCTCAACGGCGTCATCCTCGGCGCCGCGCGCGTGCCCTACGCCGCTGCGCGCGATGGGCTGTTCTTCGCCCCTTTCGGGCGGTTGAGCCCGGCAAGCCGCGTGCCGGTCACCTCGCTCGTCCTGCTGGCGATCTGGGGGGCGCTGCTGGCCGCGTCCGGGACCTTCGATCAGCTCACCAACATGGCGGTGATGTCGTACGCGTTGTTCTGGATCCCGGTGGCGCTCGCGGTCATCGTGCTGCGGCGCCGCCTGCCGCTCGAGCCGCGCCCCTACCGGGTGCCCGGCTACCCCTGGGTGCCGCTGCTATTTGCGCTGGTGATGGCGGCGATCGTGGTCAGCGCGCTCATCACCACGCCCAGGGAATCGATCGCGACGCTGGTGCTGATCCTGCTGGGACTGCCGCTGTACCGGGTGTTCCGCGGCCGCCGCCGCGCGAGGCAGCCGGGCGCTACTTCGACTCGAGCTCCCACAGCGTGAGCGGGGCAGCGCGCCGCAGCCAGAACCCGAGGCCCGCCTCACGGAACCGGCCCGTGAGGCGCGAGCGGTACCAGCGCGCGCTGCGCAGGTGCACGGCGGCATCGGTGCGCGAGCGATCGCAGTTGTGCTGGTAGTCGAAGCGCGTCAGGGCGCTGAAGTACAGCACCCCGCGGCACAGGCGGCCGAAGTTAGCGAGTGCCCGCGCGGCGTCAGCGCTGCCGAGGTACTGCAGCACGTCGTAGCAGATCACCAGATCGAACGGCTCGCGCGCGCGGTATTCCTCGATGCGCCCGAAAGTCCAGCCATAGCGGTGACACAGGTACTCGCTGCTCTCGAGCGCGACGTAGTGCGCGCGCGGCAGCAGCCGGCGCAGCGCCGCGCGCAGCAGGCCCGTGCCGCAGCCGGCCTCGAGGATGCGCCGTACCGGCAAGCCCGCGTGCGCGCTGAGCGCTGCGATCAGGCGCGCGCGTGAGCGCATCTCCTGGCGCGTGGCGACCGCGGTGCGCGGATCGAGGTAGTAACGCCGGTAGTAATCGGGCCCGAAGGTCATCGCCCGGGCGCTCGCGCTGCGCCTCACGGGCTGAGGATGCGCGAGGTGAGTGCCGCAAAATCGCTCCCCGGCGGCAGTGTGCCGAACGCCGCCGGCGGCGCCGCCGCGAGCCGCGAGGCGAGGAACGCCTCGCAGGAAGCGGCCGGCCCGTGTTCGAGGAACAGCACCGCCTGCGCGGCGAGCGCGATGCGCTGCGTCAGGTCGCGGGCGCGCAGCTCGCCGTGCGCCGCCTCTTTCAGATCCCGTCTGAGTGCGGCGACGAAGCGATCGTAGCGCTCATCGCGCCCTGTGCCGGCGGCGAGCAGCTGCTCGAGGGCCTCGACGCGTGCGCGGCTCGTGCGTCAACGCCCGCAGCACGTCCAGGCACATGATGTTGCCCGAGCCCTCCCAGATGGAGCCCAGCGGCGATTCCCGGAAGCGCCGGGCGATCGGACCCTCCTCGACGTAGCCGTTGCCGCCGAGCACCTCCATGGCCTCCGCGCATACCGTGGCGGCGCGCTTGCAGAGCCAGTACTTGGCCGCCGGCGTCAGCACGCGCCGCAGCTGCGTGGCTTGCTCGTCGGCGAGCGCATCGAATGCGCGCGCGAGCCGCATCGCCAGCACCACGGCCGCCTCGCACTCGAGCGCCAGATCCGCCAGCACGTTCATCATCAGCGGCTGTTCGGCGAGAGGGCGGCCGAAGGCTTTCCGGCCGCGGGCATGATGGATCGCCTGCGCAACGCACTGGCGCATCAGTCCCGCGGAAGCCACCGCGTTGTCGAGCCGCGTGTAGACCCCCATGGTGAGGATCGCGGGAATGCCACGGCCTTCCTCCGCGAGGAGCAGCGCGTACGCCGCCTCGAACTCGACCTCGCTCGAGGCATTGGAGCGGTTGCCAAGCTTGTCCTTCAGTCGCTGCAGATGCAGGTGGTTGATGCTGCGGTCGGGCAGGAAGCGCGGCACCAGGAAGCACGACAGCCCGCCGGGAGCCTGCGCCAGCACCAGGAACGCATCGCACATCGGGGCGGAGAAGAACCACTTGTGCCCGGTGAGGCGATATTCGCGTCCCGGCCCGCGCGCCCCGGCAGGTACGGCGCGCGTGGTGTTGGTACGTACGTCCGACCCTCCTTGCCGCTCGGTCATCCCCATGCCAATGAGCGCGCCGCGCTTGTCGGCGGCGGGGACGAAACGCGCGTCGTACTCGCGCGACAGCAGCAGCTGCAGCCACGGCGCGAAGTCCTGCCCCTGGGCGGCGAGCGCCGGCACGGCGCCGTAGCTCATGGTGGCGGGGCACTGCGTGCCGTTCTCGACCTCGGCCCACAACATGTAACCGGCGGCGCGCGCGACGTGCGCGCCGCGCCGCGGCTCGGCCCACGGCCCGGTGTGCAGCCCCGCGCCGATGAGGCGCCGCAGCAGCTCGTGCCACGCCGGGTGGAACTGCACTTCGTCGCGCCGTGCGCCGCGGCGATCGAACACGTGCAGCTCAGGGGGGTTGCGGTTGGCCGCCTCGCCGAGTGCGAACATCTCCGCCGTGCCGAGCTGCGCGCCGAGGGCTGCGAGCGCCGCGTGGTCCGTGGCCGCGCCCTCGCGCGCCAGGGCTTCCTTGAGCGCTGAATGGGTGCTGAACAGGTTATAGTCGATGAGCTCACTTGACTGGTTTAACACTTCTGACACTGCGCAGTTCATCTTGCCTTTCCTGGTGTGTAAGCATTGGCTATCGTCGCGCGTTGTGTGAGTACTATGTTCGCGCAGCGGTGCGCGCACAAACAGGAGGCCAGTGGATGAAACTTGCTAACGTCAAGATCGCGATCGCGGGCGCGCTCATGAGTGTGGCGCTCTGCGCCTGCATCGTCGCACCCGCCCCGGGCTATGGCGGAGTGGTCGCCTACGAGGCTCCGCCGCCGGTGCAGTACGAAGCGGTGGGTGTCGCGCCCGCCCCGGGATTTTTCTGGATCGGTGGCGCCTGGTTCTGGGAAGGCGGACGTTACGCCTGGCACCCCGGACGCTGGGAAAGAGAGCGGCCCGGCTACCGTTGGGTGCCGCACGAGTGGGCGCGTGCCGGCAACGGCTGGCGCATGCGGCCCGGCCACTGGGAGCACCGCTAAGAGGCCGACGCCGCGTCCGTCAGCCGCAACTGACCTGAGCGCGGCAGGCGATTTGCACTCCCCGCCCGCGCCGCGGCACACTGCCGCGCGCCGGCGCTCGCCGGCCTTAGGACTTCGGGAGCGACGGATGAGACGAACGGCGCGCATGGCGGGCCTCTGGCTCGCCACGGCAGCTCTCGCGGCAATTCACCTGCCCGCGGCGCAGCCGCCCGCCGCCGGGGAGACAGGCGCCATGGCCAAATTCACCCTCACCAGCAGCGACTTCACGGACGGCGGCACGATCGCCGCCGCCCAGGTGTTCAACGGCTTCGACTGCAAGGGCGGCAACGTGTCGCCGGCACTGAAGTGGAGCGGTGCTCCGGAGGGCACCAGGAGCTTCGCCCTCCTGGTGCATGACCCCGACGCCCCCACCGGCAGCGGCTGGTGGCACTGGATCGTCTATAACATTCCCGCCGGTACCACTTCTGTGCCTGCCGGGGCAGGCGATCCGAGGAAGAACCTGATGCCCGCCGGCGCGGTGCAGGCACGCAGCGACTACGGCACGGTCGGTTACGGCGGTCCCTGCCCACCCCCGGGCAAGCCGCACCACTATCATTTCCGGCTGTACGCGCTCAAGGTCGCAAAGCTCGAGGTGCCCGCGGATGCGAGCGCAGCGCTCATCGGCTTCAACGTGCGGGCGCAGGAGCTCGGCCACGCGGAGCTGATGGGCCTGTATGGCCGCTGACAGGGTGCGCGCTGCGCGCGAGCGGCGGCCGGCGGTGTGGCCGTGGCTGGTCATGCCGATCGTCGTGCTGCTGGTGTTTTACGCGCTGTTCAGAGTGCATCAGCGGCCGGGCAGCGCGCCGGCCGCCCCCGACACGCAGGCGGCGGCGCCCGCCCGCAGCGACCCGGCGCAGCCGTAAACGCCCCCGACGCCGTGCGGCTGGCGGGAAGCCGGTTGCGCGGCTAGCATAGCCGCCCTTTTATGGCAGCCCGTCACACCCCTTCAGGCGCCGCCGCGAGCCCCCGCCCGCGGCCCGTCCGCGACCGCAGTGGCGGAGCGCCGGCCGCACCGCGGGCGCCAAGGGTCGGGTTCGTCAGCATGGGGTGCCCGAAGGCGCTGGTGGACTCCGAGCGGATCCTGACGCAGCTGCGCGCGGAAGGCTACGAGGTTGCACCGACCTACGAAGCGGCGGACGTGGTCGTAGTCAACACCTGCGGCTTCATCGATGCGGCGATCGATGAGTCGCTCGATGCGATCGGCGAGGCGCTCGAGCACAACGGCCGCGTGATCGTGACCGGGTGCCTCGGCGCTACACCTAAGCGCATTCTCGAGCGCCACCCGCGCGTGCTCAGAGTGACCGGTCCACAGGCCTACGAGGAGGTGGTCGGCGCGGTGCACGAGCACCTGCCGCCGCGGCACGACCCGTTCCTCGACCTGCTGCCCCCGCAGGGCGTGCGCCTCACGCCGCGCCACTACGCGTACCTGAAGATCGCCGAAGGCTGCAACAACCGTTGCAGTTTCTGCATCATCCCTGCGCTGCGCGGCAGGCTCGCGAGCCGCCCCATCGACGACGTGCTGCACGAAGCCGAGCGCCTGGTTGCGGCCGGGGTGAAGGAGCTGCTGGTGATCTCGCAGGACACCAGCGCCTACGGCTCGGATATCCGCTACGCGCACGGCATCTGGCGGGGAACACGCTATGAGTCGCGCTTCATCGACCTCGCGCGCGCACTCGCAGAGCTCGGAGTGTGGGTGCGGCTGCATTACGTTTATCCCTATCCGCACGTCGATGCGGTGATTGCGCTCATGGCCGAGGGGCGCGTGTTGCCCTACCTCGACGTTCCGTTCCAGCACGGCAGCCCCACGGTGCTCAGGCGCATGCGCCGGCCGGCGCACGCCGAGGACACGCTCGCGCGCATTCAGGCCTGGCGCCGCGCCTGCCCGGAGCTGACGCTGCGCAGCACGTTCATCGTCGGCTTTCCCGGGGAGACGGAAGCGGAGTTCGCCGAACTTCTCGCCTGGCTCGAGGCGGCGCAGCTCGACCGCGTCGGCTGCTTCAAGTACTCACCCGTGGAGGGTGCCGCCGCGAATGCCCTGGAGGGTCACGTGGCGCCGCAGCTGCAGGAGGAGCGCTACGCGCGCTTCATGGAGCGCGCGGCGGCCATCAGCGCGCGCAGGCTGGCCGCGCGCGTGGGCCGGCGGGTGCGCGTGTTGGTGGATGAGGTGACATCGGACGCAGCTACGGCGCGCAGCGCCGCGGAGGCGCCACAGATCGATGGCGTGGTGCGCATCGAGAGAGTCGCACCGCCCCGCGCCGGCGAGAAGAACATCGCCACGTTACGCGCCGGCGACAAGAACATCGCCACGTTACGCGCTGGCGACAAGAACATCGCCACGTTACGCGCTGGCGAGTGGGCCGACGTCGAGATCACGGGCGCCGGGACCTACGACCTCACCGGCCGCCTCACCGCAGGGGGGTGACGCGGCCGGTGATCCAGGTACGGAGGTCTCAGCTCGAGCTCATGGCGAGGGATTTCATGAGGTCGGCCGCCTGGTCCTTCACCGCCTGACCCTTGCTGACGGCGGTGGTGAAGTCGCCCGTCGCGGCTGCGTTCGAGGCGTCGGCCCACGACGACTTCATTGAATCCAGTCCCGACTTGGCCGAAGCCATCGTGTCCTTGGTGACCCCCTTGGGCAGGTGGTGGGTCTTCGAGAGCGTGTCGACGCGGGTCTGAATCGCATCGACCATCTTCGGCACGTCGGTGCTCATCGGGCCCCACTGGTCCTTCGCCTTGGCGAGCGCCGCATCGGCCTCGCCCTTCTTGTTGTCCGCCGCGTCCTCCAGAGCCTTGATGGAGGAATTCACGTTCTGGGCCGCGGCCAGCACCGCGGGGTAGTCACCCTTGCTGAGGTTTTCCTTCATCGCGGTGAGCTGCGCCTCGACCGCCTGCAGCTGATCGGGGGCGTACTTCTGCGCGGTGTCACGGATCGCGCCCAGCGACGTTTCCGCAGAGGCCACTGCCTGCTCGGCCGGCGCCTTCTGGCTGATGCAGCCTATGAGAGCGCAGGCCGCCAGCGTGGCCAGCAGCCCAACAGATAGTTTCTTCATAGCGAAGTCCTCTCGTGAGTTATGACGACGGTCGGTGCGCATGTCCATGTGTCAGGTCCGGCGCAGCGGGTTGCGGGGGGCACGGGCCGTTTTTGTTGCGCTTGGCACGGCACGTGGAGCCGCGGGCAGCGAGCCGCGTCTGCTCGAGTGAAAAGAAAGAGTAACACGAAGTGGCGGCAGGGCCAGCCGCGGGAACTGCTGACGCAGGACAAGCTCACGGCAGCTGGCCCCTCGCCCGCAATTGCGGCAAAGCTCACGCCGAGAATTTTGACGCACTGCACCCATTGGGGGTGATTGCCGCTTAAGGCCGTCAGGGAGTCACGCACTGCGCCCTGACTGCGTCGTCAACACTCGAGTAGTCGAGCGAGTGGGCGGGCAGCAGCGCGAAATCGGCCCGCGCCAGCGCCTCGCGCGCGTTTTGCTTGAGCCGTGCCACGCGCAACTCCACGCCGCGCCCGCCGAGCCAGTCGCAGAACTCACCCAACACCTCGAGCGTCGTGCCGTCGAGGTCGGGCGATTCCTCGAGACTGAGGATCACCAGCTTCACCGCCGCCGGTGAGTGCAGCACCTGCTGCCGTGCCAGAGCGAGCAGCGGCTGGGCGTTGGCAAAGAACAGCGGCTGCTCGGGCCGCAGCACCAGCATGCCCGGCAGCGTCAGCGCTGCGGGAAAGCGCTCAACACTCAGATAGTCATGGGAACCGACCCGGCCGAGCACCGACAGGCGCGGGTTGGCGAGTGACTTGATGAGCAGGGCGAGACTGAAGGCGATCGCCGCCAGCAGCCCGTTCAACACGCCGAAGAGCATCACCGCCAGCACCGCAGCGAGCGCTATCGGCAGGTCGCGATGCCAGCGCAGATAGTTGCGGAACACGCTGAAGCGCAGCGACTTGCTCACCGCGTGAATGACAATCGCCGCGAGCACCGGCTCGGGCGTCAGCTCGATCCACTGGAGGAACAGCAACACCAGCGCCAGCACCACGACCGCCGCCGACAAACCCGCGAGCCGCGTCTGCGCGCCGGCGGCATCGTTGGCCGAGGTGCCGGAATAGCCCGCGCCGACCGGGGTACCCTGGAGCAGCCCCGACACGATGTTGGCGACGCCGAGGGCGAGCAGGTCGCGGTTCGGTTGCACCTCGTCGTCGTGCTTCAGAGCGAAGGTGCGGATCGAGGTGTAGGACTCGGCGTAGAGGATGAACATGAGCGCGAGCGAGAACTCCCCGAGCGGCAGCCAGCGCGCGCCCCCTGGCAACTCGAATGCCGGCAGGGCGAGGGGGAGGCGGATCGGGCCGATCAGCACTACGCCGTGCTGCGCCAGCACTGGGGCGGCGAGGATGCCCGCGATGATCACCAGCAGTGCCCCGGGTACGCGCGGCAAGCGCTCGAGCACGACCAGGCCGGCGAGCGCCGCCAGACCGCAGGCCAGACTCGGCCACCGCCAGGCCTCGAAGCCGCGCAGCAGCTCTACCAGCAGCCCGAGAAAAGTGCTGCTGTGGGTGTGCAGGTCGACAAGGATCGGCCACTGTTTGACCGCGATCACGAGCGCGAGACCGAAGGTGTAGCCGCGCAGCACCGGGCGCGCGATCAGGTTCGATATCGCGCCAAGATGCAGCGCGCCACACAGCGTGAACGCCAGCCCGGTGCCGATCACCAGTGTCGACGCCAGCGCGACGCGCGTCGCCATATCGGCCCCCGCGAGCGCCAGCGTCGCCGACGCCAGCACCACGGCCGATGAGGAGGTGGCGCTGACGATAGCGACGCGGCTGCGGCCGATGAGTCCATAACAGACGAGCCCGGCAAACAGCGCGATCACGCCGGCCTGGGGCGGCAGGCTCGCCACCCCGGAGTAGGCCATCGCTTCGGGCAACAGCAGTCCCGCGATCGACAGGCCGGCAAGCAGGTCGGGGACGGCGGTTCGGGTCGTCATCCGACTGTCATCGTACCGTAATGCGCCCGCCAGGCGCCGCGCGCGCGCCGCCACCGTGATGACAGCGTCTGCAGGATCCGCGTCGGCTACTCGACGGTGACGCTCTTGGCGAGATTGCGCGGCTGATCGACGTCCGTGCCCTTGAGGATCGCCGTGTGGTAGGCGAGCAGTTGCAGCGGCACGGCGTACACCACCGGCGCCTGCACGTAAGTCACGTGGCGCGGCATCTCGATGACCGTGATCCCATCGCTCGCGACGATTCCGGACTCGGGATCGGCGAATACGATCAGCTCACCCCCACGCGCACGCACTTCCATGAGGTTCGACTTCAGCTTCTCGAGCAGATCGTTGTTGGGCGCGACGGCGACCACCGGCATGTCGGCGTCCACCAGCGCGAGTGGCCCGTGCTTGAGCTCCCCCGCCGGGTAGCCCTCCGCGTGCAGGTAGGAGATCTCCTTGAGCTTCAGCGCCCCCTCCAGGGCTATCGGGTAGAGCGCGCCGCGGCCAAGAAACAGCGCGTGGCTCTTGTCGGCAAAGCGCTTCGCCAGCTGCTGGATTATCGGATCGAGCGCAAGGGTCTTCTCCACCAGCGCCGGCAGCTCGATGAGGCGCGCGACCAGGCCGCGCTCGCGCTCGGCGCCACCGTTGTGATGCTTGGCGAGCGCGATCACCAGCATGCCGAGCGCGGTGAGCTGGGTCGTGAACGCCTTGGTGGAGGCGACCCCGATCTCAGGGCCCGCGCGCGTCAGCATGACGAGCTGCGACTCGCGTACCAGCGAGCTTTCCGGGACGTTGCAGATCGCGAGCGAGGCGAGGTAGCCCGACTGTTTCGCCAGGCGCAGCGCCGCGAGCGTGTCAGCGGTCTCGCCCGACTGAGAGATGGTCACAAACAGCGAATCCCGCGGCACCAAGGGGCTGCGGTAGCGGTACTCGCTGGCGATGTCCACGCTGCAGGGGAGCTTGCAGATCTGCTCGATGAAGTAGCGGGCGACGGCGGCGGCATGGAAGCTGGTGCCGCAGGCGACGATGTGCACGTTCTGCGTGCGCCGCAACACCTCACTCGCCGCCGGACCGAACGCCGCCTCGAGCAGCCGCCCGTTGGCCACGCGCTCCTGCAGCGTGTCGGCGATCGCGCGCGGCTGCTCATGAATCTCCTTCAGCATGAAGTGCGCGTACGGGCCGCGCTCGGCGGCATTCGCGGACAGCTCACTCTCGCGCACCACTCGCTCGACGGCAGTGCCGTTGCGGTCGATGACGCGCACGCTCTGGCGGCGCACCTCGGCGACATCGCCTTCCTCGAGGAAAATGAAGCGCCGCGTGACCGGCAGCAGCGCCGCGACGTCCGAGGCGACGAAATTCTCATCCACCCCCAGCCCCACGACCACCGGGCAACCCTGGCGCGCGAGGATCAGCCGGTCGGGGTCGTGCTCGCTCACCACCACCAGCGCGTAGGCGCCCTCGAGCTCGGCCACGGTGGCGCGCACCGCCTTGAACAGGTCCTTGAGCGTCTGCAGGTGATAGTGCACGCGGTGAGCGATGACCTCGGTGTCGGTCTCGGAAGAGAAGGTGTAGCCGTGACGCTCGAGGTCGGCGCGCAGCTCCTCGTGGTTCTCGATGATGCCGTTGTGGACGATGGCGAGCCCGTCACGGGACACATGCGGATGCGCGTTGCGCTCGCTCGGCACCCCATGCGTGGCCCAGCGGGTGTGGGCGATGCCGATGTTGCCGGCGGCGGGGGTGTGTTCCAGCGCATCATCCAGCATGCGCACTTTGCCGACCGTGCGCAGCCGGGTGAGGTGCTTCGAGCCGTTCAGCACCGCAATGCCGGCGGAATCGTAGCCGCGGTACTCGAGCCGCCGCAGACCCTCCATCAGGATCGGTACCACGTCGCGCTCGGCGACCGCTCCGACGATTCCGCACATGGTTCCTTGCCTTCAGTTCGCGGGCCTTTCCCCCAAGGCCCCGGGGACCGTCAAGTGTGCCTGAATCGGGCGGAAAAGGCCGATTTGCGGGTTAAAAGCCGTGACCGGGGTCGCGCTTGCGGCCCGCGGGCATGCGCCGCCGCTGCGATTTTCCTATTTCGGCTTCACCGGACGCCGCCAGCCTTCGACGCTCACCTGTTGTGCGCGGGCGATGGTGAGCTTTCCGGCGGGCACTGCGTGCGTCACGGTGGAGCCGGCGGCGATGGTGGCGCCGGCTCCCACGGTGATCGGGGCGACCAGCACGCTGTTGGAGCCGGTGTGCACGTCGTCCTCGATGAGCGTGCGCTGCTTGCTGGCGCCGTCGTAGTTCGCAATGATCGTGCCGGCGCCGACGTTGACGCGAGTGCCAACCTGGGCATCGCCGAGGTACGCGAGATGATTCGCCTTGGAGCTCTCGCCCAGCTGCGAATTCTTCACTTCGACGAAATTGCCGATGTGCACGCTCGCGGCGAGCGCGGCGGTGGGCCTGAGGCGCGCGAACGGTCCGATGCGGCAGTCAGGACCGATGAGCGCGCCGTCGATCACGCAATGCGCAAACACCTCGGTGTCGGCGGCGATCTCGCTGTTGCGGATCACGCAACCGGCGCCGATGCGCACACGATCCCCGAGCACGACCTTGCCCTCGAGCACCACGTTGATGTCGATGAAGACGTCACTGCCGTGCGTCACGCTGCCGCGCACGTCGATGCGCGCAGGATCCGCGAGCGTCACGCCCGCGAGCAGCAGCTCGCGCGCGCCGCGCGCGCGGCACAGGGCTTCCAGCTGCGCGAGCTGCGCCTTGTCGTTCACCCCCAGCACCTCGCTCGCCTCGGACGCGGCAAGCGTCCTGACCGCGATTTTCTCTTGCACCGCCATCGCGATGATGTCGGTGAGGTAATACTCGCCCTGGGAGTTGTTGCGCTTGAGGCGGGCGAGCCATTTCCTGAGGAGGGGGGCCGGACACGCCAGCACTCCGGTATTGCACTCGCGGATCCTGCGCTGCGCCGCGGTAGCCTCTGGCTGCTCGACGATCTTCTGCACCCGACCGCCCGCCGCGCGCACGATCCTGCCGTAACCCTGCGGGTCCTCGAGCATCACCGTGAGCAGCGCCAGCTGGCGCGGACCGGTGAGCTTGAGCAGCCGGCGGAGCGTTGCGACGCTGATGAGCGGCACATCGCCGTAGAGCACCAGCACCTGGTGCGTGTCCGCAATCAGCGCCAGCGCCTGGCGCACTGCGTGCCCGGTGCCGAGCCGCTCGGCCTGCAGCGTCCAGGAGACCGGCTCGTCCGCGAACAGCGTGCGCACCTCTTCGCCACCGTGTCCGTACACGACATGGATGGCGGCGGGCCTGAGCGCTCGCGCGGTGTCGATGACGTGCTGCAGCAGCGTTCGGCCGGCGAGCGGCTGCAGCACCTTTGGTCGCGCCGACTTCATGCGCTTGCCCTCGCCGGCGGCGAGGATGACGATGGCGAGCGGCGCGCTCAAGCGTCGCGCGGTGCGCAAAGCACCGGCCGCCCGCCCTTTAGCGCGCGGGCTGCGCTGCGCACCAGCGCTGCGCCGCAGTGAGTCGCCCCTAGGCATGGACAGGCATTCTACTCACCGCTGCACGGTGTAGGCGTGGCTGTCGGCTTGCGGCTTGCCGGCGGGGAGCTGCGCGAGCTTCTTCTGCATCAGCGCGCCCATGTACATCTGCGGGTTGGAATGGATCTCGTGCCCGGCGTCTTCACGGCGCGCGATGAGAGCGGCGGCCTTGCGAAAGGCCTCCTGGAGCGAGGGGCTGCCGGGAAGCGAGTCCTTGAGGAAGGCCTCGCCGAACCAGGTGAGCTCGCGGTCGTCCTCGCAGCCGAAGGAGCTGTGCGCGGCATCCGATGCCGTGATGATCGCGGTGGTTTCGGTCCTGAGCTCGTCGATGAACACTCCGGCATAGCAGGCCGATACCACCAGCACCCGCCAGCGGATCCCGGACGCATCGAGCGCCTGGCGCAGATCCCCTGGCGCGAGCGGCGCGAGCGGCAGCGAGCCGTTCTCGACCTCGAGTCCGTCCTCCGAACCGTGCGAGGTGAGAAACAATACCAGCACGTCCTCGTCCGGGTTCATGCGCGAGGCGAGCACTTTCAGCGTCTGCGCCAGCCCCGAGACGCTCGCCAGCGGCCAGGAGTTGCGGTCGTTGATGTCATTGATCAGCAACACCGAGCGCTCAGCAGAGCCGAAGCGCGCCCCGAACGCCGTGCCCGCGAACTGCGCCTCGCGCCGGAATACCGCCGGATCGCCGTCGCCCGCGAAGCCGACGAAATACACCCCGGGCGCACCCGGCGGCGCCCTTTGCACTCGCGCCACCGCCGCGGCGATGCGTGCCGGCTGGTCATAGAACAGCGCCTCGGCCTCATCGGACGCCTCCGTGTCCTGCGCCTGGGCCTGCTCCTCCTCCTCGGCCACCCACAGCCGGGTGTCGAGGTTGAGGAAACCGATGAACCCCGGTGAGGCGAGAGTCAGAGTGAGCGCGACCAGGGCGGGCCGCAGGCGCACCGGACCGAAGGCCGCGCCGACCAGGCGCACGCTGAGGAGCGCAAGATAAAGAAGTCCCACGACCGTGGCCGCAATCGGCCGCTGCACTACCCAGCGGACATCACTCGCCAGCCAGAAGATCGTGAGGACGAACGGCGCGACCGCAAGAGCGGGCACCAGCAGTGAGCGCGTCGGCGCGTCGCGACTTTGGGCGCGCGCGATGAGCGCGCAGGCGGTGAGCCCGAGCAGCAGGTAGCAGGCCCAGCCGAAGAGTCCGTCGAGGGCGAGCGGCGCGTGAGCTTCGGCGTGCAGGAAGTCGAGCAGCGCCCAGACGAGCAGCGTGACGCAAGCGAGCCCCGCCACCTGGTCGAAGCTGACGGTGAAGCGCGGCGGCCAGCGCCGGCGCAGCACGAGGAGCGCAAGTCCCCCGGCGAGATTGCGCACGAGTGCCGCGAAGAAGCCCGGCGGCGCCGCTGCCGTCGGCTCCGATGCCGCAGCGGGCGGGACGGGTTGCAGGGCGTCCGGTTCCAGTGCTCAGCCCCGGAGTTTGCGCAGGCGGTTGAGGACTTTGAGCTGGGCGATCGCACGCGCCAGCTCCGCCTGCGCCTCGGCGAGCGTGATGTGCCCGGCCTTGTCCCTGAGCGCCTCTTCCGCGCGCTGCTTGGCAGCGAGCGCGGCCGCCTCGTCGATGTCCTTGGCGCGCAGCGCGGTATCGGCGAGGACCGTGACCTTGGTCGGTTGCACCTCGAGCGCCCCACCGCCAACGAAGAAGTGATGCTCCTGGCCGTCGGGCGTCTGCACGCGCACTTCGCCTGGCTTCAGCAGACTCAGCAGCGGAGCGTGACGCGGGTAAATACCGAGATCCCCCTGCGAGGCCGGCGCGAACACCGCGACGGCGGGGCCGGAGAACAGCTCGCCCTCGGCGCTGACGATGTCGACCTGAATGGTGGGTGTGTCGGTCACTGCAGTGTCTTCGCCTTGGCGATGGCCTCCTCGATCGGGCCGACCATGTAGAAGGCCTGCTCAGGCAACGCATCGAACTCGCCGCTGATGATGCCCTTGAAGCCGCGGATGGTGTCCTTCAGCGGCACGATCTTGCCGTCCTGGCCGGTGAAGACCTTGGCGACGTTGAACGGCTGGGAGAGGAAGCGCTGCACCTTGCGCGCGCGATACACCGTGAGCTTGTCCTCCTCCGAGAGCTCGTCCATCCCCAAGATCGCGATGATGTCCTGCAGCTCCTTGTAGCGCTGCAGCACCGCCTGCACCCCGCGCGCGGTGTTGTAGTGCTCCTCGCCCACCACCAGAGGATCGAGCTGGCGGCTGGTGGAGTCGAGCGGATCGACCGCGGGGTAGATGCCGAGCGAGGCGATCTGGCGCGAGAGCACCACGGTCGCATCGAGGTGCGCAAACGTCGTGGCGGGCGAGGGGTCGGTGAGATCGTCCGCGGGCACGTACACCGCCTGGATGGAGGTGATCGAGCCGGTCCTGGTGGAGGTGATGCGCTCCTGCAGCACGCCCATCTCCTCGGCGAGCGTCGGCTGGTAACCGACCGCCGAGGGCATGCGCCCGAGCAGCGCGGACACCTCGGTGCCCGCGAGTGTGTAGCGGTAGATGTTGTCGATGAAGAACAGCACGTCGCGTCCCTTGCCGCCGTCCTCGCGCGTGCCGTCGCGGAAGTACTCCGCCATGGTGAGTCCGGTGAGACCGACCCGCAGGCGGTTGCCCGGCGGCTCGTTCATCTGCCCGTACACCATCGCCACCTTGGAGTTGGAGAGGTCCTTGGTATCGATGACGCCCGACTCGATCATCTCGTGATAGAAGTCGTTGCCCTCGCGGGTGCGCTCGCCGACGCCGGCGAACACCGACAGCCCGCTGTACTGCTTGGCGATGTTGTTGATCAGCTCGAGCATGTTGACGGTCTTGCCGACGCCCGCGCCTCCAAACAGGCCGATCTTGCCGCCCTTGGCGAAGGGCACCAGCAGGTCGATCACCTTGATCCCGGTGGCCAGCAGGTCACGGCCGCCGGTCTGCTCCTCGAATGACGGCGGCGGGCGATGGATCGGCAGGTACTCGTCGGCTTTCACCGGTCCCTGGTTGTCTTGCGGGTGCCCCAGCACATCCATGATACGCCCGAGCGTCCCCTTGCCTACCGGCACCGATATCGGTGCGCCGGTGGAGAGCACGGCGAGCCCGCGCCTGAGTCCTTCGGAGGAGCCCATGGCAATGGTGCGCACCACGCCGTCGCCGAGCTGCTGCTGCACCTCGAGCGTCAGGTCCACCTCCTTGAGCTTGAGCGCCTCGTAGATTTTCGGAATCGATTCGCGCGGAAACTCGACGTCGATGACGGCGCCGATGATCTGGGTAATCCGACCCTCGCCGGTCTCGGCCATGGTTGTCCTTCCTCAAACGGCAGCGGCGCCGCCCACGATCTCGGAGATCTCCTTCGTGATCGCGGCTTGGCGGGCCTTGTTGTAGATCAGTTGCAATTCGTTGATGAGCTTGGTGGCGTTGTCGGAGGCCGACTTCATGGCGACCATGCGTGCCGCCATCTCGCAGGCGACGTTCTCGACCGCGCCGCGATAGACCTGGGACTCGATGTAGCGCATGAGCACGCCATCGAGGATGCCGGCGGCGTCGGGCTCGTAGATGTAGTCCCAGTGCTCAGCCAGGCCTTCGGTGTCGAGCGCCTCGATCGGCAGCAGCTGCTCGACCGCGGGCTTCTGCGTCATGGTGTTGACGAACTGCGCGTTCACCAGGAACAGCCGGTCGAGGTCCCCTGCGCGATAGGCATCCAGCATGACTTTGACCGTGCCGATGAGATCCTTGACGTGCGGCTTGTCGCCGAGCCCGGAGACGTTCGCCAGCATCGGCACCGAGAGGCGGCGGAAGAAGTTCAGTCCCTTGGCGCCGATCAGGCACAGGCTCACCTTGGCGCCTTTGCCCTGCCACTCGCGCAGCAGCGTGAGCGTCTGCTTGAAGACGTTGGCGTTGAGCGCACCGGCGAGCCCGCGATCGGTGGAGATGACGATGATGCCGACCGCCTTCGGCTCGCGCGTCACCAGGAACGGATGGCGGTAGTCGGGGTTGGCTTTCGTCAGGTGGCCGATGACGTTGCGCATCTTCTGCGCGTAGGGGCGCGCCAGCTTCATGCGCTCCTGCGCACGGCGCATCTTGCTGGTCGCCACCATCTGCATGGCCTTGGTGATCTTCTGAGTGCTCTTGACACTCGCGATCTTGGAACGGATTTCCTTGGTGCCCGGCATGGCTTGAGTTTCGCTTGCGCTTGCGGCGCGCTTCAGTACGTTCCGGTCGCCACGAAGTCCTCGATGAGCTTCTTCAACGCCGCCTCGTTCTCCTTGGACAGCTTCGGTTGCTTGTTGACCTCATCGAGCACCGACTGGTAGTCGGTGTGGGCGAACGCCTGCAGCGCCGCCTCGAACGTCACCACTTTCTTCAGGTCCACCTTGTCCATGTAACCGTTATTGACCGCGTAGATGGAGAGTGCCATCTCGGCAACCGACATCGGCGCGTACTGCTTCTGTTTCATCACTTCGGTGACGCGCTGGCCGCGCTCGAGCTGCTTGCGGGTGGCCTCGTCGAGATCGGAGGCGAACTGCGAGAACGCCGCCAGCTCGCGGTACTGCGCGAGCGCGAGACGAATGCCGCCGCCGAGCTTCTTGATGATGTCGGTCTGCGCCGCACCTCCGACGCGCGATACCGAGATGCCGGCGTTCATCGCCGGGCGGATGCCGGCGTTGAAGAGGTCGGTCTCGAGGAAGATCTGCCCGTCGGTGATGGAGATGACGTTGGTCGGCACGAACGCGGTCACATCCCCCGCCTGGGTCTCGATGATCGGCAGCCCCGTGAGCGAGCCGGTCTTGCCCTTCACCGCGCCTTTGCTCACCTTCTCCACGTACTCCTCGTTGACGCGCGCGCTGCGCTCGAGCAGCCGCGAGTGCAGGTAGAACACATCCCCGGGGAATGCCTCGCGGCCGGGCGGGCGGCGCAGCAGCAGCGAGATCTGCCGGTAGGCGACCGCCTGCTTGGACAGATCGTCATAGATGATGAGTGCGTCCTCGCCCTTGTCCATGAAGTACTCGCCCATGGTGACGCCGGAGTAGGGAGCGATGTACTGCAAGGCCGCAGGGGTGGAGGCCGAGGCCGCGACGACCACCGTGTGCGCCATGGCGCCATGCTCCTCGAGCTTGCGCACCACGTTCGCAATCGTGGATTGCTTCTGCCCGATCGCGACATAGATGCACTTAATGCCGGAAGACTTCTGATTGATGATGGTGTCGACGGCGAGCGCCGTCTTGCCGGTCTGGCGGTCGCCGATGATGAGCTCGCGCTGGCCGCGGCCGATCGGCACCATCGCGTCGACCGCCTTGTAGCCGGTCTGCACCGGCTGGCTCACGGATTTTCGGTAGATCACGCCGGGTGCGACGCGCTCGATGGGCGAGGTGCGCGTGGCCTTCACCGTGCCCTTGCCATCGATCGGCGTACCGAGTGCATCGACCACGCGCCCGAGGAGCTCAGGTCCCACCGGCACCTCGAGGATGCGCCCGGTGGTCTTGACCGTATCGCCCTCCTTCAGCTCCTTGTACTCCCCGAGCACCACCGCGCCGACCGAGTCCTGCTCGAGGTTCAGCGCCAGGCCGAAGATGTTGCCCGGGAACTCGAGCATCTCGCCATAGCGCGCGTCCGCAAGGCCGTGGATACGGGTGATGCCGTCGGTGACCGATATGATCGAGCCGACGTTGCGCGCCTCGGTGACGGACTTGAAGTCCTCGATGCGGTGCTTGATCAGATCGCTGATCTCGGTTGCCTTGATGGCCATGTGCGTTCTCGGTGAAGCGAATTCGTAAAGCGTTTACGCAGTCAGTTGGTAGGCGATGCGCTCGAGCCGCGTGCGCAGCGAGCCGTCGATCACCAGGTCCCCGGAGCGCAGCACCGCACCGCCGATGAGAGCGGGGTCGACCTGGCAATGCAGGCGCACCTTGCGCTGCAGCCGCCGCTCGAGTGCGGTGGCGAGTTTGCGGCGCTCGCCGTCATCGAGGCCGGCCGCCGAGGTCAGCGTGACATCGGCCATGCCCTCGGCGGCGTCCTTGAACGTATCGAAGAGCTCGGCGATCTCCGGCAGATACGCCAGGCGGTGGTTGGCCGCCAATGTGCGCACGAAGTTGTCGCCGTGCTCACCCAGCTCCGGCCCGGCGATGCCGATGACCAGCTGCGCCAGCTGCTCGGGCGTCACGTGCGGATTACCGAGCAGTGCCTGCACGCGCGCATCCTTCACCACCTGGGCGCCGATGCGCAACGCCTCAGACCAGGGTCCGAGATGCTGAGCGGCGCGCGCTTCCTCGAAGGCCGCGCGGGCGTAGGGTCGGGCGATGGTGAGGCGGTCCGGCATGGGGTCCTGGATTGCGGCTAGATCTGCGTCGCGAGCTGATCGAGCAGGTCGGCGTGCTTGCGCGCGTCGATCTCGCGACTGAGGAGCTTGGAAGCGGCCTGCACCGCGATGCCCGCCACCTCGCGCCGCAGCGATTCGCGCGCCCGCGTCGCCTCGAGCTCGATCTGCTGCTGCGCGGCCGCGACAATGCGTGCACTTTCACTGCTGGCTGTGCCCTTGGCCTGCTCCACGAGATCGTTGGCGCGATGCTGCGCATGATCGATGATCTGGTTGGCGCGCTCGCGTGCCTCACGCACGATGGCCTCGGCCTTGTCGCGCGCCGCGGCGAGCTCCTTTTCGCCTTCCTCGGCGGCTTGCAGGCCCAGGGCGATCTTGCGAGAGCGCTCCTCCAGGGCGCCCTGGATCTTCGGCCACACGAATTCTCATGGTGAACCAGACGAGGACCGCGAACACGATCATCTGGATGACCAGCGTCAGATTGATGTTCACTCCGTCTCCTACGCAGTGTCAGGTCGCGGCCGAGCCGGCGCTTTCAGTGCGCCGCCGACTGCAGCGCCTGTACGGCAGACACGAACGGATTGGCGAACGTGAAGAAGAGCGCAAAGCCGATGCCAATGAAGGTCACGGCGTCAAGTAGCGCCACGAAGATGAACGCGCGCCCCAGCAGCGCGGGCCCGAGCTCCGGTTGACGCGCCATGCCTTCGAGGAAGCGGCCGCCGAGAAGCCCGAAGCCGATCGCCGTACCGAAGGCGCCCATGCCGAAAATGATGCCGACGGCGAGCACCGTCATGGCCTCGATATGTGCAATGCTTTCCATCAGACTCTCCTAGCTATTGTGTGGCGGATTGTGACGATCAGTCGTGGTGCTCGGATGCCCCAGCCAGATACACCACCGTCAGGATCGCGAAGATGAAGGCCTGCAGGAACCCGATGAACAGGTCGAACAGCGACCACAGTACCCCGAGCAGCAGCGAGCCTAGCGTTCCTACCCAGCCGCCGAGCGATGCGAGCCCGGCGAATCCGCTCGACAGTGTCATGAGCGCGATCAGGATAAATACCATCTCGCCGGCAAACATATTGCCGTAGAGCCGCAGTGCCAGCGATACGGGGCGCGCGAGGAACGACGCGAGCTCGACAACGATGTTGAAGGGCACCACCAGTGCCTGCATGAGCGGGCGGTTTTTGATCCGCAGCGGATGCAATGTCGAACTCGGCGAGAAAGCCAACCACGCCCTTCATCATCACGCTGTAGAAGATGATTAGCAGGAGCACGGTCAACGACAGGCCAAAGACGACATTGAGATCTGTGCTCGGCACGATGCTCAGGTGGCTCGATGCCGGATGCGCCCGCCGCGGCCGGCAGCAGGTCGAGCGGCACCACATCGAGCGCGTTGAAGAGGAAGACCCAGCAGAAGATAGTAAGTGCGAGCGGCCCGATGAACCGGCTCCTGGCGTGGAAGATGTCGTTTACCTGCGCGTCGACCAGTTCCACCAGCCATTCCATGAAATTCTGGAACCGGTCCGGAACGCCGGTGGTCGCACGGCGCGCCGCCGCCTAGAACAAGCCGCCGAACGCCACGGCGAGCAGCACCGAGAAAAACACACTGTCGTAGATTGATCGCGGAGAAGTCCACGTATGCCACTGCGGCGCTCCTGTTCGACAGAAAAGTCTGATGATGGAGGATGTACTCGGTCGAGCTCGGAGCTTCGCTGATCGTGTCTCGCCAGAACATATCTCTACCCCATCTCACGCCGGACTCGCGTCCGCGATCACGCCCCGCCGGCCCCCCGGCAGCCGGCTGGCGAGCGCCATCCAGTACACTAAAAAGTGGCCGCGAACGCGCGAGCATCGCGACGCCCGACATCTTCATCAATGTCAGCACAAGCACGAACAGCACGAGATCACGCGGCGAACTTCGCCGCTTCTCCCATCAACAAAGCGGTGAGCAGTGCCTGCCGCGCCGCGTGCGCCGGCGCCCAGAACCCAAGCACCGCCATCGCCAGACTGCCGGCCGTGCGACGCCGCCACCGAGCAGTGCGGAAATCCGCCGCCAAGCGGCCGGCCCAGCCCAAACCGCGCCCAGCGCCACGATCACGGTCACGAGCGCCTGACCCAGCACGACGCCGAAGGCCAGCCGCCGCGCATGGGGCAGATCGATCGCCGACACCTTATATAAGTCCCACTCGAGGGGCCCAAATGAGCCGCATCTCTTGCGTCTTGAGCGGACGCAAGTGGCTTAACATTACTTCGGCCGTTCAATCACTTAGGACGTAACGGCGAAAAAGCCGCGGGATTATAGAGAGCGCCTGCGCCTGCGTCCACAGCGCTCGCATCGGCGCTGTGCCGATGGGCAGGCGGCTATTGAATATGTGCGAGGATCCCGTCGAGCTCGTCCAGGCTGTTGTAGCTCACCACGAGCTTGCCCTTGCCCCCGCTCCCCTGCTGGATCGCGACCCGCGCACCGAGCTTCTCGGCGAGCTCCTGCTCGAGGCGCTCGACGTTCGGGTCGCGAGAGAGCACCGCGCCGTCTGCGGCGGCGCCCGGCGGCGCCTGCAGGCGCCGCACCAGCGCCTCGGTCTCGCGCACCGACAGCCCCTTTTTCGCCACCAGCATCGCCACCTCGGTCTGCTGCCGGCGCTGAGTGAGCGCGAGCAGGGCGCGCGCGTGTCCCATCTCGAGCGCGCGCTTCTCGATGAGCTCGCACACCTCGGCGGTGAGCTCGAGCAGGCGCAGCAGGTTGGTGACACCGGCGCGCGAGCGGCCGATGGCATCGGCGACCTGCTGGTGGGTGAGCCCGAACTCGCTGATCAGTCGCGAGAGCGCGCGCGCCTCCTCCAGCGGATTGAGGTTCTCGCGCTGGATGTTCTCGATCAGGGCGACCGCAATGGCCGCCTCATCGGGGATGTGGCGGATGACGGCCGCAATCTCGGCGAGGCCTGCCATCTGCGCCGCGCGCCAGCGCCGCTCGCCGGCGATGATCTCGTAGCGCTGCGATTGCCCATTGCCGGCAGCTTCCAGCGGCCGCACCACGATGGGCTGCACGACCCCCTGGGCCTTGATCGAGGCGGCGAGCTCCGCGAGCGTCTCCGCGCGCATGTCCGTGCGCGGCTGGTAGCGGCCGCGCTGCAGCACGTCGAGCGGCAGCCGGGTCAGCTCCTCGCCGCGCGGCACCGCCAGCGCCGGCACCGCCGCCGCGTGCGCGCCGAGCAGATCCGCGAGCCCGCGGCCCAGTGTCGGTTTTCTGTGCATCATCGTGAGATTTCCTCGCCCACCGCGCGGTCCAAGGGAAGATCCTCGGCCGCTGCGTCGTGCGCCGTGTCCGCGAACCCCGCACCATTGCCCGCGCCGCTGTCGGCGTCATGGTCAGCGCCGCCGGTGGCTGAGGGGGTCGGCGGATCGTGCGTCAGCGCGGCATCGTGCGGCGCCGCGTAGTCTTGCACCGGCGCGCTGTCGTGCGCCGGCGCCTCAGCCGCTGTCGCTTCGGCCGCTGCGTCCGCAACATCTGACGCGGCAGCAGCATCTGACACGGCCTCAACCTCTGAGCCGGCTGCAACATTCGACGCAGCTGCAGCATCTGACGCGGCTGCAGCATCTGACGCGGCTGCAGCATCTGGCGCCGCCGCAGCACCGGGAGCAACTCGCGCCACGGCGAGCTGCTTCGTGTCCTCCTCGCGGCGGATCATCTCGCCTGCGAGCGCAAGATACGCGAGCGCGCCGCGCGATTCCCGGTCGTGAAACAGTGCCGGCTTGCCGAAGGACGGCGCCTCGGCAAGACGGATATTGCGTGGGATCACCGTGCGAAACACCTTGTCGCCGAAGTGCGTGATGAGCTGTGCGCTCACCTCGTTGGCGAGGTTGTTACGCGGGTCGAACATGGTGCGCAGCACGCCCTCGATGACGAGCTGGGGATTGGCGGCGACGCGGATCTGCTCGATGGTGGAGAGCAGCGCCGTGAGCCCCTCGAGCGCGTAGTACTCGCACTGCATCGGGATCAGCACGCTGTCGGCCGCCACCAGCGCATTTACCGTGAGCAGGTTGAGCGCCGGCGGGCAGTCGATGAGGATCACGTCGAAGTCACGGCGCCGCGGCTCGAGCGCGTGGCGCAGCTTCGTCTCGCGCCCGATCGGCAGTGTCAGCAGCCGCACCTCCGCGGCCACCAGGTCCTGGTTGGACGGCAGCAGCGTGTATCCGGCGGCCTCGATCGGCACCAGCGCCTCGGCGAGCTGCGCCTCCCCGAGCAGGACTTCGCAGGTGCTGCGCGTGAGCTGCGACTTGTCCACGCCGCTGCCCATGGTGGCGTTGCCCTGGGGATCGAGGTCCATGAGGAGCACCCGGCGCCGGGTGGCGGCAAGCGATGCGGCGAGATTGACCGCCGTAGTGGTCTTGCCGACGCCGCCCTTCTGGTTCGCGATGGCAATGACGCGCTTCATGGCACGACAGTGTACTGCACTGCCGCGCCCTGAGGCTTTTCAGGCCACGAGCTGGTGCGGCCGGTGCGGGGGGCGGCCGAGGCGCTCGCGCGCCATCCCGTCCGCCACGGCGTTCGTGGTGCGGTTCTCGCGTCGCGCGCGCTCGAAAATCTCGGTCAGGCGCACCGGGATGGCGTGGATATCCGCGATCACCTGCGCCTCGGTACCGCCGCCGTGGTACTCGTGCGAGACGCTGATGATGCCGCCGGCGTTGATGACGTAGTCCGGCGCGTAGAGGATGCCGGCCGCCTGCAGCGCCGCCCCGTCCTGCCCCTGCGCCAGCTGATTATTGGCGGCCCCGGCGACGATGCGGGTGCGCAGGCGCGGGATCGACTGCGCATTGAGCACCGCGCCGAGCGCACAGGGGGCGAGCACGTCGACGTCCAGCGCCAGTACGTCCTCGACAGCCACAGCCCGCGCGCCGAATTCCCCGCAGGCCCGCTGCAGCGCCGCCGGTCGCACGTCCGCGACACAAAGCTGCGCGCCGTCCGCAGCGAGCAGCCGACACAGGTGATAGCCCACGCCGCCCACGCCCTGGACGGCGATCGTCAGCCCTTTGAGGTCGGGCCGCCCGAGCCTGAATCTCACCGCTGCCTTGATCCCCAAATACACCCCGAGCGCGGTCTTCGGCCCCGGATCCCCGCCCGCCTCACCTGCGGCCGCGCCCAGCCCTGAGACGTAGCGCGTGGCGCGCGCCACCTGTTCCATGTCCGCGATCGTCGTGCCGACGTCCTCGGCGGTGATGTAGCGGCCCCCGAGCGAGTCGACCAGGCGACCGAACGCCTCAAGCAGCGCTGGCGTCTTCGTGTTGCGCGGCTCGCCTATGATGACCGCCTTGCCACCCCCGAGCGGCAGTCCCGCCAGGGCGTTCTTGTAGCTCATGCCGCGCGAGAGTCGCAGCACGTCGGCCACTGCCTCCGCAGTGCCCGCATAGGGCCACATGCGGCAGCCGCCGGCGGCGGGCCCGAGCGCGGTCGAGTGCACGGCGATGATGGCACGCAGCCCCGTCGGCGCGTCGTGACCGAAGACGACGAGCTCGTGGTCGTCGAACTCGCGCATATCGAAGATTTCCATGGTTGCAGGCTACGCCTGAGGCTGTGCACGAATCGTCACAAAAGTTGCTTCGAATCCGCTGCTGGTGAAGTATTCATTGCACTATTACTCGTTTAGCGTGATGAATCATGCACAACCAGGTAGATCTCGACCGTGGCGATCTGAGGATCCTCGAGCTGGTGCAGGAGCATGGGAATCTCTCGGCGGCCGAGGTGGCCGAACGCTTAGGCATGACCCCCTCGACCTGCTGGCGGCGCCTCAGCCGTCTCGAGGAGAGCGGGGTCATCAGAAAGCGCGTGGCGCTCCTGGACCGCGAGAAGCTCGGGCTCTCCGTGATGGTGTTCTCGCACGTCAAGGTCGCAGGCCATGGCCGCGATGCGTTGTTGCGCTTCGAGCAGGCCGTGCGGGCGCACCCGGAGATCCTCGAGTGCTACACGCTCATGGGCGAGACGGATTTCCTGCTGCGCATCGCCTGCCGCGACATCAAGGCTTACGAAGCGTTCTTCCTCGATCACCTCTCGCGCTTTCCCGGAGTGCAGTCGGTGAACTCCTCGATCGCGCTCGCCGTCATCAAGGAGACGACCGCGTTGCCCCTGCTGCCTTGATGGGCGCTGCGGATGCGAGCGGCAGGATGAGGGGCTCTGCACCCGCAGCCGGAGCCGGATCGAGCCCGGCGCAGGTGACGATCTGCTGTGTGTGGATGAAGGGACCCTTCTGGGTGCGCGGCACCGCACTGCGCTGGGCCTTGCGCCACAGGTCGTAGATCGTCAGCGCCCCGGTGAGGGTGGCCAGCGTTGCGAAATACGCTCGCGGCCCGAAGGCGCCGATCAGCGCTCCCGCCAGCACCGGACCGAGCGCCGCAGCCGTGCCGTTGATGCGCAGCAGCGCGCTGCTTGCGGCCACCATCTGTGCCGGCTCGAGCTTGTCGTTGACGTGCGACACCGACAATGAATAGAGCGTGAGCGCCGCGCCGCTGAAGAGCGCGGTGAGCAGCAGGAAGAGCGCGCGCGGCAACGGACCGAACACCACGATGCTCACCGCGACGAGCGTCGCCAGCACGCAGGCGCCGGCGATCACCGTGCGCCGGTCCATCCGATCGGAGAGTCTGCCGACCGGATACTGGGTGAGCACCGCCGCGAGAATGCTGACCGCCATGAACTCCGCCACCCCGCGCGTACCCGCACCACTCAGACGCGCATACACCGGACCCATGGAAAAGATGATGGAGGAGATCAATCCCGACACCGCCACCGCCACCACGCCGAGCGGGGAGTTGCGGTACAGGTCGCGATAGCGCACCGATTGCGGCGCGGCGGCCGGCTCGGGGGTGTGCTGCGCGGAGGCGACGATCGGCACCATGGCCAGCGAGATCAGCGCCGAGATCAGCATGAAGGGGGCCGCGGTCTGCGGGCTGGACAACACCAGCAGGAACTGCGCGCCGCCGAGGCCGATGTACAGCACCAGCATATACACCGCGAGCAGCGTGCCGCGGTTGCTGCGGCTCGCGCGATGATTGAGCCAGCTCTCGGCGACCACGTAGATGCCGGCGAAACACACCCCCGAGACCAGACGCATGGCGCCCCACGGCAGCGGATGCACCCAGGAGGCGTGTATCAGCACCACCACCGAGGCGAGCGCGGCGAGCGTGGCAAAGACGCGCACGTGCCCCACACGGCGCAGCAGCCGCGGCGCGACGAGGGTGCCGATGAGGTACCCGACGTAGTAGCAGGACATGACGAGGCCGGTGACCGGCGTTGCGAACCCCTCGAGCGTGGCGCGCAGCCCGAGGAGCGTGCTCTGCAGGCCCGCTCCCAGCATCAGGATTCCCATGCCGAGCAGCAGCGGCCATGTGGCGACGATTGGATTCACGGGCACGGAGGGATCACATCATAACCGCTGAGGCGAGCCTTTGATGCGCGGGATGCGACTGCCCCGTGCTCAGCCGCGCGAGAGCGCGATCACGCAGCGCGCCGCATCGAGCCCGGGAATGGTGAGCGCGCGCGAGCCAATCACGCGCCAGCCAGGGGGTAAGGCGGCGAGCTCAGCCTGCGGCCACTTGCCCTTCATGGCGAGCACGTGAGTATGCGGGCCGCACAGCGGCGCCACGGTGGCCAGCATCCGCGGCAGCGGCGCGAGTGCGCGCGCCACCACGGTGTCGAAGGGCGACTCGACTTTGAGCGCCTCGGCGCGGGCATGCACCGCGCTGACGTTGGTCAGTCCCAGAGCGCTCGCGGCATGCGAGACGAAGCGGATCTTCTTCGCGGTGGAGTCGATGAGGGTGAAGTGCCGCGCGGGGTTGCAGACCGCGAGCGGCAGACCGGGGAAGCCGGCGCCCGTGCCGGCGTCCGCGACCGTCGTGCCGTACAGATCCGGGTGCACCGCCAGACTGTCGAGGATGTGGCGCGTGAGCATGGCGGCGGGCGTTTTGATCGCCGTAAGGTTGTAGCGGCGGTTCCAGGTCGCCAGCTCGTCCACGAGTTTGAGGAGCCGTGCGGCATCCTCAGCGCTCAAGCCGACCCCGAGGCTTGTGCCCTCCTGCACCAGGTGCTCGAGGGTGGTCACCACAGATCCTCGCGCTGCGGGTCCTCGGGCGGGGTGCAGCGCGCATTCAGGGGGGCGGATCGCATAGGTTCGGCTTCAGGCTCGCTCGCACGGCACAGCTTATAGTTTGCCCCGTGAGACTGCTGCTCGTAGAAGACGACCCGATGATCGGCGAGGCGATCCGCGCGGGACTGAAGCGCGAGGGCTTCGCCGTGGACTGGGTGCACGCGGCCGACGCCGCCGCCCGCGCACTCGGCAACGAGCCCTTCGGGCTGATGCTGCTCGACCTGGGCCTCCCGGGGATGGATGGCCTGCAGCTGCTCAAGAGGCTGCGCGCCCGCGGGGAGGCGCTGCCGGTGCTCATCATCACCGCGCGCGATGCGGTCTCCGATCGTGTGCAGGGCCTGGATGCCGGCGCCGACGACTACCTCATCAAGCCCTTCGACCTCGATGAGCTCGCCGCGCGCATCCGCGCACTGCTGCGGCGCAAGTCCGGCCGCAGCGCCAGCGGCATCGAGCACTTGGGCGTGGTGCTCGATCCTGCAGCGCACCGCGTCACGCAGGACGGGGTGGAGGTCGCGCTCTCGCCGCGCGAGTTCGCAGTGCTGCAGCTGCTGATGGAGCGGCCGGGGACGATCCTCTCGCGCGCGCAGCTCGAGGAGCGCCTGTACGGCTGGGGCGAGGAGGTCGAGAGCAACGCGGTCGAGGTGCACATCCACGGGCTGCGCCGCAAGCTCGGTGCGCAGTTCATCCTCACCGTGCGCGGCGTAGGTTATCGCGTGAGGCCGCACGCGTGAGCTCGCTGCGCGCGCGCCTCCTCGCCTGGCTGCTCGCCGCCGTGCTGTTGGTCGGCGCCGGCGGCGGCTGGATGGTGTATCGCAACGCGCTCGCCGAGGCGGATGCGTTCTTCGACTATCACCTGCGCCAGACCGCGCTCATCCTGCGCGACGAGCCGGTCGAGTATCAGCTGGAGCCGCAGTTCCCGCCCACCGACGCATCCTACGACTTCGTGGTGCAGGTGTGGTCGCTCGACGGCGTACGCGTCTACCTGTCGCGGCCGCACGCGGTGCTGCCGCAGATCACCACGCTCGGCTTCGCCACCGTGAGCACCAGTGAGGGGCGCTGGCGCGTGTTCGGCGTACAGGCGCTGAACCGCGTCATCCAGGTGGCGCAGCCGCTGAGCGTGCGCGAGCAGCGCGCCGCGGAGCTGGCGCTGCAGACGCTCAAGCCCTTCGCGCTGCTGCTGCCGCTGCTGGCGCTGGTCATCTGGTTCGCGGTGGGTCACGCGCTCGAGCCGCTGCAGCGGCTCACCGCGCTGGTCAAGGCGCGCCGCGTCAGTGCGCTCGACGCCCTGCAGGCTGCGGATCTGCCGGAGGAAGTGCAGCCGTTGGTGCTGGCGCTGAATGATCTGCTCGCCCGTCTCGCGGCGGCGCTCGAGCGCGAGCGCGCTTTCATGGCGGATGCCGCGCACGAGCTGCGCACCCCGCTCACCGCGCTGCATCTGCAGTTGGGCATGCTGACGCGGGCGAGCGGCGCGGGCGAGCGCGCCGCGGCCATGAGCACGCTGTCGGCGGGCGTGCAGCGCGCCATCCGCCTGGTGGAGCAGCTGCTGGCGCTCGCCCGCCAGGAGCCGCGCGCCAACAGCCCGCGCCTGCCGGTGCGGCTCGATGACCTCGCGCGCGAGGTGGTCGCGGAGCTGGTGCCGCTCGCGGACGCGGGCCACATCGACCTCGGCGTCGTGGCCGCGCAGCCGCTGAGCGTGCAGGGGGATGCGGATGCGCTGCGGACGCTGCTGCGAAACCTGGTCGACAACGCCGTGCGCTACACGCCCGCCGGCGGGCGCGTCGATGTGACAGTTGAGGCCGTGCCCGCAGCGCTCGCCACGGACTCTGCCGCGGGGGGCACCCCCGGCGACGCGGCGGGCGCGTTCGGCAGCGCTACGGCGGGCGTCTCCACCGGCGCGCGCCTCACGGTCACCGATGACGGCGCGGGCATCGCGCCCGAGGAGCGCGCGCGGGTGTTCGATCGTTTTTACCGTCGTCCGGGCACCGAGCCGCCCGGCAGCGGGCTCGGCCTTGCGATCGTGAAGGCGATCGCCACCGCCCACGGCGCAACCGTGCAGCTCGCCGAGGGACCGTCGGGCAAGGGGCTGGCCGTGAGCGTGTCGTTCCCGGCGGACGCCGTACCGGGCACGGCGATCAAGCTCAGACCTGCCTAACCTCGCAGCCCGGGAATAGCGATATTCGTCCCCGGCTCTTCGCGCCCGGCGATGCTTTCCGAGGGCTTTGGTGTCTCAGGCGATCTCTTCGATGCGCTCTGCTCGAGCAAGCCGTCCGCCAGGAGTGCTTCCGCCGGATGCCCCGTGCGTGCCTCAATCCACCGGAATGCGGACGCAAGCGATGTGGCCGCCCAGAGCCTGCGGCCTTCCGCATTGCAAATGTCCCACGGCGCGAAAGTCAGGGTGTCAGGCCGGTAGCGAATGATGCGGACTGCGCCCGCAATCTCCACGCGCCAGACCTGAGGCGCAATTTCCTTGACGGCGTAATCCATGACGCTTCCCCTTGAACCCGACGCGCTCCCAACGCGGGCCGACTTCCTGGTGTTCCCCGATGCCCGCGTGACCGGGATGAGCATCATGCATCACTCAACGCACGCCCGAGATCCTCATTGAACATATGTTATGAAGCGCGCGCGCGTCGCGGCGCGTATCGACACGGGCACCCACCGATCAGCGGCCGCCGACACTCACTGCGCCAGCTTCTGCAGGAAACTCGCCGCGGTCACGAGGTACGCATCGCGGTTGGCCTTCTTCCTGAAGCCATGTCCCTCGTCCTTCGCCATCAGATACCACACCTCCCCACCCGTGGAGCGTACGCGCCACACCAGCTGCTCGGACTCGGAGACCGGCACGCGCGGGTCGTTCAGCCCCGCCACCACCAGCAGCGGCTTCCTGATGCGGCCGGCGTTGGTGAGCGGCGAGATGCGATCGAGAAAAGCGCGCATGGCGGGAATGCGCTCATCGCCGTACTCGGCGCGGCGAAGATCGCGCCGGTAGGCGGAAGTGGTGCGCAGGAAAGTGACGAAGTTGCTGATGCCCACCAGGTCGATGCCGCCGCGCAGTCGCTCGCCGTAGTACACGAGCGACGCGAGCGCCATGTAACCGCCATACGAGCCGCCCATCACCGCCACGTGCTGGTGATCAAAGCCCGGCTGCACACCGATCCACACCAGCAGCGAGCCGATGTCGCGCACCGCGTCCTCGCGCAGCACGCCGTTGTCGAGGGCCATGAAGCTCTTGCCGTAGCCGCTTGAGCCGCGCACGTTGGGCGCAACCACCGCATAGCCGAGCTCGTTGACCAGGAACTGCACGAACGGATCCCACTCGGGACGGTACTGGGCCTCGGGACCGCCGTGAATGTCGATCACCACGGGCGCAGGCGCAGGCGTTCGCGGCCGGAAGACGTACGCCGACAGCATGCGCGCGTGCGCGCCGACGCGATCCCAGGTCGGATAGCGCACCAGCTCGGGCGGCACGAACCTGCTCATGTCGACGGGGCCGGCTTCGCTCCTGGTCCAGCGCACCGTGCTCTGGTGCTCGAGGTCGTAGACGTACACATCGCGCGGTGCCGTCGCCCCGTCGACCGAGACAGCGAGCTGGCGGCCGGCGCGGTCGAAGTGCGGGTTGCCGAGGCGTCCTTCAGGAAGCGCGGGCGGCGCGAGCGGCTTACTCGTCTGCGTGTCGAGCACGCTCAGGCGGCTGCGGCCATCCTCGTTGAGGACATAAGCGATATAGCGTCCGTCGGGGCTGACATCGAAGTCCTCGACGTCCCAGTCTACGGCGGGGGTGATGCGGCGATTCTCGTGAGTGACGGGATTTTTGAGCTTCAGCTGTGCGAACTCGCCGTCCTCGTCTGTCACGACGTAGACCCCGCGACCGTCGGGAGCGAACTTCGCGCCGCGGATGCCCGCCTTGCGCGGGGTGTCATCGACCGGGGTCAGGGTGCCGCTCGCCGCGTCCGCCAGATACAGGTAGCTCTCGGTGACCGAGAGGTACTTCCACACCAGGAGCTTGGAGTCATCTGGCGACCAGTCGAGCGGGTACCAGGTATCGTCGCCCCCTCCCACCAGCAGCTGCGGCGTGCCGCTGCTGGTGACGTCGGCCACGTAGACGTCGTAGCTGAGCGTGTCGCGGTCGTTGCCGTAGAAGGCGACGCGCTTGCCGTCGTGCGCCCAGACGATGCTGCCGTGAATGTACGCCCCGCTGGTGAGCTGCCGCGCGCTGCCGCTGCCGCCTTGGTAATAGACCTGGGCGTTCTCGTCACCGGCGTGGTCCTTCAGAAACACGAATCCCGTGCCGCTCTTCGCGGCGCGCGCCCACTCGATCGGATCGGGGTAGAAGGTGAGCTGCTCGCGCATCGCGAGCGCTCCGGCGACGCGGTGCACCTGCTCGCTCTCCCCGAAGCGCGTCGAGATGAGCATGCTGCCGTCCGCCAGCCAGTCGAGGAACGTGGCGCCGCGCGACTGCAGGTAGTGTCCCAGCAGCTCCGCCAGGCGCGGATCCGGCGCCGGCACCCCGTCGAAGACCAGGGCGCCGCTCTCGCGGTGTTGCGGGGGTGCCGCTTGCGCGCCGGCGGGCGAGCGCGCGTTCCCTGCGGCTTGCGCGTCCGCTAGCGGCGGCAGGGGAGGTGGCGACTGCGGTGCGGGCTGCGACTGTGATGTGGGCTGCGGCACGGCCGGCAGCAGCTGCGCCGGCGGCGGCTGGGCGGGCGGCTGCTGCAGGATGGGCGATGGCCCGGGTGCCGGCCGTCCGGCCGGAGCCGCTCCCGCCGCGAGCACCGTCAGCGCCAGCGCAGCGCCGGCGGTGAGTGCCCACATCAGGCCGTGATGCTCGCGCTGACCCCTCATGCGTGTGCCGTAGCGTACAGGGTACGATGGCAGTATGCGCAACCCCTGAGCGGCGCGCCCCCAAGGCTCACGTTCCCTTGAAACCTGCGCTCTATCGTCACCCCGATGGCATCACCGCCGTGGATGCCGAGTACCTCTACCCCGGCCACGCCGCCGCGCACGTGATCGAAGACCGCGGCCGCGCGGCGTTCGTCGACGTCGGCACGAACGCTTCCGTGCCCTACCTGCTCGCGGCGCTGGCAGAGCTCGGCATCGCGCGCGCCGACGTCCAATACCTGCTGCTCACGCACGTGCACCTCGATCACGCCGGCGGGGCCGGCCTGCTGATGCGCGAGCTCCCCAACGCGCGCGCGCTGCTGCACCCGCGCGGCGCCCCGCACATGATCGACCCGGCAAGACTCATCGCAGGCTCGAAGGCGGTCTATGGCGAGGAGCCCTTCCGGCGGATGTACGGGGAGCTGCTGCCGATGGCCGCCGAGCGCGTGCACGCGGTGCAGGATGGCGAGCGGGTGCAGCTCGGAGAGCGCACGCTCGAGCTGATTCATACGCCCGGGCACGCCCAGCATCATTACGTCGTGGTCGATCAGGCCCACGCGAGCATCTTTACCGGCGACACCTTCGGCATCTCCTACCGCGCGCTCGACACCGCGCAGGGTGCCTTCATCACGCCCTCGACGGTGCCGACGCAGTTCGACCCGCAGCAGCACCTGGCCTCGATCGACCGCATGCTCAGCTACCGGCCGCAGGTCATGTACCTGATGCACTTCAGCCGCGTGACCGGCGTGCTGCGCCTCGCCGCACTCCTCAAGGAGCAGATCCCGGAGCTCGCGCGCATCGCGCGCGCGCATGCGGCGGACGCCGATCCGGCGGCCGGGATCCGCGCCGACATGCTCGCCCTGTGGCTGAAGCTGGCGCGCCGCGAGGGCAGCCGGCTGTCGGATGCCGAGATCGAGCACGCGCTCGCCAGCGATCTCACCCTCAACACCCAGGGCCTCATGTCCTGGCTCGAACGCGACAGGGGAAAGGCGGTTAAGTCATGAGCCCGTTCAAGGCGTTCCGCATTCACTCGGAGAACGGCCACGTCGTTGCGCGCTTCGAGTCGCTCACGCTCGATGACCTGGCGGCAGGTGAGGTGGTCATCCGCGTCACGCACTCCGACATCAACTACAAGGACGCGCTCGCTGCCACGGGTGCCGGCAGGATCCTGCGCCGCTACCCGCTGGTCGGCGGCGTCGACCTCGCCGGAGTCGTCGAGTCCTCGGGCGATGTGCGCTATCGCGCGGGCGATGCGGTACTGGTGACCGGCTGCGGCCTGTCGGAGACACACGATGGCGGCTATGCGCAGTTCGCGCGCGTGCCGGGCGAGTGGGTGATTCCGATGCCGCAGGGCCTGGACGCCTTCACCGCGATGGCGCTTGGCACCGCCGGCTTCACCGCGGCGCTTGCCATCCACCGCATGGAGCAGAATGGGCAGACGCCGGAGGACGGACCGATCGCGGTGACCGGCGCCTCCGGCGGCGTCGGCAGCATCGCCGTCGACATGCTTGCCGTGCGCGGCTACCGCGTGGTGGCGGTGAGTGGCAAGGCAGACGCGGCGAGCTACCTCAAGGAGCTCGGGGCAAGCGAGATTCTCGCCCGTCAGGACATCGACTTCGGCTCGCGTCCCCTCGAGAACGCCCGCTTTGCCGGCGCCATCGACAATCTCGGCGGCGACACCCTCGCCTGGCTCACGCGCACGGTCGACTTCTGGGGCAACATCGCCAGCATCGGCCTCGCCTCGGGACCTGCACTTACGACTACGGTGATGCCTTTCATCCTGCGAGGCGTGGCGCTGCTCGGCATCAACTCCGCTGCCACGCCGCGCGAGTGGCGGCTGGCGGTGTGGAAGCGTATCGCGACAGACTTAAGGCCCAGGCACCTCGGGCGCATCGTCACCCGCACCATCGCCTTCGATGAGCTGCCCGGAGCCTTCCCCGCCTATATCGAAGGGCGCGTCACCGGGCGCACCGTGGTGCGCATCGCCTGAGGCGCAGCGATCCTACCGACGGGTAAGATCGCCAGCGCCGGCGCGCCGCGTATAGAATGGCTCTCCCCTTGCGAGGTCCCTGATGTCGGAAACCTCAGTCACTGCCGGCGCCCGCCTGCGCGAGGCAGTCGAGGCGGAGCGTCCGCTGCAGGTCGTCGGGACCATCAACGCGTATGCGGCGCTGCTCGCCGAGCGGGCGGGCTTTCGCGCCATCTACCTCTCCGGTGCCGGGGTCGCCAATGCCTCCTTCGGGCTGCCGGACTTAGGGATCACCACGCTCAACGACGTGTGCGAGGACGTGCGGCGCATCAGCGCCGCCACGGCGCTGCCGCTGCTGGTCGATGCCGACACCGGCTTCGGCACGGCCTTCAACATCGCGCGCACCGCCCGGGAGCTGATCCGCGCCGGTGCCGCCGGCATGCACCTCGAGGACCAGGTCTCGGCCAAGCGCTGTGGCCACCGCCCCGGCAAGGCGCTGGTGCCGGAGGCGGAGATGGTCGATCGCCTCAAGGCCGCGGTCGATGCACGCACCGATCCGGCCTTCGTCATCATGGCGCGCACCGATGCCCACGCGGTGGAGGGCCAGAGCGCAGCGCTCGCCCGCGCGGCGGCGTACGCGGAAGCCGGTGCCGACATGATCTTCGCCGAGGCCTTGAGGACGCTCGAGGAATACCGCCAGTTCGCCGCGGGCCTCAACGTGCCGGTGCTCGCCAACATCACCGAGTTCGGGCAGACGCCGCTGTTCACCACCACCGAGCTCGGCGCAGCCGGGGTGCGCCTGGTGCTGTACCCGCTGTCGGCGTTTCGCGCCGCCGCCAAGGCGCAGGTCGTGGTGTACGAGGCCATTCGCCGCCACGGCACGCAGCAGAGCGTCATCGAGCGCATGCAGACGCGCGCCGAGCTCTACGACGTGCTCGGCTACATCGAATATGAGAGGAAGCTCGACGAGCTGTTTGGAAAGCGACCATGAATGAGACGAGCGCCTTCCGGCCGAAGAAATCCGTCGCGCTCTCGGGGGTGACGGCCGGCAATACGGCACTGTGCACCGTGGGGCGCACGGGCAACGATCTGCACTATCGCGGCTACGACATCCTGGAAATCGCGAACGTCTGCGAATTCGAGGAGATCGCCTACCTGCTGATCCACGAGAAGCTCCCCAACCGCGCCGAGCTCAACGCCTACAAGGCAAAGCTCAGATCCATGCGCGGCCTGCCGGGCACGGTGCGCAGCACGCTGGAAGTGCTGCCGGCCTCCGCCCATCCGATGGACGTGCTGCGCACTTCCGTTTCGGTACTCGGCTGCACGCTGCCGGAAGCTCCCGATCACGCCGCATCCGCCGCTCGCGACATCGCCGATCGCCTGATCGCCTCGCTCGGCTCGATGCTGGTCTACTGGTATCACTTCAGCCACGACGGCCGGCGCATCGAGGTCGAGACCGCGGATGACTCCGTCGGCGGGCACTTCCTGCACCTGCTGCACCGCCGTGCGCCGCCGCCCTCCTGGGTGCGCGCCATGCACACCTCGCTGATCCTCTACGCCGAGCACGAGTTCAATGCCTCGACGTTCGCCGCTCGCGTTATCGCCGGCACCGGGGCCGACCTCTACTCCTGCATCACCGGTGCCATCGGCGCGTTGCGGGGGCCGAAGCACGGCGGCGCCAACGAGGCGGCATACGCCATCCAGAGCCGCTACCAGACGCCGCAAGCAGCGGACGCAGACATCCGCGCCCGTGTGGCGAGCCACGAGGTCATCATCGGCTTCGGGCATCCGGTGTATACCGTCGCCGATCCGCGCAATCAGGTGATCAAGGAGGTGGCGCGCCAGCTCTCCGCGGAAGCCGGCGAGATGGGGCGCTTCGACATCGCCGAGCGCATCGAGTCGGTGATGCTCGAGACCAAGAGCCTGTTCGCCAACCTCGACTGGTTCTCGGCCGTTTCGTATCACATGATGGGCGTGCCGACTGAGATGTTCACGCCGCTGTTTGTCATCGCCCGCACCACCGGCTGGGCGGCGCACGTCATCGAGCAGCGCGCCGACGGCAAGATCATCCGCCCGGCGGCCAACTACACAGGTCCCGAGAACTTGAAGTTCATCCCCATCGAGAAGCGCACGTAAATTTCACCCCATGTCCGCCCACGACATCAGGTCTGCGGAGCGCCCGCCGCCCGATGCGGCGCTGGTGGCGATCGCCGCGTACGCGCGCAATTTCACCGTGCACGGCGATGCGCCCTACGACACGGCGCGCTATTGCCTCATGGACACGCTCGCCTGCGGCTTGCAGGCGCTGAAGTACCCGGCCTGCCGCAGGCTCCTCGGTCCGGTGGTGCCCGGTGCGGTGATGCCAGGAGGCGCGCGCGTGCCGGGCACTTCCTTCGAGCTCGACCCGGTGCAGGCCGCCTTCAACATCGGCGCCATGATCCGCTGGCTCGACTTCAACGACACCTGGCTCGCCGCCGAGTGGGGCCACCCCTCCGACAACCTCGGCGCAATCCTCGCGGTCGCCGATTATCTCGCGCGCCTTGCCGTGATGTCGGGCCGCACGCCGCCCGTGGTACGCGATGTGCTCACCGCAATGATCAAGGCGCACGAGATCCAGGGCGTGCTCGCGCTCGAGAACAGCTTCAATCGCGTCGGCCTCGATCACGTGCTGCTGGTGCGCATCGCCTCCACCGCGGTGGCCGCCAGCATGCTCGGGGGGAGCGAGAGCGAGGTGGTGAACGCGCTCTCCAACGCCTGGATCGATGGCGGGGCGCTGCGCACCTATCGTCATGCGCCCAACACCGGCTCGCGCAAGAGCTGGGCGGCAGGCGACGCCACCAGCCGCGCCGTGCGCCTCGCCCTCATCGCGCTCACCGGCGAGATGGGTTATCCGTCGGCACTGTCGGCGAAGACCTGGGGGTTCAGCGACGTGCTCTTCAAGGGCAAGCCGATCGTGCTGCCGCAGCCCTTCGGCAGCTACGTCATGGAGAACGTGCTGTTCAAGATCTCCTATCCTGCGGAGTTTCACGCCCAAACGGCAGTCGAGGCGGCGATGACGCTGCACGGCGCGGTGGCGTCGCGCCTGGCGGATATCGATCGCGTCGTGATCGAGACGCAGGAGCCGGCGGTACGCATCATCGATAAGGTGGGCCCGCTTGCGAACCCCGCCGACCGCGACCACTGCATCCAGTACATGGTGGCGGTGCCGTTGATCTTCGGCCGCCTGACCGCTGCGGACTACGAGGACGCGGTGGCATCCGATCCGCGCATCGATGCGCTGCGCGCCAGGATGCAGGTGCGCGAGAACCCCACCTTCACCCGCGAGTACTACGCGCCCGACAAGCGCTACATCGGCAACGCGCTGCAGGTGTTCTTCCGCGACGGCAGCAAGAGCGAACGCGTGCAGGTCGACTTCCCCCTGGGCCATCGCCGCCGCCGCGCCGAAGGCATGCCGGCGCTGGTGAAGAAGTTTGAGGCCTCGGTGGATGCGCACTTTGGCGCGAAGCAGGCCGAACGCGTGAAGGCACTGTTCGCCAAAGGCCCGCAGCTCGATGCGCTGCCGGTGAACGAGCTGATGGCGGCGATGGTGACCAACGGCTCGGCCGCCTGAATCAGGCCGCTGATCCGCCGCCGCTGAGGGCGGTGCGCACGCGATTCCCGCTGATTGTGTCCCCGTGCTGCGACGTCACCACGGCACGACGTGCGCGTACGCTATTAATCAACGACTTGCCCGATACAGCGCAAAAAAGCGTCTTGATGCTGCGACGCGGCGCACATTTTCCGCGCGCCGTCTCTCAGCTCCCGCCGAGCTGGATGCTGCCGGGTTTCAGCCACTTACGCGCCGCAGCGACAGATCTCAGAGGTCTGGCACGCGGGTTGCTCCGCTTGGACGGGGCAATAAATCCGGTACGCGACTTGGGGGGAACTGGCATGAGCGCGCACAAGATCGCTACGGCATCTGCATTCGTCGGCTTCATTGTCGCATCCGTGACGCTGGCGCAACCCGTCGATCCCGGAGTACGCCGTGCGCCGACCGACGGCGGTCCACCGCCAGGGTTACCCGGGCTGACAGCCGATGAGCTCACTTTCTTCCAGGACGGCCTGGCGCGCTTTGCGAGCGTCGAAGTCGTCTCCGGCGCCACTGCGAATGAGGGCAACGGGCTCGGCCCGCGATTCAACTCGAACCAGTGCTCTTCATGCCACGTGCAGCCTTTCGTGGGCGGCTCGAGTCCCGCCGTCAATCCGCTGCCCGAGGTCGCGGTCGCCGCTGGTGCAACCAACGTGGTGCCGTGGTTCATCGCCCCTAACGGCCCGATCCGTGAAGCCCGTTTCGTGCAGTCGAACGGCGTGCCCGACGGCGGGGTGCACAATCTGTTCGTGATCAGCGGCCGCGCCGATGCCGGCAACTGCGCCATCACACAGCCGAACTTTCTGCCGGCGGGCAATCCGGTGACGGGTCAGGGGGGCAACCCCAATGTCATATTCCGCATCCCCACCCCGGTACTGGGCGCGGGTTTGATCGAGTCGATCCCCGACTACGCCATCCTTGCCAACGCGAATGCCAATGCCGCGGTGAAGAGCCGCTTCGGCGTGCGCGGCCACCCCAATGCGATCCTCGGCGGCAACGTCAACCGCAGTGCCAACGACGGCACCATCACGCGCTTCGGCTGGAAGGCGCAGAACAAGTCGCTGCTGATGTTTGCCGGCGAGGCTTACAACGTCGAGATGGGGATTTCCAATCAGCTGTTCCCCCAGGAACGCGAAGAAAGCCTCGCCTGCCAGGGCGGCTACTTCACTCCCAACGACACCGACAACTTCCCCGTGACCGTGAGCGCCAATCCGGCCACGGCGGTGCTGTCGGACATCGAGGCCTTCGCCGATTTCATGCGCATGCTGGCCCCGCCCGTGCCGGCGGCCACGACGGCCTCCACCACCAACGGGCGCTCGGTGTTTAGCGCCACCGGCTGCGCGCTGTGCCACACCCCGAGCCTTCGCACCGGGACGAGCGTCGCCAGCGGTTCGACCACCACCCCGAGCGCGGCGCTCACGAATCAGCAGGCGAATCTCTTTTCCGACCTGCTGGTGCACCACATGGGCAGCGGCCTGGCCGACGGCATTACCCAGGGCGGGGCGGGCCCGGATGAATTTCGCACCGCCCCATTGTGGGGCGTCGGACAGCGGGTTTTCTTCCTGCACGATGGCCGCACCAGCGATCTGCTGCAGGCGATCGAGGCGCACGCCAGCCAGGGAAGCGAGGCGAATCTGGTAGTCCGCAACTTCAATGCGCTGAATCCGCAGCAGCAGCAGGACCTGCTTAATTTCCTGCGCTCACTCTAGCTTAGCTCAGCTAACCGACCCTCACCGGCACGAACAGCTGCGTGTCGCCGCGCTGGACGAGCAGTGCAACGTGCCCCTTGGATTTCTCCACCGCTGCGCGCAACTCCTCGGCACTCGCCACCGGCGAGCCGTTGGCAGCGAGCACCACGTCGCCGCGCTGAATGCCCGCGTCCGCGGCCGGCCCGCTCGCGTGCTCGACTACGACGCCACCCTTCACGTGGCCCTCGCGCTGCTCGTCGGCAGTGAGTGGGCGTACGGCGAGCCCGAGCTTGCCGCCACCCTCGTGCGGGTTCACGTTGGCCGCGGTGCGCTTGTCCTCCAGTGCGCCGAGCTTCACGCTCATGTCACGCGTCTCATGATTACGCCAGATCTCGAGGTTCACGGTAGTTCCGGGCGCAAGGGTCGCGATCTCCACCGGCAGCTCGTTCGAATCCCTCACCGGCTGGCCGTTGAGTTTCAGGATCACATCCCCCGCCTCGATGCCGGCGTGCTCGGCCGGGCCACCCTTCTCGACGGAGGAAACCAGCGCACCCTCAGGTTGCGGCAGGCCGAAGGAGTCTGCCAGCCCCTGCGAGACGTTCTGGATCACGACGCCGAGCTTGCCGCGGCTGACGCGACCGGTGGTCTGCAGCTGCTGGCCCACCTGCATGGCGACGTCGATCGGGATCGAGAACGACACGCCCATGTAGCCGCCGCTGCGGCTGTAGATCTGTGAGTTGACTCCGACCACCTCGCCGTTCATGTCGAACAGCGGCCCGCCGGAGTTGCCCGGGTTGATCGGCACGTCGGTCTGGATGAAGGGCACGTAGCCCGAATCCGGGAGCGTACGCCCCTTGGCGCTGACGATGCCCGCGGTCGCGCTGTTCTCAAATCCGAAGGGCGCGCCGATCGCGAGCACCCACTGGCCGACCTTGAGGTTGCGCGAATCGCCGATCCTGACCGTCGGCAGATCCTTCGCGGGAATCTTGATGACGGCGATGTCCGAGCGGGTGTCGACGCCGATCACTTTGGCGGTGTACTCGCGGCGGTCGGTGAGGCGCACCGTCACTTCACTCGCACCGTTCACCACGTGCGCATTCGTCATGATGACGCCGTCGGAGCGGACGATGAATCCCGAGCCCTCGCCGCGCACCGGCGCGGGCTGCGGCATCTGGAACCCGAACGGCATGCCGCGGAAGAACGGCGCGAACGGGCTGTTGGGGCCGAACGGATCGTTGCCGCTGCGGCCGCCGTTGCCGTTGCCGTTGTCGTTACCGTCGCCGTTGTCATCGCCGGAGTTGTCACCCTGCGACTCCCAGCCGGTATTGACTTTGGTGACCACGGTGATGTTGACCACCGCGGGCCCGTACTTCTGCACCATGGAGCTGAAGTCGGGCAGCATCGCTGCGGGGTTGGCCGCTGCAGGCACCGGTGTGACAGGCGCCGCGGCAGCGGCCGCGGTCGTGGCCGCGGCGCGCGTGACGCCGGCCATATACAGCGCGCCGACCGGCACGCCGATCGTGACGGCGCCGACGATCGCGGCGATCAGCGGTTTCTTGAAGAAATTGGGCAGGTTCATGGCAATGCTCCGTCGCAAAAGGGCCTTCCAGGCCCCTGGCGCGTACGATAGGGGGGCCGCCTTAGGAGAGTCTTAAGGCCTTACCTAGTTCAGTTGGCCGTGAATCGCGTGTAGGGCCGCGACTCGGTGGCGAGCGAGGGCGTGAGGCTGCTGAAATAGCGGGCGATGTCGGCGATGTCCTGATCCTTGAGGCTCGCCGCGAAGCCTTTCATGATCGGATTCTTCCGTCCGCCTTTGCGATATTCCTCGATAGCGCGTTCCAGATAATCCTCGTGCTGACCGGCGAGCGAGGGGTACATCGGCACGACGGCGACGCCGTCCTGCCCGTGGCACGAGGTGCACAGCTGCGCCGCCCGGGGCACGCTCGCCTGTGCCTTGCCGCCGGGCTTGAGCGGTGTGCCTGCGAAATAGGCGGCGATGTCGGCGATGTCCTGATCGGAGAGCGTCGAGGCCTGCGCATGCATGGTGAGATGCGCGCGATCCCCGTCGCGATAGCCGTGCAGCGCCGCCGCCAGGTACTGCGGATTCTGCCCCTCGAGCTTCGGCACGCTGTACATCGGGTAGGCGTTCTTGTAGCCATCGATCCCATGACAGCCGAGGCAGGTGTAGGAGACGGCCTTGCCGCGCTTGGGGTCGCCTTGCAGTGCAGCGGCAGGCGGCGCAGCCGGCTGCGCAGCGGTCTGCTGCGCGGGAGGCTGCGGCTCGGGTTGGCGCGGTTGCGCCCAGGCGGTGACGGCCACGGCGCACGCGGCGACGCCCACGAGCGAAACCGCCTGCACTGCAGAACGTCGGCCGCGCCCCGGCATGGTCACTCCGCTGCGTAAAAATGGCCCCGAATCTTACGGACTCGCCCCGTCAATTGCCACACAATCGCGCCCCCATGATTGCCCTCATCCAGCGTGTCAGCGAAGCACGGGTCAGCGTCGGTGAAGAGGTCGTCGGCGCGATCGACCGCGGCGTGCTGGCACTGATCGGCGTGCGCCACGGCGACACCGAGGCTGCAGTCGAGCGGCTGCTTGAGCGGCTGCTGACCTATCGCATCTTTCCCGATACGCAAGGGCGGATGAATCTTTCGCTGCGCGAAGTCGCCGGAGGGCTGTTGCTCGTGCCGCAATTCACCCTCGCCGCCGATACGAAAAAAGGCACCCGGGCGGGCTTCAGCACCGCCGCCGCGCCCGAGCATGCGCGGCGTCTCTTCACGCAGCTGGTCGAGCGCGCGCGGGTGGCCTATGCCCCTGTTTCCGCAGGCGTATTTGGCGCCGATATGCAGGTGTCGCTGGTCAATGACGGCCCGGTGACGTTCTGGCTCGAGACGCCCTGAGGGGGCCAGCGTGAAGCGCGTCAGGTCCTGGAGCGAACTAATGGGGTTCCCGAGCCTCATTTGACCTATGATTCCAGCTCTTTTCCCCGCGCAGGCGGATGTTGTGGAGTGCTGAAGCATGGGTGGTTTAGGAATGCGCGAGCTGGTGGTGATACTGCTCGTGGTGCTCGTTGTGTTCGGCGCCAAGAAGCTGCGCACCGTCGGCTCGGATCTCGGACACGCCGTACGCGGATTCAAGAAGGCCATGAGCGAGGGCGAGCAGGAAGAGGCCAACGCTCCGCCGAAGCAGATCCGTGCCGAAGGCGCGGACGCCGAGTTCCCGGAAGCCGCGAAGAAGACCGACACCAAGACCGAGCGGAGCGCCTGATCTGTTCGAGGGCCGGTTCTCGGAGATTCTGATCATCTTCGTCCTGGCACTCATCGTGCTGGGACCGGAGAAGCTTCCCCGTGTCGTCTCGGAGTTCGGCCGTTGGGTGGGGCGCGCGCGCGTGATGGCACGGCAGTTCCGCGAGCAGCTCGAGGAGGAAGTGCAGCTCGAGCAGGCTCGCAAGGCGCAGGCCGCCTCCGCGCAGACTGCCTCCGCGCAGACTGCCTCCGCGCAGACTGCCGCCGGGCCGCCCCCGCCGGCGTCAGACCCCGCGGACGCGCCCGCCGAGCCGCGAAGCGCGAGCGCCGAAACCCCCACCGGCACTGACGACGCGGCGCGCGCTGAGCCGGTGAGCGCCCATTCCAGCGACGCGACCGGCGCCGATCCCACGGCACCCGGGGCGGTCTCGACGCCGAGCGCCCATGAGCGAGGAACCTGAGACGCTTGCCGAAGGCACGCTGATCTCGCACCTGCTGGAGCTGCGGGACCGGCTGCTGCGGGCGCTCGTCGCGGTGGGGCTCGCGTTCCTGCCGTGCGTGTACTACTCGAACGACCTGTTCAGCTTCGTCGCGCAGCCACTGATCGCCAAGCTCCCGCAGGGCGGCAACCTCATCGCCACCGGGGTGATGTCACCCTTCACCACGCCCTTCAAGCTGTCGTTCTTCGCGGCCCTCCTGATCGCGATGCCGTATGTCATCTACCAGCTGTGGTCGTTCGTGGCTCCCGGGCTCTATCGCAATGAGCGGCGTTTCGCAGTGCCGCTGCTGGTGTCCTCGATCTTGCTCTTCTACGTGGGCATCGCGTTCGCCTATTACTTCGTGTTCCCGGTGATGTTCCAGTTCTTCGCCGGCACCACGCCCAGGGGCGTGTCGATGATGACCGACATCAATAATTACCTCGATTTCGTGCTGACGATGTTCTTCTGCTTCGGACTGGCCTTCGAGGTGCCGGTGGCGGTGGTGCTGCTCGTGGTCATGGGGATCGTGCGCATCGAGAAGCTCAAGGAGCACCGTGGCTACGTGCTCATAGGCATATTCATCCTCGCAGCGCTTCTCACACCCCCGGATGCCATCTCGCAGTGCTCGCTCGCGATACCGATGTACCTGCTCTACGAGGGCGGCATCCTCATGGCGCGCATCCTCTCGCGCCACCGCAGCGCGCAAGCGCCGGCGAAGACCAGCGACACCTGACACCCGAGGCCGGGCATGAACCAGGTTGCCGCTGCTCCGATCGCCGCCGACGTGCCCGCCCGGACGATCTTCGGACAACCGCGCGGGTTGGCGACGCTCTTCCTCACGGAGATGTGGGAGCGCTTCACCTACTACGGCATGCGTGCCGTGCTGATCCTCTTCCTGGTGGCCGCGGTATCCAAAGGCGGCCTCGGGATCGATGACCGTACCTCGAGCTCGATCTACGGCCTCTACCTCGGCAGCACGTATCTGCTCGGGCTCTTCGGCGGCTGGATCGCCGATCGGCTGCTCGGGGCGCAGCGCGCAGTCATCAGCGGCGGCATTTTCATCGCAGTGGGCAACGCCCTGCTCGCGCTCGGCAACTCGGCGATCTTCTTCATCGGCCTCGTCGTGGTCGCCATGGGTGTCGGACTGCTCAAACCCAACGTGAGCGCACTGGTGGCGTCGCTTTATCCCGAAGGCGGCCCGCGGCGCGACGCCGGCTTCTCCATCTTCTACATGGGTATCAACAGCGGCGCCTTCCTCGGCTCGCTCCTCGTGCCGCTGCTGGCCGCCGCATGGGGCTGGCACTTCGGCTTCGCGCTGCCCGCGCTCGGCATGGCGCTCGGTGTTGCACAGTTCCTCTGGACGCGTCACTACCTCGGTGCCGCCGGCCTCACGCCCACGCACGAGCGGCAGGGCTCCTGGGCACCCGTCATCGTATTCCTGGCCCTGGTCGCGGCGGCGGTGGTGCTGGCCCTCACGCATCTCATCCGACTCGACGCTGCGATGCTGGTGGCGTTTGCGTCCTGGGCGTACGCGCTCCTCGGAGCTGCCTACTTCGTATACCTGCTGTTCTTTGCGGGACTGACCGCCCTCGAGCGCCGGCGTGCGCTGGTCATGGTGGCGCTGTTCGCAGCCTCGGTCACCTTCTGGGTGGGTTACGAGCAGCAGGGCGCTTCCTTCAACCTGTTCGCCGAGCGCTATACCAACCGCCAGATCTTCGGTTGGAACATGCCCGCAGGCATGCTGCAGGCAGTGAATCCGCTCTTCGTGATCAGCCTTGCCGCGGTGTTTGCCTGGCTGTGGATCGCGCTCGGCAGGCGCGGCATCGATATCCTGGCCTCCGTCAAGTTCGGCGCGGGCCTGATCCTGCTCGGGCTCGGCTTCCTGGTGATGTACTTCGCCGCCGGGCACGTGCTCGGCGGACAACTGGTGCTGCCGACCTGGCTCGTGTTTACCTACCTCCTGCACACCTGCGGGGAGCTGTGCCTCTCGCCGGTGGGACTGTCCTACATGAGCAAGCTCGCGCCGCCGCGCTTCGTCGGGCAGGTGATGGGCATCTGGTTTCTGTCACTGGCGCTTGGTGGCAACCTCGCCGGCCAGCTCACCGGTGAGTACGATGCGAGCCACCTGGAGTCACTCCCCGCCCTGTTCCTGCGGATCTTCTGGTACGGCGTGATCGCAGGCGCGGTGATGCTGCTGCTCACGCCGCTCGTCAGGCGGCTGATGGCCGGCGTGAAATAGCCGCTTACGGCGCGACCTGCGCGTCGGTCACGAAGAACTCCGTGTCGCCGAAGCAGGAGCTCGGCACCCACTTGTGCTGCTCGTAGTGCAGCGCCATACGCTTGCCCATGTTGGCGTTGAGTTTGGCCGCGAGCGCGTCGTCGCGCACCGTGAAGGCGAACTTCTCGGCGAGCGTGCCCGGCAGCGTCACCATCGCCAGCTCCCCCTCCCAGGTCTTGCACACCCAGCCTTTGCGGGAGAACTTCTGCACGAAGCCAGCACGCTCGCCGTCCGAGTACGACCAGTGCAGCGTCAGCCAGGTGAAGCCTGCGAGAGCGGCGATAATCACGACGACGCAGCCGACGAGCACCTTCATGGCCGGCAAGCATACCGCGCGGGCGCCTCCGGTGGTGGCACCCCGGAGCGGCTCGTCAAGGCACCCGCTCCGCCGGCTGGCTGAGCGCGCACGCCCGGCAAAGCGCGGCTAAGATGCTCAGCCTATGGATGCGCAGCCCCTCGCCGGCCGTACCGTCGCGGTGCCCGAGACGCGCGAGCTCGAGGTGTTCGCCGCCATGCTCGAGCGACGCGGCGCGCGCGTGCTGCGCTGCCCGCTGGTCGCGATCCGCGATGCCCCCGATCCGGCGCCGGTGCTCGCCTTTGCGCGCGGCTTCGCCGCCGGCTCGTGCGACGACCTGATCCTCACCACCGGTGAGGGCTTGCGCCGCATCCTCGGCTGCATCGAGCGCCACGAGCCCGCTCTGCGAGCGGGGTTCCTGCAGGCGCTCGCGCGTGTGCGCAAGATCACGCGGGGACCGAAGCCCGCGCGCGCGCTGCGCGAGCTCTCGCTCAAGCCTGATCTCGCCGCCGACCCGCCGACCACTGCCGGCATCATCGCCTGCCTGGCGGGTCAGAGCCTGCGCGGCCGGCGCGTGGGCGTGCAGCTCTACGGGCGCGAGCCCAACGCACCGCTCACGGATTACCTGCACGGGGAGGGCGCCACGGTACTGACGGTGGCGCCGTACGTGTACGCGGACGCCTCCGATGATGCCGCCGTGCACGCGCTCCTCGCACGGCTCGGGGCCGGCGAGGTGGATGCGATCGCCTTCACGAGCACGCCGCAGGTGCAGCGCCTCTTCGCTGCGGCTCCGGCGAGCGCCGTCAGTGGCGCGCTCGCGCGCACGCTGGTCGCCGCGGTCGGCCCGGTGGTGGCCGGGGCGCTCGAGCGGCACGGCGTGAAGGCGCACCTCATGCCCGAAGAATCCTTCTTCCTCAAGCCGCTCACCACGGTGCTCGAGGAGGCGCTCGGCGCGCGCACCTGAAGCGCCGCATATAACACCAACCTTGGGGGGTCGAGCGGATGAAGACGGAATCGAGCGTCGAGCTGAACCTGCACGGCATGAAGACGGAATCGCGCACCGAGCTGACGCTGCGCGGACTTGTCCTGGGCGTGGTGCTCACCGTGGTTTTCACCGCCGCCAACGTCTACTTCGGGCTGAAGGCTGGGCTCACTTTCTCCACCTCCATCCCGGCGGTGGTGATCTCCATGGCGATGTTGCGCTGGCTCGGCAACACCACCGCCCAGGAGAACAACATCGTGCAGACGGTGGCTTCCACCGCCGGCACGCTCTCCTCCATCATCTTCGTGCTGCCCGGCTTCATCATGATCGGGTGGTGGAGCGGCTTTCCGTATTGGCAGACGGTAGCCATCTGCGCCGCGGGCGGCATCCTCGGAGTCATGTATTCCATCCCGCTGCGCCGCGCGCTGGTGACGGACTCGGATCTGCCCTATCCCGAGGGCACCGCCTGCGCCGAGGTCATCAAGGTCGGCTCCGGCGACGTTACGGACAAGGATTCGGTGGAATCCAGCGGCAAGGGCCTGAGAGCGGTGCTGGTGGGTTCGGTGGTTTCCGCCCTGTTCCTGGTGATGGTGCAGATGCGGCTGTTCCTGGGCGACGTAGCCCACAGCTTCCGCTTAGGTGCTGACCCACGGGCGCCGGCCACCGGCTTCGATTTCCAGCTCTCCTTCGCGCTGTTCGGCATCGGCCACCTGGTGGGCATCAGCTGCGGCATCGCCATGTTCGTGGGTGCCCTCATCGGCTGGGGTTGGGGGGTGCCACATTTCGGCGCACTGCACGCGGCCGCAGGCGATGCGGGAGAGTTCGCGCATGCCACCTGGAGCCACTATGTGCGTTACGTCGGCGCCGGCGCGATCGCCGTGTCCGCCATCTGGACACTCATCAAGCTCGTGAAGCCGGTGATCGGTGGCCTGAAAAGCGCCATCGCTTCCTCCCGGGCGCGCAAGGCCGGCAAAGGCGACACCCTGGCGCGCACCGAGCACGACATTCCCGTGGATCAAGTGGGCCTGGTGTCGCTGCTCTGCATCCTGCCGATCTGCTGGTTGTTGTGGAACTTCGCCAGCGGCGCGGGCCTGGGCGAGCATGCGCTGCTGCTCACGATCGGCGGCATCTTCATCGTGGTGGTCATCGGCTTCCTGGTTTCAACGGTGTGTGGCTACATGGCGGGGCTGATCGGCGCCTCCAACAGTCCGCTCTCAGGGATCGGCATCCTGGTGGTGGCCACCACGGCGCTGTTCCTGGTTGTGACCGTCAAGTCCTCGCTCCCCCCGGAGATGGGCAAGGCGCTCGTGGCCTACGCGTTGTTCGTCACCGCTGTCGTGTTCAACGTGGCGGCCATTGCCAACAACAACCTGCAGGACCTGAAGACCGGCCAGCTGGTGGAATCCACGCCCTCGAAACAACAGTGGGCGTTGGTGATCGGCGTAATAGCCAGCGCGCTGGTGATCCCGCCAGTGCTTGACCTCGTCAATAAGGCTTACGGCTTTGCGGGCGCCCCCGGCGCATCAGCTCACGCCCTGCCCGCACCCCAGGCGGGCCTCATCTCTGCCCTCGCCCAGGCGGTGATCCAGAACGACCCGGAGAAATGGCAATTGATGGGCTTAGGTAGCCTCATCGGGGCCGGCATCATCGCGCTCGACTGGCTGCTCTCGAAGACCACCCGCTCCATGCGTCTGCCGCCACTCGCCGTAGGCCTCGGGATCTACCTTCCCACGGCGTCGACGCTGATGGTCACCGTGGGCGCGCTGGTTGGCTGGTGGTTTGACCGCCGCGCCGACCGGACTGCGAAACCAGACGCCACGAAGCAACTGGGGGTGCTGCTCGCTTCCGGCCTGATCGTCGGCGAGAGTGTGCTGGCGGTGGTCTTCACGGCCCTCGTCGCCCTCACCAGCAACCAATTTCCCATCGGCGTGGTGGGAGACTCGTTCTCCAGCGCTTCTGAGTGGCTCGGCGGCATCGCCTTCGTGCTCGTGATCTACGCGATCTATCGTTGGGTGGAGCGCTCGCTCGCGGGTCAGCCGCGCTGAGTGCGCGCCGCGCCCGCCACACCGCGGCCGCCGCGTGCGCCTTCACGCCAGGGGCTACCGCACGCCGCAGAGCAGCAGATCGGCGGCCTTCTCGGCGATCATGATCGTCGGGGCGTTGGTGTTGCCGCCGATGAGGCGCGGCATGATGGAGGCATCCACCACGCGCAGCCCCTCCACGCCTTGCACGCGCAGCTCGGCATCGACCACCGCGGCAGCATCGCTCCCCATGCGGCAGCTGCCTGCCGGGTGGTAGATGGTCTCGGCCTTGCGCCGCACGATCGCCTCGAGCTGCGCGCGGCCGCGCGCATCGCTGCCGGGAAATACCTCGTGACCGCGAAAGGGCGCGAAGGGCGCCGCGCCGATGATCTGCCGCGACAGCCGCACCCCCTCGAGCAGCACGTCGAGGTCGCGCGGCTCACTCAGGTAGCGTGCCGCAATACGCGGCGGATCCCTCGGATCGCTCGAGCGCAGCGTGATCTCACCGCGGCTGCCCGGCCGCAGCACGCACGCATGCACGGTGAAGCCGTGGCCGGGCAGGCGATTGCGGCCGTGATCATCGAGCTGCGCCGGCACGAAGTGCAGCTGTACGTCGGGCCTGGCATCGCTCGCGAGAGCGGTGCGCACGAAGGCGCCCGCTTCGGCGAGGTTGCTCACGCCCGGGCCCGAGCGGGTGAGGAAGTAACGCAGCGCCACCGCGAGCGCCTGAGCGCGCGAGAAGTCGTAGGTGATCGGCCGCGTGCACTGGCTCACGGTGCAGAAGTCCAGATGATCCTGCAGATTGCGGCCGACCTCGGCCCGGTCGGCGATCACGCCGATGCCGAGCGCCTCGAGCTCGCGTGCCGGACCTACGCCCGAGAGCAGCAGCAGCTGCGGGGAGCCGATGGTGCCGCAGGCGAGCAGCACCTCACGCAGCGCGCGGGCACGCGCGGGGACGCCGTGCGCGAGGTACTCCACCCCGCTCGCGCGCGCTGCCGAGAACAGCACCCGCGCGGCGAGGCAATCGGTGCGCACCTCGAGGTTGGCGCGCCGGCGCGCGGGCCGCAAGATAAGCGCTCGCGGCGCTGGCGCGGCGGCCGTTGCGCTGGGTGACGTGGTAGAAGCCCACTCCCTCCTGCGCAGCGCCGTTGAAATCGGCATTGCGCGGCAGACCACAGGCGATACCCGCCTCGACGAACACCGCGCTCAGCGGATTGCGGAACTTCAGCGGCTCGACCGACAGCGGTCCGCCCTCACCGTGATACTCGTTCGCTCCGCCGCGGTAGTGCTCGGCCTTGCGGAAATACGGCAGCACGCGCGCATAGCTCCACGCCTCGCCGGCCGCGTGCGCCCATTCCTCATAGTCGCGCGGATGGCCGCGCGTATAGCACATGGCGTTGATCGAGCTGCTGCCGCCCAGCAGCCGCCCGCGCGGCCAGTACAGGCGCCGCTCCCCGAGAGCAGGCTCGGGCTCGGTGCGATAGCGCCAGAGAATGCGCCGGTCGCGCAACAGCTGCGCGATGCCTGCGGGCATGGTAATGAGCGGGTTTCGGTCGCGCCCGCCCGCCTCGAGCAGCAGGACCTTCAGCTGCGGGCACGCCGCGAGGCGGTGAGCGAGAACACACCCGGCGGAGCCGGCTCCGACGATGATGTAGTCGTACGCCGCCTCGGCGGGCATCGCATCAATCGCGGTACAGGTCGGTGCTCAGGTAGCGCAGCCCCGAGTCCACCGCGATCGTCGCCACCGTCGCGCCGGCGGGTAAGCGCTCAGCCACGCGCAACGCGGCCACCACGTTCGCGCCGCTCGAGGTGCCGGCAAAAATCGCCTCCTCGCGTGCCAGGCGCCGCGCCATCGCCTTCGCCTCGGCCGTGCTGACCGTGAGGATCTCGTCGACTTCCGCCGCCCGCCACAGCGGCGGCACGAAGCCGATGCCGATGCCGTCGATGTGATGAGCGCCGCTCGCTGCGCCCGAGAGCACCGGCGACTCGGCGGGCTCCGCCGCCACGATGCGCAGGCGCGGGTTGTGGCGGCGCAGCGCGTGCGTGCTGCCGTGCAGGGAGTGTGCGGTGCCCACCGACTGCACGAACGCATCAACCGCGCCGCCCGACTGCTGCCACAGCTCCTCGCCGAGGGCGTGATAGCCGGCCTCACCGTCGCGATTGTTGAGCTGGTCGCAGTACCAGTGGCCGGGGCGGCGGCTGAGATCGTCCGCCGCCGAGATCAGCGCCTTGATCAGCGTCGCGGTGATCTTGCCCTGCTCGCTGGGCACGTTGGTGATCGCCGCGCCGTAGGCGCGCATGGTGTGGCGCTTGTCCTCGCTGAAGGCGTCGGAGAACACGAAGTGGGCCTTGAGGCCGAGCGCTGCGCACACCAGCGCGAGCGAGATGCCGGTGGTGCCGGCGGTGTACTCGACCACCGTGTCCCCCGGCGACAGTCGCCGATCGGTGATCGCCGCCTCGATCATGGCGCGCGCGACGCGATCCTTCATGCTGCCGGTGGGGTTGGCGGACTCGAGCTTCACCACCACGCGCGCGCCGCCTGCAGGTGCAAGACGCCTGAGCGCGACCAGCGGCGTGTTGCCGATCGCCTGCAGAATCCCCCGATCCGCCATCGCGTCCCTCCGATGCCTGCGCCTTCAGCGCCGTGCGTAGCGCTCGAAGCCGCGATGGCCGATGAGGGCCGAGCCGACCCAGCCGGTGAGCCAGACGATGATCCAGGTGAGCAGCGCCGCCGCGAAATCGCGGATGTGAAAGCCCGGCAGCATCCACGCCACCAGCGCCACCATGCCGGCATTGAGCACCAGCAGGAACAGGCCGAGCGTGAGAATCGTCAGCGGCAGCGTCAGGATGAAGGCGATCGGGCGCACGATGGCGTTGACGACCCCGAGCAGCAGCCCCGCCAGCACCAGCGTGCGGGTGGAGTTGATGTGCACGCCGGGCACCCACTGGCTCGCCAGCCACAGGCCGAAGGCGCTGATCAGCGCGCGCAGCAGAAATCCCATCATGAAGGCGCTCCTTTGCGGGCTTGTTGTTCTACCAGCACCTTGAGCCGGGTCAGGGCCTGCTGCCAGCTCGCGCGCAGCCGCCGGTACTGAGTATCCCACTCCGGCGTCGCCGGCACACCCGAGCCGAGCAGCCTGACGATGGTGGCGCCGCGCGTGGGATCGAGGATGAAGTCATCGACCATCACGGTCTGCGCCGGCGGCAGCTGCGGGGCGGGCAGATAGATCAGCCGCAGCCGCCGCGGAGGATCAAACACATCGATGTGCGCCTCGAACTCCGTGACCCGGTCGACGCTGGCGCGAAAGAGCCCGCCCTGGCGCGCGCGGATCTGTGCCTGCGGTGAGCACCAGCGTGTCAGTTGCGCAGCGTCCGTGAGCGCGCGCCAGACCTGGTCCGCGTCCGCGAGGACATCCACGCGGTGCGCATAGCCGCGCTCCTTGTCGCTCATAAAGGCATTGTGCCATTCTGGCTGCAAAATCCGGAGGTCTCATGCCGTACGTGAATCTGGTGATCGCGCTCGCCCTGGTCGAGTTCTTTCTCTTCGGCATTGCCGTGGCGCGCGCACGCACGCGCTACCACGTGCCCGCACCGGCCACGACCGGGAACGCGGACTTCGAGCGCTACTTCCGGGTGCAGGCGAATACGCTCGAGCAGCTGATCATCTTCCTGCCCGCCATCGTGCTGTTTGCGCATTACGTGAGCGCCTACCTCGCCGCAGCGCTCGGGGCGCTGTTCGTCATCGGGCGGGCGGTGTATTTCCAAGGCTACACGAAGGCCGCCGAGGGGCGGCACCTCGGCTTCGGCCTGAGTGTGATTCCGAGTCTGATACTGCTGCTCGGCGGCATTTTCGGCGCGCTGCGCGCGCTGCTCGCCGGCGGCTGAAAGCTCCCTTCAGGCGGTGTGTGCCGGGCGCTTGCGCAGCGCGCCTGCCAGCGGCAGGAGCGAGAGCGCGATGATGATGAGCGTCACCAGCCCGAAGTGCCGCTTCACCAGCGCAATATTGCCGAACAGGTAGCCGCCCCACACAAACAGCAGCACCCAGCCGAAGCCCCCGGCGAGGTTATAGGCAAGGAAGCGCCCGTAGGGCATGCGTGCGATGCCCGCGACGAACGGCGCGCAGGTGCGGATGATCGGTATGAAGCGCGACAGCACGATCGCCACTCCCCCGTGGCGGCGGAAGAAATCCTCGGTGCGCCGCAGGTACGCGACCTTCAGCAGCCGGTAGCGGCCGCTGAAGGCCGGGGGGCCGATCGCGCGTCCGATGCTGTAGTTGACGATGTTGCCGAGCACGGCCGCCGCGCCGAGCGTGAGGCTCGCCAGCGGCGCGCCGAGCGTGCCGCTGGTGTCCAGCGCGGCGAGGGCGCCGACTGCGAAGAGCAGCGAGTCCCCCGGCAGGAACGGCGTCACCACGAGCCCGGTCTCCGCGAAGATCACGGCAAAGAGGATCGGGTAGATCCACAGGTGGTAGTGCGCGAGCAGCTCGACCAGGTGCCGGTCGAGATGCAGGATGAGGTCGAGGAGCCACGCCAGCATGGCGCGCGAGGATACGGGGAAGTGCGGGCGAGCGCTAAGCGCCGCGCGTCAGGGCGCGCGCTCAGGGCCGCGGTGCGCGCGTTATTACCGCGGGTGTGCTTCGAGGCGCCGCGGGGCGCTAAGGCACGAGCGCGCGCGTCACCAGCACGGGCGTCACCCGCGTCTGGGCGCTGCGCTGCTTGAGCACATTGAGACCCACGCGCACGTCCTCGTCGCGCGCGGTGAGGGGCGGTGAGCCCTTCGCGGTGAGCAGATCCGCAGGCGGCAGCCCGGGCCCGTCTTCCACCACATCCGGGACGATGCCCTTGCCGTGGATCGAGGCGCCCGAGGGGGTGAAGTAGCGCGAGGTGGTGAGCTTCACCGCCCCCCCGTGCGCGAGCGGCATGACGGTCTGCACCGAGCCCTTGCCGTAGGTGCGGCGACCCACGAGCAGCGCCCGTCCGTGATCCTTGAGCGCACCGGCCACGATCTCCGAGGCGGACGCCGAGCCGCCGTTCACGAGCACGACCAGCGGGGCGCCGTCGATCAGGTCCCCGGGGGTGGCGTCCATGCGAAAGCGCGCCTCGGGCGTGCGCCCGTCTGCGGTCACGATGACGCCGGAATCGAGGAAATCGTCGGCGACGGCGACGCCTGCCTCGAGCACACCGCCCGGATTGTTTCGCAGGTCGAGCACCAGGCCATTGAGCTGGCCATGATTGTCGCGCTTGAGGCGCAAAATCGCGCGGCTCACATCCTGGGCGGTGGTCTCACTGAAGCTGCTGATGCGCAGGTACCCGTAACCGGCCTCGAGGCTCTGCTGGGCGACGCTGTGCACCTCGACCTGCGCGCGGCGCAGGGCGTACTGGATGACCCCGGGCGTGCCATCGCGGCGGACGGTGAGCGTGACGAGGCTCCCGGAGGCGCCGCGCATGCGGGCAATCGCCCCCGCGAGGTCCGCGCCGATGTCGGCATCGTCGATGCGCACGATCTCATCCCCGGGCAGCAGCCCCGCCTGCTGCGCGGGCGAGCCCTCGATCGGCCGCAGCACCCGCACCACCCCGTCCTCGGCAACGACCTCGATGCCGACGCCGGGATAGGAGCCCATGGTGGAGAGCCGGATCTCATCGAACTCCTCGCTGTCGAGGTAGGCCGAGTGCGGATCGAGTGCGGCGACCATGCCGCGCACCGCCTTCTCCATCAGGGCGTGATCATCGACCTCGTCCACGTAGTCGCGCTTGATGCGCTCGTAGACTTCCGCGAACAGGCTCGCCTCCTGCCACGGCAGGCCGGCGCGCGGCGCCGGGCGGGCCGCATCGGCCCTCGCGGCATCGCTCGAGCGATCCGCCAGCACCCCGCCCGTGAGCGCCCCGCAGAATCCGAGAATGACCCCCGCGATCAGCGCGACCAGCGTGCGTGAACGCATAGACATGCTCAAAGCCCCCCTATCCCTTTTCCATGCGCCCAGCGATCCGGCACGCCAGGATACAAAACGCTTGAGTCTGATCACCGCCACTCGCGCGGGTTCCCGGTGAGCGCGCATCAGCGCGCCGCCCCCGCAAACCGCACGCTCTCCTCGGGTGCGGCCGCGTCGGCCGCGGCCCGGGCCAGCTCCGCCGGCGTGCTCGGCAGCGGCAGCTCGATGAGCAGCTCCGAGAGCGGAATCGGCTTGCCGATCGCGAAGCCCTGCCCGTAGTCGACGCCGAGCTCGGCGATGCGCGTGCCGATCGCCTCGGTCTCGACGTATTCCGCGACGGTGGTGATACCCATGCTGTGCGCCAGTTGCGCGATCGCGCGCACCATGGACTCCGCGCGCGGATCCTTGAGCACGTCGCGCACGAAGCTGCCGTCGATCTTCAGCATGCTCACCGGCAGCTGGCGCAGGCAGGCGAGCGAGGAGAGTCCCGTGCCGAAATCATCGAGCGCCACGCCGCACCCGAGCCGCCGCAGCCGCCGTATCAGAGTTCTCGGCGCGCCCGAGGTTCGCCACCGAGGCGTTCTCGGTGAGCTCGATGCAGAAGAGCTCGGGGTCCAGGCCGCTGCCGCCGATGCGCTCGACCAGCATGTCGCAGACCCCATCGTCGCTCAGGGACTGGCCGGAGAAATTGATGGCGAAGCCGAGCGCCTTGCCTTCCAGCACCCCGGCGCGCGGCTTGAGCGCCTCGATGACGTGGTTGATCACCCAGCGGTCGATGACCGGCATCAGCTGGTAGCGCATCGCCGCCGACATGAAGCTGTCGGGCCCGACGGTGCGGCCTTCCTCGTCGATCATGCGCAACAGCAGCTCGTAGTGGGGACGTGCGCTCTCGGCGTTGGCCAAGGGCAGGATCAGCTGCGCATTCAGGTGCAGCCGCCCGGATTCGATGGCCTCGTGCAGGCGCCCGGCGATGCCGATGTCCGCAAAGCGGCGCACGATGCTCACATCGCTCGTCTCGTATACCTCGACACGGTTGCGGCCGCGGTCCTTGGCCGCCTTGCAGGCGGTCTCGGCGGCGGCGAGCGCGTGCGAGAGCTCCGGCTGGCTGGAATCGAGCGGCGCGACGCCGATGCTGATCGACATCGGGCGGTGCGCCTCGCCCTGTTTGAGCGCCAGCCGCTCCGTGCCCTCACGCAGCGACTCGGCGAAGCGGTCCGCATCGCTCACCTGCGCGGGCAGCATCACGGCGAAGCGGTCGCCGGAGATGCGCGCGCCGAAGGCCCCGGGCGGCAGGCGCTGGCGGATCAGCTCGCCGAGCTGGCCGAGGAACGCATCGGCCACGTGCATGCCGAATTTCTCATTGATGGTGTGCAGCTGGTCGACATTGATGTACAGCGCGCTCCAGGACTGCGGCCCCTTGAGGTTAGCGACCCCCGCGCGTACGCGCCGCTCGAGCGCCGGGCGAGTGTACAGCCCGCTGAGCGCGTCGTAGTTGCTCTCGATGACCCCGATCGCCTTGCGGGCGAGGATCTCGGCGATGTGCGCATCGCGCGCGCTGAAGGCCTCCGCGCCCGCATCGCGCAGCAGCGCGAGCACCCCGATCGAGCGTCCGGCGCGCGAGCGCAGCGGGCAGCACAGCACGCGATAAGGAAAGCCGTCGGCCGCGTCGGCCGAGACCGTCTCGTTGAGAAGGATCGGCTCACGCTGCCCCTGCGCCAGCGTCAGCAGGCGGCGGTGGGCGCGCATCAGGAACTGGGTATCGGGCGGGGTACCCGTTGCCGAGCGCACCAGCATCACGCCCTTCTCGGGAACCAGTAGCGCCCCGGTGCGGGCCAGCAGGTGCTCGACGGTCTGCTGCAGCAGCAGCTGCAATTCGTTGGCGCCGTCGGCCCCCTGCGGGCCCTGCTCGGCGGTGCCGTGGGCCAGCAGCAGGCTCAGGTCCTTGTCCAGCCCGCCGACAGTCTGGCTGAGCTCATCGATGGTGGCGCGCGCGATGAGCTCGCGCCGCACGCACTCGAGCACCGGGGCCACCAGCGAGCAGGCGAAGGAAAAATCGTGGTTGCGCTTGTCCTTGCCCTCGTTCGCACGGCAGACGATGGCGAGTAGCGCCAGCAGCTGCTGTGCCTCATCACGCAGCGCGAACAGATACACCGGCAGGTTGCCGGCGAGCAGGCGCAGCTGCCCGGCGCTGCCGGGGTCGGAGCGCGCCGCGAGCAGCGCGTCCTCGACGGTGTTCATGAGGTCCGGGCCGGTCATGGTGTCGGTGGACCATTGCATCTCGCCCGCAGGCCCGAACATGGCAATGGAGGAGGTGCGCGGCAGGAGCGACCTCACCAGTTGCACATAGGGCTCAAAGCGCGCACCGGGCTGCCCGGGCACGTGGGTGCTTTGTGGGGACGCGCTCATGGTCCTTCGATAATGCGGGCCCGATTATGTGTTAACGGCCAGTGCACACCATTGCGCTTCCCGGCGGCGGCGTCTTTGCGCGAGTTGGCGAATCCAAGCACCCGCACCCGGCGCAGAGGGCAAAACATTGATCGCAATCACATCCGCCGCGGGCCGTGGCCGGCGCCGGCGGGGCCCGGCGGCTCCGGCGGGCGGCCTGACGTGCCCGAGCCCGGCGCCTGCGGCCCCGCCCCAAAGGTCTGCGGCCCCGCCCTAAGGGTCTGCGGCCTTGAACCACGGACGCGGATCGACCGGCTTGCCGCTCCGGCGGATCTCGAAATACAGCTCCGGGCGCGGGCTGCCACCGCTGTCGCCGGCGGCGGCGATGGTGTCGCCAGTGGCGACCTGCTCGCCGGCGGCCTTGTAGAGGCGCTCGTTGTGTCCATAGAGACTCAGGTAGCCGTCGCCGTGGTCGACAATGGCGAGCAACCCCAGCCCCGGGAGCCAGTCCGCGTAGATCACGCGTCCCCGGCACACGGCCTTCACCGGCGCGCCCCGCTCGGTCGCGACCAGCACGCCATCCCAGTGCACCCCGCCCGCGCGCGCATCCCCGAAGCGCGCCACCAGGTGTCCGCTGACCGGCCAGGCGAGCTTGCCGCGCAGGTGCGTGAAGGCATCGTTGCCCTCCACCGGAAAGCGCTCCATGGCGGCGCGCAACTCGCGCAGCAGCGTCTCGAGCCCGGACTGCTGGCTGCGCAGCCGCTCGAGGTTCTGCGCGCGCGTGTGCGACTGCTCCTCGAGATTGGCGAGCACGACGCTGCGGCGCTTGCGCGCCTGCTCGAGCTCGTTGAGCTGCGCGCGCTGCTGCTTTTCCAGCTCCGCGAGCTTCTGGTCCTCCGCCTCGAGCTCGCTCTCGAGCTCACCCAGGCGCTCGACGTCGTCCGCGATGAGCCGGATCTGTCCCGCGCGGGCGTGCCCGAAGTAGCTGTAGTAGACGAACATGCGGCCGGCGAGGATCGGATCCTCCTGGTTGAGGAGCAGCTTGAGCGGCTCCTGGCGCCCGATTGTGTAGGCCGCGCGCAGCTGTCCGGCGAGCGCGGCGCGGTTCTGATCGAGCTGCGTCTCGCGCGCACGCTTCTCGGTGGTAAGCGCCGCGCGCCGTGCCGCACCCTCGGCGCGCTCGCGGCGCAGATTGCTCAAGTTGTCACGTGCCTTGCCCACCGAGAGCTCCGCGGCACGCAGCTCGCGGGTAAGGCGATCGCGCTCCACCTGCTCGGCGCTCACCTCGCGCGTCACCCGTTCGATCTCGGCCTTGACCGCCTGCAGCTGCTGCTCGGCCTCGCGGGCATCGGCCTCCGGATGCTCGGCGGCGTGCGCCACGGGGGTGGGGCGGGCGAGGGCGAGGAGCACCGCGGCGGCCAGGGCCAGCAGCGGCAGCCGCGGTACGCAAGCAAGGCGCCGGCGGCGCGGCGTGCCGTAATGCATAGGGGCGCTATAATGCGCGCCCTTTTGCGCCCCGGGAGGCTTTCGCTGTCCGATGGATCGAGTGCTCGAGTACATCAGCCATCACCCCTGGATGGCGACCGCGACGGCGGTGGTGGTGGCTTTCGTAGTTGTATACGAAATGCGGGCGCGCTCGGAAAGCCTGGTCTCGGTGTCCCCCCAGGAAGTGATCCGCCTCATGAACCAGGGGGCGCTGCTGCTTGATCTGCGCCCGCAGGAGCAGTACCAGGCCGGGCACCTTGCGGGGGCGCGGCAGATGCGAAGCGACGAGATCCTCAAGGCCGCCGAGACGCTGAAGAAGCATAAGGAAAAGGCGGTCGTGGTGTACGACGACAGCGGCTCGCTGGGCGCTGCGGCGGTACGGCAGCTCGCCGCCCAGGGCTTCACCCGGGTGTTCGCGCTGCGCGGCGGACTTGCCGCCTGGCGCGCGGACAACCTGCCCGTAGCGCGCGGCTGAGGCTGCCGGGTCGCGCCCATGAGCGGGCCGAGGGTCATCATGTATGTTACGGACTGGTGCCCGCACTGTTCGCGGGCGCGGCGCCTTCTCGAGAGCAAGGGCGTCGCCGTCGAGGAGATCGACGTCGAGGCGGTGCCCGGTGCGCTCGAGGAGATGCTGGCGCGCAGCGGCAGCAGCAGCGTGCCGCAGATCTTCATCGGCGCAAGCTGCGTCGGCGGAGCCGATGAGCTGCGGGCACTCGATGCCGCCGGCCGCCTGGATCCCCTGTTGAAATCAACCGGAGCTTAGAAAACCATGGTCAACGAAACAGCCGCCCCGCCGGCATCGGCAGCGCCGGGCGATCTCGGTGCGGTGCTGGCGCTGCAGAACGTGTACCTGAAGGACTGCTCGTACGAGTCGCCCAACGGGCCGCGCATGGAGGGCAACTGGAACCCGCAGATCAACCTCGATCTGCAGACCGGCTCCACGTCGCTCGGGCCCGACGTGCGTGAGGTGGTGCTGACGGTGACCGTATCGGCCAAATACGGCGAGGCGACCATTTTCCTGGTGGAGGTGAAGCAGGCGGGACTGTTCGTCATCCGCAACCTCTCGGAAGCCGAACTCAAGCGCGCGATCAGCACGGTCTGCCCCGGAGTGCTGTTCCCGTACGCGCGTTGCGCGATCTCGCAGCTGGTGAGCCAGGGTGGCTTCCCGCAGTTTCTGCTGCCGCCGGTGAATTTCGATGCGCTGTACGCGGCGAACCAGGCGCAGCCGCAGTCGGGCATGACCAACTGACGCCCGCTCCCGGCGGGCCCGCCGCTGCGCGCGTGAGCAGATCATGACCGCACGCTCCTCAAGCGAGGTGCCGGTGGCGGTGCTCGGCGCCGGCTCCTGGGGGACTGCGCTCGCCATCCAGTTCGCACGCGGCGGCCGGCCCGTGAGGCTCTGGGGCCGCGACCGCGAGCAGCTCGCCGTCATGGCCATGAGCCGCCGCAACGCGCGCTATCTCGAGAGCGCCGGCTTTCCCGACTCGCTGCACGTCGAGCCTGAGCTGCCCGCAGCGCTCGCAGGCGCCCGCGACGTGCTCGTCGTCGTGCCGAGCCAGGCGTTTCGCGCCGTGCTCGGCGAGCTTGCCCCGCTCCTCGCCCCGGCGATGCACGTGGCGTGGGCGACCAAGGGCTTCGAGCAGGGGAGCCTGAAGCTCCCGCACCAGGTGGCGCGCGAGGCGCTCGGCGCGCGGCGCCGCATCGCGGTTCTCTCCGGCCCGACGTTTGCGCGCGAGGTCGGCGCGGGACTGCCCACCGCGATGACCGTCGCATCGCCGGATGCGGCGTACGCGCAGGCGCTGGCACGCGAGTTGTCGTCGGCGAACTTCCGCGCCTACAGCTCCACCGACATCATGGGGGTGGAGATCGGCGGCGCCGTGAAGAATGCGCTGGCGGTGGGGGCGGGGCTGTCCGACGGTCTGGGCTTTGGCGCCAACACACGTGTCGCGCTCATCACGCGCGGCTTGAAGGAAATGACCCGGCTCGGCCTGGCGCTCGGCGCGCAGGCCGACACCTTCATGGGGCTCGCGGGCCTGGGCGATCTGGTACTCACCTGCACCGACGATCAGTCGCGCAACCGGCGCTTCGGGCTGTTGCTCGCCGCGGGCCGAACCGCGGAAGCTGCGCTCGCGGAGATCGGCCAGGCGGTGGAGGGCTACGCGGCGGCGCGCGCCATCCACGCGGTCGCCGCGCACGCGGGAGTGGAGATGCCTTTGTGCGCCATGGTGTACCGCGTGCTGTACGAGAAGCTGCCGGCGAAGGATGCAGTGCGTGCCCTGATGAGCCGGCCGCTCAAGACGGAAGCGGAATAGCACCGCGCCTCGCGGCTCTGCCGGTCGGGCAGTGCCTGAGCAGCGGACACTCGGGGCAGCGCGGCGCGTTGCGGCGGCAGGTCTCCTGACCATGTTGCCGCAGGAGATGGTAGGCGCCAACCCGGGCCTGCCGCGTGGGCGGAGTCGCGGCAGCGATGGCGGCCTGAGCAGCGCGATACGCGCGCCGATAGTCTTGCGCCTCGGCGGCGAGGCCGAGCCGCTGCAGCACCCGCAGGCCGTTGGAGTCCAGCGGGATCAGGCGCGCTGCGCCGGTGAAAGCGAGAATCTTGTCGGCCCCCGGCTCGCCGATCATGGGAAAGGCGCCGAGCGCCTTGCGGGCTTGCCCGAGTGGGAGCTTCAGCGCCTGACGCAGGTCGCCGTGCCAGCGCTTCAGCACCAGCGCCCCCGAGCGCCGCATGCGCTGCGCGCGAGTCGCCGCGGCGATCGAGCCGCCGAGGCGGGCAATGGCGGTCAGCTGCGCGATCGGAGCGGCGGCGATGGCGCGGGGCTTGAGGTCCGTGAGCGCGCGCAGCGCCTCATACGCCTGCGCCCGCCGCTCATCGGGGACGAGGTAGGCGACCTGCTCCCACAGAACGAGTTGAAAGGGATCGGCGCTCACCGCAGCGGGCGGCCGGCCGTAGCGCATGCGCAGCGTCCGCAGAACGGCGCGGAGAGTCAGCGAGCGGGGCATGCGAGTTGTTCCGTCTCGGGATTATCTCAGCCGCGCACGCGCCGGCTGCGCTGCGCGACCCCTGCAGCCAGCGCCTTCGGTGCAACGATCGATCGTCCCCCGGTCGAGCCGCAGCCCGAACCAGCCTCGCGCAGCGATGTACGCCGGCAGGTAAAGCGCTGCGGATCGGTGCCGGCCCGATCGACGTGTCTTCGCGAGCGAATCCTGGATCTCGCACATGACACCTACTTTGTGACGACCCGGAATTATGGCGCCGACCGGGCACCCTACTCGAACCAGATCTCGATCTCGTAGCCGTCCGGATCGCGAACGAAAGCGTATGGCAGACCCGGGCCAAACTCACCCCTCGAGCTGATCGTCCCACCTGCACCCTCAACGGCAGCCACGGCGGCGTCAATGTCTTCGGGCCGGGTCAGCCTGAAGCCGAAGTGAATGATGCCCCCGGGCCTTCCGGCATCACCAGGACGTCGCTCAAAAGCGATGACGTCGTGAGGCCCAGGGCCAATGACCTGAATGGTGTCGGAATCGCGGAAATATTCGCGAACCCCAAATACTGCACTGTAGAAGCGCAGGGAGCGGTCGGGGTCCCGCACGGACAGGGCCAGGTGTGTCAGGCCGTGAGTGGCGACCATAGCATCTACTCCAGCGCAGAACGCCGCGATGAGGTTAAGCGGACCGCACGCGGACGCGTCCAGGCCAAGGTTGGCGCAGCCGTTGCATCGGTGCGCCGCGGTGGCGCACGATCGTGTCCGCAGTTCGGCACAAAGCAAGCACCAGGAGACGAGACATGATCAAGGTGAGTGTGATGTATCCCAATACACGAGGCGCCCGATTCAACCATGAATACTACCGCGACAAGCACATGCCGCTGGTCAAAGCGCGCATGGGCGAGAGCTGCAAGTACTACACCGTCGACAAGGGTCTGGCCGGCGCTACTGCAGATGCACCGGCGATCTATGTTGGCATGTGCCACATCTTCTGCGACTCCGTAGAAGCCTTCCAGGCTGGCTTCGGCCCTCACGCGAAGGAGATCATGGCCGACATACCGAACTACACCGACCTATCCCCAGTGATCCAGATCAGCGAGGTAGTCGTCGGGTGAGCCTGTGCAGCTTAAGGACGGTTGCCGGGTTTCTCGTGGTGGCCGGCTTCCCCGCCTTGCCGCGCCCAGGCGCCGACCACCCTGGGCAAAAATGTCACGCGTTCATTCGCGACTGCGTCGTCGCGCAGACGGGCGGCCAGCGTGTCGATGCCGATTTTCGCTAAGTCCGCAATGCCGCTTTGTTCGATCAACGGCAGCAGGCTGCGCAGGACTCCCACCATGTACTCATATCCAGGCGCGGTTGGTCCGCATGCGACGTGCGCAGCGGCGACCATGCTCGGAGGCGGCAAGCCGGCACGCAGAAATGTCGTGTACAGCTTAGTCCCCATATCCAATTCGGCGCCGCCAGCGGTAAAAGCTTCGATGATCCAGCGTCGCGCTTGCGTGAAGAGCTCGGACGCGGGCACCTGAGAAACCTGCGACATGTCGAATTCCTGAAACGCGACGATGCCGCCGGGTCGTAGATGTCGCGACAAGCGTCGCAGCACCCTGGCTGGGTCGGACAGATAAAGCAACACGAGGCGACCGACGATGGCATCGAACTTCTGCTCTGTCTCGAATATCGCGAGGTCGGCTTGCTCGAAGCGTGCATTTTTCACGCCGAGAGATGCGACGCGGCGCCGCGCCGTCTCCACCGAAGATGAGGCCCTGTCGATGCCGAGCACCGCGCCATCGCTCCCGACCATTCTCGCGGCGAGTAGCGACACATCGCCGACACCGCAGCCGATGTCGAGCACTTGCATGCCGGGCCGCAGCGCCGCGCGCCGGAACACGTCCTCGGTGAGGTCCTCGAGCAGCGCGCCCTGGTCGGCGAGCCGTCGCGCCTCCTGCTCGGAATAACCGAGGGGGTAGTCTTGTGACTCGCTCATCGTGCCCGCTCTCCGCTCACGCCGTTGAGGCTTGTGCTCGGCCAACATTGAACACAATGCCGAAGGGATCACGAAGATAACAGCGCGGAACGCTCAGGTCTTCTTCGACCACTGTGCAGCCTGCCTCAATGAGTCGAGCCTTCGTCCCTGGAACATCCGCTACCAGGAAATCAAACACAGGCCCGTGCGGCTGGCCCGCTTCCACGTAGAGGCGGAATGCCCCTGTTTCAAAACCCACCATTTCCTTATCTCGACTCGCGACCGTGAACCCGAGCACTGATTCGTAAAATCGCACCGCGGCCGCCCATTTTTTCGTTCGGATGATTACATCGCGGGATGATTTGATGTTTCGCATCGCGCTGTCTCCTGTTCTTTAGTCTGACGATGGGGGGCATCAGGCACTCTGGACCGCAGACCCTCAGCGTGACCTTGCCGCTGTCGGATGCGGAAACCAGGCTTTAGGAGTCGCTCCACTAGCGCCTCGGCCACGCCAGCGAGTCCGCCACGACCCAGGCGGCGCCGATCAGGGCGAGATTCAGCGCGTTCTCGGCCCAGATCCAATGGCTGGAGGGATCGGCGAGGAGCATCGGCCCGTGCACCAGCAGGGTGAAGGACGCGTACATGGCGGTCAGCAGGATCGCGGCGAGGCGAGCCTGTACGCCCGTCAGGATCGCAACGCCCGCCGCGATGTGGCCAACCCCGGTCGCGTAAGCCCAGAACTCTTGCGTAGGCGGCAGCCATTTGGGGACCAGCGGGGCGGTGAGATTCATATAGAAAAAATGCGCTCCGCCGAATAACAGCGCACAAACCCCGAACACCAGTTGGCCCAGGCGCGTGAGGCGTGCGGCCAGGGCCGCATCGATCTTGGCGCTGGCGGCATAGACGATCAGCCCGCCCGCCGCGATCGCGAGCTGCTCGGCGACGCCGCTGTAGGTGCCAAACTCGGCGTAATGGGCGAGCACCACGCGGCCGTTCATGAGGATGACGACAATGAGCGCGTAGTAGGCGGTGAGCGCCGCCGCGCCCCAGGCCGCGGTCCGACGCCACTCGACGGCCGCGCCCGCGACGAGCATGAACGCTGCGGCCGCATAGGCCAGGGCGGAGCGGTCGGGAAAGGTCTTGGGCACCGGCTGCCCCGGGTCGAAGTCCCCCCACGCCAGGCAGAGCATGCCCAACGCCATCACGCCCAGGCCGTAGACGCGCCAGCCGAAGGCCATCGTCGTTTTTTCCCCGGTCATGACTTTTCCACCTTCAATTGCCAACGCGCGGCGAGAGCGATGATCAGGCCGAACAACACCATGGCCGCCATGTTCTGATAGATGTCGGACCTGTTCAGGGGGCGGAATCCCTCAGGACTTCGCTTTCTTCGAAGGTTTCGACCTGCCAGAGCGGTTGAGGGCGACCGCTTGGCGAACGAGCGCCTTGAAGGCGGACTCGTCAACCTCTTCTCCTTCGTGGATGTCGATCGCGCGGCGTACGTTTCCGTCGAGACTCGAGTTGAAGAGCCGGGCCGGATCCTTCAGAGACGCGCCCTTAGCGAAGGTAAGCTTCACGACATTCTTGTAGGATTCGCCAGTGCAGATGATGCCGTCGTGCGACCAGATCGGAGTGCCCATCCACTTCCACTCCTCGACGACATCCGGGTCTGCTTCCGTTATGAGCTTGCGCATTCTGCTGAGGGTTTCCCCGCGCCAGTCTCCGAGTTCGGCGATTCTTTTCGAGATGAGCTCCGATGCCGACTGGCCTTGACTAGCGCCCGACTTTTTCATGTTGAGGCCCTACGAAAACAATGCCAGCGATGCCGCCATCGCAAGACGCGCGCCGCCGCACGCGCGCTCGAGCCAGGCCACGCCAGACGACTTGAGATAGCGTATGGCCCGTGAGCCTACGACCACATAAGCCAGCATGATAGCGAATTCACTCAAAACTTCGAATGAAGAAGGCAGTAGTAACTTTCTCGGCGGCGCCGTTTCGGGGGCCCTCGGCGACCAAGCGCCGTGCCCCGTGGTGGGCACTGCCGCAGGCTTCCCAGACCGCCTGGCACCGGGGACGGTGCAAAAAGAACCGCTATGACACACGGCTTCTCTATTCAGTCCTGTGGAAACCTCGCGGCCTGTCGAACTGAGGCAAGAATCTTGCGACCGTCGGCTCAACCTGACGATGCCCTTGTCGCTCTTGTGTATGAGACGTCGCATGGATTTGTCGTAAGCTATTTTGGTTCGGCCATGACGAATCCCACATTGCCCGGGCTGGATGCCGCGATTGCGGAGGCTCGAGCAGAACTGCTCCACTACACAAATCGCAGGGGCGAGAACCCGCCGGCGGGCATTACACGCCCCGGACTTTCGTTGTGGCTCACCGAAAGGGACGATGAAACGGTCGTGGGAATACCTCTCAAGTGAGGCCGACGGCCGCGCTAGCGAACCCTGTCTAAAGAGACGAGGAGCGAGTCAGCGCTGCCTTTCACAACTATTTCCCTCGAAGCATAGCCGTCGGCGGAAACAACTACGGTGCCGCTGGGCGGAAGTGATTCATAAGGAGCGAGCGCGAAGATACGTGTCTTGCGCGTAGCGGCCACCAAAAGGAATTGTCCGTCGGAGTTCGTTTGCGCAAATAAGCCCGGGTGGTCATCCACCGAGATAGTAGCTCCCTGAATGGGCTTTTTAGAGGCGGCGTCAATGACCGTGCCCGACGCAGAGGGCGAGACATACGTGGTTATCTCGATGCAGCCGCTGAGCGACATAAGAAACGGAAGACCTACCGCGTACCGCCATTTGCTCATGTGCGGCCTAACGGTGAAGTGAGGGCCGGACGACCACGCCGGTCAAGCGCCGCGGCTGCACACTGTCTTCCAGCGCCCGCGGCGCGAAACCATCCGCGCATCACGGCCCGCTCCAACGATGGTTAGATCTCATACCGCATACCTTCAGCCGAGCTCGGCTTCAAAATGCACCTTCGCGAGCCACAGTAGCGCGAATACGAAGCACCCAACGCTGAGCCCGAGCATAATGACAATCGTCTGGCGAAGCCGAAACTCCCAGTCTCGCTCAGCAAGGTACGCGGAAACGGATGCCATCAGGTAAACGTATCCAACAACAGTTAGAGGAAGCAGCGCCAACGCAAGAACCGTGCGAAAGTTTCCAGCGATCCGCGGACGTAGGAGTGCGAACCAACAGAGCTCCGCAATGAGGACCGCCCCGAGCCAGGGGCGCCACCTTCGAAGTGCTGGAGTGTCCGGAGTAAGGCGCATATCGAGATCTAACGGTGAAGTTGAGGGGCCGCCCAGAAGCGCTCGAAAAGCGCCGCGCGCGCGCTGTCTTTCCGCGCCCGCGGCGACACTACCGAGTTTGACGGACCGCTGCAGCGATTGTTAGAACGCACCGTCCTACCCAACGAGCCGGACGGGTTACGCACGTTTGCGCAGGAAAACGTGGGCCGCACGTTCGCCCGCGACGTACTTGGCGCATTCATAGCCCAAAGCACTCATATCGATGTCGTTCAAGAGATGCTCTCCGGAACCAAGCAAGACAGGTCGGATAGCGAGATGCAGCTCGTCAATCAGGCCGGCGCGTAGATACTCCCGAATCGTGGATACGCCACCACCCAACCGGACGTCGCGACCGTTTGCTGCAGTAGTCGCCTGCTCCAAAGCGGCGTGAATTCCTTCGGTGACAAAGTGAAACTCCGTACCTCCCGTCATCCTAAGCGGCGCCCGCGGGTGATGCGTCAGCACGAACACCGGCGTGCGATACGGCGGCTCGTCGCCCCACCAGCCCTTCCAGCTGTCGTCCGGCCATGGCCCTCGGACAGGACCGAACATGTTGCGCCCAAGAATCCAGGCACCGATTCCGGCAAAGCCTTGCTCCGCGATCGCGCTATCGACTCCCGTCTCCCCGTCATCAAAGCCGTGCATCTTGCGCCATGCGCGTGTGTGGAAGAACCACTCCATCAATTCCGTGCCCCTGACGCCGAGCGGATTCTGAAGATCTTGGTTGGATCCAGCACCGTAGCCGTCGATGGAAATCGCGAAGCTCCTGACAAGTAGTTTCGACACGACATTCCTCGCTGCTTTGATGTTTTGATCGGTGGCAGGTGGCAGGGTCCAGCGGGTGGCCACCTAACGGTGAAGTTGAAGGGCCGCCCAGGAGCGCCCCATACCCGCCGCGGGCGCACACTGTCTTTCAGCGCCCGCGGCGCGTAACCACCCAACGTTCACGGACCCCTCCAATGATCGTTAGACGGCGCAGCCAGCCGCAGTGCCGGTGTTAGCGTGCGTCGACTATTTTCCCTCCCGCATCGAGGGAGTGAACGTCACAGCAACCAGCAAACCTTAGCGGCTCGGAGCGGCATCGCGGCATCGCGGCATCGCGAACGATCGGACCAAATCCGGCGATGAACAGAACGTTCACGACACTCGTGTCTGGCACGCGCTCACCTCTCAAGCAAGACGCTTAGAATCAACGTTGGCCTGGCGTACCGGCCGAGCCAAGCAGAGGGACAAAACAAAGCATGGTCTCGCGGACGCGCGCTTGCAACTCAGAGAGGAACTCGTGCGTCGCACCAGCGCAAGCTGCGCGGCGCACAACCGCAGGCGCCTCACGGCCCACTCCAACGATTGTTAGATCGTCAGCCGCGAGAGCAACTGATCCGCGAGCTTGACGTATTCCGCATCCTTCAGTCGCTCCGCCTCCGCCCGACCTAGAGCAAGCTCCGAACGCGCCTCAGCGATATCACCGAGATCAATAAGCCGAGACGCAAGACAGATACGTTTTGTGTGCGTCGGTTGGTCAGGATAAGACGCACTCTGCGCGATTGCGACTCGATATAGGGCCGCTGCCTCAGTAGCATCGTCAGTGTAGTCCGCGAGAGCTTCGGTGAGAGCCGGGTCGGCTTTCCCAAGCGCCTCCTGACGAGCGTAAAGAGCGCGCAAGGCTGTGAACGCTTTGGCGAAGCGTTCAGTGTCACCTGCCGCGTCACTGAGAAGAACCTCCGTAACGAGGTCGAACACCTCGCCCCCGAGCTCTCTTGGAACCTCGCGCATGCGGCAACCTTGGCGATCTAACGGTGAGCTTGAGCGGCTGCGCGAGCACGCCCGATGAGTGCCGCGGGCGCACAATCTCTTCCGGCGCCCGCGGCGCGGGTCCGACGACCGTTCACGGTCCCCTCCAACGATTGTTAGGCAGTAACCGCCGCGAGTAACCATGAGCGGTTTCTTTCAATCTGACTGTCATTCCACGCCTTCCACAATGCGCAAGTCACGATCGGCAGCGTTTCCTAGTACGCGAAGTGCCTCCTGATACCCAGGGCTGTCATGCGCGGCGATCGCTTGTGCGACGCTATCGAACTCAATGAGGACAATGCGCTGATCAAGACCATCTTCGTAGACGCGCGCGGGTAGCCCGCGCGCCAGAAAGCGGCCGCCCGCCGCTTGAAGCGCAGGGCCAGCGAGCTTGGCGTACGCAGCGAGAGCCTCGCGATCACGTACAGAGCGGTACGCAGAGATCCAATATGCTTTAGCCATAGTGTCGAGACGTGTCGGTCACGATGAGACGGGCCACAATTGCTCCGAACGCATCGCGGTTGCGACCTAACGGTGAAGTTGACGAGCCCCGCGACGGAGCCTGATCAGTGCCAGGGGCGCACAGTGCCTTTCCGCGCCCGCGGCGCGTAACCACTGACCGTTCACGGTCCCCTCCAACGATTGTTAGGCGGCGGCGACGTGCCAAGCGTCTGGCTACCTAAGCTGCACGCAAACATACTTGGCACTGTCCGATTGCTTGCGCGGCACGATTGTTTGTACCCATTTCTGTCCGGCTTGCTCACAGAGCCCAAACGACTCGAACCCGGGAACGCTCGCGATAGTCGAATAACCGATACAGTTAGGCCCTGAGCAAGAGGGTTGACTTACGATTAAGGTAAGAATCAGTGTAAACATTTCGCTTACACCCTTGAATTGCGAAGTGGACCTGAGCGTCGCACAGGACAACTCGCATGGCAACGAATGCTTTATCAGAACCACCATTGCAGGGACGGGCGAAAACGGAGTGCGGCCACGATGACTAAAGGACGCCTAACGGTGAGCTTGAGCGGCTGCCTGCAGCTGCATCCAGCGCGAACACCCGCCCCACGGCCCGCTCCGAGGGTTAGGATCCAAGCGCGAGGTATACATACAATATCGTTGCAGCGAGACTAAGTACCGTCCTCACGGCGTGAAGCTTAGCCCAACGGTCAAGCAAAGAGCGTGTCTCCGTTGAGCCGAGATCACGACCTCGCGCGAGTAGTGATTTGTTCGTCGGCATGATGCCGATAAAAGTAAAGGGCACAACGGCGCCGATGAGGAGAGCCGCTATGGCCCATCCGCGACCACCACCCAGCACCCATGAGCCAAGGCCCGCAACAAGGCTGAGCAGGGCCAGCGGAGCCTGCAGCCAAGTGGCGCGTCGGTAACTCGGAGCCCACTGCGACGCCGCGAACCTCGTGTCGAGCGTCATGCGAGCGGGGTGCTCCGCGACATTAATGTACAGCGCAGCGCCCGCGAACAACGCAGCGGCGAAGGTGGCGATGAATTCTAGGAACGCCAGTACCCGCATCTCTTGGATCCTAACGCTGAAGCTGAGGGGCCGGACGACGACGTCGGACAGGCGACGCGGGCGCACCATCTCCTCCCGCGCCCGCGGCGCCAAACCGCAAGCGCATCACGGCTCCCTCCAACGATTGTTAGGCGTCAGCATGCACATGTGCCAAACCTGCGAGCTGATGCCAGGGGTGCGTCGACCAATACCTGCGAGCAGCGCCCGAAGGCGAAGGAAGGACAAACAGCATCGTGGCTCCGATGCGCTGCTCAAGAGGGCCGTATGCCACGGAGCAACCTACGAACTCCTCCGCGGCGCGCTTGCTGGTAAATGCCAGCACGCCGGGACGGCACTGTTCGATCTTCGTACGCAGACCCGTGCGGTCAAAGTGTGTGTCTGACAGAACGCTATCGGAACCCGATATGTCCTTTGCAAGATCTGTGAGCCCCAAGCCGTAGTGCGTGACAACTTCGTATTCCTCCGGCCGCAACAGTCGCGGCGTAAGACGAACCTCGAACAGCGTCGGCCAGAAAGCATTCCCTGGACCGGCGTAGTAGGCCTGACGACGTGCCGAGGCGGTACCCACAGCGGTACCACAGAAGACGATCTGGAGATCGGGAGCCAGAACGTCGGGCAAGACGGTCATGCTGACGCCTAACGGTGAAGTTGAGGGGCCGCTCAGAAGCGCCCGACTGGAGCCGCGGGCGCATACTGTATTCCCGTGCCCGCGGCGCGTAACCACCAGCCCATCACGGCCCGCTCCAACGATTGTTAGGCGCCAAGCCGCCCACGACTGCGCTCATACGGGGTTCCCCGACGAATGATTTGAGTAGAAGGTAATTACATGGCCGGCGGGCTCTCGGACACGGAAAAAATCGTGATCGATGGATGACATCGCTTCAATGGGCGAAGGAGCAAGCCCCAGCGAAGTGAAGCGCTGATGCGTCGCACGGAGGTCTTCAACCATCAAGTCAAACGGAGCATCTCCCGGGATTATTTCGCTCTTCGCGATAAGGATCAGATGCGTTCCTCCGCGCAGCTCAAAGATAGCCGCCTCCGACCCTTGGTGCACGGCCCGCATCCCGATGGTGTGCATGAACCGCGCGGATTCTTCCAAGCGGTCTGTTTCAAGAACGACGTGCCCTATCCAGAGCGGGGGTCGAAGATCTTGGTCGGGCACCTATTTCCTCCGGGTGGTGAAGGCGCCTAACGAGGAGCTTGAGCGGCCGCGGCACGGAGCCCCATCGGAGCCGCGGGCGCACACTGTTTCCAGGCGCTCGCGGCGCCAGACCGACCACGCATCATGGCCCCCTCCAACGATTGTTAGGCGGCATCGAATCCCTCGTGATGCCGCCCAGCAGTACCACGTTCGCTAGGAGCAGAGTGCCCGCCGCAGCTTCAGCCCAAATCGTCATGTTCATCATCGTTGAGTGGTGGGCCATAGACGCTCGAGTGTAGTGAAGGAGTCCGCCGAAACCGAGGGCCGCGTACAACCCTAAGATCGTCAGCCCGAAATTGCGATGTCCGAGTGCGTAGAGCCCATAGCCGACTACGCCCAGCGCCATGACACAGCACCATGCAGTGTAAACCTCGGCCCGTGACCAGGAGATCGGGAGATTTGGATACTGAGCCAGGTACTGCGCATTGTGTGCAAAGTGCAGGAGAGTCGCAGCGGCGTACAGGGCGAAGAGCCAAGGCAGGGCCGCACTACCGCGCTCGATGGTGCCACTGGCGCTCACCAGCAATGCCGCCTAACGGTGAAGTTGAGGGGCCGGGCACCCACGGCGCCAATCAGATCACGCCTCACGGCCCCCTCCAACGATTGTTAGGCGTCATCGTGTCGACCGTCCTCAAACCGTTCCGCGAAGCCTTGGCGCGCTTCTCCGATAAAGATAAGGAGTTCGCTCTCCGGGACCCGCACCACGTCGATATTTTGGTGTGTTGCCTCCCGAGTCATTAGATCTGCAATATCGTCACGTGCAATAAACAGCGTCTTAGGTAGCTGCTCTTTATGACGTTGGGCGATCTTTAACAGGCGGCGGAACTGGATACGCGTCGGTTCTGCGGCAGTCACAGGAATCAACTCCGAGCCGAGAATGAAACAACTCGCCGCATCCAGCAATGCGATGCAGTTAAAGTCTCCGTCACGCTCCGTTCGGACCGGTGTGTTGTTGAGGCGGAACGCGATCCAGGCTTCATTGACCTCAAACTGTTGCGGGTGGAGCATACGATGGCCGTTCCGATGACGCCTAACGGTGAAGTTGAGGGGCCGGGCACCCACGGCCGAGAGCGCCGAGGGCGCACGATCTCTTAGCGCCCGAGGCGCCAAAAGCGCAAGCGCGTCACCGCCCCCTCCAACGATTGTTAGAGCGCGGGATCACTCATGCGCTTCCATATACGCGCGCAATAGCGCATTCATCCTCGACTGATACCCGGCACCCTGCTTCTTAAACCATTCGATAACGTCGGAATCGATGCGCAACGAAAGGAGTGCCTTCTTTGGAACCGGCTTCAATCCCTTGCGCGCGACGGCGCGAGCAAACATCTCGGGAGTCCACTCCGGCGCATCGCCGTCGCGCACAATGTCGGTGTCAATCATCTTTCGAACTCGGCGGAGGTCGGTCGAAGATCTGCGAGAAGTAGTAGCGCGCTTCATGTTTCATGGCCTTGCGAATAGAAATTATGCGAATGTCTTCACCACGCTCAGTATGCGTAACGGACACGACCTGATCCTGCAGCAGACCCAAGGTGAGGAATCGGCGCTCACCATAGGCCTCGCGGGTGTCTTCAGCAGTGAGAGTAAACCCGCGGAAGATCTTCTCAGCATCGCGAAAGTCGATGCCGTGCTTTTTCAGGTTTGTGCGTCGTTTCGCCTCGTCCCAAGCGAACATGCCTGATTGTAGCTACGGCGCGTAACTACGGCAAGGCCGCCGCCCCGCGCTCTAACGGTGAAGTTGAGGGGCCGGACGACCACGCCGGACAGGCGACGCGGGCGCACACTGTCCCCAGGCACCCGCGGCGCCAAACAGACCACGCATCACGGTCCCCTCCAACGATTGTTAGCTGGCGGCCTGGAGCTCTTCCCGAAGAACGCGTCGCAGCGTTGTTTCAAGCGACTCATGCTTGCGCTTCATGTGCTCACGAAGTGCTGCATTCATCAAAGACTGGTAGTTGCCGCCACCCGCGGCGTCTACTTGCGCCTTAAACCAAGCGAGCACGTCGTCATCGAGCCGAATAGTGATGCGGGTCTTGCCTGAAATGGGCGCAACCACGGCACCGCGCCTTGCCTTGGAAAAGTCGTACTGTCTACGCATTAGCGTTTCTCGTAGCGTTTTCGCTCTCCGGCGCTGGCCCGCCGTGCGGAGATGATGCGAATGTTGGCCTCAGCGTAGGCGAATATGGTTACCAAGACTCGGCCGGTTGGGTCCGCAGCCAGGGCAACGAACCGCTCTTCCGCCCACAGCGTCAGGATCAGGGATGATGAGAGCCCGCGGGTCCTCAAGAGATAGGGCCGCATCCGCAAAGTGAACCTTGTGTTTGGCGAGATTCGCTGCGGCTTTGGCCGGATCCCACTCATACCCGTCCAGAAGGCGGAGTGTATGCACAAGTGTACACAGGCGTCAAGCGGGCCTGCGGCGCTTCCCAGCCGCCAGCTAACGGTGAAGTTGAGGGGCCGGGCACCCACGCCCGATGAGCGCCGCGGGCGCACAATCTCTCCCAGCGCCCGCGACGCGTAACCACAGACCTTTCACGGACCCATCCAACGATTGTTAGAGCGCACGACCGAACACCTTCGTGTGCCAATAAGCCTGCCTCGACCGGAACCACTTCCGGTTCCCGGGCGTCTCGAACTGTGCCAGCGAGCGCATTGGAAGTCTGTAGCGGATGTGCAGAGCAATGAGTTCTCTGAGAGCTCGATCAGAAAGGCGTTTGGACCGCAGGTAACAACCAGCGGCGCCCGACTCCCCTAACCCGAGTGACGCCCGGGATGGACTGCAGCCAGGCAAAGCAGCTGACTCATCCTTTGCGACCAGTAAACGCAGGCACGGCCTTGAGGGACTAGCAGCTCCGGCATAGGTGCGCTCTAACGGTGAAGTTGAGGGGCCGCCCGGAAGCGCCATTGAAGCGCCGCAAGCGCACACTGTCTTCCCGCGCCCGCGGCGCACAACCACCTCCGTCACGGCCCCCTCCAATGTTGAGATGGACTCCTGCTGGATGGCAGTGCGGCATCGATGTGCCAAGCTGAAATGGGTATCACAGCTGAAGCCTAACCAGAAGGAGTCCGAGATGAATGCTACGACTGTCGCGGTGGATCTGGCAAAGAACGTGTTCGAGCTCGCTGTGGCTGACGGTGAGTGGCGCATCGTGGAGCGGCACCGATTGAACCGTGCGCGATTCGCTGAGAGCGGTCAGCTGATTTGATGGGCTGATTTTCACGATTGGTGATGGGCCATCGATGAGCGTGACCGCGGCGCCGACGCCGCGGTCATCTCCAAGGCTATCAGAACGGCGGATCGTCGAGCGGCGGCGACGGTATGGGATCGTTGTAGTGCTGCCGTTCATGGATTTCGTGGTAGTACCGGTGCAGTTGAGCGAAGTAATGGTTTTGGAAGTGGTGGTAAAACGCCTCGAGGAACTGATCGAGGGCAACCACGGCCTCGTCGGGTAGCTCGGGGAAGGCGAACCGATCCGGATCGTCGTGCATGTCAGCGGGCGGCGGCAGCGCGGCGCGGACTTTGAGTTTCCGGTGTGGCGAAGACCTGTAGGTAGAGCTTCTCATCGAGCACGGTGATCTCGCGCTGCGCCGCGCTCATCAGCAACTCGGCGGCCATGCCGATGAAGATGCGGTAGTTGCCGGCGGCGTGATCGCAGAGCGTGTAGCGCAGCTCCTTCGTCATGAGAGCGGCGTTGCCGGCCGTGACGAGCAGATGCTCAAGGCAGGCGAGGAGCTCATCGCGGGTGGCAACGCCGGTGGCGAGGCGCGTGCGGATGCGCGAGCCCAGCGGGATGAGTTCCTCGCGCCGCAGTTTATCCAGCAGCCGCGCATCGCCCGAGAGCACCACACACAGCAGGGATTGCGAGTCGAAGCGGGCGCTCGCGAGCAGGCGCAGCTCGCACAGCACGGCCGGGGTCATCTCCTGGGCCTCGTCGACGAGAACGACGGGTCGGCGAGCGGCGGAGCCGAGATGATCGAGCCAGCGAGCCCGCAGCGCCTTGAAGCCGCCCCAGCGATTGCTCACGCGTATGGAGATGGCGAACATGTCGCCGAGTTCACGGTAGAAGTCGCTCAAGTTGCTCTGCGGATGGTGGATGACGCCGACCGACAGATCCGCCAGGCGCGAGAGACGCTCGGCGAGCAGGCGCATGACGACGCTTTTGCCGCTGCCGGGGTCACCGTGGATCAGTGCGAAGCCGCCCTCGCGCAGGTGTGCCTGCTCGATGCGCCAGCAGAAGTTCTCGACTTTCGGCGGCACGTACAGTGCCTCAGTCGGGACCTCGGGGGTGAAGGGGTTCCATTTGAGACCGTACATAGCCAGTAGTTTTTGGTTCATGCGGGATCATCCTTATCGGCGGTGGGTAAATAAGCAGGCGGCAGGCCGGTCGCGGCGTAGTCGGCGATCATTTGCTTCAACAGCGGCGCGATGCCGGCCGCCGGCATGGCGCTGGTGTTAGTCGTAGCCGGATCGACACGACGGCGCAGCGCATCGGCGTTGGCGGCTTTATCGAGCGGGCGCACCGGACAGAGGATCTGGCCTGAGCGCGCCTCGATCAGATCCACACGGCTGAAGTCCCAGCGGGCGTAGCGCAGATGGATGTCATCGAGTCGGCGATACCGGGAGGGGATCTCGAAGCGCTGGCCATCAAGGCTCACCGTGCCGTCAGAACGGCGTTGCTTTCGCTTGACCTCGATACGGAACGCGGCGCGTAACTCCTCGCTTCCGGGGCACTCGCGTGCGACGTTGGGGCCGGCCAGATACCGCTGCATCGGCGTCGCGCCGAGCTCACTATGCACGGTGCGGTGATATTCCTGGGTCACCCAGGCCTGAGTCGCCACGTTCAGTTGCTCGAGCGTGAGGTTCGCTTCGCCCTCCAACATGGCAAGGAGGCGCCCCTCGATGCGGCCCCAGAGATTTTCCTGCTTGCCGTTGACGTGCGGGGAGTACGGGAGCGTGGGCAGGTGCAAGATACCTAGCTGATGCAACCCGGAAGTGAACTCTCCGGAGATCATCGCCGAGCCCCGATCGGTCATCAGCGAACGCGGCAGACCCACCTTCTGCAGCGCCTGGCACAGGCCGTGGACCAGCTCTTCGGTGCCTTCGCTCACGTACCACTGGGCATGGCACAAGAAGCGCGAGCGATCGTCGATGAAGCCGACCAGAAGCGGCTTGACCCAGGCGCCGCTGCGGGTCAACACCTTGCGTGAGCCGTGATGGAAGTCCAGGTGCAGCAGCTGCAGCACATGCTCGACTTCGTAGCTGCGGACCTCGCGTTGTTCGAGTCGGTCACGGGCGGCGATCGCACCGTCGGTGGTCGGCTTCGGCGCTCGCCGACGCAACAGCCCCTGGGCTTTCAGATACCGCCGCACGCTCGGATACGAGGGACACTTCGTATTGCCGGCGGCGAGGGTCACCCGCAGATTGTCGTGGTGCAGCTGCGCGGTCCAGCCGGGGTGCTCGCGGTACTGCGTGGTCAGTGCTTGCACGGCCTCGGCCGACAGGCTCGGGAAGCGGCCGATGTCGCGGCGCACTTGGTTGCGCAACGCGTTCACTGGATCGCCCGCCTTCTTGGCCGCGTAGAGCCAGCGTTCGAGGGTCGAGACGCCGAAGCGAACCTCGAGTCCCGTGAACGGATGACGCCAGGCCTTGGCGGCCAACGCGGTGAGCGCCTCGCGTAAATCGCCGGCGGCCGGCGGTGCCGCCAGCAGCGGTCCGATGATCGCAAAGCGCAGCCGCGCCCAGCGATCACGCTGCGGTAGATCGTCCTCGGGACTCAACGTCGCTCCCATTGCGACGCCATTCCCGGCACCGCTCATGGGAACGCAGGCTACAAAGCCGCCTGAACGCCGGCTATCGGCATCTTCTGCGGGCGCCTCGCGACCTTCGGATTACTTGGCCATGGCGCGTGTGGTCAAAGGGGCGATAAAGCGCAGCGAGTGCATCAGCTGATCCGCCATCGCCTCAGCAGCGAAGCGCTCCAGCAGACTGTGCGGCAGGTGCTCGATCACGAGCGGCGGCATGAACCGGTCGCGCACCGAATGCCAGAACGGTATGCGCGGGAAATCCTCCCGCCACCACCTGCGCCAGCGCTTCAACGTGCGTGCCGGAACGGCAAGCTCACACCTGAGCGCACGCGCAGCGCTCCCCGAAGGCGGGGACACCAGCATCAGCATCACCGCCACATACACTCGGCGGCCCAAGAACCGCACCGAGAGCGGGGTGGAGCGCTGCTCACACCGACCACAGGTGAAACTCAGCCGTCGCGAGTACTCCTCCCGCACCGTGGCCGGGCAGCCGCGCGGCTTGCGGGGGAAATCCGCAACGTGCAACGGACCGCTGCACTCGCGGCAGCGTGACTGCCGAGTCTCGGTCGCAAACTCGGCGTCGACGCGCGACAGAAATCGGAAAAAGACTGGATCTTGCAGCACGTCGTGGCACACTTGGGTTGTCTCCTGGCTTGGTAACCGGAGACTCCCCCGAGGGGGTCTTTTGATCAAGATCCCTGAGGGGGATCCCGCTCAAACCATTACGAAACTTGACCGCAAGACCGCCGATGACCATCAGAAAAGATGGTCGTGCT
>CAWIGQ010000016.1:0-91668 GCA_963835645.1 uncultured Gammaproteobacteria bacterium | reverse complement strand
CGGCGCACACGCCTTCTCCTCGATCGACCTTGCGCGCGTCAATGGGCACTGGCTGGTTAAAGGCATCAAGGTCGGCAAGGTCGACAAGCTCTAGTTCGAGTTTAAAAATCAGATACTTGGCCTCGACAGACGGCGCTCATAATGCCGGGGTCGAGGGTCGTGGGATGGCGCACGCCAGGCTATCCGCCGCGGGAGCCGGCCTCCGCGCGTCGCGCGGCGCCCTTCCGCCGAAAGCGAGTGAACTCGGAGAATTGCCAGTCTCGCAGCGCGAGAATCGCCGTGCAGCCATCGCGCTCGGCAATCGGCAGTCGCGCGTCCTGTCGCGCGAGCCCTTCGAACTCCGCTGTGATCCGATTGAGCGCCGACTTGAAACGCAACCGCGAGGCCTGCGACAGCGAGCCGGCCACGAAGTAGAACTCATCCCCCGCTCCGTCGAAGCGCATGCGGAAATATTCGGGCACCACGCGTTGAAGAAAGAAATCGTGTACGGGGCCGTCCTTGCGCCAGGCGAAGTTGCGCGCCGTCAGGATCTGCACGCCGCGAGGCGGCTTGAATCTGACGATGCCGAGCTCATCGAGTGAGAGCAACAGGCTAACGAGGTCATTCTCGCTGAGCTCGATAGCCTCGGTGATATCGTCGAGCGTCCAGCGATTGACGAGCAGATAGGTGAGGAGCACCAGTTTCGGATCGCCTGTGAGCGCGCGCTCCTGCTCGTCCGTGAATTGCGTGACGCGCAGCTCGCGTACCGGCTCATCGCTCGCCAGATCCGCGATGGACACGCCCAGGACGTTGCAGATCGCTGCGAGCCGGCTCAGGGAGAAGTCTCCGCGCGCCAGGTCGCGTTTCACCGTGGGCTCGCTCACTTTCAGCCTACGCGCCAGCGTCTGATACGTGATTCCCTGCGCTCGCAGATGCCGTTTGATAGCTTCAATGATGTTCGCCGTGCTCATTCCTGAGGGTCTCCGCAGCCGTATCACCGAATGATACTGGCGGGATCATAGCCTGTTGCGCCGGAAACGAGAGTTGCGGCGGATCGCGCGATTGCCCAGGCTACAACCATCCGCGTCGAAGACGACGTATCCGCAGGGAGTCCCCTTCATGAAGATCGACTCAATCATCAGGGTCGAGATCGCCGAAACCACGAGCAGAACCGCTGCTGCGCGCCCACACCGGAACGTGACGGCGTCCACGAGAATGCGTCGCCCTGAACGCTAAGATTGCGTGCGCCATGGAAGACCCGAAGCATCTGCTGATCAATCTGATTCTTTACGGGCTGCTACCCCTATGGGGCATCGCCGGCTTCATCGACTGGTGTTGCCACCGGGCTACAAGAGTGGAGAGCACATCGGGGCTCAAGGAGTCCCTGATTCACTCGCTCATGGGCATACAGCTTGGCATTGCGATCCTCCTGTGCCTGCTATTCGAGGTCAACGTACTCGTACTGCTCATCTGCGGCTCGATGTGGCTGCTGCACGAAGTGGTCGCGCACTGGGATGTGCGCTATGCGACGCCGCGGCGACACATCTCCATTTGGGAGGTGCATGTCCACAACTACCTGGCCACCGTGCCGCTGTACCTGCTCATGCTCGTCGTGATCCTCAATTGGGACGTGGCGGTGAAGGCAGTGACGCTCGACTGGTCAGGGCAGTTCAGGCTTCACCCGCTGCCCGAGCGCCCGGGGGGACCTGCGTATCTTCCGGCGTATCTCGCCTTCATGGCCGTTCTGTGCGTGCTTCCCTATCTCGAAGAGAACATCCGTTGTCTGCGGTACACGCGGGCAAAGAGGCGGGGCTCGTCGTGAACGCCTATATCACCTGCACCGGCGCGTTTCTCCCGGGACCGCCGATCGGCAACGACGAGATGGAGGACATCCTCGGTTGCGTCGATGGCAAGCCGAGCCGGCTGAAGGCGCGCATCCTGAAGTCGAACGGCATTCGCACCCGACACTACGCCATCGATCGCGATCACCGGACGACGCATTCAAACCTCGACATGGCGGTAGCCGCCGCCAGGAGATGTCTCGACGCATCGCCGGTGCCCGCGCGCTCGATTGGCATGCTGAGCTGTGCGACGACGCAAGGAGATATGGTCATCCCCGGCTTCGGCAGCATGGTGCAGGCCGGCCTCGGCATGCCAGGGGTGGAGCTGTTCACTGCTCATGGCATCTGCTCGAGCAGCGTGATGGCCGTAAAAGCCGCCGTCAATGCGTTGAAGATCGGCGACCACCACTCCGCGCTGGTCGTTGTGAGCGAGTTGGCCTCTCGCCTCTTCAAGAACACGCGTTACGAGGCTGCCGGCGGGCAGGAGGCGATGGATTTCAACTCTGAATTCCTGCGCTGGATGCTGTCGGACGGGGCGGGAGCGTGGCTGCTCGAGAGCGCGCCACGTCAGCAGTGCCTGCGCGTCGACTGGATTCGCAGCTTCTCGCACGCGGATGCGTTTCCGGTTTGCATGGGCATCGGCACACCGACGGACAAAGAAGATGCGCGCACGTGGCAGGACTACCCCACGTATGCCGAGGCGGAAGCTGCGGGTGCCCTGTTGATTCGCCAGGACGTGCGGCTGCTCGAGCAGGTGGTCAAACTTGGTGTGGATGGGGCGCTGCGCCTCATCGAGGAAGGCGTGCTGGTCACGCAGGAGATTGGTCACTTCCTGTGCCACTACTCCTCACACCACTTCCGCAGCAAGATCGCGGAGATGCTCGAAATGTGCGGGGCGACCATCCCTCAGGAAAAATGGTTCACCAATCTCTACACGCGGGGGAATACGGGTGCCGCTTCGATCCTGATCATGCTCGATGAGTTCCTGCGCGAGGTCCGCCCGGTTGCGGGGGAGACGATTCTCTGCATGGTACCCGAGAGCGGCCGCTTCAATACCGCCTACATGCAATTTACCGTGCTTGGGGACTGACATGCTTGCCAACGAGATCACGCGCCCTGCCGCACTGTCGGATATCGGCCAAGCGACACTGCGCCGGCTGATGCGCGAGTGGTTCAGCTTCGAGCGCCTGCTGAGCGGCGTGCCCATCATCCGGCGGCTGGACCTCGGCACGTTCACGTTGGCCGACTACCGGGGGCTGCTGCTCAACCTGCGTCCGCAAGTGGTGGAGGGGTCGCGCTGGATCAGCCGCTGCGCATCGAGCTTCGATCGGGATCATGCGGACATTCGCTCCGTGGTTCTGCGACACGCACACGACGAGCACCGCGACTATGAGGTGCTGGAGCAGGATTTCGTTGCCACTGGCGGCGATCTCGCCGCGATCCGCGCCCAGCCGAAGAACCCTGGATCGGAGGCGCTGCATGCGTTTCTCATGTTCAAGGCCAGCGAGCCCAATCCCGGTGGGCTCCTCGGAGCGATGTGGATCATCGAGGGTCTCGGCGAGAAGATGGCGACGGGCTGGGCGGACCGGATCGAGACGCTGACGGGTTGCGACCGCGGCTGTACGCGTTTTCTGCGTTACCACGGTAGCAACGACGACTCCCACATGGACAAGCTATATGGGCTAATCGATCGCATCTGCACGAGCGAGCGCACGTCGAGCGATGTCGTGACCACCGCCAGGGTCGTCGCGCGGCTCTATGCATGGCAACTCGAGGAGATCGACAGTGACCGTTGACCCACAACGCAGCCCATTCATGCGGGCCGTGACGGTCGACAACTCGCTGCCCATCGATCGCGCCGCAGTCGATCTATGGCTGAAAGACGTACACAACCCATTGCGCTGGATCGTTCGGCCTGTGTTGCAGCTCGTATTTGCGATATTGCTGCACGTCACGTGGGCGCTGAAGCGCCTACCCTTGCCGCAGTTTCGCGCGCATCGCTTGTTGCAACGCATGATCTGTTGGTTCTGTCGCAACTTCGTCAGCCCGGAAGCTAACCTGCTCATCCTGCGACACTTTGCCACCGAATCAAACATCTTGAATTTTCTGCGTGACAACTCGAATGCGCCGCACGTGCCGCCGCTGGAGCTCTATCCGCGGAATATCGATGACCTCCTCGAGCACACCTTCGTGCGCCACGACCAGGAACTCTTTCGGATGTTCCGAGAGCTCGGCCCGTGGGACGAGGCGCCGTGGCCGAAGCCGGCGTGTGAGCTGAAGTGGACCAACTGGCGGCCGATTGCCCTCGAGCATCAGGACACGCCACGGCGCGCCACGCAGCGGCTCGACTTCGAGACCTCGCATTCGCTGTTCATGTGCCTGTTCTGTATCCTGCTCACGGCTGAGGAATACCGGGATTCGATCAACGGATTCAATCTGGACCAGTCCATCGCGATTCGCATCGGCAAGATGATCGGCGATCCGACGCTCACGGAATACGTGTACAACAGATATCCTCTGTATCTGGTGGGCCCGTGGAACCTCGCCCAGCGCTTTCTGATGCACGGGTTCTTTACCGAGCACCTGCACGCCAGATTGGAACAGCTGCGTATCAATGCGTCCGCAGCTGCAGCTCGTGGTGCCGATAGTCGATGATGAGCGCATCCAGTAGCCCCAGTGCGTCCATGCCGATCAACAGGGCGGGTTCGTGCGTCAGGTGCCAGTGCTCAAAGATGCGCACCTCGCCGTAGGTGATGCGCGCACCGCGAATCTCCATCTTGCCCAGCATGATCGGCGGGCTCTCGAACATCTCGCCACCCTGGACGTGCGTCGTGACGTCATAGATCTTATCCGGTGTGCCCTGCGCATGGCGACTCACGAGCGCCCGCCGCAACGCCTCGTTGCCGATGCTTCGCTCCGCACCCGTGTCGATCACGGCGTGCACGTGCACCTGAGCCACCGACCCCAGGACCATCAGGAGGCCGGGACCTGAGCGCTCCAGGGGAAGGGTGATGAAGCCAATCGGCGCGTGCTGCCCGTGGGAGCGGACAATGGTGATGCGGTCGTGCAGGAAATCGATGTCGATCCGCTTGTCGGAGAAACCCGCAGTCCCGAGCACTCCTTCGGCTCCGCCGAGAGCGTCCGCAATGATCGGCAGCGTGGCGGAGGTGACATCGAGATCACCCACGGTGAGCGAGTCGACCTGAACGGTCGGGACGATCGCGCTGCCCGCGACACCCTGCACGAGCACCACGTGGGAGGGGCTGGGGACCAGCCCCAGGACGTAGCCACCGGCGCGGTGATCGCGGAATCGCTCGCGCCGGTGTCGAGTACCATGCGAAACGGTCCGCGGCCGTTGATGAAGACGGGCGCCCAGATGCGCCCGATCCGGTCTCGCAGGGTCGGCGCGACGAAGCGCGGCTCGGGCGCCTGCACCACGACTTCCGGTGACGGCGCCCGGGCCTCGGGGGGCGGTTCCGTCGGCCCCGATGGCGCAACTCCCGTGGCAGCTGCGTGATTGCGCAGCAGCAGGGCACTCGCCACCAGGGCTGACAGCAAGGGGGGCCGAGCGAGCACCGCTGCGTAAACCTCAGCTCACTGCAGAGGGTGTGCGCGGTGCGTCGCTCGGCGAGCCTGGACTCAGAATTTCGCGGTGAAGGCGATGAAGACCTGCCTTCCTAAGTAGTCGTAGGCGTCGAAGCTGTTCGCTGGTCCGGCGTTTCCGCTGATATCCAACGAGGGGATGATGGGCGGATCCTTGTCGAGCACGTTGTTCACCCCGGCACGCACCTCCAGCTGCTTCATGACATGCCATACGGCAGTCAGGTCGAGGTAGCCGTAGCCCGGAATACGCGCGTTGTACTGGTCATAGGCGCCTTCCTCGGCGAAATGGAGCAGCGGATTGGTGGAGTTGTTATCGAAGGTAGTCGGACCGATGAAGCGCCACTGCGCAGAAAGCAGCACATTGAGAGGCGTCTCCCAGCTGACCCGCAAATTGTGGCGCCAACGGGGATTCACTGAGCCGTTGTTGCAGGTACTGCCGAACAGGCCGGCGCAGTCGAAGGTTCCAGAGCCCGGATACGGAGTGGTGGTGTCGTGCCACAGGTAGGCCCCGTTGAGGGATGCGCTGAGGGAGCCCCAGCTGCCCGGCAGAGCCTGCTTATAGTTCATCTGCAGATCGAACCCGGAGACCACGGACAGTCCGAGGTTGAAGTCCTTCTGGAGGAAATAACCGCCCCCGGCCACCGTGGCGCCGGTGAGTGCGCCGCCCGGGGTGCGCACGATCTGGCTGCAGTAGATCGGGTTGTTGTTGATCAGGCAGCCATTGAGAATGGTCGCGAACGGGTAGTTTCCGATCTGATCCTCGAGCTTGATGTGGTAGTAGTCGACACTCGCGCTGAACCCCTGCAGCGCGGTCGGCGTCAAGGTCAAGCCGAGGGACCAGGTGTTCGCGACTTCAGGCTTCAGCTGGGTGTTCCCCTCGATTACCTGCCCGCACTGACCTGACACGCACTGGGTGATGCTGTTGACCCCGGTCACGGGGTTTACGGCGTACTGCGCGGGCTTGACACCCGTGTGCTCACATTGCGCGAGTGTCGCCGTGGGCACACCCGCACAGGGATCAGTGCCCACGACGTCCTCCTGGCCGAAAGAGGGCGCCACGAACAGCTCGATCAGATTCGGGGCCCTTATGGCGCGGTCGAATGAGAAGCGCAGGCGGGCATCCTGGATCGGCGCATATTGCACCTCGAACTTGTAGGTGTTCGTGGTCCCCGTCGTGTCGTAATTGGAATAGCGGTAGCCAACGTCAGTCGTCAGATCATAGATCCCCGGCTGACCATGGGCGAGAGGCAGCCGCAGCTCGAGGAATGCCTCATCGATGTCGTAGTGCTCATTGATATCGACCAGCGCACCCGAGAACCCGGCCAGATCGCCGGAGGTCTCAGCCCCGTCCGGATTGAACGTGATGCTGTCCATGCGGTGCTCATAGCCGAAATTGACGGCCGCTCCCTCGTTTGCCCAGGGTGTCTGCAGTCCGTACTTGCCCAGCTCGCCGGTAAAGTCGATGTGAGCGACCTGCTCGGTGTTGTTCCCGTAGGCGGTCCCCGGTGTCGACAGGTAGTTGAGCGCCGCCGGGGTCACGCCGCCCGTGGTGAAGATGTTCCACGGAACACACTGGCCGCCGCTGATGCAAACAGGCGCCCCGGTCGCGGGGTTGGTCGTTACCTGCAGTGCGTTGTTGATCTTGGCGTAGTCGAGATAATCGGTATTACTCTGAAACGTCGTTACGTAGTAATACGAGCCGTACAGATCATAGGTCCAGCCATCGATGACATCGCCTTTGGTCCCGACGACCACCCGGATGTTGTTGTGCTCGAAAAAGCTGGTCCGACCACCGCCCTCGATGTTGCGGCGTCCGATTGAGACGTCTGCGCTGTTGCCCTTCGAGCCTGGGTTGGCCAGGTCGCCGGCGATCTGCGCGGGCGTGCAAAGTAATGCCTGTTGCTGGGCGCTGAGCAGCGGATTGCTGCAGTTTATGAGCTCGTTGTTGTCGGCCGTGAAGGGATCACCGCCGATAAATATACCGGATGGAGCGACGACCGCCACGCTGCGATCATCCATCCAGCCGAATTCAATGTAAGGCTGGACGTGCTCGTTGAGCTCTTCGTGCCCCAGGAATCCGGCCTGGAAGCGCTTGTCCTGGCGCTGCAGATATTCGAAGTTGTTGAAATCGAATATCGCAGGAGGGCTCGATCCCGCCTGCGGCCAGGGCAGGAACTGGTTGCCCACGACCGTATAGCGCACCCCGGCGCCGGGCGCGATTCCCATCGGGGTGAAGCGATTGGAGTTCGAGCTGCCGAGACACTCGACGCCTGAAAAGGTAGGTGAGCCTTCGAGACCGTTTGAGATCAGCTGACAATCCGAGAAGTCTCGCGCCGCGGCAGTCACCGGCTGTTGCTGGTGATAGACAAAATAGCCGGTGAAGTTTCCCTTGCCGTCATCGAAGTTCTGACCCATGAGTATCGAGAGGTCATGCTTGTAGCCATCGCGGATGCTGCCGGTGGGAACTGACGGCTGCGCGGTGAATCCTGTGTTGGGATCATTCGCACCCAGCAGACCCTCGATGTAGCTATTGTGCTGGTCGTGCTGGCTGAAGCCGTACTGCCCATCGATCTGAATGCCCTCAAAGTCCTTCCTGAGGATGAAATTCACGACGCCGGCAATGGCATCGGAGCCATAGGTGGCGGACGCGCCACCCGTCACTACATCGATCCGCTCGATCAGCGGAACCGGAATCTGATCGATATCGGGTGCTACGTTCTGATTGGCAGTACTGGGGTCACCGGCGCCGAGGCGCCGGCCGTTGACCAGCACGAGCGTGCGCTGCGGTCCGAGGCCGCGCAAGTCGACCGTCGTGAAGCCTCCGGTGGAGGTCAAAGGGCTCGACGTGTTACCGAAGTCCGCATTGGCTCCGATGATATTCTGCGGCAGCTGATTGATCAGATCCGTGATGTCGGTGGTTCCCTGTAGCCTGACTTCCTGACTCGATACGATCGTGGTCGGGCTGGTTGCCGAGATGTTGGCCGGCACCGGGATTCTCGAGCCGGTCACCACTACCTCTTGAATGGGAGCGGCCGGTTCTTCGGACGACGGTGCTGCAGCCTGCTGAGCGCGGGCGTCAAGCAGGAATACGCCGGTGAATATCGCGAACATGGCGCCGATCAGCGCCTGGCGCGTGCGAGTCATGTGCATCTCCCCGTTTGAATTTCTTTCGAGACCTGTCGTTGCTCTCGTGCCACGCGCATCGCATCTGCTTGCGTGCGCGCGGCCGAGTGAGGATTCCAAGTGGAGGGGACGATAGCCGGCGCAAACTCGCGCGGTGCTTCAATGTGACGAAGCCGCCTGGGTGCGTGAAGAAGGCGTCAATTGCAGTGATGGACTGTCAGTGCGAGACGCGGTATGGGTCGTGGCGTCGAACGAGACGCGCTTAAGATCGGCGGCGTGACTTGCCACGGTGGTAAGCGCAAGGAGCAGTCGTGCAGCGTGTTTGCCTCTTGAGTTTGTTGAGCGCGTTGATGGTCGTCGGGTCGGCCACTCGAAGGTTCACATGAGGCGCCTGCTTTATGCGCTCTCGGGCTCCACCAGAGGTGGGCGAGCCCAGCCGAGCGCAGTGAACCGTGGGCTATGTGCCTGCGATCACTACCCGGTAGCCGATCGCCGTGGCGGACACCGACATTTCAGTGGCCGGACCGGGCCGCGGTGGCGCGCGCCGCCGCAGCGGCAGCGCCGCAAGTATCGTATCGCGGTAGACGTGACCGGAGTGCAGGCACGCACCCGATACGAGCGTGAACGCGAAGGATCCGTGTCCGATCGGTTGGGCGTAGGCGATGGCGCGGACGTTCAGCAGCAGCGAGCGCTCGATTCTCACAAAACCGGCCGGCGCCAGCACGGCATCGAGCCGCTTGATCGACTCGCGTGCAATGTATTCAACGCCGGCGAGGTGGTACGTAACGTAGTTGCCCGCCGACTCGACGTAGTCGATCTGGTACGGATCCAGCGGGTAGAGCCGATGCTCGCGCTCGCCGACGAGCAGGAACGGCCGGCCCATATCGCTTTCACCGGGCGCGGCGCTCATTGCAGGCAGCCGGCGTGCATCGTCCGGGCGCGGCAAGCCGCGCGCTCGTGCCCTCAGGATGGAGGCGCAGAACGCCGCCTCGTTCACGGGTTTCACCAGATAGTCCAGCGCCCCGGCCGCGAAGGCACCCGGGGCATCCTGCGCGTTCGCGGTGATGAGAATCGTGCGGCGCTGGTATCCGTCGCCGCAGCGCGCGCAGGACATCGAAGCCGGACATGTCGGGCAGGTCGGCATCGAGGAGCATCAGGTCAGGTCGCAGTGACTGTACGGCCTCGATGGCCTTTGCGCCCGTGCCCGCTTCACCTACCACGTGCATGTCCTGCGCGCGCTCGCACAGCCTGATCAGTGCGACGCGAGCCGCTGGCTCACCATCGACGATGAGGAGATTCATGGGCGGTATCACACTTGCTGGCACGCGCGACGTCCAGAGCAGATTCTCGCGCTCGTCCGGGAATTGCCTACGGTCGTCCCTGGAATTTTCCGCGGCGTGCGACCGAGGCTAGTCCTTCGAGCCGCCGACGACGAATTTCTCGATGCGCTCACGGACCTTGTGGCGAAAGCGCTCACTGCTCGTCACCGTCGTTCCGCCGCTGAGCACGAACACGTAGTCGCCGCGCGGAGTGCGACTCACCTGCCGGACATGATTGACGTTCACGAGGCAGGAGCGGTTGATTTGCAGCATCGGCTGCGAGCGCATCGACTCTTCGGCCTGAATGAGCGTGCTGCGTGCGTGGAACGATTCCTTGCCCACGGTGAGCACGACATAGTTGCGGTTCGCGATCACGAGCTCGATCTGGCCTACATCGATCATCTGCATCGCGCCGCCGCTCTCAGCCAGCAGGCGCGGCCGCGCCTCCAGGCGGGTCTGCGACAGACGCTGCAGTTCCGCGAGGGTCGCCGCGGCGATCTGGTAGTTGGCGGAGTTGCGCGCGGCATAGCGCTCGCGCACCCGCCGCAACATGGTGCGGAAGCGCTCCCGGTCAAAGGGCTTGAGCAGGAAGTCCGCGGCATTCACCTCGAACGCCTGCAGCGCGTAGCGGTCAAACGCGGTGACGAAGACGACGAGCGGCGCGCTGGCGGGCTCGAGCGCTTGAGCGAGCTGCATCCCCGAGACGCGTCCCATCTTGACGTCCAGGAATATGAGATCGGGCGCCTGCCGCAGCAGCGCTGCCAGCGCACTCTCGGCGTCGGCGTATTCCCCGACCACTTCGATGTCCTGCTCGGTGGCGCACCGCTCCCGCAAGGCGTTCCTGGCGGCCACTTCGTCGTCGACGATGATGGCCCTCACGGCGGCCCCGTTGCTGGCGCTGCCGCAGGCCCGGGGCGCCACTCGCGCAGCACCGGCAGATGCAGAATTGCCACCCAGGTCGACCCATCGCCCGGGGCCGAGCTCAGGACCGCACGTGGCCCAAACTGTACCGCGAGCCGCTCGCGCACGTTGCGAAGTCCCAGGCCCCCGATCCCGGGAGTGCCCCCCGGGCCGGTCGAGTTCACCACGCGCAGCTGCAGGCGGTATGGCGAGAGGTCCCAGGTCACGTCGATCCGCACCGGGCCACCGTGGTCTGCCAGGCCGTGAACGACTGCGTTCTCGACCAGCGGCTGCAGGATGAGACTCGGCACCCACACGGCAGGCACGTCGGCGCCATTCTGCACATGCACCGTCAGACGATCCGCGAAGCGGCCGATCTGCAGGCCAAGATAGAGCTCGACGAACTGCAGCTCGTCCCGCAGCTGCGTGAAGTCGTGCTCCCCGGCCTGCAGCAAACCCCGCAGCAGGTTGCCCAGGGACGCGACCAGAGTCTGCGCGACTTCCGGCTCACCGCTGATGCGCGCCTGAATGGTGTTCAGGACATTGAAGAGGGTGTGGGGTGAGAGCTGGGTACGCAACGCGGCGAGGCGCGCACCCGCCCAGTCGCGTCGCAGTTCGGAGTTGCGCAACTGCAGCTCATGGTAGCGCCGATAAGCTGCGACCCCGGTGATCATGGCGAGGCCGAAACCGTAAGCGAGCAGTGCCGTCGCGGTGCTCGAGACCCAAAACGCCCAATCGCCTTTGGTGAAGATGCCAAACGGTTCGGCGTGCGCGCCGAAGACGGCGTGCAGCAAGACGCCGCCGGCCAGCATCATCCAGAACATGAGCAGGGAAAACCCGAGAGCCAGTGCGAGCTGTTGCGGCACCCGCCGGCGTGCCGGCCGCGGGCCGATGCGAACTGCCGTCGCATAACATAGCAGCAGCACCGGGAGCATCAGCACGTGCTGCGTCAGGCGGTACTGCCACGGGTAGAAGATCATGACGCTGGTCAGCTCGTTGGCCTCGATGCGCATCGCTTCGTGGTACACGGTGTCTGTCAGCGTGACGTAGGCCCAAAAGAGGCTGGCGAGCACCAGGACGTCGCGGCGGGACAGAAATTGTTGCCCGGCCTCGACTACGGGAGCGGCAGTCAACCGGAAAGCGTTGGGAATCGCGACCATATGTGATGCAACGCGCTGTGGCTGTGATCGTACCACCGCCTCGGCTCCCATCTCGTCGCGATCCGGCCTGTGCGAGCCGCATCCAGGGACGAGCGCGTGTATACGAGGGACGAGCGCCCTTGGGATGCGCCGCGGTGCGCCAGCGGCGGTACGATCAGGTGAGCTACGCATCGGAGACCAGCAGCCGTGCCCATGACAGTCACCGCACTGCCAGCGCTGTAGCTGGCTCTCGCGGTACTTGACACAGCGCACCGCGAAGTCCCGGAGCCTGAAACCACATTCCTCGTGCCGGTTGGCCACTGGTCCGACGGAACCGCCGCGCCCGAACATGACTAACTCGGGTGGCGGTCATCCACGAGGTGTTTGTCACAGCAGGGCCTGACTTCATCACATTTCTTTATGGCCCCTGCTGCGCGCTGCTACGTTGGCCGCGTGAATCTCCTCGATTGCGTTGCTCAATGTCGCACACCGTTCGTGGTGCGCAACCACTCGAGCGGCAAAGAGACGACCCTCAACAACACCGCAGACTGCGCTGAGCTCATCGCGCGCTGTCCCATCCGCTACGTGTTGCGCGACGACCTGACGCGCTTGTGTGCCGATCTTGCCTACTCCAGGGGCGCAGGCACGGTTGCCTGCGCGGATCTGCTGCATGTGCCCGCGGAGACGCTGTGGGTGGAGTGGTGCAACGAGCCGTGGAGGAACGCCCTGCACCAGTATAGCTTTCCGTTGATTGCCGCCGATGCGCAATGGGTGGGCCGTCGCGGGGCGTGGGTTCGCGCATCGCGGGATGGCCGCCGGGGACTGGTGCGCACATTCTGGAGCGCCGTCGAGGACGGTGTGCTCGCCAGCAGCGTCGAGGCGTACTTCGACTTCGATACGGCGCCAGGCGAGGAGCCGGAACCCGTCGACGGAAAAGAGGGATTCCCCGGGAGAGTCTTTGACAGCGAGCGCTCGGACGACGACATCCTGGGCCGCTGCTTCCGCTTTCGCTACGAGCAGAGCTGGTCCGAGTACTACGGCAGTGCCGGGCTCTCGAGCCAGCTGAGCTGTGCCCTGTGGCGGCACGCGGTCGGAACGATTGCGATGGACATCCCGATGCTGCTCACATTCTTTCTCCTGCTCGCGACCCGCAACGGACTGCCGCAGCGCGCGCAGACATTCGAGCAGCTCAACCGGCGGCGACGCGAGTCCGGGAAGGCGCCGCTGCTGAATCACGTCGAGATACGCGCTCCGGTGCTGGAGTACCGGGACTACCCGCGAGGCGAGCCCCGAACTACGAGGATGACACCGCGGCTTCATCACGTCCGCGGACACCTCGTGCGCCGCGGCAGCCAGATCTTCTGGCGGGTGCCACATCTTCGGGGTAGTGCGTGCGCCGGTGTCGTTCGCACGCGCACCGTAACGTGGACTTTCGAAAGGGCACACCCCGGCTCCACGACTGCCGCGACCTCCGCAGTCGGTGGGCGTACGCATTGACGTGCGCGGCATGGGCGCGTCAATACGCGCGACCAGTGCGAACCTAGCTTCGAGCCCCGAGTCCTCTCAGGGTTGAGCCGGCCCTCAGCGCCGCTCGGGCACCGTGATCAGGCGCCGCACGGAGTCCGTGACGAGCTCCGTCAAGTGCTCGCGGGATTTGACGCTTCCGGCGCCCGGCGCGGTGTAGATCATCAACGGCGCGCCTCGGGCCTCCATGCGTCCGCGACCAGATAGTCGAGCGCTCCTGGCTCGGAAGCACAGAACACCGCGGAATACGCGCGGGTCATTCCCACGGTTCCGCGCACCGTCGGAATCGACTTACAGTACCGCTACTGAAGGGCTAGCCGGCGGCGTCTTGCGCCTGACCCGCTGCAGTGATGCAGTGGGGGTCAGGCGTGCGCGCTGGAAGGACGACGAAACGTGACAAAAACTGCCAAGGCCAAGGGACTCCTCATGGAGCATGCGCCTCGCACCGGGAGCCGCCGGCTTGCGGTGACTGAGACGGAGCAGCGCCTGCGGATACGGCTCGCCGCCTGCTATCGGGTATTCGACTACCTCGGCTGGACCGAATCGATTTTCAACCACATCACCCTGCGCGTTCCCGGCCCGGAGACTTTCTTCCTGATCAATCCTTTCGGCCTTCACTACCGCGAGGTGACGGCCTCCAACCTCGTCGCCGTCGACATTCAGGGCAACCCGGTCCGGCCGGCCGAGTATCCGGTGAACCTCGCCGGTTTCGTGACCCACAGCGCGATCCACGAGCGCATTCCCGCGGCTCACTGCGTTATGCACACGCACACCACCGCCGGCAGCGCCGTTGCGTGCCTCGAGGAGGGGCTGTCTCACGACACTTTCTACGGAGCGCAGCTGCACGGTCGGGTCGCGTATCACGACTTCGAGGGGGTGACGGTCAACACCGAGGAGCGGGAGCGGATGATCACGAGCATCGGCGAAAAACGCCTGGTCATCCTCCGCAACCACGGGCTGTTGGCCTGGGGGGAGACGCTGGAGGAGGCCTTCATGTGGCTGTGGCTGCTGCAGCGTGGCTGCGAAGTCCAGATTGCGGCAGCATCGGCCGGGCGCCTGCGGCGACTGTCAGCGCAGGTGCTGGCCCAGACGCGCCTCGAGGCGGCGGGCAATCAGCCCGAGATCTGTAAGTCGGCCTTCGATGCGCTGGTGAGAAGAGTCGACGCGGCAGACACTTCCTACCGCAACTGAGGCCGGCGCCTCGCGGGCACTGCGAACGGCTCGAGCGGACTGCGATTTCAATAGCCGCCGGAAGCAGGGGACTGCGCCGCGGCAGCCGGAGTCCTGAACGCCGTCAGCAGCTCGCTGCAGGCTCGTACCAACACTGTGGTGTCGACGCCCACGGCGACGAACACCGCGCCCGCGTCCAGGTAGCGGCGCGCGAGCGTGCGGTCCGTGGCGAGGACGCCGGCGGCTTTTCCGGCGGCGCGAACCGTGCCGATTCCCCGGACGATAGCCTCCTGCACGCGCTGGTTCGCGGTGCTTCCCAGCAGTCCCAGCGACGCCGCCAGGTCGGCGGGACCGAAGAATACCCCGTCGACGCCCTCGGTCGCGGCGATCGCGGGAAGATGCTCCAGGCCCAGCGCAGATTCCACCTGGACCAGCACGCACAGGTGCTGAGCACAGCTTTGCAGGTAGTCGCCGATCTGGTTCCAGCGCGAAGCACGGGCGAGCGCGCTGCCGACGCCGCGGATGCCGGCGGGCGGGTAGCGCGTCGCGGCCACGACCCGCGCCGCCTGCTCGGCCGATTCCACCATGGGCACCAGCAGGGTCTGTGCGCCAATGTCCAGGTACTGCTTGATCAGGGTCGCATCGCCACACGGCGTGCGCACCACCGCCTGCGCCGGGTATGGCGCGAGCGCCTGCAGTTGCGCGAGGATGGTGCGCAGATCGTTCGGCGCGTGCTCGCCATCGATGGCCAGCCAGTCGAATCCGGTGCTGGCGATGAGCTCGCTCACGTAGGCATCGGCGAGCCCGACCCACAGGCCAATCTGCGGGTGGCCCGCGCGCAGCGCTTCCCTGAAGGCGTTTTTCGGCAGCTGCATGGTGCGTACGTCCCTTAGGCGAAGCGAAACGAGATATTACCCAGCGCGCCGAAGTCCGCGTGCAGCACATCGCCGCGGGAGGCATTCGTGGGGCGCGTAAACGAACCGGCGAGCACCACATCCCCCGCGTTGAGCTGCTCGTCGTAGCAGGCGATCTTGTTCGCGAGCCAGGCGACGCCCGTGGCGGGGTGGTTCAAGACGCCGGCCGCGAGGCCGGTTTCCTCGATGACCGCGTTCTTGTACAGCAGCGCGCCGACCCACCGCAGGTCGAGCGTGTCGGGCGGCACCGGCCGGCCCCCGAGAACGACCCCGGCATTGGCCGCGAAGTCCGCGATCGTGTCGAACACTTTGCGTGGCGCCCTGGTGTCACGGTCGAACTGCTCGATGCGCGCGTCGATGATCTCGAGCGCGGGAGTTACGTAAGCGGTCGCCCGCAGCACATCGATGAGCGTCACTCCCGGACCGCGCAGCGGCGCCTCCAGCACAAAGGCCAGCTCGACTTCGACGCGCGGCGAGATGAAGCGCTCGACGGGGATGTCGGCGCCGGTCTCGAAGAACATGTCGTCCATCAGCGGCGCGTAGTCGGGCTCGGTGATCTGAGACGCCTGCTGCATGGCGCGCGACGTGAGGCCTATCTTGCGGCCCTTGATGGTGCGGCCGTCGGCGAGCTCGAGTCTCACCCACTCGCGCTGGATGGCGTAGCCATCCTCGATCGTCATCTGCGGATGTTCCTTCGAGAAGTGGCGCAGCTGCGTGCGGCGCTTGCGCGCCTGGTAGAGCCTGAGCGCCAGATCCGCCACCAGGGCATCGGGCAACATGGTCACGGCTTCCGGAAGAGGGGGTGGATGCTGCTGTGCTTGGCGTCGAACGCCTCCTGGCCTTCATCGATCTGCAGGGTCAGGCCGATGTAGCGCGTAGCGAACAGCGGCTCGAAGTGTGCCTTGGCGGCGGCGAGCAGCGTCTCCCCCGCCCGTTGCTTGACGGCTGCGGAGCGCCCGCGGCCCATGCGCAGATTGAGATACACGAAAGCGTAATCCCGCTGACCGTCGGCCACGGCGTAGTGGGAAGCCGGATAGGCGAACACCCGCACGCCGCCGGTCGGATAGACCTGTTGCGAGCTTTCGTCACGCACCGTGAGCAGCGCATCCGCGAGGCGACGGCACAGCGCGCTCATGTCCGTCTCGGCTTCGAGATTATCGGTGTAAAGGACGACCAGGTGTGGCATCGAACTCTCGAGCTGGTTGCGGCTCAGGCCGCAATCTCCATGGTGGCGATGGTGCAGCCGACGGCGAAGATGGGAATCGGTACGTAGTGCTGCAGCTGCCCCCGGCCGCGCGCCGCGGCGGCGACGCTGATGAAGGTGCGGATCTCGAAGCCGCCCTGACCCGCGTCGCGGTAGGTGTTGAGGTCCGAATAGGCGAGCAGGGCTGCCTTGTCGTTGCGCACCCAGCGATCGAGCAGCTGTCGATCCCACGCCTCATTGATCTTCCCGGAGTCGGGCGTCGCGGGCCAATGCGAGATGCCGCCGGTACCGATCACGGCCACGCGCTGCGGGACGCGGTCGGCGGCGCGGCGCAGCGCCTCGCCGAAGGCCCAGGCGCGGTGCAGCGGCACGAGCGGCGGCCCCTGGCAGTTGATGTTGACCGGCACCACCGGCAGATCGTACTGCGGGGTGAGGAAGCTGAGCGGAACCATGATGCCGTGGTCGAACTTCCATTCCTCGGCGAACGCGACGTCGACCGTCTGCATGATCTCGCGGATCAGCTGCTGCGATAGCGCCGCGTTGCCCGGGATGCGGGTGCGGGGGATGCCGAGCCAGTCCGGGTCCTCGATCGGCCCGCTGTAGCGATCCGCCATGCCAATGGCGAAGCTCGGCATGTTGTTCATGAAGAAGTTGGCGAAGTGCTCGGCTGCTACCACGATGAGCGCCTGCGGGCGCGCGGCGAGGAGCTGCTCGCGCAACCTGCGGAAGGCGGCGTAGAAGGGCTCGCGCAGCGCCGGTTCGGCCATGCTCGCGCGCCCGGTGATGCCCGGCGCGTGGCTGCAGATGCCGGCGAACACCAGGCTCATACGCCGGCCACCTTCTCGTCCATCTGCGTGGTCATGGTGTAGACGCCGGCTCGGACCTGGCCGTGTTTCGCAATGCCGTCGCGCATCGCCTGGATGTACGCGGGCCACGACATGCCGAGGAAGGCGGCGAAGTGCATCAGCAGCTGGCCGTTCGCGCCGAGCACGTAGATCAGGCCGATATCGCCCCGGGCGATCGCGCCGCGTTCCTCAGCCGTGAGCTCGTACTGATCGAGCAGCTCCTCGAGGTCCGCACGGTATCTTCCCTGCGTGCCCGGGTCGCGGTTGATGTCGTACAGGAATTTCTGCAGCTGATACAGGCTCATGACGGTTTCGGGGCCGCGGCGTGCAGCGGTTTACGCACCCCAGCGCGGGATGTGGTGCGAGCCGAGACTGACGCACACGTTCTTCGGCTCGAGGAACACTTCGTAACTCCAGGTGCCGCCTTCCCTGCCGACACCGGAGGCCTTGGTGCCGCCAAAGGGTTGCCGCAGGTCGCGCACATTCTGGCTGTTGACGAAGCACATGCCGGCCTCGATGGCCGCGGCCACGCGGTGCGCGCGGCCGAGATTCTCGCTCCACACGTAGCTACTCAGGCCGTACTGAATGTCGTTGGCCCTGGCGACGGCATCGGCCTCGTCACTGAAGGGAATGAGGCACGCCACCGGGCCGAAGATCTCCTCCTGGGCGATGCGCATGCGATTGTCGACCCCCGCAAAGACCGTGGGCCAGACGTAGTTGCCGGCACGTACCGCGTCGGGCAGCTCGTCGGCGTACGACGGCCGTTCGAGGCCGCCGCAGAGGAGCGTCGCCCCCTCCTTGGGACCCATTTCGATGTAGCTGCGAACCTTGCCGAGATGGCTCTTGCTCACCATCGGGCCGACGAGTGTCGAGTCCTCGAGCGGATCGCCGACGCGGATGCGGCGCGTGCGCTCGGCAAACCGCGCCGCGAAATCCTCGTAGATGGATTTCTGCACCAGGATTCGCGAGCCGGCGGTGCAGCGCTCCCCATTGTTCGAGAAGACCATGAACAAGGCGGCATCCAGGGCGCGCGCCAGATCGGCGTCCTCGAACACCACGAAGGGACTCTTGCCACCGAGCTCCATGCTGAATTTCTTGAGTCCCGCGCCGCGGACGATGCGGTTGCCGGTCACGGTCGAGCCGGTGAACGAGATGGCACGAACATCCGGGTGCTGGCACAGGGGCTCACCGGCATTCTCGCCGAAGCCGTGCACGACGTTGAGGACGCCAGCGGGAATCCCCGCCTCGAGCGCCAGCTCGCCCAGACGCGCCGCGGTGAGCGGCGAGAGCTCGCTCATCTTCAGCACGGCGGTGTTGCCGAAGGCGAGTGCCGGCGCCACCTTCCACGTCGAGGTCATGAACGGCACGTTCCAGGGAGAGATCAGCGCGCAGACACCGACCGGATGGAAGAGGGTGTAGTTGAGATGTGTCGGTGTCGGATAGGTGTGCCCGTCGACGCGCACACACATCTCCGCGAAGTAGTAGAAGTTGTCCGCCGCGCGCGGCACGAGCTGCTTGCCGGTCTGCGCGATCGGCTGGCCGGTGTCCTGGGTCTCGGTGCGGGCGAGGGCGGCGACGTTCTGGGCGATGAGGTCACCGACCTTGCGCAGTAACCTGGCCCGCTCGCTGGCGGGCCTGCCGGCCCAGGCGGGGAAGGCCGCCTTGGCGGCGGCGACCGCCGCGGCGACCTCGGCGCCGCCGCCGCTCGCCACCTCCGCCAGCACGTCCTGGGTCGCAGGATTGACGGTCTCGAAGTAGCTGCGGCTCGCTACCGGCTTGCCATTGATCAGATGGTCGATCTTCATGTGTGGTAAGCGCCTAACGGCCGAAGAGGGCGTCTCCTGCGATGGTGTTCTGCAGGCGGCCAAGGCCGTCTATCTCGCAGACGACCTCGTCACCGACCTCGACGTTCTCCGCGCCTTGCGGCGTCCCGGTGAGAATAACGTCGCCAGCGGTGAGCGTCATGAACGAGCTCAGGTATTCGATTAGCGCCGGAACATCGGTGATCATGTCGCGCGTGTTGCCCTGCTGCGCGAGCTCGCCGTTGACGTAGGTGCGCAACCCCAGGTTGCCCGGGTCGGGTACGTCCGCGGCATCGACCAGCCAGGGTCCCAACACCGTGGCACCGTCCCGGTTCTTGACGCGCAGGTTCGGGCGATACCAGTTCTCCAGGTAGTCACGGATGGCGTAATCGTTCGCGATGCAATAACCAGCAACGTGCCCCAGCGCGTCGGCGCGCCGCACGCCCCGCGCACCGCGACCGATGACCACCGCCAGCTCGCATTCGTAGTGCATGAAGGTGACGTCGGCCGGACGGCGCGTGACACCGCGATGCCCCACCAGCGTTGCCGGACCCTTGAGGAATACCAGGGGCTCCTCCTGCGAGCTGAACGCGAGTTCCCGGGCGCGCTCCGTGTAGTTGAGGCCCAGGGCGATGATGGCGCCGCTCTCGAGGGGCGGCAGCCAGACGACCTCGTCCTCGGCGAAGGTGCGGCCGTCGGTGAGCCGCACACCCGCGCGGCCGTCGGGCAGCTGCTGCGGGGTCGCCGCATGAATCGCGCCGGCGCAGGCTACGCGGGCGAGCTTCATGCGGTGCCCGCCACGAAGGGGCTCTCGAGCAGACCGAGCCCGTCGATCGCGATGCGCGCCCGCTGGCCCGCCCGAACCCGCGGAGCGGGCGCAGCGACGCCGACAGCCAGGACGTCGCCGGGCGACAGGGTCATGAAGTCGGTGACATCGGCCAGGAGTCGCCCTACCGGTCGCACCAGGTGCGCGGTCGTCGCGGTCTGCTTCAGCTCGCCATCGACGTAGACGCGGATGGTCAGCGCGTCGGGGTTGGCAACCGCCGCGCGCGGCACGACTCGCGGGCCGAGGGGACAGAAGCCGTCGCGCGCCTTGCAGCGGATCGACGGCCGGTAATAGGGCAGGTGCGGCACGCTGACGTCGTTGACGATCACATAGCCGGCCACGTGCTCCAGGGCGTTGGCCTCCGCGAGGCGGCAGGCCGCCCGGCCGATGACGAGCCCCAGGGTGGCGCCGATCTCCAGCTCCTGGACTCCGGGCGGGATCGCGACCGGCTCGCCGCCGGCGGCGAGGGTGTTATGCGGTTTGATGTACAGCACCGGAGCCGTGGGCGGCGCATCGTAGGGAGGCTGATCAACGGCATCACCTAGCGCTTGAAGCGCCGAGCGATGGTTGAGGAGCGCACCGTACACCACGCCCGACAGGCGATAGGGCGGGACATCCATCGGGACGACGACGGGCAGCATTGCGCCTCTGGCTGGCTGTAGAATTTGCTAATAGATTAGCAAATCAATCACTAATGTGTGAGTATGTCAAGCTCAGGGTCCTCATCGGGCGACGGGCGTGCCTTTTATGACTCGCAATACCACCCGGCTGCACCACCGCAACCTGCCGCTGCTCCTGCTGCAGGCGCGCGAGCGCGTCATCGCGCATTTCCGCCCCATTCTCAACGCCAACGGCATCACCGAGCAGCAGTGGCGCATCGTGCGGGTGCTGCTCGAGGTGCCGTCGCTCGAGCCCCGGGAGATCGGCGAGCTGTGCCGCATCTCGAGTCCCAGCATGGCCGGCGTGCTGGCACGCATGGAGGAGCTTGGCCTGGTCACCCGCCGGCGTGTGCCGCGCGACCAGCGACGCGTGCGCGTCTCGCTCACGCCACGCGCCCGCGCACTCGCTGCCCGCATGGCGCCGGTGATCAATGCGACCTATCGCCGGATCGAGCAGCTGATCGGCGGCGAATTCAGCGAGCGCTTCGAGCAGATGCTGGATCAGCTGCTGGCGACGCTCGCGGCGCGCGCGACCAACCCCGCAACGTCGCGCCGGAAGGTCGCGTGAGCGGAGCGCGGCTGCTCCACGGCCCGAGTCGTGGGCGTCGCGAAATGAGGCGCCGAGCACTCGGCACCGGCGTGCTCGGCATGCTTGCCGTGTGCCTCGCGACTCAGCTGCCGGCTACGGAGCCGGCCGGGCTCACGCCCCCGGTGCAAGCCAGCTACATGCTCAACTGCATGGGGTGTCACCTGGCTGACGGCTCGGGAGCCGCGGGCAAGGTCCCCTCGGTCCGTGACTCGCTGCCCAGACTGTCGGGCAGCACTGCCGGTCGCCGCTACCTGGTACAGGTCCCGGGCGCATCGCGGTCGCCGCTCTCGAACCTCGAGCTGGCGGAGGTGCTGAGCTGGATGGTGCGCAATCTCAGCGCGCAATCCGTGCCACGGGATTTCGCTGATTTCACCGCTGCCGAGGTTGCGGGCTATCGCAGCTCCCCGCTCGTCAACGTGCGCCGGACGCGTGCGCGGCTTCTGGGCGCAATCCCCGACCGAGGCACGCGTTAGTCGCGCCCGCGTTCGCGGGCTTCAGGTTGCCTACGCGAGCGAAGTGGCATGCGCGGCGGGCGCGCCAGGTGGCAGCGGCGGCCGGCGCCGCGCTCGCGGCTGCCTCAGCCTGCTCGGCCTCGATGAGTTTCCCGAGAACACGCCGGAAGTGCGCGAGCGGCGCATCCGCCAGGATGCCGAGCATCTGGAAGGTCGGATCCTCCTCGAGCGTCTTCTGCTGATGCTCGATGATCGCCTTGTCCTCGAGGAAGCCCTCGATCAGGCTGTCGAGGAGCGAGCGGGAGATGGTCGAGTCATCACCCTCGAAGTTGTTGAGGTAGTTCCAGAAAAAGTGGGTGGTGCGCTCGGTCTCGGGTGTCATGTACTGGCAGTTGCGGTACTCCTTCGCGTTCTGGACGTTGCCCTTCTCGGCACCGGTGCCCGCAGCTGTGAACATCGTCTCCATGTAGAAGATACCCGGGATGAGCATGGTGACGTGATTGCGCCGGTCCACCCGGGCATCCTTCTCGCGGATGACTTTCTTGTGAAACGGCGGGACCTCGCTGTTCATGTGCCAGCGTTCCACCCGAAAGCCACGCTCCTGCTTCTCGACCACGATCGGCTTGGTGACGTACGCGTACTCTTCTGACCCGCCCAGGGTGTGCGTATGAACGAACGCGAGATGCGAGAAGTCGCTCAGGTTGTCGACGATGAGCAGGTAGTTGGCCTTGTAATGGAGATAGGCTGGCAGCCCTTTCCACTTCGGGTCGTGGAGCGGGGCATACTCGGGAATGAGGGCGCGGTCGGCGCGAGCCGGGTCGCCCATCCAGATCCAGAGGAGATGGCCGCTCTCCACGATCGGGTATTTGCGCACGCGCAGCTTGGGCGGAATCATGTCCTGGCCCGGTATCTGGACGCACTTGCCGGTGTGGTCGTACTTGATGCCGTGGTACATGCAGCGCACGCTGTCGCCTTCGCGTCGTCCCTGGGAAAGGAGTGCGCCGCGATGCGGGCAGCGGTCGTTGAGGGCGATGACAGCGCCGCTGTCGCCCCGGTAGAGCAGCACGTGCTCGCCGAGCAGCGTGCGGGCCAGCAGCTTGCCGTCGATCAGCTCGTAATCCCAGGCGGCGACATACCAGCAGTTCTTCAGAAACATGGCGCCTCCGCGACTCGTGCCACCGCGGTGTCAGGTCTGCGCGGTCCGATCCCCGGCACCCCCCGTAGCGGCCCTTTATAATAGAGCAGCACGCCGCGCCGTGCGCGGTGCCGTGCTAATGCTCTGAAATCTATGAGCTTCTGCCGATCGTGTCATTGCCACCTCGAAACGCGTTCGGCTATGACAACGGCAATCAGCTGAGCACCAGGGCCGGCCTGCCTACTTCCGAAAGAAGCCCTTGAGCCTCTTTCCCAACACCGTACCGAACGCGTAAGCCCGCTCGGCCTTGCTCGCCGGGCGTGCCTGCGCGGGCGGCCGGATTCGCGCGCCGCCCTTGGGTTACATGCCCTTTGCCGCCGACTACCCAAGCTGCCCCGATGTGACCCTCCTCGCATTTTGGGAGCACACAATGTGACGAGCCCGGTGCGTTCGAGGGGGATCGCAGTCTTAAGCTGCCGCTAACTTCTAACCGCCAGTTACGTCCAGCCGGGTGCCGCGATGCGAAACACTGCTCGTTTGATTCATAGCGACTTTTCCCTGGCAGACCGACTCCTGGCGGCGCTCGTCTGGAGCGCTGCCGCGATCGCCGCAGCCCTGACGATCGTCACGCAGCTGCGGGCGCTACTGTGATTCCGTAATCCGTCGGGAGCGGACGGTAAGAGAGTCAGGTAGCCCGGCCGCTCGCCTGAGCGGCCTCCTTTATCAGCTGGTCGGTAGCGAGCTTCACGTAGAATGCATCGGCGCCGGGCGTAAACCGGCTTTCAGCACTGAGACACGAAATCACCAAGCCAAGCGAAGACGGCCAATCGCCGCTATTCCACATTTCCAGGGCCGACGTGCGTGCGTCCTTTAAAAGCGCCTCGCGCTCCGATTCTGAGGCCGCGGAGTAGACTGCAACTACGTGTTCGATTGTTTGATGGATGTTATTTAGGAATGCGGATTTAGCGGAGGCGTCCGCGTCACGCATTCGCGCCATTGCGTCTTCATATTCCCTGCGCAGGAGCGCCCCGCGCGCTTCATGCCCCGTGTCAAGAATGCCCACAGTGATGCCCCGCATCGGCAGTGCTGCGCACTGTGGCTACAAGCCTACCCTTTCTTGCGTGCAGCCTCGAATTTCTCAGCTAAGGCCGCATGCGCCGGCCGACACGGCGGACGCCGTAAGACCGCCGTGCCGGATGGATGGGCGGTTATCGCAGTCCAGTCAGTTCGCTTGGGAGGACTGACTATTTACCTGCTCGTCGCAGAAGTCCCTGATGGCTTTCTCGGGCACCGTGGGATTAGCGGTCTGCACCTGCGTCACGCAGTCTCTCATCATCAGCGCTTTCGTCTGCGCCTGCTTGTCGGAGTTGCTGTTTTCGCTGCTCGTGCTTGCATTGGGGTCTGATGGCGTCTGGCTCTGGCTCTGAGAGGGGCTTGCAGGCGGTTGTGCCTCGGATTGCGGGGTCGTCTGCTGCTGCGCCAGGGCTACGGTTGCGGCGGCGAGCGCGATCAAAGCGAATACTGTTGACGGTCGTTTCACGGCGACACCTCCTTGTACAAATTACGCAGGTGCAGGCTAGATCGCTTGTAGCGATCAGGCTATCTCCCGATCGCCGGTAGCGTTCGTCGGACAAGTGGCGACGGCGCCCATGTGCGACAGGAGGACACCGCTACGGTCAGGATCGAGCAGGAATCCCGCCACACTTGTCACTCACACTCCTTGATGCCCGTTAACTAATCTATCTCACGACCATCAACCGGGACATAAGGAGAAATGAGATGGCAACAACCAAAAGCAGAGACGAGCAACACGGGGAAGGGCATCTCGCGATAAACACACCCCCGATTGTGTCGCAGCAGGAGTGGGAGGCTGCGCGCCAGCAGCTTCTCGTGAAGGAGAAGGCCTTGACCCGCTCCCGTGACGCACTGGCCGCCGAACGCCGGCGGATGCCTTGGCTGGCTGTGGACAAGAAGTACGAGTTCGATGGACCCGAGGGCAAGGTAAGCCTGCGCGATTTGTTCGAGGGCCGCCGTCAGTTGATCGTCTATCGCGCCTTCTTCGAGCCCGGGGTGTTTGGCTGGCCCGGGCACGCCTGCCGCGGCTGCTCCCTCGGCGCCGATCAGGTCGCCCACCTGGCCCATCTGAACGCCCGCGGCACCACGCTCGCGTACGCCTCGCGCGCGCCACAGAAGGACATCGAGCGCCTGAAGGCACGAATGGGTTGGAAGATGCCCTGGTACACCATCACAGACAGCTTCGACACCGACTTCGGCGTGAATGAGTGGCACGGCCACAATGCATTCATCCGCGACGACGACAAGGTGTTCCGCACATACTTCATCAACGAGCGAGGCGACGAGGCGATGGGGACCACCTGGAGCTATCTCGATATCACGGCGCTCGGCCGTCAGGAGACTTGGGAGGACTCGCCACAGGGTTACCCCCGGACCCCGCCATACAAGTGGTGGAACTGGCACGACAACTACGACTCCGAAGCCTCGCCTGACCCGAAGTGGGTCGAGGTGTCCGACGCTAAAGAAGCCACCTTCTGAAAGCGCGACGCGCAGGCGCTGCCCAAGCTGCATGCGGCCCGCCCTGCTGCGTGCTTGCACGCTGAGCTTCTGTACCCGCGCCGTGAGCAGCTTCGCGCTTGAATCGATTCCCGGGCTCGCGTTCCGATGCTGCTTGACAATAGATGTATATGCATGTACTGTGCAGGTAGGGTAAATTCATCATGAAATTGCAATCACTTCCTTGTTACTGCGCGACGGTGCGCCAGGTTGCGCGAGCCGTAACCGTCCTCTATGAGGAGCTGCTCGCCGACAGCGGTCTGCACGCGACGCAGTACACGGCGTTGCAGGTACTCGACTCGGTCCCGAACCTGACCACGACGGAAGTGGCGGAGGCGATTGGCATCGACCAGACCACGGCCACGCGAACCCTGGCGTTGATTCGAAAGGCTGGTCTTGCGATCGATACTGTCGGCCGTGACCGGCGGCAGCGGCGCTGGGCCTTGACCTCGAAAGGGCAGGTGCTGCTGCGAAAGCTGAGACCGACCTGGGAGGCCGCGCAGGAAACCTTTGAGAAGCGTTTGGGGCGCGCGCAGGCCATGGCTCTGAAGAGGGCATCGTATCTTGCCGCCAGCAGGCTGGCGTCGAGTTCAGCCGGCTCATAGGGCTGCCACGGATAGGAAGAGGTCGCGCACACGAGATTCCGTTTTGAACTGTTTCGATCATAAACATGTAGATACATATATATTCGTTCTAAACCACATCAGGAGATCACTATCATGTCATTGCGCATCGTGAGGTCTTTCAGCCATCCGTTGTCACTCATTTCCGCGGCGCTTCTTATTCACATCGGCGGCGCGGTGGCAGCGGATTCCGCAGGCGATGTTCAGCAGCAGATGCGTCAGGTGCTCGCCGGCAGAATCGCAATCCAGTCGGCGCCGCCATCCGAACGGCGCGATGACACGGCAGGGAGGCCCAGCGGTGATGCGCAGGACCTCGCAAGGCGGCTACTTCTGGGTGTGACCGACTCCCGTGTCCAGCGCGCTGAGGCGATCACACGGCGCGAGAATGCGGCGGCGCCAGGCCTGCCCGTCCACGGTGACGCGCAGGCGACTGCGCAGCGGGTGATTTTGGGTCAGCGAAATGCGGCTGTGGCCGGGTCGTGATCGGACCACACAACCGTTTGGGCCATTTGGTCAGTTAGTCAGGAGCTCATCATGTTGGATCTCGTTGGAGCCATCGTGGGAATGATGGCGGTCGCTGTAAACCTCGTGGCGCTTACGAGTGTCCTGCCGGGCTCGCTTGCTCGTCGCCTCAGCGTGGCCGCAATTGCAGGTGGCTGGGTCGGTTTGGCATCAGGGCTGGGCGCGGCCGGAAAGTTGGCTTTCTCGCCAAATCACCCCGTGCCGCTGCTGGGAGTGCTGTTCGCCACGCCGTTGCTCATCGTAGGTGCGCTCGCGCTCAAGTATCCAAGAATGCGATCGACCCTTATGGCCATTCCCATGCCGTTATTGATAGGCCTCAATGCAATGCGCGTGCTCGGCGTGCTGTTTTTATTGCTGGCAGCGGTAGGGCGTCTCAGCGGACCCTTCCCGTATTCGGCCGGCTTGGGAGACATCATTACCGGCGCGTTCGCAATTCCGCTCGCATTGAGCGTGGCTCGCTCTCAAAAGCTCCCGGTGAGTGCGATCGCGCGTTGGAATGTTTTTGGGACACTCGACCTCTTTGCCGCTGTTGCGCTTGGTATCACCTCGGCAGCGGGAAGCCCACTGCAGTTAATTCATGCGGGTGTGGGGTCGAACGCGATGCAGTACCTGCCATTTTGCCTCGTGCCTACTGTACTGGTGCCTTTTTACCTGATCACCCACGCGATCATTGCGGCCCAGCTCGGTGCGCGTCGAGCAGCGTCTTCCCGCGCCCGCACGCTTGCAGACCGGGGGAGCGGTTCGCTGCTACCTGGTGATCCCTAACGCCGCCGCAATTCTCGCTGCGACGCGATAGGCATCCCCGTGGGGCTGATCCGAGTAGTACTGTGTACCGCGATTCCAGGCCTCCCCGATCGCGAACCAGTCAATCGGTTTGGCGGGCTGGCCGGTGCGTAGCTCATCGTCGAGCGAGCGGAAGTAGGTTGCCCAGCGGACGCGGTAATAGTCCCGGGTCAACCCGGCCCAATCCCTGTTGCCATAGTCGTGTAGATTGGCGCCGTCACTGGCTTTCCGATCGCCCGTCGTGAGGATTGAGCGCGCATCGTAGTTGAGTCGGGCGCGCTCCGCGGGTGTCGATGCCCAGGGTTGGACGTAGGCAAGCCAGGTGCCGACCAGGAAGGAGCGATCGGTGGCGAGCAGTTGGTCCTGCAGGTCCATCAATCGCAACCAGCGTCGCGTCAATGCCTCGAAGTGCGAACGATTCCTCAGAACACCCTGGGCAGGGTGGACATCAAAGCCGGGTGATGCCACGGCATGGGGTAATAACGTCAAGTAAAACAGGCAACCCCAGGCGAGCGACAGTGAGTACCTGGGCATGATGTCTACGCTGACGGCTGCACCCCAGGTGATTGACGGCGTCGTTCAGCAGCTCGCTCCACAGTGCGCCACGCCTCGAATATTGCCTCCACCGACACCTGATCGGCGCGCGTGGAAGCCGGCGGGCCGCCGACGCCCACCACCGCTGAGCCGGACGGGCTGCGCGGCAGCCAGTACCTCGGCGACTCCGCGCCATAGAGCACCACGAGCGGCACGCTCAAGGCGGCAGCCGCGTGTGCCGGACCGCTGTCGATCGAGATCATGCTGTGTGCCGACTCACACAGCGCGAAGAGCTGGCGCAGTGTGTTGCCGACAACGACCACGTTCGCAAGTCGTGCGGCCGCGCGGATCTCCTCGAGCATCGGCACTTCTTCCACCGAGCCGCGCAGCACCAGCAGGGCATCGGTGCGGCAGTCGTGAATTCGGTGCAACAGTTCCGCCCAGCGCTCGGGCGGCCACCATTTGTCGTCCGTGTTCAACCGGCGCCAGCGCGCACGCCGCGGCCCCATGGTGCGATGATTGCCCGGTTGCAGGAGGATGAGCTCACGGCCGTACCAGCCTGCGGTCCGCAGCCAGGCGTCACGCTCGGCGCGCTCGGCGGCGAGCACGTGCAAGCGCGGGCCGTCGACCGTCGCCGGCGCAGGCAGAGGGTAGTGCGTCGCACGCAGAGCCGGCGGCGTCACCTCCCCAAGTCTCACGAGCCGATCGATGAGCGGCCCGGCCGTGATATCGGTGGTGAGATAGACGCAGCGGCGCGGGTCCACACCACTCAATCGCAGCATCCGCCGTATTCTGGGCAGCTGGCGGTAGTGACGCTCGCAGATGTAGATCGGACCGGGCGCGCTGTCACGCAATGCGCGGCGCACATCTGACCAGGGACGGTCGAACAGGAATGGCAGATGGCGATGAAAGGACCAGACCCCGGCGACATCGGGGTTGCCGTGATAAATTGCCGAAGTCCAGGAGCCCGTGCCGATCACCTGGCACGGCAGGCGATAGCGTTTATGCAGCAGATTCAGCAGCAAGGTCAGCATGACCATGTCGCCGAGACGGCAGAAAAAGAAGACCGTGGGTCTTAAGGGTGTGTCTTCCGCGGGCATCATCTTATTTTTGTACTTATAATAATCAATGTCTGCATGAGCAAGGCCAGTGCAATGGCTTTCGGGCGGACAGGCAGCCGCAGCGGATGAACTGGCCTCCTCATGACGACACGACGAACATTCCTGCTCCTTGCGCTGTCAGTTGCACTGCTGCCTCAGGCGCACGCACGGGGCGTAACTCCCTATCTGCCGCTTAATCTCGACCCCGAGCTCGAGCGCGAAGTTGAGCGCGTTCTCATTCTCGGCGGCAAGCCCGTCATGACCCGACCGATCCCTGCGGCACTGGTACTGGATGCATTGCCGAAAGCCTGTCGGGTCGACCCGGTTCTGTGCAGTCGCGTACGCAGAGCTCTCAGGCAATACATGCAGGACACGGGCGTCGAGTTTGGCAGCGTTGAGGGCGCCATCACCAACGGTTCCAAGACCGTGATGCCCAACCAGCACGGCGAAACGGCGCAGAGTCCCTTTCAGCTGTCGGGCGCGGGGTACATCCAGCCGAGCGACTACGCTTTGGTGAATGTGGGTGGCGTCGCGTATCAGGGAAGGGAGACGGCGACCGGTTCGGTGATCAGTCTCGGCTTTGATTGGGCACAGCTCGATCTGGGCTTCCGTGACCACTGGTGGTCGCCCATGACCGACAGCTCCATGCTGATCAGCACCGAAGCGCCGACGATGCCGTCCATCACCCTCTCGAACTATGAGCCGTTGACGCGCCTGGGTGTGCAGTACGAGGTATTTCTCGCCCGCATGTCGTACTCGAACAAGATCGAGCTCACCAATGGGGATTTGACCAGCGGCTATCCGAAGTTCGCCGGCCTGCACCTGGGGATCGAGCCGGGAAACTCCGGTTGGTCGCTCGCGGCCAACCGTATCATCGTGTTCGGGGGCGGCGCCGCCGGTGGACAGTCCATCAAGGGCATTCTCGAGGCATTCTTCAATCCCAGCCAGAGCCAGACCACGGGATTCGGCACCACTGCAGACGTCATCGGCAAGCAGGAGGCCTCGCTCACCAGCCGCTACATTTTCCCGGGCCGGGTGCCGTTCTCGGTTTACTTCGAATTCGCCGGCAACGACACGGCTGGTGGCGACAAGCTGCTGTTCTCCAAGACCGATCTTTCGGCGGGCATTCAGTTCCCGCGTGTCGGGCCGTTCGATATCACCTACGAGTTTTCCGAGTGGCAGCCGACCTGGTACGTGAAAAGTCATACTGCGGTTCAGACCGGTTACGGTGACGGCATAACGAACGATTTGCTCAGCATTGGCCACTGGTTTGGCGATCAACGGGTATTCGGTGATGCCGTGGGCGGTCAAAGCAACATGCTGCGTGTGGGGTGGGAGCCCCAACTGGGCGGTCTCCTCGAGGCGCAATTGCGCTCACTCGTGAACGACTCCTTCTATTCCGCCATCGCGTATCGCCACGAATATATGGGCTCGCTGAGCTACTCCTACCCGTGGAAGGATTACGTGGTGGGAACCGAGGTCGATTACGGGCGCGACGTCTTTGGTGCACATTACACCCGGCTGGCCGGCTTCCTGCGCTACGGCGACGCCCTGCACGCCGGTTCCGACGACTCGGAAGCAGCGGGCGATCCTGCCGCCACGGAGCACGCCGAGATCTTCGTCGACGCCGGCGTTGTCGCCAACCGTGTGCTGGCGGACATCACCACGATCACACCGCGCGTTGAGTCAGGCACAGCCTATGCACCCCACGTTGCCGTCGGCGCGCGGCGCGCGGTCTCGGAACAGCAGGATGTCGGTGTGGCTCTTGAAGCTGACGACATTCAGGGTCGCTCGCTGGTAGGCGCTCGTATCCTCGACTACCGCTATCGGTTCAACGGGCCCCTCGCGTTAAACCTATTTGGTGGGGCTGCGCGTTACGCCACCGCCACCCCCGCCTATGGATTTTATTTTGGCGGCGGACTTCAGTGGCGCGACATCGTGCCGCACTGGGACCTGGGCGTTGACTATCGCTACGGCGTAAAACTCGATCGCCTGCGAGTGCTGCCGACCGATCCACAGGGTGGGTATCGTCCCGACGCGTACTACGATGTCTCGATGGGGACACTGTACGTGTCGCGCAAATTCTGAGCGCCTGCGGCGCGCCCTCAGTCGCTTCTGCCGGGCTCCGGATCCTGGGTCCGCGCCGCCCGCTGCAGCGCACGCGTGCGCTGCTCCTCCCGGACCTCGTCGAGCGTCAACCCGGTACCGGTCACGATCACGTCGAGGACGGGATGCATCGGATCGTGTGGCAGGCGCAGCCCGTGCACCTTCTCCCACGCGCGAATGCGAACCACGGGAGGATTGTGCTCCGAACGCTGCTCGGCCAGGTCGAGGCGCCGCTTCTGCGCGCGCTCCTGCTCTGCGAGCGCAAGGCGCTCGGCGTAAGTGCTGATGAGCTCGGTCACGGGTCGACGCGATGAAGATGAAAATTTCGTATCGGTCATGATGGGAGACCTCTGCGGCAGGCGCGCACGTGTCAGAGCGCTTGCGATGCGGAAATGCTGTTCGGTGGTTGTGGGTGAACGTCGAGTGCGACCGCCAACCCCAGACGGCCGAGCAACGCCAGCGTTTGCACCGACAGCTCCAGCCGGAAGTCCTCGCGTGCGAACAGACTGACGTGCAGTTCGGCAATCCCTCCGTCGGTGTCAAGCGTCCTGAGGAAGCTCTGCGCACGCCGCAACTGAGCCAGAGTCTGCAGCAGCACGCTCTCCACCGATACCCGGGAGGATGAAAGTTGCGGCTCCTCCATCAACCGTCCCATCCAGTAGCTTTCACGATATACGCCCTCGAGCTGCTCGCCGGCCGGACCGCGTCGCCGCTCGCCCGCCCGCCAGGTGTGCTGCGGCTCGATAGCGAGCGCCTGCGTGATGCTGCACGGATCGACGCCCGGGTGCCGGATGCGAAGAGAAATGGTGAACTCGTATTCGCTCATCGAACCGCCCGTTGTCGCTCCATCGGTCAGTCGCTTGCAGCGGATACAAAGTGCGCGCGCCTAGCGAGCTGCTGGGAGCGGTGCCACGACTAGCTTCCGGGTTTGCCGCGCGGCGGGTGTCGATCGGTGAGAGAGTCTGCACGGTCCGGGCCAGGGGTGTTTGCCGCAAACGCACGCAGACACTCACGGGAACAGATTGTGACGGCCGGCTCCTGATCGTCGATCGCGCCAGCGTTGGGGTGGCGGCTTACCCGGAAGTGCTCGTGCGGACGGCGGCCGTCCTCGTAGCCAATGTCCCGTTCGCAGACATCGCAGGTCATGACAAGGACTTCTGCGGCTGGGTGAAACAGACCTGTCTTGCGCCACGCCATGATCTGCTCGTATCAGCTGCAACCAACGTGCTGCCCCCGGGCGCAACGCACGGCCGGAGGCGATGTGGTCGGAGCCTCAATAGCGGCGTGGGCCGCCCCGGTTGCCGCCCGAGCGCTCGCGCTCCTGAGCCTCGCTGACGTTCAGGGGCCGACCCTCGAAGTCGCTGCCGTTCAGTGCCTGCATGGCACGGGATGCATCCGCATTCGACATCTCCACGAAGCCGAAGCCGCGCGGGCGACCGGTGGTGCGATCGGTGATCAGCGAGACCTTTTCGACGGTGCCGTGCTTGGAAAACAGGGCATGTACGGCCTCATCGGTCGCGGTAAAAGGCAGATTTCCTACGTATATTTTGGTCACAGATAGAGTACTCACAAAGAAACGCAATAAATTAGCAGGTACGACCTGCCTCCTGGTTCGTCAAGCTTACGAGAGTGAGAGGTTGGCGGGACGAGAGCGCCGATGGGCGCACGCATGCCAAGGCAGACAAGCCGAAAGTTACGAGCCGAGCACAGATTACAGGATTTGCGGCATCGCTGCTGGACTTTCCTCTGCAGAACGCGCCCTTGGCGCCGCGGTATCGTGGTTCGCGCCGCGCCCGCAAGTGCACGCGCGCGGGGCGCGTAGCGCGACGTCGGCACGTGCATAAACGTTGCGTGCTTCGTCGGGAAGGAGCAAGGTAAACGGGACGCGTGGCGGCGCATCGTGGCGCCACCTGCTACAGCTGCAAGCGCGCGTGCCACTGAAGGAGCCGACGGTAATGAATCTCAGTCTGAGCGATGCCTTTGCAAGGTTCGGCGCGAAGCCGAGCAATCGACAGCGGAGCCTTTCCGCGATAGCGACCGACGGTGCGCTGGTGCTCAACTGCTCGCAGGCGCATTTCGGCCACCCGTCCCGGGGCGTGCTTCGCTACGAGGACCGGCTCTCGGGAGAGGCCGCCGGCTCCCGAGACACCGAGCTTCTCGGTCGACACCTGACGCTTGCGCGCGATGGCTCCCTGCCGGTGCGGATGGTGGTGACGTTCCGCGCTGAAAACAAGAACGGTACGGGCAGCTCCAGCTGCCACGTACGCCCCGACCTGATTGGCAAAGTCACAAAGTTCGACGGTGATCATTTCATCGTCGACTTCACACGACCAGAGGTGATCCGCCAGGTCGCCGCGTCCGGTCGCCGACGGTAACTTCAGTTCAGGCGTCGCGCTGACAGGTTGCGGCCACGCTGTAGACGAGACGTAACTCGCAGGCTTGCTTTGAGCCGAAGCCCCGGGCGCGCTTGCCCACGCACTCGAGCACTCCTTCGGCCCGCAGGCTCGGGTCGGCCATGGCCGCGTTTACGGCACTGGTGAGATCAAACTGCCCGTCACAGTCCGCATAAGGGCAGGGGAACTCAAAGAACGCGCGAGCCGGAGGATGCAGTACGTGCGACTGCCGTGCCGGCGTGCTTGAGCTCGTGCTCTCGAATACCAACTCGAGGCGAAGCTGCTGCACGGCCGGAAACACCGTCCGCAGCGTGAGCGCCGCTGCGCGGTCCCGGCGCAACCGCTCCCGGCGCTCCTGGCGTGCGGCGGCCGCGCTGACCAAGGCGAGCTTCATGATCCGCCGCCGGATTTGGGATCGTGCGGGGCCGGAGGAGACCCCTCCACCGGGGCCGCGTGCGCACTTTCGTCGGCAGGGCTCAGGCGAGCCGACCGACGTTGCTGCTTTTCCTGCTGGCGGGCCTTTCTCGCCAGCTCTTTCTGCTTTCGTGCCTGATGGTAGTTCCTGGCCACCTGCTCTCCGTTGTCACTGAAGTGGAAGTTCTGATCTCATTTCGTCCGCCGGACCTCGTCAGGCGATGCGTCCGCGCTCTTTGTCAGGCACTGGATCGCGCGCTCGCCTCGGGCGACGTCGTTGTCAGGGTCACAGCGGCCGGGTAATGCGCCTCACTTTACTCCGAATCCGCTGCCCGCGAGAGAAAGTTTCGTTCCGGCACGGGGCCCGGGTAAGCTAATGCCCGTGCGTCGCGGACCCGGAAGCCTCGCAATCCTCGCCGTACTGGTGTTTCAGGTGGCGGTCGGCATGTACTTGCCGACGGCGCGGGCGCTGTCCATGCAACGCCAGCTGCCGCTGACCAGTGCGAGTGCACAGCATTGTTCAGAACACTCCTCCCGTGAACAGGTTGGCTCCGCAGGTGCGGGCGTTCGCGCGAGCCAGGCTGCGTTGTCTGAGCGTATGCCTGCGCATCCTCAGAGCCCGCTCAAGAAGCACGCTTGTTGCGGAGCGGCCGAATGCCAGTGCCACTGTGCGGCCGCGCCGATGAATTGCGATCTTGCGAGCGTGGCCGTGGTTGTTGTGACGGTTCCGCCTCTCCCCGCACTCGCCATGCGCGCCGTCCCCTGGCGCCTCGATCAGTCCTTCCGGCCCCCCATCGCTTAGCGCTTCGCCAGCCCGCTTCGTTGCGGGCTCGTCCGCTTGCGCTGGTCTGGCTCAGCGCGTGCGGGCGAGGCCGCACTCGCTGCCTTGCACTTGCCTGTACGGGGATCTCGCGATGTTGCGCACTCATTCCGTGCCCCTGCTCTCACCCCTCTCGCGACGGCGCTTCGTTCAGGGCCTCGCCAGCGGTGCGCTGTTCGCCGGCGCACCTCCTTTGCGATGGGCTGGCGCGGCCGGCTCAGGGCGCAGCAGTGCTCTCCGGTACGCACTTCGACCTGGAAATCGGCGCCCTGGAAGTGAGCTTCACCGGGACGCCTCGCACGGCCACCGTGGTCAACGGCCAGCTACCCGCGCCGCTCCTGCGCTGGCGGGAAGGGGATCTGATCACGCTGCGCGTCTTAAATCGTCTGTCAGTGCCGAGCTCCATTCACTGGCACGGCCTGATCGTGCCGGCGGACATGGACGGTGTACCCGGATTGAGCTTCCACGGCGTCGGTCCCGGAGCGACCTACGTCTATCGCTTTCGGGTGAATCAGTCCGGGACCTACTGGTATCACGGCCACTCGCGCTTTCAGCCGCAGACCGGGCTCTACGGTCCGATCGTCATCACTCCGCGAGGCGGCGAGCGTCACCGCACCGAGCGCGATTACGTCGTGCTGCTCTCGGACTGGACGGACAGCGACCCCGAGCACATCTACCGGCTCCTCAAGGTCGACAACGAGTACTTCAACTTCGGTCAGCGCACGGCGGGGGATTTCCTCGCGGATGTACACAGGCAGAGCGGAAGAACCACGCTCGATGAACGGCGTATGTGGGGGCGGATGCGGATGAATCCGAGCGATCTCGCGGATGTCTCCGGCTACGCGTACACGTACCTTATGAACGGCGTCGCGCCCGCGGGCAACTGGACCGCTCTGTTCCAGCGAGGCGAGAGAGTGCGCCTGCGGTTCATCAACGGCTCGTCGATGAGCTTCTTCGACGTTCGCATACCGGGCCTGAAGCTCACGGTGATCGCGGCCGACGGCCAGGACGTGGAGCCGGTCACGGTCGATGAATTTCGGCTCGGCGCCGCCGAAGTACTGGACGTGATCGTCGCGCCGAGCGATGCGTGCGCGTATACGATCTTCGCGCAATCGATCGATCGCTCAGGTTACGCGCGCGGCACCCTGGCGCCGCACGCCGGCATGCGGTCGCAGGTGCCGCCGCTGGAACCTCGACCCTTGTTGACCATGGCCGATATGGGAATGTCCCACGGCGCGGGCGCGATGAACAACGGTGCGCTGCACGCGATGGAGCAGGCCAGGACGATGGGCGACCGGGGCGGTGCGCGTGTGCCTCACGCGGCTGCCGAATACGGTCCAACAGTCGACATGCTGGCCGTGCAGGCGCAGTCGCGGCTCGATGACCCTGGAGTGGGTCTGCGGGACAACGGTCGCCGCGTCCTCACCTACGCGGACCTCCACACCCTCGGTGGCCCCATCGACCCGCGCGAGGCGAGCCGCGATATCGAGCTGAACCTTACCGGACACATGCAGCGCTTCATCTGGTCGTTCAACGGACAGAAGTTCTCGCAGAGTGAGCCGCTGCGATTCAACTACGGCGAGCGCCTGCGCCTCGTGCTCGTGAACGAGACGATGATGAACCACCCGATTCACCTGCACGGCATGTGGGGGGAGCTGCAATCGCCGGACGGGCAGTTTCTCGTTCGTAAGCACACGATCAGCGTGCAGCCCGGGCAGCGCCTGGCGTACGCGGTTACGGCCGATGCCCTCGGGCGCTGGGCGTACCACTGCCACCTCCTGTACCACATGGAGGCTGGCATGTTCCGCGAAGTCATCGTGCAGCGCTCATCCGCCTCGGAAGCAGCCTCGTGAGGCCGCGGGCGAGACAGCCGCAAATGCGCGCGCTGCTGCTCGCCGCAGTCGTGGTGTGCGGACCCTCGCTCTCGTACGCGCAGGAGGATGGAACCGCGAGCGCCGCTCAGCACGTCCCACCGGAGCCTCCAGAGCAACCCATGCCTGCGATGTCGTATCCGCAGATGGTGCAGACGATGCAGATGGACGACACTGCAAGCACGGGTAAGGTGCTGCTGGATCAGTTCGAGTGGCGCGACGTGGGTGCGCAGCCTGCTGCCCTCTGGCAAGCTGAAGCCTGGTACGGGGGCGACTACGACAAGCTCTGGCTGCGCACCGAAGGGGAGCGCACCGCCGGTGTCACTGAAGATGCGCGTATCGAGCTGCTGTGGGATCGCATCATCACCCGGTGGTGGAATCTGCAGGCCGGTGCGCGCGAGGACTTCGGCAACGGCCCTTCCCGGACCTGGGCTGCCCTCGGCATACAGGGCCTTGCACCTTACTGGTTTCACATCGAGGCGACGGTGTACGTGGCGGACGCGAGCCGCACGGCGGCACGCCTGAAGGTCGAGTACGACCTGCTGCTCACTCAGCGGCTCATCGTGCAGCCGGAAGCCGAGGCCAACCTCTATGGCAAGGCAGATCCGGCCCGGCAGTTGGGCTCGGGATTGTCGAGTCTCGATGTCGGCCTGCGGGCGCGCTACGAGATTAGTCGCCAGTTTGCCCCTTACGTCGGCGTCGCCTGGACGAGGCTGTCTGGAGCGACGGCGACGGATGCACGCGCGTTGGGCATCAAGCCGTCCGCTCTGGAATTGCTCGCTGGACTACGAGTCTGGTTTTAGTGGCATGCCATGATCTCGATCGGAGAAGACCGATGAAGTCGCTGAGCCTGAATATCGCCATTACCTTGCTGGCGTGGTCTGCGGTTGCGCCCGCGCACACCCATCTGCAGAAGGCCACACCCGCCGATGGCAGCGTCGTGACGGTCTCCCCCGCCCGCGTCGTGCTCACCTTCTCGGAAGCTGCGCGCCTGACGGCCGCGTGGATTCAAAAGAGCGATGGCGCCAGGGTCAAGCTCGGGCCTCTGCCTGAGAAGCCGGCCGTCGAGGTCAGCATTGCACTGCCCGCCCTGACACCCGGCAGTTACGTCGTAAGCTGGCGCGCTGCAAGCGCCGATGGTCACGTCATGCCCGGGCAGATTCATTTCACCCTCGCGTCATCCGGGCGAAACACCCAGACCGATGCAGGGGTGGTGCCTGCGGCGCGCACCGCCAGCAGCAGCCGATCCATTTCCGGGACGAAAAGCGAGGTGCGCGCGCCGGGAGCGGTCGCGATCCGCGCCAGCTCCTCGTAGCGCTCGTTCTGCAGGGCGAGGACGGCCAGATAGCCTTCGCCGCAACTCACGTAGATGCGATTTCGCTTCGCATCGAGGAAGACATCATCTGCATCGCCACACGTGCTCACCGTTGTGACCAGATGTCCGTCCTCGACGCGAAACACGCCCACCTTCGCGGGATGACGGAAGATGGCCAGAACGGTCCGGTGCGCTTCATCGAGCGCCAGGGGGAAGTTGGCGCGCAGCGAGTCCGTTCTCCAGGTTGCGATCGGCTTGCCGGTCACCCGGTCCACGACGCCAATCTCGGAGGCATCGGGCACATTGACGAAGATGCGCCGACCGCTGGGCTCGAGCTGAAAGCTCTCCGGATGAGCCCTGAGTGGGATGTCGGCAATCCTGCGCCGGCTCAAAGCATCGATGACGGCGAGTGCGCCGTTGCCGTAACCCACGAAGATGAGATGGGCTGCGTCATCCACGCGGATGTTGTCGGCATCCTCGCCGAGAACGATCTGGCCGGCGGGCATCAGCCCTCCACCCTGAAACAGTCGCACGGCGCCGTCGCGCGCGTTGGCAACGTAGAGGGTATCCGTGGACGGCACATAGCCGACTCCCTGCGGCTCGTTCAGCTCGGCGAGGGTACGAACCGTTCCGCGTTTCAGCTCCACGACCCCGACGCTGTCGTTGCCCAGCTCGGCAACAAAGAGCCTTTGCCGACTGAGATCAATCGCAAGGTGGTCGAGCCGGCCATGGACTTCGCCAAGGTAAATCTTCGATTCCAGTTCCAGCGCGGCGGACGCGGCGGCCCCGACAGCCCGCGTCGAGCCGAGGCTCGACAGCGCCAGCAGCACCGCCGCGAGCAGCCAACCCAGGCAGCCGATGAGTCTCATGTGCGTCCATAATGCCCGCGGTCAGAACTCGGGTGCGAGGCAATTAAAGCGTATGAAAGCCGCAATTCTTGGCGCCGTATTTCTCCTGGCAGCGTGCGCGCACGTGCAGGTGCAGGACATGGGGAACGGCCGACACTCGCTCACCGCGGTCTCCCCATCCGGCGGATTCGCCGGCAGTCACGAAGAAGCGGTCGAGCGGGCGAACGACTACTGCGGCAGGTCCCGCCAGCGGGCGGTGATCGAGAGCTTCGACGACCGGCCCGGCGTCGGTCCGAATGGCGAGCACACCAGCAGCCTGGTGTTCACCTGCGCTCCACCTGCTGCGTTGCACTTCTGAAGCTGGAACGAGGCCGCGACGCCACGCCGGTCCCGGCCCTCGCTCCTTGTAAGCATTACCTCACAGGAGCTTTCGCGGTGAGCGGACGGCCGGGGGCTCGACACTGGGATAGCCTGAGCACAGTCATTGCGTCCAGGAGGGGTCATGACAATTTCCAAAGCGATTGTCCAGGCGAGCTTCTTGTTGCTGGGGCTGATGCTGTTTGCGACGGGCTGCGTCGTTGAGCCGCGTGAAGGCTTCTACGATCGTGATCACCACCGCTGGTATCACGAGCATGCATGGCACGAGTGTGCCGAGCATGACGAGCACTGCCCTCATTAGGGAATGAGCGCGCGCCGGCGTCAGCCGCCGCGCCGACGGTCCGATGCCTGAGAAGGCCCGCCGCCGCAGTGGCGCGGGCACTTGCGGCTGCATTGCACAAGCACGATCGCGCATCGCGGACGTGCGAGCGCATTCATCGATCTGGCCTGATGACTGCTTTCGGGCACGGGAACGCGGAACCCAGCACGGCTCCAATGAACCCCGATGCATCCCGGTCCCGCTCTGCAGCGGAGCTCATCTCAGCAAGCTTCTTCTGCACCGTTTTCTCGAGCGCCTCGGCCGAGAGGCCCGCTGGCACGCACGGCCGGCCGCCGGCGCTCTTGCCATCCGCGATGCTCATGCCAAGGGTTATTCCCTGTGTCACGCCGAGGATGTAGATGCGGCACGCATTGCGGCTCACGTGGTCGGTGCCGGTGCACAGCTGCCCGAGGTCGCCCGCAGTCATCGCCGGTTGCTCGGGTGACGCTGCCGTGGCGAGGAGGGCGCCTGTGACGGTCAAGGCAACTGCGATCGACCTCATTGCGAGGGCTCCTGGTTTTTGCGTGGGCACGCTGCTGGGGCGGGTGATCGTACCGCCAACGGGATGAGCGTGCGCGCAGGCCGCGCGCCAAAGAAGCTAGCGGCTCAACTCGCCGAGCAATGCTCCGACCGCGCCGCCGATCGCCGACGACTCCCAGTCGTAGTGGAAGCGCACCGACACCGGTAGCCCCTGAACCCGCTGGCTGTCACTCAATTGCTCCTGGGGCAGCAGGTTCAACACCACTGTCATCGGGCGCAGCCCGAACTGGTCGACGAGATCTGCGGGCATGCGCCGCGTGAGCCGCGGCGGCTCGGCCACACTGGCGAGCGTGCGCGTACCATCCGGGAAACGGATCGTGGCCTGCATACCGACTTTCAACCGGCTGCCAAACTTCGGGGACGCGTACGCGACCACGCGCGGATGATCGATGCGCGCCAGAAGGACCAACGGCTCGCCGGCAGAGACGTATTCCCCCTGCCTGGCGAGAAGCTCGAGGACGCGTCCGTTGTAGGGGGCTGCCAGGGTGAGCGCACGCTGCTGGCTCTCGAGCACATCGTGATCGACCTCTGCGGTGCTTACCGCCGGGGCACGCTCGGCAGCCGCGCGGGTCTGCAACAGCGCCGCCTCGGCATCCGTGGCCGCCGACTCGGCGGCGTTGAGCTCAGCCACCGTCGCCGCCCCCTCGCTCACCAGCCTGGCGATAACTGCACGGCGATCGCGCTGATAGCTCACCAGCCGCTCGCGAAGCTGCAGCTCTTCAGCCGCCGATTGCTGCTGCGTCGAGGCGAAGCGGCGCGCCTCCGCCGCCGCTTGCCGCTCGACGGCATTGTGCGCCGCCGCCGCATCGAGGTCGGGGCTGGCGAGCACGGCAAGCGTCCTGCCCCCCTCGACCAGGTCGCCGGCAGCGACGTTCACCTGGCTGATACGCCCGGCGCGCACGGCGCGGATCTCATCCTGTTCGAGGAATACCGTGCCGTTAGCCGTGAGCGTGAGCCAGGAGCCGACGACTCCGCTCAGCAGCAGCAGGATCGGCGACAGCACCCCGAACAGAATGAGGTACCAGGCGATCTTGTGTGCCTTGCCGCGCGCCTTCGGGTAGAGGATCTTCACTCCGCCCAACTCGTCGGGTGCCCGCTGCGTGGGACGAAAACGCATCTGCATGCTCATTCTCCGACAGCGAGCCTGGCGAGCCCTGACGTCTCGCCCCAGGCGTCCTCGAGCTGCAGGGTGAGCCCGGAGAAGTTGGCGGCGCTGAGCTGCGCTTCGACGCGCTCGATGCGGCGGCGGCGCTCCTCTTCCGGATACGGCCACAGGCTCTCCTGCGGGCCGAGCGACTTCTCCAGGCTCAGCGCGACACTGAAGGATAGTGCTGGGTAGCGCTCGAGCAGCGGCTCAGCGATCGCCACCGCGCGCTCGGGGTTGGCGACGTAGACCATGATTGTCGGAGAGACCCGCAGCTTCTGCAGCAGCTCGCCGAAGCGTGCATCCCCGACCTGGACGTCCAGGTCGCGCGGATGGATGCTGAGCGCGAGTGGCCAGGGACTGGCCGCGCTCGCCGCGGCCAGCGTCTGCGCCAGCGAGCCAAGGAGCCCCGGCAGGGCGTCGGGGGCGGAGTCGATCTGCGCGGGTTCCAGGTCCAGGTGCAGGCCGTCAAAGGGCACCGACCTGAGAGCGGCAATGATGTCCAGCAGCTTGCCGCGCTGCTCGCTGCGGATCCAGCCTGGATCCCCGAGCAGCAGTTCGACTCTGAGCCCGTGCTCGTGCGTGTTGCGGACCGCATGCACCAGCGGCAACGTGTCCGTCATCGCGTGCTGCAGCTGTTGCGCATCGAGCGAAATCAGCAGTTGCGTGATGCCGGCGGCGTGGATGTCGGCGAACTTGCGCTCGCCGAGCTCGGTGGTCGCGCTCGCCAGCCACTCGCCTGCGCGCCATAGATACAGTGTCCGGTTGGGCCGCAGAGCGGCGGCCGGGTGGACGCTGGAGAGATCCGCCGTGCGATACGCGTCGGCCGGCAGATTCGCCTGAATCTGCGTCGCCGGGAGCTGTGCGCCGGCGCTGTCGGGCTGCAGCGGCTGCGGCCCGGCGTTCGGTGGCGTCGGCTGACAGGGGGCGGTCTCGAAGCGTCCCCAGTCGGCGTACCAGTACACCAGGGCTCTATCGGCTTCCACGAGCGCCTTCGCGGCGTTGTAGCGCTGCAGGCGCGCCCGCTGCAGCTGCTCGGCGACGTCGCCATCGAGCCTCACCGCGCGCAGACTGCGCTCCTCGACCGCGGCATCCGCCGCGGCGAGTCGCGCCGCGGCGAACTCCGTGGACTGATGCAGCACGGTCGCGCGGGCGATGAGCTCGCGGCGCTGCTGCTGCAGTTCCTGGCGCCGAATCTCGTACTCGAGACGTGCACGCGAGAGCTGCGCGGCCGCGGCCCGGGCGAGGAGGCGGCGCTGCGATCCGTATTCGAGCGGAACCTGGACCGACCAGCTGAGGACTGCGGAGCCACCGTGCTGGCCCGTAGGCATGTCCTCGAGCGCCTGGTAGCCGAGCTGAACGCTCGACTGCACCGGATACAGCGCACTGTCGCGCGGGCTCGCCTCGCGCAGGGCAATGACTTTCTGCAGACCGACCAGTTCCGGATCCGCAGGGATCCAGTCTTCACTCGCGTCGAGGCTCTGCACGCACGCTGCCGGTACCAGCGGCCGCACGGCAATTCCGCCGTCGAGGTCCTGACCGGTGAGCTCGCGCATCAGCCCCAGGGCGACTTCGCGCTCCGCGCCCCCGGAGGCCTCGTCGCGGCGAGCGAGCGAGAAACCGCTGAGCAGCTCGAGGCGGTCCGCATTCAGCAGCAGGCCCGCGCGGGTGCGCACGTCCGCGACGTGCTGGAAGCCGAGCTCGTCCTGCAGATAGCCCTGCGCCAGCAGCTCCAGGCGCTGCGCCTGCCAGTAATCGGCGTAGGCCTTGCGCAGCCGCCCCACCAGCTCGCGCCGCTGCAGCTGACGGCGGGCATCGAGCTGCGTCAGCTGCACCTGCTGCTCGCTGAGCGTGTCCTCGAGCTGCAGCCGGCTGCCGAGCACGGGGATCGACACTCCGGCACCGACAAGCCCCTGCTGGTAGGTCCAGGAATGCTGGGGATCGATGATCCCGTGGTTGTCCGAGTAGCCCAGGTTTCCGAAGGCACTGACGCCGAGGCCGATGCGGCCCGCGCTCAGGGAGTCGCGCGTGGATTCGTAGCTGCGCTCGGCGAGTTGTGCAGCCGGCGACAGGTCGAGGCGCGTTTCCAGTTGCTCCAGCGGCGGAAGCGCAAGTGCGAGCGCCGGGCCGAGCGCCAAGGCCGCGATCACACTCGCGATGATGCGTGCTCTCGTGCCCATGGCGATCAGAACTTGGTCCGCCGCAGCACCCACGAGGGCGCCATCCCGGAGTCGAGGTGCGAGCGGGTGAGCAGCTCGTTGAGCGTTGCGACTGCGTTCCAGCAGCGGGTGAGGAACGTGAAGCCCGCAAAGAGCAGCAGCAGCCAGGCGAGCCGCAGGTCCTGGCGTCTGCGCTCGGAGTACAGCAGCCAGTACTCGGCGTACATGAGCGCGGCGAGCCCGGTGTAGAAGAGGTATACGAAGGCCAGCACGCCGAGTGCGACGTCTGCCGGATAAACGAAGAACACGTAGGTGGTGTAGCTCAGCACGACGAAGGGCATGGCGAGCTGGAACAGCAGGCCGGTCCACACGAGCGCGAGGAAGTTGCGCAGACCCATCAGCCCGGGGCGCAGGTGATGGCGATATTTGCGCAGGTACAGGTAAGAGAGGTCGCCGTCCCAGCGCAGGCGCTGTTTCAGGAATGGCCGCAGCCGCTCCGGCGCGTCGGTGTGTCCGATGGCGCGCGGCTCGAAGCGGATGCGCAGCTTCGGGTAGCGCACGAAATACTTCTTGATGCGCAGTGTGAGATCAAGATCTTCCGCCGTGCCGCTGTCCCAGCCGCCGATATGCCGCAGAAAGTCGCGGCGGAAGATGCCGAAGGCGCCGGAGATGTTGTTGACGAGATTGAAGGCATCCAGGCCGGCGCGGCTGAGGTAAATCGAGAGCAGGTACTCCAGCGCCTGCAGCCGGGTGACGAGCGTGCGGGTGACGTTGCGCACCCGCAGATTGCCCGCCACCGCGACGACGTTGGCGTCGGTGAAGTGGCGCACGGCGTGCCGCACCATGTCGTTGTCGAAGGACGTGTCGCCGTCCAGAGCCAGCACGATCGCACCGCTTGCGAGCGCCAGGCCCTGGTTGAGGCTCGAGACGCGGCCGCCGCGCTGGATCTTGGGGACGATCTCGAGCCGCCGCTGCGGCGTCGCATTGACGTAGGGCTGCAGGGCGCGCAGCGCCGCGAGAGTGGGACGGTTCTGCACCGCGCCGTCGACGACGGCGAGCATCTCGATGTGGCCGTCGTAGAGCTGCTCGGTCAGCGTCCGGATCGTCGCCTGCACGTCCGGGCCCTCGGAGTAGCAGGTAATGATGCACGACACGCGCGGCTGGAACAGCGGCGGCTGCAGCGCGGCGCGCCGCTGCTCGAGATAGCGGCGCAGCCCGCCAATCATCACCAGCAGCTGGATCGGCAGCTCGAACAGCAGCACGAACGGGAAGAACTTCAGGGCGATGACCACCCAGTCGGAGCGCCACGCCGCCTCCAGCAGTTGCCGCAGCGTGAGCCACGCGCCGGTAAAGGTGAGGAGCGTGTCCATCAGCCGACCCGGTTGCGCAGCGTGCCCATGAGCATGCGTGCATCGGTGACGCCCTGCTCGGCCTCCACGGACCTGAAGGAGGCCGTCGTGATCTCGATACGCAGCTCCTCGTCTACCGTCGCCGCCTCGCTCAGCGCGGCGATGCGCTCGAGCATCGTCGCTACGCCCTGGGTCGAGGTCTGCGGCAGTAGCAGCCAGCAGTATTCGTCGTCCTCGCGCATGAACAGATCGGTGGCGCGGATCAGGGCGCGCAGGCGCTGGGCCAGCGTATCGAACATCTGCGCGACGCGGTGGCGCGGCAGCTGCGCGGCGAGCAGCTGCAGGTTGGCGAATCTCAGGCATACGAGCCCGAACTGCACCTCACGGTGGCGGCGCGCGAGGTCCAGCAGCCATTCGAGTGTGCGGCTGAAGTACTCCGGATGCGCCTGGCTGAACTCGTCGAGCAGCTTGTACAGGTCGCCGAGCTGACCGGTGCGCGCGGCCAGCTCCCCGGCCGCCGACAGGCGCAGCTCGTAATAGCTGCGCTCGGTGAGCTCCTCGGTAGGCGACAGCTTGCGGCATTGCAGGCAACGGGCTTTCACCTGCGGCTCGGTGAAGCGTCCGCCGCAGCTGCGGCACGCCAGAGTCTCCAGCGCGCGATCGTAATCGACGCCGATATGGCGCAGCCGCGCGGAGCATTTCGGGCAACTCAGCCCGTCGTGCCTGAGATACTCTTCCTGGGTGCCGACGTTGCCGCACGCGTAGCAGTGCAGGTAGTTCTGCGCAGCGGTATCGATGCTGCCGCACTGCGGGCAGGTCTCGACGAACAACAGCTGTCCGGCGGCGCAGGCCGGACAGGCGTGCACCCGATCGACCAGTGTGGTCGTCTCCAGCAGTCCACGGCGCCGCAGGCGGTCGACCATCAGGAAGCCGTCCTCGCCGCTGCGGCCCAGCACGTCCGCCAGCGGGTAGCGATAGATGCGCTCATCGCGCCAGTCGGCCACCGGCGTCAGGATCCGTCCGCTGCGCACATAGAGGAACGCCAGCAGCCGCTCATCGCCCTCGGCGGTCTCGCGCCGCCCGAGAGCGGCGGCGCGCGCAGCTATGGGCGCAGCGTACCGGGCTACGCCGTCGGCGCCCGATGCAACACCGTCGCTCAGTGCATCGACGGCCTCGCCGCAGGAGCGGCTGAGTACTACGGGCACGAGCGCGAGGCGCGCGTCGCGCCGTAGCGATTCCAGCCAGCCCGCGGCCTGATGCGCATCGCCCGGACTCAACAGCACGCCATCGGGGCCAACACCCGAGGCGATGAGTTGCTGCACGTCCGCAAAATGTGCGCCCTCGGCCCATGCGTCGAGCGGGCCCGCGGCGGTGTGCTCGGCTGCGCGCCTGGCGAGCAGCGTCGTGACCGCCGGAACCGCACGCAGCCGTGCGCTGAGGGATACGTTGGGCATGAATCGTGATCGCGCCTATCCGGGCATTTATTGTCAAAGCCGGGGAGCAAGCGGTACATGGCCGCCGTCACGATTCTCGAGCCTGGTAGCGCGCGCGCCGCACCTGAGCGCGCCAATTACAAACAGCGTCACGTTTTGCGGCGCGGCCAACCCCGCAGGCGGCGCAGCCGGCGTCCGCCGCAATCAGCGCCCTTCAGGCCTGGCGCAGAAACTTCGCCAGTGGCTCCCAGTAGTGCACGCGCCATCCATGGGCGAGACTCGCTCCCTGACCTTGCGGGAAACCACGATGGTCGAAGAGCAGCTTGCACCCGCTCCCTTGCGCTGCCAGCGAAAATCTCACCACCGAGTATTCACCTGCATTCCAGCGGCCCGCGCGCCAGGCCTGCACCAGCCGCTCGCCCGGCAGCATCTCGAGGTGCCGTCCCGTGATGTAGCCGCCGAACAGCGTGAACGCGCCTCCCACTTCAGGGCTGATGGCGGTGGCCTGCGCGCCGGGCGCAGTGAGCAGAGTGATCCCATCGCTCAGTCGCGTGATCGCATCGAACTGTGCGGCGACGGTCAACGCTTCATACACCCGCGCGCCGCTCGCCGCGAAGGTCACCTCCTGGTGGATCGACTCCGCTGCGTGCGACAGGCCGTCGCCTTCGCCGTGCGCGGCACCCGACGGGTGGCCGGGGGCGGCGAGCGAGTGTGCGGCTGCGCCGAGCCCTGCCGGCAGCAGTGTCAGGGCGGCAGCGAGCTGGCGCCGGGTGATGAGACTGGCACGCATGACACCTCCTCACGCAAAGCAGTTCGATTTGCAAATATTTAACATTCTTGTTAAATATAATTCTGGAGGTTGGTGACCGATGTTGTCAAGCGCTGCGCTCAGACGACGCTCTGCGGACGATCGCCTGGACGCGATCTTCCAGGCGCTCGGCGACCGCACCCGGCGTGCATTACTCGCCCGCTTGGCGAGGACTCCCGCCATGATTACCGAGCTGGCGGAGCCGTTTGCGATGTCGCTGCCTGCCGTTTCCAGGCACATACGCGTGCTGGAGGATGCCGGACTGGTCGCGCGAGCCGTTGACGGCAGGGTCCATCGGTGCTCGCTCAACGCCGCTCCGCTGCGATCCGTCGCCGCATGGCTCAATCACTACCGGCGGTTCTGGCAGGGCAATCTCGACTCGCTGGCGCGGTATGTCGAAACGCGCTGACCGCCTCAGGCGCTCGCGGTAATGATCACGCTCGTCGTGCGGCGGACGATCCGGGCTACTCCCGAACGCCTGTTCGATGCCTATACCTGGCAGCTCGAGCCGCCCGTGGGCCCGCCGAACGCGTGATCGTCACGCTCGAGGCGCACGGCCCGGACACGTGCGTCGTGGTCACGCACCAGCGCATCACCGATGCGAAGCTGCGTCGGCAGCACGAGCAGGGCTGGCTCGGCTGCCTCGGGGGTCTGGCGGGATACCTGGAGAGCGGCAGCTAGGCGTGTGCACGCGCCGACGCTCACGGCATGGCTGCCAGCGCCGTTCGCGGCGATACTGAGCGCTTCAGCTTGCTGGTGCCGGGCTGCGGCGCGCCGGCGTCGGGAGGAACGATGACAGCGGTGAAAGAGCTTGCGCGCGCCTGGGTCGACCGGCATCGGCACGCGCTCTCCGAATGGCATCGCACGATCTGGGAATTCGCCGAGCCCGCGTGGCGCGAGTACCGCTCGGCCGCGTGGTTCGTCGACCGGCTGCGACGCGCCGGCTTCAGCGTCGAGTCTGCGAGCGGCGGCATGCCCACCGCGTTCGCAGCGCAATGGTCCAACGGCTCCGGGCCCACCCTGGCGGGATATGCCGAATACGACGCCGTGCCCGGCAACTGTCAGGCGGCGGCCACGGCGCGCGGCCCGCGCGCCGGACTCTCCGAGTTTGCGCCCGGACACACCGATCCGCACTCGGCGCTCGGCATCGGCGCGCTTGCCGGGATCCTCGCTACGCAGCACGCCATGCAGCAGGCGAACCTCACCGGCACGCTGCGCTTTTTCGGCGAGCCCGCCGAGAAGGTGCAGGGGTCGAAACTGGTCCACGGCCTCAGGGGCTATTACGACGGTATCGACGCGATCATCAGCTTCCATCCTTTCTACATGCTGCCGCTGTGCAACACCACACGCTGGGACACGCACTGCGGCGCCTACTGCAGCCGCATCTACTCCTTCATCTGCGAGGAGCCGCAGAGCTGGGGCGCAGCGGCGAGCGACAGCCCGATCGCCGCTGCGCACTCCGCGGCGCGCGCCCCGGGCGCCAACGTCGCGCTCTTCGCGATGTACTCGCTGACCAAGGCGACGATGGAATCGATGCTGGCGCACAGCGGCGGCTGGTCCCTCAACGAGGCGATCCTGAGTGCGGGTCAGGCGACCGCCGACAACCTGCCCGCCGCTCTGGCGCAGATCAACTACGCCTGGCGCGCGCCCGAGATCCGCATGGCGGACGCGATCCTCGAGGTGCTGGACCGCAACGCCGAGCACGCCGCCGCCATCGCGCACTGCCGCGTAGTGAAGCGCTGGGTATCGCGCACCCGCCCAGGGGTGGCGAACCACTGTCTCGCCGCGCTCACCTACCGCAACCTCGCCGCCGTCGGACCGCCGCGCTACGGCGCCGCCGCCATCGCGCTCGCGCAGGAGATCCAGCAGAACCTCGGCCTCGCGCCGCTGGCACGCCCCTTCCTGCCCGCCTGCGAGGAACTGATTGAGCCCGAGGTCGCAGAAGCGCGGCTGCGCGAGCAGATGCCCGCCTGGCAGACCCACTGGACCTCCGACGACTACGTCGAGATGAGCTGGTACGCGCCGACCGTGCGGCTCTACATTGCGCGGCCCATGCTGGTGGTGCCGCCGGGTTGCTGCGGCTATCCGGCCTGGGTGTCGAACGCGCTCGGTGGACTGCCTGCCTGCATCGATCCGACCATCGAGGTCGCCGGCAAGACGATTGCCGGCACCCTGCTCGAGCTGCTGACGCACCCGGAGGCGCTCGCGGCCGCGCGCGCAGAGTTCGCCGAGCGCACCGGCGGGGCGCGTTGCATCGCGCCGCTGCTGCCGCAGGACTTCGCGCCGCCGCTCGATTACTGTTGGCCGGAGTACGTGAGCACTACACGCGGCACAGACTGGTGGATTCCGGCCAGCGTCGACCTCGAGGCTGCAGCCCGGCCGTCCGTCTCGTGAAGAAGCCGTCGCTCGCCGCGCTGGCCCTGGCGTTGATTCCCTTCGGCACGATGTGCTTTTCGGTTGCGCTGTGGGACCGCATTGATCCGATGATTCTCGGCCTGCCGTTCAATCTGTTCTGGCTCATCTGCTGGATCGTGCTGAGTCCGCTGTGCATGTGGCAGGCGTATCGGATCGAGAGTGCGCGCCATGCGCGCGGCGACCCCATCCCGTGAGCCCCGCGGCGATCTGCCTGACGACGATCGTGTGCATCGTTGCGATCGGCACCGCCGTCGGCTTCCTGGCGGGCGTGCGTCGCAAGATGGACCTGGAGCAGTGGACGGTGGGCGGGCGCGGCTTCGGCGTGCTGCTGATCTTCCTGCTGATGGCCGGCGAGGTGTACACGACGTTCGCGTTTCTCGGAGCGAGCGGCTGGGCCTACTCGCGCGGCGGCCCGACCCTGTACGTCCTGGCATACCTGACGCTCGCGTACGTGGTGTCGTTTTTTATTCTGCCGCAGATCTGGGAGGTGGGCCGCAAGTTCGGCATGCAGACCCAATCGGATTTCTTTGCCGTGCGCTACCGCAACAAGTACCTGGCCGGCTTTGTCTGCATCGTGGGCATCGTCTGCTTCATACCGTACCTGCAGCTGCAGATCACCGGGGTGGGCATCATCGTCTCGGTCGCGAGCTTCGACGGCATCGATCGCACTGCGGCCATGGCGGTCGCGGTCGCCTTACTCGTGGCGTTCGTTTTTGCGAGCGGGGTGCGGGCGGTCGCCTGGGTCAGCGTCGTGAAGGACGTGTTGATGGTCGTTGCCGCGCTTGCGATCGGCATCGGCATTCCACTCATCCACTTTGGCGGCATCGGCCCGATGTTCGCAGCCCTCGCGCACACGCGGCCGGCACACCTCACCATGCCCGGCGCGACTGCGAACCTCGGGCATGCGTGGTACATCTCCACCGTGCTGCTCACCTCGCTGGGGTTCTACATGTGGCCGCACGGCTTTGCGGCCTCTTTCACGGCGAAGAGCGCCGATACGCTGCGCCGCAACGCCGTGGTGATGCCGCTGTATTCGCTCACCCTGGCGTTCATCTTCTTCGCGGGCTTTGCGACGGTGCTGATCGTGCCCGGGATGTCCAATGGCGATCTCGCGCTGCTGACGGTCGTGCGCCAGAGCTTCCCGCCGTGGTTTCTCGGCATCATCGGCGGCGCCGGAGCCCTCACCGCCATGGTGCCGGCGTCGATCTTCATACTGACCGCAGCGACGCTGTTCGCGAAGAATCTGTACCGGCCGCTGTTCGCACCGGCGATGACGGACGATCAGGTCGCCAAACTGGCGCGGGCAATGGTCGTGGTGCTCGGCCTGATCAGCCTGTCGCTCGCCATCTTCAGCTCGGCCACGCTGGTGTCGCTGCTGCTGACGGGGTACGCGGGAGTGACCCAGTTCTTCCCCGGCGTGGTCCTCGGGCTCTACTGGAAGCGCGTCACCACGGCGGCGGTCTTTGCGGGAGTGGTGACCGGAGTCGCCGGCGCCGGTTTCCTGATGCTCAGCCATCGCGATCCGCTGTTCGGCCTGAGCGCAGGCTTTCTGGCGCTGTGTGTTAACTTCTTCATCGTGGTCTGCGTGAGCCTCCTCAGCACGGCGCTGAGCGGCGATAAGGACGGAACCCATGAAGCTGATCGAACCGATCATGGCCGGGGCTGGCGCGATCCAGAGCCTCAGACGTGACATTCATGCGCACCCCGAGCTCGGCTACCAGGAGGTGCGAACCTCGGAGCTGATCGCTGCGACGCTCAGCGACTGGGGCATCGCGGTGCACCGCGGACTCGGCGGAACCGGGGTGGTCGGCGTCGTCAGCAACGGCAACGCCAGCCGTGCGCTCGGGCTGCGCGCCGACATCGACGCGCTGCCGGTGACGGAGCACAACACCTTCGCTCACGCGAGCGTGAATCCGGGCAGGATGCACGCCTGCGGCCACGATGGTCACACGGCCATGCTGCTGGCTGCCGCCCGCTATCTCGCCGCGCATCGCAACTTCGACGGCACCGTCTACCTGATCTTTCAACCTGCCGAAGAGGGCGGTGGCGGAGCGCGCGCGATGATCAGGGATGGGTTGTTCGAGCGCTTTCCGATGCAAGCGATCTTCGGCATTCACAACTGGCCGGGTCTGAAGGTCGGGCAGTTCGCCATCCGCAACGGGCCGGTGTTTGCCTCGAGCAACGAGTTCAGGATCATCATCCAGGGCACGGGCGCGCACGCGGCGATGCCGCACAACGGCATCGATCCGCTGCCGGTCGCCTGTCAGATGGTGCAGGCGTTCCAGACGATCATTTCGCGCAACAAGCGCCCGAGCGACGCGGGCGTCGTCTCGGTCACCATGATTCGCGCCGGCGAGGCCACCAACGTCATTCCTTCTTCCTGCGAGCTGCAGGGGACGGTGCGCACGTTTACCGTCGAGGTGCTCGACATGATCGAGCACCGGATGCGGCGCATGGCCGACGCCACCTGCCAGGCCTTCGGGGCCAGCTGCGAATTCAGCTTCACGCGCAACTACCCGCCCACCATCAACCATCCCGGGGAAACGACATTCGCGCGTGATCTGCTGAGTACTTTGGTAGGCGCGCAGAACGTGCAGGAGTTCGAGCCGACGATGGGGGCCGAAGACTTCAGTTTCTTCCTGCGCGAGAAGCCGGGCTGCTATTTCCTGATCGGCAACGGCGAGGGCGACCACCGCAGCGCCGGCCACGGCGGCGGGCCCTGCCTGCTGCACAATCCGAGCTACGACTTCAACGACGAGCTCATTCCGCTCGGCGGCTCGATGTGGGTGCGCCTCGCGGAGCACTGGCTCGCTGCCAAGTAGCCTCGGCGCGCGGCTGCCGCCTGCCGCACTCGCCCAGGCAGCGCCTCGCCGGTGACGCGCGACGGCTGCGTCTCAACCGTTGGCGCTGGCGCGGTGCCACTCGCGCAGCGTGTCGGCCTCTTTCTGCGGATCCAGGCCCGCATGAAGCTTCGCCTGACGCTCCGCGGGCAGGGTTTGAAACCAGGCGAGCGTGTCGCGCACGCTCTGCGCCAGCGGGCGGCAACTGAGCCCGGCCCGGGTCGCCAGGGCTACCGCGGTGAGCGCTGCGCCCGCCGAGTCGCCGTGAGTGGGCGACCACGGCGGCAGATCGAGATCGTCGGCCTTCCAGTGTGCGGCGAGAAAATCCTCCGGCACCCAGGTCACCGTTGTGCCCGCCCGCAACGACGCCTGTTCGCTTGCGCTGATGAGCTCGCCCATGGTGAATGCCCGCGGCGGCGAGTCGGCATTGAAGCAGCCGGTGGTGCGCGACTCCACGAGTTTCATCATCCAGGCGGTCAGATCGCGCACGTCGATGAACTGTATCGGATCGCGCGGCGTGCCCGGGGCAAGCATCTCGCCGCCTTTCGAGGCGCGCACCGGCCAGTACGTAAAGCGGTCGGTGCGATCGAGCGGGCCGACGATGTAACCAGGGCGGACGATACTGATGCGTCCCTTGAAGGCCTCCGCACAGTATTGCTCGCACAAGGCCTTCATCGGGCCGTACGTGGTGCCGGTGACCTGCTCGGTGTCCGGATCCGACAGCTTCCCGGTCGGCGAGTTCTCGTCGTTGGGAGTGGCGAAGCCTGCATAGACAGAGATGCTCGAGATGTACAGGCAATAGCCGACGTTGGGCGCCAGCAGCTGCGCCGACATCTTCACGAATTTCGGGACGTAGCCGGTGTCATCGACGAGCGCATCCCACTTGCGCCCGCGCAGCGCCTCGAGCTGGCCCTTGCGATCCCCGAGCAGTGTCTCCACGCCCGGCACGCCCTCTGCTGCGGTCTTGCCGCGGTTGAAGTGCGTCACTTTCCAGCCGCGCCGCTGCGCTTCCTGCGTCAGATGTGGGCCGATGAAGCCCGTGCCGCCAAGAATCAGCAGCGTTCCGGGCGCAGCGCCGGCGGCAGTTGCCGCCCGCAGGGCGCCACCTGCCGCCACCCAGGCACCCGCCTGCAGTACCTCACGACGCGTCGTCATCGGGGATCCTCCGCGCAGCGAGCGCTCATTTCTTCGGCAGCACGTCGGCGATCGGCGCGGCGGCAGCCGGCACCGCCTGGCGGTAGTCCTTGCCGAGCAGCGCCGCCGCGGTGGCGGCAATCTGCGCCTGGTGTACTTCCGCGGTGCTGAGTGCGCTCGCCGAGCGCGGCAGTGTCCGGGCCCATTACCGCGATCCAGATGTTCTCGGAGCCTTTTTCCTCGACGCCGTGTTCCTTCCACTCCACCGGGCCGCTGCCGCGGCCGTGATCGGTGGTGATGATGAAGGTGGTTTGATCGCGGTAGGCCGGCAGATGCTGCAGTGTGTCCCAGAGCTGCTCGACGAAGTGGTCGAAGACATGCGCACTGTGCAGCACGAGGTCATAGCGGCCGGCGTGCCCCCAGTTATCGGTCTCGCCGTAACCGACGAACAACAGCCGCGGCTGATGGTCGGCGAACGAGTCGAGCAACGGGATCTGCTGGAAGGAGTTATAGACGTCCTCGTCATCGAGCGGCGTCGTGGTGCGGTAGAGCTCATTCATAAGCTCCTGCCGCGCGCTGAGCTTACCGCCGCGGTAGGGCAGGTCCCAGCCCACCTGCAGCGGCAGGTGACTGCGCTCGACGTTGAAGATGTCCTTGAAGGTCGCCCAGGTGGCCCACACGCTCACCCGCCCGTGCAGCTCCGGCAAGCCGTTCAGCCATTCGAACACCGAGACGTTGGGGTTGGGGCCGTACTCGTTGGAATTGATGCGCGCATCCGGGTGTCCCGTCACCATCTCGTTGTAGCCGGGATAGGAGAAGGCGAAGCCGTTGGTGACGCGCGCGATGCTGCCCTTGGTCTGGTTGCCGAAGAGCTGCCCATGCGTGGCCACGGTGCCCCAGAGGAACGGAAACAGCGCCTTGCGACGTTCGTTCACATCCGCACGCCAGAACTCGCGCTTCAGCTGCGCTTCCTTCTCCCAGATGCCGCCGTTCTTCTCGTTGAGAAGGAGCGGGTCGGCGCCGGTGAAAACTTCCTGCCAGCGCAGGCCGTCGCTCACGATGAGGACGACATTGCGTGTCTTGAGCGCGGGGCTCGCTTGCGCGCGCGCAGCGGGCGGCAGGATGAAAGCGACGAGCAGGGCGGCCAGTACGGCCCGCGGCAGTAAGCGGTGCGACATTGTTTGATTTCTCCGCGCCCGCGCGGCGCCGCGCTGCGGGCAAGCCGCCCGAAGCTTGACTTAGGCAAAGCTCTTCTGCAATACAGGCGGCCAACCTTCCGGCGATGGCGGGCGCGCGATGCGGGCATTGCTTTCCCTCGTGTTGCGGGGCACGGTCGCGGCGACTGCCGTGGCGCTCGCCGCGGCCACGCCGCCACCCCGCGCGGAGCCGACCCTCAACGTGGGCCGCATGACACTGCACCGCTGCACGCAGGCGAGCGCTTGGTGCGGACCGCTCTTGCGTTCCCTGGATCCTGCCGGCGGCGGTGGGCAGATCGCGATCTATTTCGAGTACTACCCGCATTCGTCGGCAGGTCCGGCCGCCGGCACACTCGTCGCCACCGAGGGGGGTCCGGGGTTTCCGGCCACCGCATCGCGCGATGAGTATCTCTCGCTCTTTGCCCCGCTGCGCAACGACCACGACGTGCTGATCATGGACAACCGCGGCACCGGACGCTCTGCCGCGATCGACTGCCCGGTGCTGCAGCAGGCGCCGGCGCTGACGGTCGAGGGGATCGGTGCCTGCGGGCGCTTCCTCGGCGCGCGTGCGCACTTCTTCAGCACCGCATTCGCAGCCGACGATCTGGAAGCGCTGCTCGAGGCGCTCGCGCTCGAGCGTGTGAGCCTCTACGGTGATTCTTACGGTACCTACACCGCGCAGGTGTTTGCGCTGCGCCATCCGCGGAAGCTGCGCGCGCTGATTCTCGATGGCGCCTATCCGCTCGATGATGACCCGTGGTATCCGGGCTACGCCCCCGCGATGCGCAACAAGTTCGACCGCGCCTGCGAGCGCGCGCCCGCGTGTCGTGCCCTACGCGGCAGCGCCATCGAGCACATCGCCCCGGCGCTCGCGCTGCTACGGCGGGCACCGTTCGCCGCGCAAGTGCGCTATGGCGACGGCCGCTTCGCCGATCTCACCGCGAGCGCGAGCGCGCTCGCGACCGTGATGTTCGGCAGCTCCCCGCCCTATGCGACGCTGCGCGAGACGGATGCCGCTGCGCGCGCCTTCACCGCCGGCGACCGGGTGCCGCTCTTGCGCCTCATGGCCGAGACGCTGAGCAGCGTCGACTCGCGCGAGGCGACGCGCTCGCCGCAGCTGTTCAGCGCGGGGCTCGAGGCGGCGGTGTTCTGCGAGGACGAGCGCCAGATCTTCGACATGGCGCTCGCACCCGAGCGCCGCCGCGCCGCTCTCGCCAATCTCATCGCGCAGCGCAAAGCACAGGCGCCGGACACTTACGCGCCCTTCACGATCGACGAGTACCGCGGCCTGCCGCCCGACTACGCCTACATCGATCAGTGCGTCGACTGGTCGGCCGTGCCGCATTCGGCCGTGGCGCTCACCCTGGCGCATGACCGCTACCCCGGGGTGCCGGTGCTGGTGGTCTCCGGCGAGCTCGACAACATCACCACCGTGGCCGAAGGGGCCGCGGCCGCCGCGCATTTCCCGCACGCGCATCAGGTCGTTATCGCCAACGGCTTTCACGTCAATGCACTGCCGCACGGACGCAGCGCCTGCGCTGCGCAGCTCGTGCGCCGCTTCATCGAGACGCTAAGTACAGGCGATGAGAGCTGCGCCGCATCAGTCCCCGAGGTGCGCCTGGTGCCGCGGTTTGCGCGGCATGTCGGGGAGCTCGCTGCGGCCGCAGCGCTTCCCGGTAATGCCGCCTCAGAGGATGCGCTGCGCGTCGTGACGGCGGTGCTGCTGACTTCCGAGGATGTTATTGCCCGCGCGCGCGACAACGGAGCGGGTGAGGGGATTGGACTCCGGGGCGGCAGTTTCAGCGTCGTGGCGGCGGGCGAGGGCTACCGGCTCGAGTTACGCGGGGTGCGCTGGTGCGAGGACCTCGCGGTCTCGGGGCGTATCGACTGGCCGGGCCGCAGCGGTAGCGTGCATGCGAGCCTCGAGCTCGCCGTCCCAGCTGGGACAGATGGCAAGCTCGAGGCGGGGTGGGCTGAAGGGGTGAGTAGCGCCCGTGCCACCGTCCACGGAATTCTCGACGGCAAGCGCGTGAGCGCCGAAGCGCCGGCGCCGTAGTCGCACGCGACGCGGTTCAGTCTGCGCGACTCGCAGCGCGCCGCGTGGGATCGACCAGCAGCCAGCCCGCGGCGCTCGCCAGGGCGAATGCGGTGCCGATGAGGAATGCCGTGTTCCAGGCGTGATGACTCGAGAGGTAGGCGACGATCGGAGTTGCGATCAGGCCCCCGGCATTGCCGCCGGTGTTGAGCACGCCACCGGCGGCCATCGTGTCGGCACGGCCGACATGCATGATCGCCGCCCAGTACGGGGCTTCGTTCAGTTCGATGCAGGCGTAGCAGAGCGCGAGCGCGGCGACCGCGAGATAAGCATTCGCCGCATCGACGGCCACGAGCAGGAGTACACCTGAGGCCGGCAGCGAGATGAGCGGCAGGATGCGCAGGCCGGTGCGTATCCCGAAGCGTATCCCGAGCGTGCTTGCGAGCTGACCGCCGACGCCTGCGCCCACGGCCGCAGCGAGCGGCGGGGTGCTGGCGAGCCAGCCGCTCTCGAGCACTGTGAAATGACGCTCCTGCACGAGATAGAGGAAGCACCAGTTCGCCAGCAGATAGAACACGTAGTTCATGCAGACGTAGGAGAGGGTGAGCACCAGCACGTCCCGGTTGCTGAGCAGTCCCCAGATGCGCCGCCACGAGATGCTGGCATCAGCGGGAGCCGGCGGCTCCGGGCCGAGCTCGGCGAGCTCGGCGGCGCTGACGGCGCGGTGCTCCGCAGGGCTGTTTCTCCCGTACCAGGCCCACCATCCGATCACGAGGAGCACCGGGAGCGTCGTCCACAGGTACGCGCGCCGCCAGTCGAAGGACGCCATGAGCCAGGCGATGAGGGGCGCGGTGAGCGAGGCCCCGAGCTGCAGCCCCGAGCTCTGCAGGCCCTGAACCAGCGGCCACTTCTCGGGCTTGAACCAGGCTTCGAAGACCCCTGCGGATACCGGGAAGACCGGTGCGTGCGAGCACCCGAGCACGAACTGCGCGGCTGCCAGCATGCCGAAGAGCGCTGCGCCCTGAAGCAGGAGCGGTGCCAGCGGCATCACCAGCATGGCGGCGACGGCGATCAGAGAGATCACGGCAAACATGAGTCGCGCCCCGAGCCGCTGGCCGATGACGCCTCCCGGAAACTGCATGGCGGTGTAGCCGATGAGGAGCGCCGTCTCGAGAGCGCCGATCTGTATCTGACTGAGACCGAGGTCCGGCATCATCTGGTAGGCGGCCACCGTGATGCTGCGTTGCTGCACGTACACGATGAACCCGAACCCGAAGAGGAACAGGAAGATCTTCCAGCGCACACGGATGCGCTGCGGGGCCGGGCGCGCGGCGGCGGCGACCGGCTGCGCGGCGGCGCTCATGCAGCTGGCAAGGGCGCGTCGCGCCGGAAGACGAGACTTTCAGGGTCGGCGTCGAGCTCCTCGGCGTAGCGGTGGCCGCTGTAGACGGCGTGCACGAGTGCTCCGGGGGCGAGCGCATCGCCGATGCGCGTGACTGACTTGATGCCCGCCCGAGCCGTCTCCTCGGTGCGGGCGCTGAGCGCCCCGTACAGCTCATCGTTCGCGAAGCGGGCTCCCACGATCACGAGCGATGCGCACGGCAGGCGTGTCGTCGCGTTGGTGAACTGGTTGGCGAGCGTGACCTCGCCCGCAGCGAAAGCCGTGACGCGCGAGAGCGTGTGGAGCGCAATCCCGGCGGCGGCGAACAGCACGATGAATCTGCGGCTGCTCGTTGCTCATGATGGCCCAGGCGGACGCATGTCCGGCGGGCGTCACGTAGCTCACGCGCTCCCCGCCCCTGGCGAGGTGCTCGGCAAGCACGCTGCCCATGTAGTAGTTGTCGAAGTCGTAAACGACGACCGGTGCCTGCAGCTGCGCGCCCGCGGCGATGTCATCGGGTGTGAACACCCCGGGACCCTCGAGCGTACCCACCGGGATCTCGAGCGCGGAGTACAGCAGGCGCGCCCAGCGCGAGCCGGTGGCGATGACCACGTGCGCGTTGCCGAGCTCCAGGATCTCCTGCGCGCTGAGGTGGTTGCCGCGGTAAACGGTCACGTTCGGCAGCCGCTCGAGCTGCCCACGACGCCACTCGAGGACCCGCGCCCAGGCCGCAAGTCCCGGCAGGCGCGTCTCGAAGCGCAGCCGCCCGCCGATGTCGTCGGCGGCTTCCGCGACGCTCACCTCGTAACCGCGCCGCCCGAGCGACAACGCACATTCGAGCCCGGCCGGACCTGCGCCCACCACCAGTACGGACGCTGCGCTGGCTGCCGCGGCGATGCGCTCGGGATGCCAGCCGCGGCGCCACTCCTCGCCGATCGTCGGGTTCTGTGTGCAGCGCACCGGCACGCCATCGTGCCAGCTCGAGATGCAGATGTTGCAGCCGATGCACTCGCGGATGTCCTGCTCGCGTCCCTCGTCGATCTTGCGCGGCAGGAACGGATCGGCGATCGAGGGGCGCGCGGCGCCGATGAGATCGAGCACGCCACGGCGGACCTGTCCGACCATCGTGTCCGGGGAGGTAAAGCGGCCGACCCCGACCACCGGCTTGCGCGTGAGCTTCCTGACGAAATCGATGACCGGCTCGTGGCTGCCCTCGGCCGCAAAGCGCGATGGCGGGCAATCGGTGGGCGAGGAGTCCAACTTCACGTCCCACAGGTCCGGCACCTCGGCGAGAAGCGCGACGACCTCATGGGCCTCGGAGGCTGCCGCCTCACTGGGGCGCGAGCGCAGCTCCTCCAGACTGATGCGCAGCGCCACCGCGCACTGGCCGCCGACCGCCTCGTGGGTGACTTCCAGCAACTCACGCACGATTCGCACGCGATTGCGCACCGAGCCGCCATAAGCGTCGCTGCGCTGATTCCACTCCGGCAGCAGGAACTCGTAAGGCAGGTATCCCATCCCGGCATACACGTACACGATGTCGAACCCCGCGCGCCGGGCTCTGCGGGCGGCTTGCGCCTGCCAGCCGAGCAGCTCGCGGATGTCGTGCGCGTCCATGGCCTTGGGCCGCTGGTTGCCCATGAAATTGACGTGCGTGGCCATCCACGAGGTGCCGGAGGGGGACATGGGCGCGATGCGGCTGGTGCGGTTCATGACCGAGCCGCCGCCGTGCCACAGCTCGATGCCCGCGAGTGCCCCGTGCCGGTGCACGGCCTCGGTCATCAGCGCGTGCGAGCGGACGTCGTCCTCGTCCCACAGCGTCGCAAACGGCAGCGGCGCGTCGTCGGAGCTCGGGTGGATAGAGACGTAGCCGCTGCAGACCACGCCCCAACCGCCCTCGGCTTTCGTGCCGCGAAAGGCGGCGCGCATGTGCGGCATGGAGTTGGTCATGCCGGCGGCATGCGGCACGGCATAGAAGCGGTTGCGCGAGGTGACCGGCCCGATCTTCACCGGCTCGAACAGGATGTCGTAGCGGGGGTTGCGTGCCATCGGGCTTCAACTATCAGCCGCTGGTCCCCTCAGGCATGCGAGCGGCTGCGTCGGCGGCGCCGGGGCGGCGCCGCGAGCGCCCGGGCCGCGACCGCGCCGGTCAGCGCATCGAGCTGCAGCCGCAGCAGCAGGCGCCGCCGTGGCGCGGCAAAGCGCTCGGGTTCGAACGCGCCCCCGATCCACAGGCCATCGACCGCCGCCACGATCAGGTCGGTGGCTTCGTCGAGGTCGACGCGCCGGCGGGTCTGCTGCAGGGCGCAGGCATCGCTGAGACAAGTCCTGACGTAGCTGCGCCAGCGCGCGTAGAACGCGCGGTGCTCGCTGGCGAACGCCGGGTTGCGGGTGGCGCGTTCCCAGACGCTCAGCCACAGCCCGATCCCGGCGGGTTCCCCGAACCGGGACACGGCCTCGACGGCGGCCTCGAGTCTCGGGCGCCCCGGGGGGTGGAGCGCTGCGAGCTGGTCGAGCTCGGCGAAGGATTTCTCTGCCAGCCAGCGAAAGGCGAAGGCTACGAGATCGTCCTTGCTGCTGAAGTAGTGGGTCAGGCTCCCCAGGCTCAGTCCGCCGCGCCGCGCGATCTCGCGAATGGTGGCGTTCTCGATGCCCACCGCGCTGATCACCCGCAAGGTCAGCAGGGCGAGGTCTTCGCGGCGGCGGTGGTGATCGACGATCTTGGGCATCCCGCATCTCCACGGCTCCCCCAGGCCCCGGCGGCCAGCATCTTAGCGGTAATTCCCCGTGTCCGGCGCCGATTTATTACAGAACATATGTTCCATATAAGTCACGAATGCGCTATGCTGCGCAGGCCGATGGAGCGCAGAGGGAGGAGAGAGCATGACTGCGACGCTGCGCGAGGCGCACCTCAGGGGCCAGGACGTGGAGCTCAGTTTCAGTGACGGCCGCAGCGGGCTGCGGCTGCCGCTTTTGTGGTTGCGCGATCACTGCCCGGGTGCGAAGACCCAGCACCCGCAGACCCGGCAGCGCCTGATCGACACCTTCCGTCTCCCGGTCGACATTGCCGCGCGCGCCCTCGAGGTGGAGGCGCAGGGACGGCAGCTGCGCATCGAGTGGGCGCACGAGGACCACGTCAGCCGTTTTCCCGCGGAATTCCTCGCCGGCCTGCGGGCCGACCCGGAAGTGCTGCCCGTCGCTCGCCGCACCTGGGATGCGGACAGCATCCGGTGCGAGCTGCCGCAGCTGCCCTATGCGGCGATGCTGAGCGAGGAGTCGACGCTGCGCGAGTTTCTCGAGCGCGTCGAGCGCGACGGCTTCTGCCTCGTCGAAGGAGCCCCGGCCACGCCTGAGGCGACCTGCGCGTTGGCTCGCAGGATCGCCTACGTGCGCGAGACGGTCTTCGGCGGCTACTGGGATTTCACCGCCAACCTCGAGCACAAGGACACCGCCTACACCGCCGCCGCGATCGGGCCGCACACCGACGGCACCTATAGCCTCGATGCGCCCGGATACCAGATGTTCCATTGTCTCGCGGCCGAGTGCACCGGCGGGGAGAACGTCCTCATCGACGGCTTCCGCATCGCAGAGATCATGCGCCGCGATCATCGCGACGCTTACTGTCTGCTGACCGAGGTCGCGATCCCGGGGCAGTACCAGGACTACGACCGCGGCATCCATCTGATCGCGCGTCGGCCGCTGTTCCGGCTGAACGCGGCGGGCGAACTCGTGCAGGTCAGCTACAACAACCACGACCGCGCGCCGTTCCTGCTGCCACCCGAGCAGCTGAAAGCGCTGTATGCCGCGCTCGCCGCGTTTGCACGGCTGTGCGCGGATCCTGCCCTGCAGTACCGGCGGCGCCTGCTGCCCGGCTCGGTGCTGCTGTTCGACAACTGGCGTGTGCTGCATGCGCGCGACGCCTACCGCGGCTATCGACGTCTGGCGGGCGTTTATCTCAACAAGGAAGACGTTGAAAGCCGGCTGCGGGTGCTCAGGCACAAGGCCGGTAGCGGGGCTTAACCGGCCTTCGCGCTGCGGCGCTCGAGGATCTGCCCGAGCGCCTCGATGAGCGCCGTCAGCTCCGATGGGGAGTTGTAGTGCAGCAGCGAGATGCGCGCGGCGCCGCGCTCGGGGTCGACCTTCATCGCCTCGAGCACGCGCACGGCGTAGAAGTTGCCGTTGCCGGCCATGAAGCCGCGCGCCGCGAGCGCGCTGACCACTTCCGCCGGCTCGAGCGAGTGCGTCACGAAGGACACGGTAGCGGCGCGCTCGGCAGCCACCGCCGGGCCGAGCAGGCGTACGTCTCGCCGCGTGGCGAGGTAGTCGAGGAGCCTTGCGAGCAGGGGTACCTCCGCGCCGCGCAGCATCTGGCGGACGCGCTCGGCGCGGGCAGCGGGGCCGCCGGCGGCCGCGCCCGCGGCGCCGTGATGATGCGCATCGAGCGCGTCGAAGTACTCCGCAATGCCGCCTGCGGCGGCCACCTGCGCATGATCAGGGCCGGCCGGGACCAGGCGCTTCAGGGCATCTGCCTCATTGAAGTAGTGTCCTTCGTTGGCGAGGCGCTCGAGGAGCCCCGCCCGCACCACCATCAGTCCCTGGTGCGGGCCGTAGGTCTTGTAGAGCGAGAAGAGATAGATGTCCGCACCGAGCTGCGCCACGTCGGGTAGCCCGTGCGGCGCCCAGGCGACGCCGTCGACGACCGTGATCACGCCCGCCGCGCGCGCGCGGGCGGTGATGCGCGCCACCGGGTTGATGTGCGCCACGACGTTCGAGGCATGCGGGAAGGTGAGCAGCCGGGTGCGCTCGCTCAGCAGCGACTCCAGCGCCGCTTCATCCAGAGCGCCGCTCTGCGGATCCACGCGCCACTCGCGAACCACGATGCCCTGCGTGGCGAGCCGCCGCCAGCAGCCACTGTTGGCTTCGTGGTCCTGGTTGGTGACGATGATCTCATCGCCCGCGCGCAGCAGGCTGCGAAAGGCGTGCGCAAGCACGTACGTGTTCTGCGAGGTCGAGGGACCGAAATGCACCTCCTGCGGGGTGACGCCGAGGTACTCGGCGAGGCGCACGCGCGAGGCATCCATCCACTCGCCCGCCTCGGTGGAGGCGCGGAAGGCGTAGTAGGGCTGAACCTTGAGCCGCCGGTAATACTCGTTGAGGCGGTCGACGACCGCGGCGCACGCGTAGGAGCCGCCGGCATTCTCGAAGAACGCCTGACGCTCGAGCGAGGGTTCCGCGAACGCGGGGAACTGGCGGCGCACGAAATCGAGATCGAGCTTCATCGGGCGATGATCGCATCGACCCGTTATGCTTGCCAGCGCCACGAACTCCGCGCCCCTGCCGCGAGGAAACACTCATGTTCCGCCAGCCGCTGCTGCTGTTGACCCTGATCGCGCTGCTGCCGCGAATGCTGTGCGCGCAATCGGCCGCGCCGGACACCCCGGAAAGCGGCTCGGTGGAGGAGATCGCGCAGGCGACGACCGAGGCGCGCTTTCTCTCGCCGTGGGTCGCTTACCTGCCCGCCTCGGCGCAAGTGGTCTCGCCGCGCACCTTCCTGCACCGCATCCCGGGCGCGCCCGGCGAGCTGGTGAACTCCGCCACCGCCTATGCGTACTGCCGTGCGCTCGCGGGCTCCTCGCCGCGCGTGCGTATGTTCACCCTCGGGCGCTCGGAAGAGGGACGCGACATCGTGCTGCTCGCGATCGCGGACGAGCAGGGCATCGCGGCTCTGGAGCGTCTGCGGGCGGCAACGGCGGCGCTCGCCGACCCCCGCAGGACCGACGCGGCGGCCGCCGCAAGCATCGTCGCCACGGCGCGCCCGATCTACTACATCAATGCCGGCCTGCACTCGGACGAGACCGGCTCGACCGAGTCGGTGCTCGAGCTCGCTTATCGCCTGGCGGTGTCCGAGCAGCCGATGATCCGCCGCATCCGCGAGAAGCTGGTGGTGCTGATCAATCCGGTCGCCAATCCCGACGGCCGCGACAAGCAGGTGGAGTGGTTCTACCGTTACCTGAAGGGCAGGACCGATCAGGCGACGCTACCGCGCCAGGCTCCACCCTACTGGTCGCGCTACGCGTTCGTCGACATCAACCGCGATGCGCATCAGCAGGTCCATGAGACCACCAAAGCGGTCTTTCGCATGTTCTACGCCTGGCATCCGCAGGTGATTCACGACCTGCACGAGAGCATCGCGCTGCTGCTGACCTGGAACGGTACCAATCCCCTCAACAGACACGTCGATGCGCTCACGTACGCCGAGCGGCTCGAGCTGAGCTTGCACGAGGTGCAGACGCTCACCGGTTTCGGCATGCCAGGGGTGTGGACCTGGAACTTCGGCGATGACTGGGCGCATCTGTATCTCGACTCGATCGCCACCAATCACAACTCCGACGGCCGCGGCTACGAGACCTTCGGCAACGGCAGTGCCGAGACGATGCGTACCGAGCAACCCGATGACAACACCACCCTGCAGTGGTACCGCCCCTCGCCCGCACCGCGGCAGCCGCTTCTCTGGTCCGCGCGCGATAACGTCAACTACAACGAGACCGCCCTGCTGGCGGCGCTTGATGACAGCGCGCAGCAGGCGCAAGCCCTGCTCAACAACTTCTATCTCAAGGGGCTGCACTCCTACCGCAGGGGGCTCGACGAGACACCCTACGGCTTCCTCATTCCCGACGGGCAGGGCGACCCGATGCGCGTGGCGCAGCTGGTCGCACGGCTGCTGTCTCTCGGGGTCGAAGTGCAACGGTCGACCTCGGCGCTCACCCTCAAAGAGGGTAGCTGGCCTGCAGGCACCTACGTCGTACGGCTCGATCAGCCGTATCGGGACTACGCCGTCGATCTGCTGACCGATCAGTTCTATCCGAAGGACGCCCCGGAGGCGTACGACGACGTCTCGTGGTCGTTTCCCGCGCACTACCACCTGGCGGTGATACCGACGGCAGACCCGCAGGTGCGTGCGGCGCAACTCACCCCGCTCAGCGAGCCTGCGCAGATTGCGGGCACGGTCGCAGGCTCGGGTCCGGTATTTCTGCTCAAGGACTCAGGACAGGAGAGCCTCCTCGAGGCACGCTATGCACTGGCGAGTTTCCGCGTGGGCGTAGCCGAGCGCGCGTTCAGCATCGATGGCACGCAGTACCCGGCGGGCTCGTGGATTCTCGCGCCGCAGGCAGGTCTGGCAAGCGCATTGCGTGACACCGCCGCGAAGCTCGGACTGGATTTCTCGAGTACGGCCAGAGTGCCGCAGGTCGCCCGGCACGAGGCCGCAGTGCCGCGCCTGGGCCTGTGGGTGCCGTGGGCGGATACCGACACCGCCGGCTGGGCGCGCTACACGCTCGACCAGCGCCACATTCCCTACGGCTACGTGCGCGATGAGGACATCCGCGCCGGCAAACTCAGGGACAAGTATGACGTGCTGCTCTACCCGCACGTCGATCTCGAGCTCGCCGAGCAGATCGAGGGCCTGCACAAGGAGTGGGGGCCGATGCCCTTCAGGAAGACGAGCGCCACTCCGAGCTTCGGCACGCCCGCATCCTCCGACGACATTACCGGCGGTATCGGCTACGGCGGGCTCGCCGAGCTGCAGCGGTTCATCGACTCCGGCGGGCTGCTGATCACGCTCGGCAACGGCTCGATGCTGCCACTAGAGGCGGGGCTGGTGCGCGGGGTGCGGCGCGAGGCCGGCGGCACGCCGCGCAGTACGCAAGGCGGCGGCGCGGCGTCGGCCGCGGCGTCGCAGAACGCTGAAGTTCGCACGCCGGGAGCGCACCTGCGCGTCTCCTTCGCGCGGCCCGAGCACCCGATCGCGTATGGCTACGCGGCGCGCACCTGGGTGTTCCGCCAGAACTTCGCGCTCTACTCCATTCCACGACGCTGGCTGCGCATGGCCTACTGCACGGTGTGTCTCGACGGACCTATCGACCGCAGCGCCATTGTGCTCGAGTGGGGCGACCGCGAAGGCGCGCCGTTCGTCGTGAGCGGTCAGGCTTGGGGCGAGGAGAATCTCATCGGCCGCGCCGCAATCCTGGACATGCCCTCCGGGAAGGGCCACGTGATCACGTTCAACTTCAATCCGCTGCACCGCGATCTCAATCGCGGCGACCAGCGCCTGCTGTGGAACGCCATCATCAACTGGCGCGCGATCCTCGCGCAGCGCTGAAAGCCGGCCCCGCACACTGCAGCGGGTGTCGCCGACGTACGGGAACGGCGGCGCGGCCCCAAGGCGCGTCGCGCTACCACCGCAGACGTTGAAGTCGGATTTTCGCGCGCGTAGCATCCACGCGCTAACGACGAACCAACAGGTCCTCGCAAACAGTAATAAAGCCGGCGCAGGGAGCGACACCGGAGGGCTGCGTTTCCTGCCCCGCTCATGCTCCGGCCGATACAGGAGGAACAACATGACACCGCGCATGGCAGGAAGGGTTCTGCTCACTACGCTGCTGCTCTCACCCCTGGCTCTGGGGGCAGGCAGCGGCGACAAAGACAACTTCCCCTATCTCGAAGCCACTGTGGCGCAGCTTCAGGCCCAGATGGCCGCCGGGCAACTGACCTCGGAGCAGCTCACGCGCGCCTATATCCGACGCATCGAGCAGCTCGACCAGCCGAGCCAGGAAACCGGGCTCGGAGTCAATGCGCTCATCGAGTTGAATCCGGATGCCATCGCAATCGCCCGTCGGATGGATGAGTTGCGTCGCAAGGGCAAGGTGCTCGGCCCCCTGCACGGCATCCCGGTGCTGCTCAAAGCCAACATCGACACCGGGGACAGGATGCAGACCACAGCGGGCTCGCTCGGCTTGCAGGGCACCCCGGCAGTTCGTGACTCGACCGTGGCCGCCAACCTGCGTGCGGGCGGCGCGGTTATTCTCGGCAAGACCAACCTGTCGGAGTGGGCGAATTTCCGCTCCTTCGAGTCCATCAGCGGCTGGTCGGCGGTCGGTGGTCAGACTCACAACCCCTACGGCCTCGATCGCAATCCCTGCGGCTCGAGCGCCGGCTCCGGCGCCGCGGAGTCCGCCAACTTCGCGACGGTGTCCTTCGGCACCGAGACCGACGGCAGTATCGTCTGCCCGGCGAACGCCAACGGCGTGGTTGGCATCAAGCCCACGGTAGGCCTCACCAGCCGCGCCGGCGTCGTGCCCATCTCGCATACCCAGGACACGGTGGGTCCCCACGGGCGTACCGTCGCCGATGCGGCTGTCGCGCTGGGCGTGATGCAGAGCCGGACCTTCGACGGCCGTGACCCCGCCACGGGCGGCGTGCCGCTCGGCTGGCAGGGGCGCTCCACGCGGCCCACTAACATCCCGACCGACTATACGCAGTTCCTCAACCCGAACGCCCTGCGTGGCGCGCGTCTCGGCCTGGTGAGGACCCCGATAGGGTTCGATAGCTCGACCCCCGGGTTCACGACGCCGGCGCAGGTCAGCGCGGCGTTCGATAACGTGATCGCGGCGATGAAGGCCGCGGGTGCGACCATCGTTGACCTCGATGCGGCGGGCTTCACTGGGTTTGGCCCTGGGTTTGCTGCCGGTGAGTCGCTCGTCCTTGACTTTGACTTCAGGACTGACGTGGCAAATTACTTCGCGACGCGCGTGGGTGTTCCACTCGCGGGCGGAACGCTGCAGACGGCGATCGACTTCAACAACAACAATGCCGACGCGGAGATGCCCTTCTTCAACCAGGACATCTTTCTGCAGGCGCAGTCGCTGCTTGCGGGCCCCAACGACCCGCAGCCCGTGTTTGGCGGTATGACCTACACGCAGGCGCTACAGGCCGACCAGGCATTCGTCATCGCGGGCATCGATGGGGCGCTGGCTCAGTTTCAGCTCGACGCTGTGATAGCGCCGACCGACAACCCGGCCTGGTCGACGGATCTGCTGTACGGCGACCACTTCGTCTACGGCAGCTCCAGTCTCGGCGCGCCCGGAGGGTATCCGTACGTGCAGGTGCCCGCCGCGAACGTGTTCGGCATTCCGATGGGCATCACCTTTTTCGGCACCGCGTTCAGCGAGCCGCAGCTGATTGCGCTGGCCTCGGGGTTCGAGGCCGTCACGCAGCAGCGCGCGCAGAACCTGCCGAAGTTCACGCCCACGATTCCGGATGACCACATTGCAGGTGAGTCACTGAACACCAGGAACAGCAAGCATCAGGATGCGCCGAAGGGAGCGCGTCAACATCACATGTAGGTGATGGTAATGAGGACCGGCGCCGGCTCCGGCGCCGGTCCATTACGGGCGGCGCAGCGGCGCGCCCAGATAGCAACCGAACTCCCTGACGAAATTGACGGAGACGCGCGCATGGACGCGTCCCTGGCGGTCGAGGAACTGCGCCTCGTCGGCGTGCGGCACGAGCGCGCCATGCCACACGTTGGGGTGCACATACAGTCCGCGCTGGCCATCGCACCAGAAAGTGATGAACTTCTCCGGCGTCACGTCATCTCCCGGCAACGCCAGCGGCACGACAAAACTCCTGCCGTTCAGGGGATGAAAAAGCTGTCCGCCGTCGGGGTGGTAGTTGGCGCGCCAGATGAGCGCGCGCTCGCGTTGGCCGCCTGAGCCTTCCGCGGTGGCCTCCTCGGGCCAGTTGCTCCAGCCGAAGAGGTAGCTGTCGCCGACGGCGTTGTTGCGTGCGTACAGCGTCTCGCCCTTCCAGCAGAACTCGAACAGCCCCTCGACGACACCCCCCTGGTCGCCGCTGTTCTGGTCGATCGTGCGCCATCCTTGCGCCGGCCAGCGGACGATCTCGATCGGAAAGCTCTTCGGATCATCGACCAGGCAGCCATAGCCCTCGAGAGTCGCCGCGGTGGCGACGACGAGGGGAGTGTCATGAACCCGCCGAACGCCGGTCGAGGGCACGTAAGCGATTGCATCCGGATCGATATCCACGCCGCCACCTCCACCGCGAATGATACCGCTCAGCGCAGAGCGCGCGCCCGGGATCGAGGCGTGGCGGCGCGCGCTCAGCGAAGCTGCGCGAGCCGCTCGATCAAGGGCAGGTAAGCGTCGAGGCCCGCGGTCTTCAGGCCCGCGACCTTGCCCTGGTCGTCCCAGCGCCGCACGCGCACGGCGTCCCGACAGAAGCGCTGCGCCTCGAAGCGCATCACCTCATGCGCCGACATCGGTCCTCCCTGCAGCTGCAGCGTGTGCACCGAGGCAGGACTCAGCCGCGCGAGGTAGCGCGCGTCGGTCGCGCACCGGTAGCGCTTGGCGGGCACGTGCAGACGCACGGGCTCGGAAACGGCCGCTGCAAAGTGCCTCGAGAGCCAGCGGGCGCCGGTCTCCTCGTGGCGCGCATCGGCCGTCCACTCCTCGATGGCGTCCGGGACGCTCTGGAGCAGATGGCCGATGTCGTGCAGCAGCGCCGCCACGACGAGCGCTTCCGGCGCCCCCTCGGCCTGCGCGAAATAAGCCGCCTGCAGCCCATGTTCGGTCATGGATACGCGCTCGCCGAAGTAGGCGCGGGAGCCGCGCGCGCCATAGATCGCCAGGATGTCGTCGGTGAGGCTCATGCGCGCTTTGCCCCCGTCAGATAGCGCCGCAGCAGCGCGGTCTCGCTGTACACGCTGTCGCGGCTCAGGTAGCAGCCGCGCAGGTGGCGCGGATGTCTCGCCGACGAGAACGCCGTGCGGCCGTGCAGAATGCGCTGGTTGTCGAACACCGCCAGCATGCCGCTGCCGAGGCGGGTGCGCAGCTGAAAGGGTGCCTCGCGCAGCAGCAGCGCGAACTGCCGGTAGGCGTCGTAGAACAACGGCGCCTCGCGCGCCGGGAGGTTCAGCGGTGCGATCGAGCGGGCGTTGTAGTGCACCGCCGTCACCTCGCCGCGTACCGACAGCTGGATCAGCGGCCGCTCGGCATACAGGTCCGCATCCTGGGAGCGATAGTGAAACGGTACCGCAGTCGCTGCCAGCCGCGCGAAGGCATCCGGCGCGCCGGCGCGCAGGTGTTCGGCCAGCGCGAAGCCGTCGGCAAACACACTCTCCCCGCCCTCGCGCGAGGGGATCAGCGCGTGCAGGGCCTGGAAGCCCGGCACCGGCTCGCGATAGGGGTTATCCGTGTGCAGACCGAGGCCGAGATCGGAATACGCGAGATTCTCCGGCTGCGCGATCGAGCGAACGTCGAACGTCAGGCCATAGTTGGTCTCGAGCACCCGGCCGATGAGCGGCACTGCCTCGAGGATCGCCGCCTCGGTCGCCGGCACGTCGGCGAGCAACGCCAGGCCATCCTGTAACAGCCGCGTGAGCCAGCTCAGGCGTGCGCCCGGCTCGGCGCGCAGCTCCCCGAGGCTCACGCAGGCGAAGTCGCGCCGGGCATCGAGAGCTGCGCCCTCGAGCCACAGTCGCCGCTGCAACTCGGGCCTGTGCGCGCCGCGGCCGAAGGCATGCGCGGCGAGCCACTCGACCGCAAACGACGCCGCAGGCGTTTCGCCGTCCCACTCGATGTGCACCACGCCGTTCTCACTGACCGCCGCACGGATGCGCGGCCGCTCGGGCAGATCAGCGATGTCGATGAGCCGCTGTCCGCTGTGCGCATCGCGGTCCCCGGGGCGATTGTCGCGCAGCCACAGGCTCGCAAACTCGCTCACCCCGCCGTCCGCCCACTCGATGGTGAGCGCCTCCGGTGCCGCGAGCAGCCGTCTGATCACCCGGGCCTCAGGCATGCACCGCCCTCAGCGCCGCCTGGCTGTTGAGCACGTGCAGGAGACCTGCGCACACCGCGGCGAGCGCACTCACCACCGCGAGCGTGACGAATACCCCCTCCCAGCCCAATGCGACCGCGAGCCGCGCGACACTGTCTCCGGCCAGCACGCCGCCCAGGTAGCCGATGCCGTCGATAATGCCCGAGGATGCCGCGCTCGCCTGCTTGCCGCCGAAGTCGAGCGCAAACGCGCCGCCGAGATAGGAATAGGGGCCGAGGAGGCAGAAAGCCACCGCACCGATGGTGAGGAGGGGAAACAGCGCGTGCGAGGTTCCCGGCCGCACCGTCATCAGCACCAGCAGCGCCGCGGCGGCGCCGGCGAGACCGAGGAACAGCAGCAGCGAGCGGCCCGTCAGTCCCAGCCGGTCACTCAGCCAGCCGGCGAGCAGCACGGACGCGACACCGACGCCCGGAAAGATGGCGCTCAGTCCGGCGGAATCGCTCATGCTGTAGCCGAGGTGGTCGCGCAGATACACCGGCGTCCAGGTATTGAAGCTCTCGCGGATTATTGTGCAGGCAAACGACAGCAGGCAAACGAGCAGGAAGGCACGGCTGCGCAGCAGCGGTGCGAGCAGCGCGCCGACGCTCGCCGGCCGCGATTGGGCGGTGGCGAACAGGTTGAGCGGATTGGGGCACGCTTCCGCGTGGCCCTCTTCGACGCGCGACTCGCGCAGCAGCAGCAGATTGGCCGCGAGCATCACCGCGGCGACGATCGCGGCAAACAGAAACAGTGAGCGCCAGCCGTAGCCGCGTTCGATCAGCATGCCCATCTGCTGGCGTGCGAGCGCATCGCCGACCAGATAGCTGAGGCTGAGGATCCCGGCGATCGAGCCGTAGGAGGAGTAATCGAACCACCGTGACGACACCTTGATGAGCCCCGCCCAGGCGACCGATTGCGTGAGCCGGTTGCCGATCCACGCGACGGTGAACAGCGGCAGCCCGCCGCCCGCGGCGAACATGAGCGTGAACAGCATCGCGCCGCCGAGGCCGATGACGAAGTTGCGCCGGCCGCCCCAGTAGTCGCCGAGTCCGGTAAGAAACAGCTTGCCGAGTGCGTAGGCGAGAACGCCCAGCGAGGTGATGGTGCCGATGTGGATGAGCGCCTCACCGTGGCTGACGCCATGCCGGCCTAACTCGTCCACCAGCAGCGGCGTGGCCACCGACAGGTCCGCGCGGCAGTAGTAGCAGGCGGCATAGCCGCCGAACAGCAGCACGAGGGTGCGGATCTGCCCGTAGCGCAGCGAGCGTGCCGGTGCAGCGCGCGAGTTCACGGCCGCGGCGCGCTCGCAGGCGCAGCCGCCGTGGAAGCGGGTGAAACCCAGACCGGATCGCTGTACGCCTTGCGGCCGCGCTGATCCTCGACCACCAGGGCGTACCACGCCGGCCGCTCGGTGTGCAGCGTGAAGTCCACGTGCGCCTCGAGCGGCGCGTCCGCGAAGGATCGCGCGTCGCGCACCGCGCCGTCGCTCACGAGCTGCGCCTGCTTCAGGCCGGCGACCGAGCCGAGATCGAAGCCGAGCGTGAAAGCCTGGCCAGCCTCAGGCGCGATCTGCGTGCCGAAGAGCGTCGACGGAAATATCAGCGGACCGTAGGTCACGTATGCGTGCCCGGCCTGCAGCGCCGCCACGAACGTCGCCACGCTCAGCGGCCCCTCGGGGCGTACGTAAGTACGCACGCGTCCTGACTCCTCGTTCCAGACATCGTGCGTGTCGCTGCCCGCGCTCAGGTAGTAGCGCTGCCCGGCAGTCCAGAACGCCCACACCCGGGCCAGCACTTTCGGATCATCCTCGGGCACCGACGAATTGATCTCGATCAGATCGAAGGCGGGATTGAAGCCGCCGGGGGCCACCCCCGCATCGAGGCTGGCGAAATAGCCGAAGGGAATGAAGGGGTGATTGACCTGCACCACCTGCGCGCCCTCGCGGCGAGCCTCGCCGAGGATCGTATCGATGTCCGCGGTGCTGGTGTCGATCGCGAGCTGCGCGCCCGCGGTGAGCGGGTAGGCGTTGAAGTGGCCCCAGGAAGGGGACAGCTCGATTCCCGGGATGAAGGGCACGGTGCGCGCGGCGGCGATGGCGCGCAGCGTCGCATGATTGGCGGTGGAATCGTGGTCGCTGACGAACAGCACATCGAGTCCGGCAGCCAGCTGCGAGCGTGCCAGATACGCAGGGGGCGTCACGGCTTCCGCCTGATCGGCGTGGTGATGCAGGTCCGCCGCATACCAGCCGCGCGCCCGCGGGTCGAACAGGCGCTGCAGCGTGGTGCGCGTGCGGCGAACCGTGCCGCTCGCGACGTTCACGCGCACCGCGGCGTTCTGTGCCAGGAACCCGCCGCCCGAGGAAACCGTGAACAGATAGCTGCCAGGTGCGAGGTCGAGGTCCGCACGACCCTTGCGCTCGAGCTCGGTGAAGAAAGTCGTGCGACCGAGGAAGCCGATGAGCGGCTTCTCTCCCTCCTGAATCACGATGCGTGCATCGAGTGGCGCGCCGCTGCGCGCATCGGCGACCGAGAATTCGATACGTCCCGGACCTTGCAGATCGCGAAAGTTGCGCACCTCGTCGCGGGCGGCCACGAGCCGTAGCGGGGCGCGTGCGCTGCGCGCGTACCCAGTGCCGGTGGCATAGAGCGTGTAGTCGCCGATGGGCAGGGTCAGCCGGTAAGCGCCGTCGTGTCCCAGCACCCACGCGTACGGCTTGCCGTCCTTCTCCGCGACGACTACCGGCTGCGCGATTGCGCGGCCGTCGCGCGTCGCCACCACGCCCTGCACGCTGGCGGCGGGCAGCCGCCGGCGGGCTATCTCGGCTGCCACCACCGGGGCGAGATCGCCGCTGGGGCCGACCTGCAGCCAGCCGTCGAAGCTGCGGCTTTCCCCGGGCTGCAGCGTGTGCAGCCGCAACAGGTCGCGCGAGGCGGAACCGACGCGATCGAGATAAGGGGCATGTAGTGCGACCATCCAGTCCGTATCGTAGGCAACGGCGCGATCGGCCATGGCGCCGTCGGCCTTGCCCTCGCTCACGCCGGCGAGTCCCGCCGCCACTGCAGCAAGGCCGGGGACCGGGAACATAAAGCCGCTGCTTGGCCAGAGCGTCAGACCGGAGAGCAGGTCGCGCAGCGGCTGCTTGCCGCCGTTGGTCATGGTCGCGCTGATCGCGACTTCATCGGCGCCGGCAGTGAGCGTGTAGAGCGTCGTGATGGTTACCGCGCCAAAGTCGCGCACCGTGCGGATGCGGGCCTGCTGCGGGCCGCGCTCGAGGATATCGACGTGGTGATAGGTGTTGGGCCATGCGGACCAGTTGTTGGGGATGAAATCGGCAAACACCACGCAGTCGCGGCCGATGTTGCCGTCGCGTACCGGCGCGATATCCACGAGCGCGCCGCGTGGCACGCCGTACGGCGCGGCGGACTCGACCGCCAGGGCGAAGGCGAGCTTCTCGTTGACCACGGTGATGTCACCCGCAGAGCGGGCGCTGCCCCTGGGGATCGGCGTCGGACCGACGATGACGTGAACGTCCGCCTGCACGCTCGCCAGCGGCACGAGTGCGACGAGCGATGCCAGCAGAGCCAGTGTGCTTCTCATCCGGGCCTTTTGGTGCGTGTTTTCGTTGGCCGGCCCGGGAACTCAGGCGCGCCGTGACGACGTTCGCAGTGGCCCGATACTAGCGGACGTGCCGGCGGGAATCATCCTGCAGGAGCGGATGCGCGCCTCCGCACGCGCGCTGCGGAGGCGCGATCCGGACAGGCAGCGGGTGCCTTACCAGCGGTGCCAGTAATAGCCCTCGTGGACCACCACTACCGGGGCGGGTGCCACGACGCCTACGCCGACATACGCGCGCGGAGGCCCGACTGGGGCGACCACACAACCTGACAGGGCTGCGCCGAGACCCAGCGCAATGAGTAATTTGACAATGCCACGCATGACACGCTCCTGAAGCAACTCACCTGAGACTGAAAACGCGCGCGCCACCAGACGGCTGACACGCACGCGTGGCAGGCCGCATCGCCCGCACGTCATTCAGTCGTGGTTAAGGCTTTCGCTAAGGCTGCGCAGCTCAGCGCGCGGAGCGGTGCGCTATCATGCGGCGGCGTCATGACCACGATCCGCCAGCAGTTGCGCAACAACCTCGTGGCTCTCATTAGCCTGGTAGTGGCGCTCGGCAGCCTCGGCTACAACACCTGGCGCAACGAGCGCACCGAGCACAACCGCAATGTCCGCACTGCAACCTTCGAGCTGCTGACCAAGCTCGCCGAGCTCGAGCGGGTGGTGTATCTGGCGCAGTACGACCGCGACACCGCCGGCGGTAATCCGCGCACGGGGTGGAGCTATGTGCTGGTGATCCATGACCTCGCCGCGGTGGTGCCGGCGCCGGTGCCGGCAAAGGCGGCGCAGCTGCAGAAGATCTGGGGCGAGAGCTGGGAGGGCCTGGGCAGGGAGGATGAGGCGAGCGTCAACCGCATCGATGACGCTATCGGGAGCCTGCGCGAGGCCTCGCTCGCGATGCTGCAAGCGCTGCGCTGAGCGGATGGCTCGCCGGCTCCGCGCGGACCCCGGAGGGGGAGTTCCGGGGTCCGCGCGTTCCCGCCGCTTCCCTGCGGATCAAACCCGTCGGGTCCCTGTGAGCCACTCTAAGCTGCCGGTGTGACACTCTGGTGATGCGCACCTGTCGGGCGTCGCCGCCGCGGCGCCTGCGCGTCAGTGGCGCGGGTAGATGACGCTGCCTGCGCGAATGGTGTAGCGCACGCGTGCGAATGCCGTGACATCAGCGGCCGGGTCGCCATCGAGGATCGTGAGGTCGGCGGCGGCTCCAGGCACGAGCGTACCGCTCTCAGGGGTGAAGCGCCGCGTCGGGCTGGTGGTGAGGCTCGCAAGAATCTCCCTCCAGCCAAGCGCGCGGCTCATCAGGCGGTACTCATCGGTGGTATCGAACTCGTCGGTGTAGCCGACATCGGTGCCGAAGAGGATGGGGCCGCCACTCGCGGCGAAAGCCTTGAGCTGCTGCACCGTGACGTCGATGACCTGCGCGACCCGTTCGGGCGGAGCGCCTGCCTTGCGATTCTCGACGTCGAACAGGGTCAGCGTGGGTATCAGCGCCATGTGCTGCGCGTGCATGCGCGCCAGCAACGCCGCGTTCCACGGTCCGGCATCCGGGGCAGTGTGGGCGAGCACGTCGACGCCGCTGCGGATTGCGACCTCCAGGCCCGCCGTGTTGGACGGGTGGGCGAATGCAGGCTTGCCGGCGCGGTGGGCCTCGCGCACCACTGCGTTCGCGATGTCGAGCGGCATCGGCAGCACGCCGACGTCGCCGCCGACGATGGCACCGGCAAAGATCTTCACCCCGTCCGCGCCGGCGGCCAGCTCGCGCCGTGCGCGCGCCGCCGCCTCGGCGGCGGTTGCGACCTCGAAGGACGGGAAACCGTTGTCGTCGAGGAACTTGCGCACATAGATCGGAGTGCCGTGCTCGGGGAAGAACGGGTCACCCACGGTGAAGATACGCGGTCCGAGCACCTCGCCCGAGGCGATCCGCCGCCGGATGACCTCGGTGTTGGCGAACCAGGAGGCAAGATCGAATACGGTCGTGAACCCCCAGCGGGTGAACATCGCCTCGAGTTCGGCGGACAGCGCGGCTGCCGGGCGCTCGCGCGCGCGCAGCAGCGGCGGGGTCAGCAGGTGAACGTGCGAGTTCCAGAAACCGGCGGTGACGACCGCACCCTGCGCGTCGATCAGCGCGCCGGCCGGCGCGGGCGCTGCCGCCGCAGCCGTGCCGACCGAGACGATGCGACCGTCGCGGATGACAATCGTCCCGCGCTCGATGGGCTCCGCCTCGGGTGAGGCATAGATGCGCGCGTTGACGATGGTGAGATCGCCGCCGTGCGGCGCGGCCGCGGCGCGGAGCGCCGGCCGCGCAGCCGAGCAGGGCGAGCACGGCGAACAGGTGTACGGTGCGGTCCATCGGCAGACACGATCAGTTGCGGCGCTGCGCCAGCGACAGCCACAGGCCGCCTCCGATCAGAGTCAGCCCGCTTGCCCGCCGGAGCCATTTCGCCCGCGTCGGCTTCATGAACCACGACCGTCCCATTCCCGAAGCAATGGCCCAGGCGGAGTCACTGAGCGCGGCCACCAGCACCGACACCACGCACATCACGGCGAGCTGGCGTGACGCCGGCAGCGTGGGATCCACGAATTGCGGCAGAAACGCCGTAAAAAAAGCCAGCGTCTTGGGATTCGACAACGCGACCAGAAAGCCACGCCGGAAGTGCACGTGATTGCCGCTGACCGCCGCGGCGTGCTCGCCGGCGCTGCGCCACGCGCGTACGCCGAGCCAGACCAGATACGCGGCGCCGACCCAGCGCAACAGCTCGAACAGCTGAGCCGCATGCCCCAATACCCATCCCAGACCCAGCGCGATCGCCGTCAATAGCACCGCGTTTCCCGCCGACGTGCCAGCGACCGTGATCAGTCCTGCCCGCACGCCTCTCGTGGCGGCGGTTGAAATCACCAGCGTCACGATCGGCCCGGGCGTCAGGATCAGGATGATCGTGATGAAGAGGAATCCTGCGAACAACTGCCAGTTCATCGGTCTGCCTGCGCACGCTGCGGGGAGCTCAGCTTAGCGCACGCCTGCGGCCCGCCGGCAGATCCCGCGGCGCTCGCGGGCGCAGGCGAGGCGCCGCCAGGTCCGAAAATGGCTACTTTGCGGGGCGGCTCGCGGGTATCGTTGTCCGCATGGAGACCATAGCGGGCCTGGACCCCGAGGCGCTCAACCGCGCGCGCATCAGCCGCGACCCGCGCTTCGACGGCAAGTTCTTCATCGCGGTCACCTCCACCGGGATCTATTGCCGGCCCATCTGCCCGTCGCGCTACGCGAAGCGGGCCAACGTGCGTTTCTTCGGCACCCCCGCGGCGGCGGAGGCGGCGGGGTTCAGGCCGTGTCTGCGTTGCCGGCCAGAGGCCGCGCCCGGGACGCCCGCCTGGCTCGGGACCGCGGCCGTCGTGCGCCGCGCGCTGCGGCTGATCAATGAGGGCGCGCTCGACGAGCAGTCGGTCGGCGTGCTGGCGGGTCGGCTGGGAATCGGGCCGCGTCATCTGCTGCGCCTGTTCGGCCGGCACGTCGGCGCATCCCCGATCGCCGTCGCGCAGACGCGGCGCCTGCACTTTGCGGTGTGCCTGCTCGAGGAGACGAACCTGTCCATCACGCACATTGCGATGGCGGCCGGATTCGGCAGCTGCCGCCGCTTCAACGACGCCTTCCGCAGCACCTATCGACGCGCGCCGCGCGAGCTGCGCAGGGCGGGCCGTCGCGCCAGCGCCGCGGGCGGCGCCGAGGAAGTGGCGCTGCGCCTGGCCTACCGACCGCCTTACAGCTGGCCGCACCTGCGCGACTTCCTCGCCGCGCGCGCGATCGCCGGCGTCGAGCGGCTCGACGCACGCGGCTATGCGCGCACGGTGAGGTGCGAGGGCGGTCACGCGCTCATCTGCGTGCGGGCTCTCCCCGGGCACGATGCGCTCGAGTTGCGCGTGATCGGTGCGCCGCCGGCGGCCCTGCTGCAGCTGTCGTCGCTGGCGCGGCGTGTGTTCGATCTGGCGGCGGATCCGCAACGGATCGGTGTCGAACTGGCGACCGACCCGCTGGTCGGACCCCTGGTGCGCCAGCAGCCGGGGTTGCGCATCCCCGGCGCCTGGGATCCGTTCGAATGCGCGGTGCGTGCGGTGCTCGGTCAGCAGGTGAGCGTCGCCGCCGGGCGCACCTTTGCGGCGCGCCTCGTCGGGAGCGCCGGCGCCGCCATTCGCGGCGGTGGCGATGGGCTCACGCACCTGTTTCCCGACGCCGCGGCGGTCGCCGCCGCCAATCTCGACGCGCTCGGAATCACCAAGTCGCGCGCTGCCACCTTGCACGCGCTCGCGCGCGCTGTGCTCGAGCGCCGCATCGACTTCAGTGCGGCACCCGAAGAGGTCGTGGCGGCGATGGCGGGGCTGCCCGGAATCGGTCCCTGGACGGCACAGTATGTGGCACTGCGCGCGCTCGGCGAGCCCGACGCGCTGCCCACCGGGGATCTGGTGCTGCGCCGCACGGCTGCGCCCGCCGGTGGCGTGCTGAGCGTGCGCGAGCTCGAGGTGCGCGCCCGGGATTGGCGGCCCTGGCGCGGCTACGCTGTCATTCACCTGTGGCGTGCGGCGGCCGAGGGCCTCACGCGAGCGGGCCGGCCGGGCAATCACCCGCTTCGCTCGCACGCCGCGGTAGCATCGCCAGTGCCGTGAAATCGCAGGCGCAAAGCATGTACTGGCACGAAACGGACTCGCCCGTAGGAAGGCTGCTGCTGGCCGGCAATCGCGGGGCGCTCGCGCGCGTTCACTTTCAGGCCGGCCCGTGCCCGCTGCAACCCCCGTCGCACTGGCGCGAGGACGCCGCACCCTTCGCGCCGGCACTCGCGCAGCTGCAGGAATATTTCGCCGGCCTGCGGCGTGTGTTCCAGCTGCCGCTGGCCCCGCGGGGCACGGCGTTTCAGCTGGCCGTGTGGCAGGCGCTGCGTGAGATTGCCTACGGTGAGACCGTCTCCTACGGCGAGCTGGCGCGGCGTCTCGGGCTCGCCGGCGGCGCCCGCGCCGTGGGACTGGCGAACGGTGCCAACCCCCTACCCATCATCGTGCCCTGCCATCGCGTCATCGGCGCGGACGGCTCGCTGACCGGCTTCGGCGGCGGTCTGCGCATCAAGCGGGCGTTGTTGTCACTCGAGGGCGCAGCCTGCGTCGTGGATCTGTTCAGTGCCGCCGCGGCCGTGGGCCGCAGCGGCGCGCAGGGCGGGTAAAGCTCCGGCGAGAGCTATGCCTTCCCGCCGGAGCTTCGCGCGCTTCAGTGCAGCAGATTGACGGTGTTGCTGGCGTCGTCGACGTAATAGAGCCCATGAGCGGGATCGAACACCAGGCCGAACAGGGCACCCGCGCCCGGCGGCGAGCCGCTGCTGTCGAGCAGGACCTTGTCGCGCTGCGTGCCGCCGGGGCTGACCTCGGTGACGAAGCCGTCGCCGCCGTTGACGGTCAGCAGGTCACCCCCGGGGGTGACGATCAGGCCGAGCGGCGCGTTGAGGCTGCCGCCCGAGCTCAGCGTGCGGCCGGTCCCCGCCGAAGTCGTGCGCCCGAGCGGATGATCGATCACGGCGATGCGATTGTTGAGTGTGTCGGCCACGTACAGCCGCGCGCCGTCGTGATCGCCGTCATGCTCGCCGCAGTCGTCGCTGTCGCTGGCGCAGTTCGCGTGCAGACCGACACCCGTCGGGCCGATGACCAGCGCCGCCGGATCGGTGCGCTCCGCGAACCCGGAACCGATCACGGTGATCGATTCGAGCACCGGCATCGCATCAGCGGACACCTTGAGGTCGAGTCGCGTTACGGTAGCGCCGTGAACGACCGCGCCAGCCGCCGCGACCGTGCCGTTGAGCACGTTGGTGACGAACAGCTTCGCCTCGTGCTCGCCGTCGAAGGCGGTCATGTCCCAGGGCCCATTGATCAGTGAGCCGTAGAAGGTCTCCACCGGGTTGCCGAGGCTGTCGAGAACGATGAGGCACCCCGCCTGCGCGGTCGCGGAAGTGCCGTCGGCCGTCGGCAGACTGCCGACGATCACCCAGCCCTGCTCGAGCACCACCAGCGCGGTCGTGAGACCCACGCCGCCCGGGCAACTGCCAGGCAGAGCGCCGGCGTTGAGCGTGGCGAACAAGCTCACGCTGCCATTGGGCGCCACGTCGACGATGGTCGTGCCGGTGCCCTGCAGGTTGGAGGAGTTGTTGAAATTGCTGACCAGGATGTGCCCGGCGCGCAGGTTGCCGGTGGTGCGCCTGATCTGTGCCATTCCGTAAGGATTGACGTCGCCGTTCCCGGGAACGGTGGAAGCGACGGTGCTGATCGTCTTCAGCGATGGCAGAACCGCGTGCTCATCGCCCGCGAGCGCGGCAGCGCCCGCGAGCAGCATCGATAAAGCCAACGACGCGCAGGCGAGCCTGCGTGTTTCCATTATATGGGCCTTCATTGGTTTCCCCTGTTGTTCGAGCGGGGTTGCCCCGCGCAGTTACAGCGGTAAGTGGGGGCCGGGCCGCGGAAGGTTCTACCCGGGTCCGCGCGCAGGCTGGGGCGGCGTGTCGGCGCTCAGCGCATCGAGCAGCAGCCGCGCGAACTGCGGCCCCTTGCCCGCCTCCTCGTGCTTGAAGTACACGTAAACATCGTCACAGGCCGCGGCGCTGGCGCGAATCATCCCGGCCCAGCGTCTGAGGTCCTCGGGCGTATAGCCCTCATCGCGCAGGCGGAAGTAGCCGTAGCTCGCGGTGATCTCGAGCGGCGTGGAGAATTTCTCGCTGTCGGCCACGCACAGCGCGAGATTGCGCGCGCGCAGCCGGGCGAACACCTCGGCATCCATCCACGAAGCGTGCCGGAACTCGAACGCCGCGCAGCATCCCGGGGGGAGCAGCGCCAGGAACGCATCGAGCACGGCGAGATCTTTGCGGAAGTAGGGCGGCAACTGGAAGAGGATCGCCCCGAGCTTCGGCCCGAGCGTCGCGGCGGTCTTGAGGAAGTACTGCAGCAGCTCCGCGCAGTCCCTGAGTCTGGCGATGTGGGTGATGCGCTTGGGAGCCTTGAGCGTGAGCCTGAAGGCTGCGGGAGTCTCGCGGCTCCAGCCGGCGAGGAGCTTCTCGTTCGGCACGCGGTAGAAGGTGTAGTTGATCTCGACTGTGGTGAAGGCCTGCGCGTAGTACGGCAGCATCTTCGCCGCCGGCAGCTTCTCCGGATAGAAGCTGCCTTTCCACTCGGGGTAGTTGTACCCGGAGGTTCCAACCCAGGTCTTCATGCCGGCGTGCCCGAGGCGATCAGCGGCTGTCGCTGCTCAACAGACGCCGATACTGCCCCAGGTGGCGGAGGGCGTGCTGTGGCTTGCCGAGCGATTCGTAGAGGCGCGCGAGGTTGTAATGGCAGTCCGCAAGATCGGGATCCTCGGCGAGCGCGGTCTGGTACGCCTCGAGCGCCGCGGCGGGATTGCCGAGGTCCTCGAGCAGCACGCCCTGATTGAAGAGCAGCAGTGGATCGGCACCCGCCTGCGCCAGTGCGCGCCGATAGACTTCCGCGGCCTGCTGCGTCCTGCCGAGGGCATGCAGCAGACGTCCCCAGTTGGTCCAGGCCGCGGCGTCGCGCGGGTCCTCGTCCACCGCGTGGCGATAGGCGTTCAACGCGCCGTCCGGATCGGTGCTCTCCAGAGCGAGCGCCTGCGCAAACCAGTCGTCCGCCGGCTTTGGCGCAGCTGCCGTGTCGGCAGCGGCGGCAGGCTGCTGATGCTCGACCACGTGCAGCACACCGTTCTGCAGGCTGATGTCGAGGCCGAGCAGATACTGACCGCTGTCCACCTGGCGCTGTGTCTCGCCATCGCGCACCACCACGTGATCGCCCACCGCGCTGATCGACAACCCCGACAGCGGCAGCGACTCGGGCAGCTCGCGCCGCAGACTCTGCAGCGAGCGGCGGATGCGCCGCGCCGGGATTTTGGCGTCGAGCAGCGCACGCGCGGTGCGCAGCACGATCAGGTCCTGGAAGGAGAAGCGGTATTCGCGCCGCGTGCCCCGCGCCGGTGTGACGAACCCGGCCCTGATGAGATTGCGCGTGGTGTCGGGCGAGAGTCGCAGCAGCCGCTCTACGTCCCGCACACTGTAGGAACGCATCCTGATCTCTTACCCGAAGCGTCGCGCGCTCAGGCGTTACGCTTGCCCGCCTTGCGTGCCGGCTTCGCCGCTTCCTCGACGCGTTTGGGCTCCTTGCGCGGACCCAGGCGGTTCACCTGCGCGCGCGCGCTTTCGCTCTTTTGCAGGCTGGCGCGCAGTGCCTCCATGAGATCGATCACCTTGCCCTCGCCCGGCGCCGGGGTCTCGGCCACCGAGATCTCCTTGCCCGCAACCTTCTTCTCGATTTCCGCCTCGATGCGTGCGCGCACCTCGTCCTTGTAGGCATCCGGATCGAACTTGTCGGCGGTCTGCTGTTCGATGAGCTGCTGTGCGAGCTTGAGCTCCGCGGGTTTGACCTCCGGCTTCGGGACCTCGACTTCGCTCGCGCGGCGCACGTCGGCGGCGTAGTGCAGCTGCTGCATCGCCAGCACATCACCGATCGGGCGCAGGATCACCAGATAGCCCTTGCCGCGTGAGGCCCAGCGACCGACGCCGCAGCGCCGTGACTGCTTGAGCGCCTCGGTGAGAAGCGCATAGGGCTTGGCGGCCCCCTTGTCGGGAGCGAGGTAGTAGGTCTTGTCGTAGAACACCGGATCGATCGACTCGATGGGCACGAACTCGGAAATCTCCACCGCATGGCTGCCCACTTCCTCCAGCGCCTTGATCTCTTCCGGCGTGAAGCGCACGTACTGGTCCTTGGCAAACTCGTAGCCCTTGACCATCTCCTCGCGCTCGACGACCACGCCCTCCTTCTGACACACGTACTGCTGCTTCAGGCGCGAGCCGTCGGTCTTGTGCAGCAGGTTGAAGGAGATGGCATTCGCCGACTGCGTCGCGGTGTAGAGCTTCACCGGGATGGCAACCAGCCCGAAGGACACCGTCACGGAACCGATGGAGCGTGCGGCCATTAGTGCACCTGCGAGCGCGGTGACGGCGGGCGGCGCCGTGACAGCGCGTTACTTCTCACGATCAACACCGAAAGCCTTCGTAAGGCTCTGTTTTGTCTCAAGTACATCATGCCACCGGTCGCCGTTCTTTGCCAACCGGGCTGGTACGTTCCTGATTGTAAACTCCATCGGCTCGGCCGCCTCGAGCTCCTCCCACGTGAGCGGCATGGAGACCGGCGCCCCGGGCACCCCGCGTGGTGAGTACGCCACATTCAAAGTCTTGCCGCGCACGTTCATGTTGTAGTCGATGAAGATCTTGCCGGTGCGCTTCTCGACCGCCCACTCCATGGTGATCTCCTTCGGGTGCTCGCGCATCACGTGACGGCCGACGCTCTCGCAGATGTGGCGCGCCTCGTCGAAAGTCACCGTGCGCTCGATCGGCACGAACATGTGCAATCCGGTCTTGCCGGAAGTCTTGACGATGGCGGTGAGCGACATCTCCCGCAGCAGCGAGCGTAACCAGAACGCGACTCGCTTGGCCGTGGCAAAGCCGCGCTTGTTGAGCTCGGGCTCGGCGCCTTTGGCCTCCTGGCCGGAGTAGATGTAGGGATCGATGTCGAATACCAGGTAATCGGGGTAGTTGAGGATCGAGGACTCGAGAGCTGCGAGCGAGCTCGAGTAGTCGGTGCTCGCTCCGGCCGCCTCGGGCGCAAGCTGCGCGCGCGAGTGCCACACGTGAAACTCCAGCGTGCCGACCTGCCCGAGCCAGAGCAGTGTCGGCAGATTGTTCGCCAGCAGGTAACGGTGCCGCTCGTCCTTGTGCTCGGAGAACACCGTGACCGATTCGACGAACTGCGGCAGCGCCTGCGACCAGTGCTTCTGAAAGAAGCGCTCGCCGTCGATGCCTTCGGGCATGCGGATCATGGTGAGCGGGCGGTCCTTGAGGTGCGGCAGCATGAAGCGGCCGACGCTCGCCAGGTAGCGCAGCAGATCGCGCTTGGTTGCCAGCGGGCGCTGCCGGGGGCCGGCGGCAGGCCAGTAGACGCGATCGAGATTGGTGAGGGCGATGCGCGCGTTGTCGACGCTGAGCTCCAGGCGCTTCGCCGGCTCCTCAAGCTGCGCCAGCACCGCCGCGGCGGTGGCAGCCTCCGCATCGGCGGCACTCGCGATCGTGTCCGCCGCGCCGGCGCTGCGCTGCACAGCCGCAGCGCGGGTGTTGGCGCCTGAGCGCGTCGGCGCCGCCGCCGCGGCGCTGGCGCGCCTGCGCACGCTGCGCGCTGCGACGTCGTCGCGCAGGCGAACGAATACCGGAGCGCGCAGAGCGCCTGCAGGAGTCCACTCGCTGTAGCTGACCTCCGCGACCAGTTCCGGCTTGAGCCAGGTGGTCGGCCGATGCAGCGGCGGCTTCTCGGCAAAGGGGGAGTCAGGACGCTTGAGTCTGGCGGTGCGCTGCAGCAGCACGCCGATGATGTCATCGTCGAGCCCGGAGCCAACATGGCCGGCATAACGCAGCGCCTTGCCGTCGCGGTACCCGAGCAGCAGCGCGCCGAGCGGCTCGCGCGCGCCATTGCCGCGGGTGTAGCCGCCGACCAGAAACTCCGCCGACTGCGCCTTTTTCAGTTTCAGCCAGGCGCGCGAGCGCTGACCGGCCTGGTAGGGGCTGTCGAGCCGCTTGGCGACGATGCCCTCATAGCCCTGCTCCACGGCCGCGGCGTACAACTGCTCGGCGTTGTCGGAAGAGTGCACCAGCTGCACGTGCGCCCCCGGCAGCAGGCATTGCGACAGGTAACGGCGGCGGTCGCTGTAGGGCGCGCCGCGCAGGTTGAGGCCGGCGAAGTGCAGCAAGTCGAAGCACACCAGCACCACCGGTGTTGCGCGCCGGGCGGCGGCGATCTCCGCGGCGCTCTTGAGCTGCGCGCGGTTCTGCAGCGCGTTGAACGAAGGGCGTCCGTTGGCATCGAGTGCGACGATCTCGCCATCGAGAAGCATCTGCCCGGCAGGCTGCGCGGCGAGCTCCGCCGCGATCTCGGGGAAGAACGACGTCAGCTCCAGGCCGCGGCGCGACTGCAGCCGCACGCTCTGCCCCGCGATGAAGCCGATGACGCGATAGCCGTCGAGCTTGGGCTCGTAGCGCCACAGAGGGTTCGAGCGCGCCGTGTCGCCGGTTTCCGCGAGCATGGGCTTGAGCTGTTTCGGCAGTGTCTCCGCCGGCCCCGCCGGTGTAAGTCGCGCCGCCGGCAGGCGCGGCGGCACGTTGCGGGGGCTGAGCTCGTCCAGGCTCAGGCCCGAGAGAACGGAAGCGCGCTGCGCCAGCACGTCGTTGGTGCGGGCAAAGCCGTCCTGGTGCTTGATGAGCAGCCACTGGTTGCCGGTGCGGGTCTTCACCAGCGTAAAGGAGCCCTTCAGCTTCTCCCCGCACAACGTGAAGCTCAGCTTGCCGCCAGTGAGCTCGGTGCGCACGCGCGCCTGCGCCTCGGCGCGGTCTGCGAAGGAGTACTTGTGGCCCTCGTCCGGGGAATACACGCCACAGTCCCACACGATCACATTGCCGGCGCCGTACTGCTTCGCGGGGATCACGCCCTCGAAGGAGGCGTAGTCGAACGGATGGTCCTCGACTTCGACCGCCATGCGCTTGTCGCTGGGATCGAGCGAGGGACCCTTGGGCACCGCCCAGGACTTGAGCACCCCGTCGAGCTCGAGGCGAAAGTCGTAGTGCAGTCGCCGCGCCGCGTGCTTCTGCACCACGAACAGCAGCGGACCCTGGCGCTCTGTGGCCGCGCTCGCGGGCGGCTCGGGCGTGCGCGCGAAGCTGCGCTTCGCGGCGTAGCGATCGAGCGAGCGCTTGCTCACAGCAGCGTGTCCATCCACTGCGCCACCGCGCGCAGCAGCGCGCTTCTGACTTCTGCGTCCTTGCGTCCGCTGCGGGCGGGAACGTGGAAGGAATGATCCGCGTCCTCGACTTCGTGCAGGATCGCACGCGCTCCGAGCCGCGACACCAGCGCCTCGATGCGCGCGCGTTCGGCGAGCGCATCGCGCGCGCCCTGGACGAACAGCATCGGAATGCGCACCTCGGCCAGGTGCTGCGCGCGCGTGTCGGAAGGCCGCCCGGCCGGATGCAGCGGGAAACCGAGGAACACCAGCCCGCGTACCCCGGGCAGTGGCGCGAGCGCCTGCGCCTGCGAGGTCATGCGTCCGCCGAAGGAGCGGCCCCCGGCGAACAGCGGCAGTGCCGCGGCGCGGTCTGCCGCCTGCGCGAGCGCGGCGCGCACGGTCGCGTGGCACAGCGGAGGCGGATCGGGCCGCCGGGCACGGCGCTCCATGTAGGGGAACTGATAGCGCAGCGTCGCGATGCCGAGCGCGCACAGCTCGTCGGCCGCCGCGCGCATGAAGGGGTGATCCATGCCGGCGCCGGCGCCGTGCGCCAGCACGTAACAGGCGCGCGCCGCGGCCGGCAGTCGCAGGCGCGCCGAGACACGCAGCCCCTCCTGCACCGCGAGGCTGAAGAGCTCATCAGTGTGAGCGCTGGCGCCGTTCACTTAATCGACTGACGCAATCCAGGCGCCGAACGGCGGCAGCGTCACGGGGCGATCTGCGCTGCTGTCCGGGCTGGGACCGGGGCTGGACAACAGCGTCCGCAGGTGCGAGCCGCGCACCCCCGCGGCCGCAAGGTCGAGCCGCAAAGTCTGGGGCTGCGCCGACATGTTGAGTGACACCACGACCGCCGTGCCGTCGGCAGCCACCCGGGCATAGGTGAGGACGCTGGGATTGGCGCGATCGAGCATCAGCGTGCGTCCGCTGCGCACCGCGGCGTTGTCACGGCGCAATCCGATCAGGTGGCGGTACCAGTTCAGCAGCGACTGCGGCTCGGCGGTCTCGCTCTGCACGTTTACGCTGCGGTAATTGCCGGTCACCGGCAGCCAGGTCCGCGGGTCGGTGCTGAAGCCCGCCTGCGCGTTGGAGGCATCCCATTGCATCGGAGTGCGCTCGCCGTCGCGGCCTTTCTCCTTCGGCCAGCCGGTGATGCCGATCGGATCGCGCACATCCTCGCGGCGCGCAGGCGTTGCGGTCGTCTGGCCGATCTCCTCTCCCTGGTAAAGCAGCGCCGCGTCGCGCGAAGTCAGCAGCACCGCGGCCACGATGCGCGCGATCGCCGCGTTGTGCACGCCATCGCCCAAGCGGTCCCAGCTGCGGATCTGATCGTGGTTGTTGAACACCAGCAGCGGCTGTGAGTGGTGCAGCTGTGTCTGCGTCTCCGCCAGCAAGCGGCGAAAGGTGCCGGCGTCGAGCCTGCTGCCCAGGCCCACCAGCGTATCCATCGGCAGCTGCAACTCGTCGTGCCGGGCACCGCCGTACCACGGGTCGAGGTCGGCAGTCGTTGGCACGTAGGTCTCGCCGATCAGCACGCGCTCGCCGGGGTAGCGGTCGGTCATGTCGCGCATGCGCCGGATGACGTCGTGAACCTCGGGGAGATTATTGGTGTAGATCTCGCTCAGGATGGGGTCGCCCTGGGCATTGACCCCGCCGAGCACCGGCTCGTCGCGCAGTTGTGGATCCTCGAACAGCGCCGTGATGGCATCGAGGCGGAAGCCCGCGACACCGCGGTCGAGCCAGAAGCGCATCGCCGCGAACATCGCCTGCTCGACCTGAGGATTGCGCCAGTTCAGGTCCGGCTGTTGGCGGTAGAACTTGTGGTAGTAGAACTGACGCACCGCCGGCACGAACGCCCAGGCCGAGCCGCCAAACAGGCTCACCCAGTTATTGGGCGGCAGCGGCTTGCCGGCCGCATCAAGCTTGCCGTCGCTCCAGACATAGAAGTCATGGTGGGGCGCAGTGCGCGAGCGTGCCGCATCCAGAAACCACGGGTGCTGGTCCGAAGTGTGGTTGAGCACCATGTCGAGGATGATGCGGATGTGGTGAGCCTGGGCCTGCGCGCGCAGACGGTCGAAGTCCGCAAGCGTCCCGTACTGCGGATCCACCGCCGTGTAATCGGAGATGTCATAACCGAAGTCCACCTGTGGCGAGGGATAGATCGGCGCGATCCAGATCGCATCGACGCCAAGCCACTGCAGATAGTCGAGCCGCTGCGCGATGCCGTTGAGATCGCCGACGCCATCGCCGTTCGAGTCCTGGAAGCTGCGCGGATAGATTTCATAGATCACCGCGTTGCGCCACCACGGCTCGACCTTTGCAGTGGCGACTGCCGCGGTGTCTGCGCGTTGCGCATACGCGAGCGTGCCGATCCAGGTCGCCGCCAGGCATGCGCTCAACTGCAGCATCGTCCGCGCCAGCCTGCGCAGCCGAACCGGTGACCGCCCCGATGCTGTGTGCATAAATCGCCGCTCCGCGCAGGGTACGTGCAATGCCGCACACGAAACCGCTGCCGTCATTCTGGCAGATCTGCCGGCGCTGCGCGTTCCCGATGCTGCGCCGCAAGCTCCCCGGGAGCTGAACTTAGCCGCTGCTGTGCGGCCCAACCAACATACCCGGAGCTGCCGCCATGCCAAGCCTGTTTCCTGCGACGCTGAGGCGTGCCACACGCATCGCCGTCGCGGCCGGATCGCTGCTGGCGCCGGCGGTGCCTGCCAGCGAGCTGCCGGTGAGTGCGATCGAGTTCTCGCCCGCCGTGATGTGACGGTGCGGGATATCACGCCCACGCACCCGACGCGCAAGCAACTGGCCGATGACCCCGCAGTGGACCTGACACAAACGAAGTTCATCGGCGGCGCAGAGCTCGCCGGCGAAGTGCGCGATGCGAACCGTCAGCGGCTCGCCACGGTCACCTACCGCCACTTTCCCCAGACCCTGGCGCTGGGATCGGCCTCGCCCGATCCCTGGGCCGATGCGCGACTGGCGATCGATCAGTTCGCGGTCAAACTGGCGGCGGCGTGCCACGATCTCGGCGCGCCCGGTGTGCGCGCACCGCAGCAACCCAGGCCGCATACGGCGGCAGGCTGATCGCGGCGCCGCAGTCGGCGTCGGGAATGACCCCGGGGCTCGACAGCAGCGTCGCGAGCGAGGCGCCCGCGAGTCCTGCCGCGGCGAGGTTCACGGCGATCGTCTGCGGCGTGGCCGACATGTTGAGCGACACCACCATGATGGCGCCGTCGGCCGACACGCGCGCGTAGGTCAACACGCTCGTGTTGTCCCGATCCAGCATCACCAGGCGCCCGCTGCGCAGCGTGGCATAGCTGCGACGCATGGAGATCAGGTGACGGTGCCAGTTGAGGAGCGAGTCCGGATCCGCAAGCTCGCTTTGCACGTTGATGGTCACGTAGTCCGGGGTAACGGGCAGCCAGGTCCTGGGGTTGGTGCTGAAGCCGGCCTGAGGACTGGAGGCGTCCCACGGCATCGGCCGGCGCTCGCCGTCGCGCCCCTTGTCGCCGGGCCAGCCGCGGATGCCCCGCGGATCGCGCACCTGCTCGCGGCGCTCGGGGGTATCGGTCCGCTGGCCGATCTCCTCGCCCTGATAGAGCAGCGCCGCGGCGCGCGAGGTGAGCAGCAGCGTCGCGATGAGGCGCGCGATCTCCTCATCGTGAGTCCCGTCGCCGAAGCGATCCCAGCTGCGCACGGTGTCGTGGTTGTCGAATACCAGCAGCGGCTGCGAATGGTGGATCTCGGTGGCGGCCTCGGTCAGGCGCTGCCGGAAGGTGCACGCATCCAGTGTGCTGCCGAGCCCGACCAGCGTGTCCATCGGCAGGTGCAGCTCATCATGGCGCGCCCCGCCGTACCAGGCATCGAGGTCCGCAGTGCGGGGCAGGTAGGTTTCCCCGATCAGCACGCGCTGCCCCGGGTAGGTATCGATCAGTGCCCGCAGCCGCTGGATGATGCGGTGAGTCTCCGGAAGGTTGTCGGTGTAGATGTGATCGAGGTTCGGATCGCCCTGGGCGTTGGTGCCGCCGGTCTCCGGCTCATCGCGCAGCTGCTCATCCTCGATCAGCTCCGTAATCGCATCGAGGCGAAAGCCGGCAACTCCGCGCTCGAGCCAGAAGCGCATGGCATCGAACATGGCGCGCTCAACGTGACTGTTGCGCCAGTTGAGATCCGGCTGCTGGCGGTAGAACCTGTGATAGTAGAATTGGTCGAGCGCCGGTACGTACTCCCACGCCGAGCCGCCGAACAGGCTCACCCAGTTGTTGGGCGGCAGGCGCTTGCCGTCGGCGCCGGTGCGGCCGTCACTCCAGACATAGAAGTCACGCCGGGCGGAGTCGCGCGCGCGAGCGGCTTCGAGGAACCAGGAGTGCTGGTCGGAGGTGTGGTTCAGCACCATGTCGAGCAGGACGCGGATGCCGCGCTTGGCGCATTCAATGACCAGGTGGTCGAAGTCTGCCAGCGTCCCGTAGCGCGGATCGATGGAGCAGTAGTCGCAGATGTCGTAGCCGAAGTCGACCTGTGGGGAGGGATAGAACGGGGTGATCCAGATCGCGTCCACGCCGAGGGACTCGAGGTAGTCGAGCCGCTGCACGATGCCGTTGAGATCGCCGATACCGTCGCCGTTGGAGTCCTGGAAGCTGCGCAGGTAGATCTCGTAGATCACCGAATGCTTCCACCACGGATCGGCCGCCGCTGAGGCAGCGGCTGCGCTGCGCCACGGAGCCAGCCGCAGCCAGGCGCGCCGCACCCGGCGCGCCAGCAGACTCCTTTGCATGAAGAATGCCGTCATGGCGTGTCGCTGCCTGCCGCATGTTACCCGTAAACCCCGCAGGCGTGGCTGCCCGCGCAATGCACCTGATCAGCTCCAGCCCGTCAGGTATGCTCGGCCGCGCGCCTCGGGCGTCGAGGCAAGCCGCGAGGGTTGTAACATGTTGAAGGCAATCGGGAGCTCGCGGCGCGCGCGCTGGCTTGCAGCTATCCCGGTCTCGGCGCTGGGGCTCGCAGGCGATGCGGCGCCGCCGCCAGCCGCAGCCGCGGTGAGCACTCTGATGCAACGCGACCTGGCGGATCTTCCGGGCAAGGAGGCGCTGTTGCTCACGGTGGAGTATCCACCGGCAGGCGCCTCGCTGCCGCACCGTCACCAGGCGGATGTTTTCGTCTACGTGCTCGAGGGTGAGCTCGTCATGCAGATTGCAGGTCAGCAACCGCGCACGCTCGGGCCGGGCGCAACTTTCTACGAGGGCACCGCGGACGTGCACGTCAGGTCCGCGAACGCGAGCGCCACCGCACCCGCGAAGATGCTGGTGTTCATGGTCAAGGACAAGGGCCGGCCGGTGTCGCTGCCGGTAGCGCCGCCGCCCGCCGGTGGGGAGCTGCGGTGATCGGGCTGATGCAGTGCGTGCCCGTGGCCGGCCGCCGCGCGCCGCTACGGCGTCGGTGATCAGCTGATGCTCGCCCGCCGGGGCCGCTTCGATT
>CAWIGQ010000015.1:0-54112 GCA_963835645.1 uncultured Gammaproteobacteria bacterium | reverse complement strand
ATGTCACGGTGCCTATGATGTGGACGTAAAGTTGCGGCGGCGATGCATTATGTAGTGTGGTCAGATCCAGTGCAGCGAACACCATCGAGATGAAAACGCCAGCGGTAATTGTCACCTTCAGCGCTGTCAGTCGATACGCAAGGCGCGCGCGACGTGAAGCTGCCGGGCATGCTGTGCGCTTCCATCGCGCTCTGTCCAGAACTCGGCGGGACGCTGGCTTCGGTAGATTCCGCCGCAGCGCTCGCCATGCCGGGCGTGCGCCGCGTAGTGCCCACCGCGAGCGCGGTAATCGTCGTGGCTGGGCACTTCTGGCAGGCCAAGAAAGCGCGCGATGCCTTGAACATCGTCTGGGCACCCGGCCCGAATGCCCAGCTGGACAACGCGGCGATCTGGTTGCGACTGAATGCGGTCGCAGCCAAACCCGGTGTCTCGGCCCTCTCGAGCGACAATGTGGCGGCCGCACTCAAGGGCGGTCACGCCGCGGAAGCGCTGAAGCGAGCTGCCAAGACCTTTGCTGCCGTCTACGAGCTGCCGCTTCTGGCGCACGCGACTATGGAGCCGATGAACTGCACGGCCGATGTCCGGGCGGACGGCTGCGACGTCTATGTCGGGACGCAGGCGCAGCAGCTGGCGCAGGCCGCCGCGGCCGAGGCAGCCGGCTTGAAGGCGAACCAGGTCAACGTCCATACCACCCTGCTCGGCGGTGGCTTCGGTCGTCGGCTGGACGTGGATTTCGTGCCCGCCGCGGTCGCGGCCTCGAAGGCCGTCGGCGCGCCCGTAAAACTGATCTGGACCCGCGAGGATGACATGACCCATGACTTATACCGGCCGCCGGCGCGCGAAGCGGTGCAAGCTGGGTTGGATGAGCATGGCAAGCTCAGCGCCTGGACGCTTCACATCGTCAGCCCGTCCATAACCTCGCGCTACGATCCGACCAACAAGGATCCCTTCGATTCCGTGATCGAGTATGTGCAGAACTTCCCCTATGCCGTGCCGAACTTCGACCTGAGCTATACCCGCCAGGAGATCGGCATCGACGTCGGCTACTTGCGCTCGGTGAGCCACGCACCGAATTGCTTCGCAATCGAGAGCTCGATCGACGAAATCGCCGCTTTGGCGTCCAAGGACCCCCTCGAATTTCGCCGAGAGCTTTTGGCGGGCAAGCCGCGCCACCTGCAGGTGCTCAAGGTCATCGCCGAGCGCTCGGGCTGGGGCCATGCGCCCAAAGCACACTTTCAGGGCATCGCGTTCATGGAAGGCTACGCGTCGCACATCGCGCAGGTGGCCGAAGTGTCTGTCGAGACCGGCAGACTGAAGATCCACAAGATTACCTGCGTCCTCGACTGCGGACAGACCGTGAATCCACGCATCGTCGAATCGCAGCTGGAGAGCGGCATCGTGTACGGCCTTACGGCCGCACTTTGGGGCAACGTCACGCTCCGCGGCGGTCGGGTGCAGCAGCGTAACTTCAACGACCATCGCGTGTTGCGGTTAGATGAGCTGCCCATTCTCGATGTCCATGTCATAAAAAGCGATGCCGGGCCCGGTGGGGTTGGCGAGGCGGCGGTGCCGCCAGTGGCACCCTCGATCTGCAACGCCATTTTCGCGGCCACGGGCAAACGGCTGCGGACGCTCCCGATCGCTGCGCACAAACTCATCTGAGCAGCTGTGCCGACACCTACCAAACCTTCAGAACGCGAACCCTGGGCGTGAATCTACAGGGAGTTTAAATGGGGCGTGACGGGATCGAACCGTCGACCAGCGGATTAAAAGTCCGATGCTCTACCGACTGAGCTAACGCCCCACGGAAATTGAGCCGGCGGCGCGGCAGGTCGCGGAGCCAGCGGCCACGCGGGGGCGGCATGATACTACATGCGTTGACGCCAGGCTCGGCCGCAGCCTAGAGTCCCTCGCTTCACCAACTTCGCTCAGGCGCATGCCGATCCGCGAGGAGAATGAGGCATGGGTTTCCGGCTCACATACGCGACCATGTTCGACCCGCCGCCCGAGCTGCACGCCAGTTTCGAGTCTGCCGTGCAGCGCGCGCTCGTCGCGCTCGGCGGCAGGCATACGCTGTTCATCGACGGCAAGGAACGTCCGGGACAGCGGCATTTCCTCAAGACCAACCCCGCCGACTCGGCGCAGGTGCTCGGAGAATTCCCGGCGGCCAGCGCACAGGATGCGACGGATGCTCTGCAGGCAGCGTCCACCGCCTGGCAGAGCTGGCGGCGCACCCCGCCGCGCGAGCGCGCCGAGCTGCTGCGGCGCGTGTCGCAGCTGATCGAGGAGCGAGTGTACGACATTGCCGCGGCTCTCACGCTCGAAGTCGGCAAGAATCGCATGGAGGCGCTCGCGGAGGTACAGGAGACGGCGGACTTCTTCAGCCTGTACGCCGCGGATTTCGAGCGCAGTGGCGCGTTCGATCGCACGCTGCCCGACGATCCGCTCCGTAACTACGCCTCTCACAACCGCAGCGTGCTCAAACCCTACGGCGTGTGGGTGGTGATCGCGCCGTTCAACTTTCCGCTGGCGCTTGCCGGTGGTCCGACGGCAGCCGCCCTCGTGACCGGCAATACCGTCGTGCTGAAGGGCGCGAGCGCCACGCCGTGGGCCGGGAGGCTCCTCGCCGACTGCATTCGCGACGCGGGCCTGCCGCCCGGGGTGTTCAACTATCTCAGCGGTCACGGCGAGGAGGTCGGCGGCGCGCTGATTTCCCATCCGCTGGCGGCCGGCGTCACCTTCACCGGTTCGCATGAGGTCGGCATGCGCATCGCCCAGGCGCTGCAGGCCCCGCCCGTCCCGCGTCCCTGCATTGCCGAGATGGGGGGCAAGAATGCCTGCATCGTCACGGCGGCGGCGGACCTCGAGCGCGCCGCGAGCGGTATCGTGCGCTCCGCCTTCGGCATGGGTGGGCAGAAGTGCTCGGCGCTCTCGCGGCTCTATGTGCACCGGGAGATCGCCGCGCCGCTGCTCGAGAAGCTGCGGCAGCAGACCGGCGCGATCCGCATCGGCGACCCGACCCGTCGCGAGCACTGGCTCGGCCCCGTGACGACGCGCTCCGCCTACGACAACTACGCGCGCTACGTCGCGATGCTGGCGGCCGGCGGCGCGCAGCTGCTGTCCGGGGGGGAGCAGCTGCGCGAAGGTGCGCTGGCGCAGGGATTTTTCGTCCGCCCCACCCTCGCTGAAGCTCCGCTCGGGCACCCGCTGTGGAACGAGGAGATGTTCCTGCCCATCGTGATGCTGCACCGGGTCTCATCCAACGATGAAGCGATGGCCCTCATGAACCGCTCCGCGCTCGGGCTCACCGCCGGCTTCTACGGCAGCGCGCACGAGGTCAGCTGGTTCCAGGAGCACGCCGAGGCTGGGGTCACGTACGCGAACCGCCCGCAGGGCGCAACCACCGGCGCGTGGCCGGGGTATCAGGCATTCGGCGGCTGGAAGGGCTCGGGCAATACCGGCAAAGCCATCGGGTCCTTCTACTACCTGCCGCAGTACATGCGCGAGCAGTCGCAGACCGTGGTCGAGTAGCAGCTCGTGCCGCTGACACCGCTCCGCGAGTCGATCGCGCAGCACGTGCGCGACGGTCAGAGTGTGGCGCTCGAGGGATTCACGCATCTGATCCCGTTTGCCGCCGGTCACGAGATCATACGTCAGGGCCGGCGCGGACTGCACCTGATGCGCATGACGCCCGACCTGATCTACGACCAGATGATCGGCATGGGATGCGCCGAGCGGCTGACCTTCTCCTGGGGCGGCAATCCTGGCGTAGGGTCGCTGCACCGCCTGCGCGACGCCATCGAGCACGGCTGGCCGCAGCCGCTCGCGATCACCGAGCGCACGCACGCCGAGATGGGCGTCGCCTACCAGGCGGGAGCCAGCGGCTTGCCCTGCGGCCTCATGCGTCATTACGCCGCGACCGACCTCGATCGCTCACGCGATGCGCCGGCAGCGACGCTCAGCTGCCCGTTCAGCGGCGAGGCGCTGCTGGCCGTGCCGGCGCTCAACCCCGATGTCACGATCCTGCACGCTCAGCAGGCCGACCGCGAAGGCAACATCCTTATCCGCGGGATCCTCGGCGCGGCACGCGAGGCGGCGCTCGCCGCGCGCTGCGTGCTGGTGACGGTCGAAGCACAGGTCGAGCGCCTCGATGCGCCGCTCAACGCCAGCGTGCTGCCGCACTGGCTGATTGCCGCCGTGAGTCTCGTGCCCGGAGGCGCGCATCCCTCCTACGCCGCCGGCTGCTATTCGCGCGACAACCGCTTCTACCTCGAGTGGGATGCGATCTCCCGCGAGCGCAGCCGCTTCCAACAGTGGATGCGCGACAACGTGCTGGCGAGCACCGACCACGCGCAGCTGCTGCAACAGCTGGGGGTGGCAGCGTGAGCACCGCCGGCTACACCGCCGAGGAGATGATGACGGTGACGGCGGCCCGGCAGCTGCGCAACGGCAGCGTCTGCTTTGTCGGCATCGGCCTGCCGAGCGCGGCCTGCAATCTGGCGCGCCTCACGCACGCCCCCGAGCTGGTACTGATCTACGAGTCCGGGACCGTCGGTACACGCCCGCAGGTGCTGCCGCTGTCGATCGGCGATGGTGAGCTCGCCGAGACTGCCACCTGCGTGGTGCCGCTTGCGGAGGTGTTCGCGCAGTACCTGCAGCGCGGCCGCGTCGACGTCGGCTTCCTCAGCGCGGCGCAGATCGATCGCTTTGGCAACCTCAACAGTACCGTGATCGGCAGCTACGCGCGTCCCGCCGTGCGGCTGCCGGGCTCCGGGGGCGCCCCCGAGATCGCGACGCACGCGCGTGAGGTGCTGCTGATCATGAAGCAGTCGCCGCGCAGTTTCGTCGCCCGGCTCGACTTCCTCACCAGCAGCGGCTACCTCGGCGGCTCGGGAGAGCGCACCCGCTGCGGCTTTCCGGGCCGCGGACCGCGCGCGGTGATCACCGACTTCGGCGTCCTGCGTCCGCACCCGCAGAGCGAGGAGTTGCAGCTCTCGGCTGTGTATCCTGGCGTAACGCCCGAAGCGGCGTGCGCAGCCTGCGGCTGGCCGCTCATCGTCGCGCAGGATCTGCAGCCACTGTCGCCGCCGCAGGAGTCGGACCTGCGGCTGCTGCGCGAGCTGCATCGGCGCACCGCCGCGGCCCATGCGAAGCCGGTGCGCATCACCCTGCCGCTTTCCGATCGACACTGAGGATCTGCGCATGCGACCGCCTCACATTCGCACCGAACTGCCCGGACCCAATGCACGTGCACTCCTGGCACGCGACCGCCCGGTCAGCTCACCTTCCTACCCGCGCGACTACCCGTTCGTCATCGCCAGGGGCCGCGGCGTCGAGGTGTGGGACGTGGACGGCAATCGCTTTCTCGATTTCGCCGCCGGCATTGCAGTGTGCAGCACCGGTCACGCGCACCCGCAGGTGGTGCAGGCGATCAAGGATGCGGCCGATGATTTTCTGCACATCTCGAGCGACTATTGGCACGAGCGCATGACGCGCCTCGGCGAGCGGATCAACGAGCTCGATCCGATGAAGCAGCCGGTGCAGGTGCTGTGTTGCCAGAGCGGCACCGAGGCGGTCGAGGGTGCGCTGAAGCTCGCCCGCTATGTGACGGGCCGGCCGCGCTTCATCGGCTTTCTGGGCGGCTTTCACGGCCGCACCATGGGCTCGCTCGCCTTCACCGCCAGCAAGTACACGCAGCAGGCGGGCTTCTTCCCCGCCATGCCGGGCGTGACTCACGTGCCCTACCCCAACCGCTACCGGCCACTGTTTGCCGGTGTCGACCAGGGCCGCGCGATCCTCGACTACATCGAGAATGTGCTGTTTCAGAGCAACGTGCCGGCGAATGAAGTCGCGGCGATCATGGTCGAGCCGATCCAGGGAGAGGGCGGCTACCTCGTCCCGCCCGACGGCTTCCTGCCGGGCCTGCGCGCGCTGTGCGACCGGTATGGGATCCTGCTGATCTGCGATGAGGTGCAAAGCGGCATCGGGCGTACCGGCAAGATGTTCGCGAGCGAGCACTGGGGCGTGTCGCCCGACATCATGACGCTCGCCAAGGGGCTCGGCTCGGGGCTGCCGATCGGACTGGTGGTCGCCCGCCGGGTGCACATGGAGAAGTGGCAGCGCGGCGCGCACGGCAACACCTTCGGCGGCAACCCGCTGTGCTGCGCGGCGGCGCTGGCGACGCTTGATCTGGTGCAGCGCGAGTACGCGGCGAACGCGGCCGCCGTCGGCGAGTACTTCCTCGGACGGCTGCGCGACCTGCAGGCGCGCTTCGAATGCATCGGCGATGTGCGCGGCAAGGGCCTGATGATCGGTGCGGAGCTGATCAGCGGGCCGCGCGAGCGGCAGCCCGCCAGCGCGCTGTGCCAGCGCGTGCTGACGCGCGCCTTCCACAACGGCCTGCTGCTGCTGTCCTGCGGCGTGAGCACGCTGCGTTTCATTCCGCCGCTCCTGGTGAGCCGCGCGCAGGTCGATGAGGCGATGGTTCTCTTCGAGGCGGCGCTGAGCGAAGCCCTGGCACAGAGTTGAGCGCCGCCGCCGACAAGGCTCTGGCCGCCGACAACGCTCCCGCCGCCGAAGGCTCCCGGACGCTCGGTTTCTGGATGTGCACCGCGCTGGTCGTCGGCAACATCATCGGCGTCGGCATCTTTGCCATGCCGGCACAACTTGCTCCCTACGGGCTCAATGCCATCAGCGGCTGGATGGTCATCGCGGTCGGCTGCGCTTTCCTGGCGTTGTCATTCGCAGCGCTCAGCCGTGCGTTCCCGGCCGACGATGGCCCGTCCGCCTACACTGAGCGCGCCTTTGGCAAAGGCACCGCCTTCATCGTGATGTGGTGCTACTGGGTGTCCATCTGGGTGGCGAATGCCGCGATCGCTTTCGGAGTGGTCGGCTACCTGGCGATCTTCTGGCCCGCCCTCGACCGCACCGCCGGTCTCGCGGGGACGGTGGCGCTGGCGCTGATCTGGGTGTTCGTCGGCGTCAACCTGCTCGGGGCACGCGCGGCCGGCTGGGTGCAGATCGTCACCACCGCGCTGAAGCTGGTGCCGCAGTTCGCGGTGATCGCGCTCGGCCTGTGGCTGCTGTTCGCGCATCCCGCAGTGTACCGCGCCCACGTGCCGCCCAACCCGACCTCGTGGCATGAGATCAATAGCGTCTCGACGCAGGCGATGTTCGCGATGCTCGGCATCGAGTGCGCCATGATTCCCGCGAGCCGCGTTCGCGACCCCGCACGCACCATCCCGCGCGCGACCTTGAGCGGAACGCTGCTGACCGCGTTCGTCTACGTCGCGATCTCAGCCGTGCCGCTGTTCGTGATACCACAGCAGGAACTGGCCGTCTCGACATCGCCGTACGCCGACCTCTTTTCACGCGTGCTCGGCGGCCATTATGGCGAAGCGATTGCCGCGTTCGTGCTGGTGAGCGGCCTCGGCGTGCTGAACGGCTGGACGCTGCTCGCGGGCGAATCAGTACAGTGTATGAGCCGTCATGGCGGCTTTCCGACGGCATTCCTGCAGGAGAACCGCCACGGCGCGCCGGCCCGCGCCTTCCTGCTGAGCGGGGTACTGACCAGCGTGCTGCTGCTCACTCACTTCAGCGACTCGATCAGCCAGTTCTTCAACCTGCTTATTCAAATCGCCACCGGGGCGACGCTGCCGCTCTACCTGGCGTGCACTCTCACACTCATGGTGCTGCGCGCACGCCGGCAGCTGCCGCAGCGCGCCGGCAGCGGGGCCGCCCTGTACGCGGTGGCGTTGCTCGGTGTCGGTTACTGCGCGTGGCTCGCGATCGGCATGGGCACCGAGCCGCTGCTGTGGACCATCGCACTCGGCGGCGCCGGAGTACCGCTGTACCTGTGGTGGCTCCTGGCCCAGCGCCGTGCGGCCGCGGCGCTCGACGCCGCCGGCTGACCTTCAGCTCTGGTAACGCGTCGGATCGGCCAATCCCGCGGCCTGAAAACCCGCGCGGCGCAGCCGGCAGGCGTCGCACCGGCTGCAGGCGCGACCCTGCGCGTCGGCCTGGTAGCAGGAAACCGTCTGCCCGTAGTCGACGCCGAGGCGCTTACCCTCGCGGATGATCTCGGCCTTGGTGAGCGCGATCAGCGGCGTGTGCACGCGGCATGGGTGTCCCTCCACACCGGCCTTGGTCGCAAGCGCCGCGAGCTGTGCGAAGGCCGCGATGAATTCGGGGCGGCAGTCGGGGTAACCGCTCCAATCGCGCACGTTGACGCCGATGAAAATGGCGTGCGCGCGGAGGACCTCCGCCCAGGCGAGCGCGAGCGACAACATGATGGTGTTACGTGCCGGCACGTAGGTGACCGGTATGCCGGCGCTCGGCTCCTCCGGAACCGCGAGCTGCGGGTCCGTGAGCGCCGAGCCGCCGATGCCGGCCAGGTCGACGTGCATGATGCGGTGCTCGCGGGCGCCACCGGCGCGCGCGACGCGGCGCGCGGCTTCCACCTCAGCGGCATGGCGCTGGCCATAGTCGACCGACAACGCGTGACAGACGAATCCCTGCTCGCGGGCGATCGCGAGCGCGGTCGCCGAGTCGAGACCTCCCGAAAGCAGCACCACCGCTGGAGAGTTCGCCACGTTGCCTGCTTCGCTACCTGCCGGGCACGTTGCCCCACAGATACTTATGCAGCTGGATCTGCAGGCGCACGGCGAGGCGGTCGGCGAGGATCCAGTCGGCGAGATCGCGCGCCGCGAGCTGCTCGTGACTCGGTGAGAACAGCACCGTGCAACCGTGCGGCAATGCGAGCTCGCGCAGCTTGTCGCGGCTCCACTCGTAATCGCTGCGGCCGCAGATCACGAACTTGACCAGATCGTGCGGGGAAAGCTGCGGCAGCTCCTCGTAACGGTTGCGCCGCTCTTCGCCCGATCCGGGTGTCTTGACGTCCACGACCTTCACCACCCGCGCATCGACGCCCTCGAGCGGCATCGCGCCGCTGGTCTCGAGCGAGACCCGCAACCCCGCATCGCACAGCATGCGCAGCAGCGCTGCGCAGCCCTTCTGCGCCAGCGGCTCCCCTCCGGTTACGCATACGTACGGCGTCGCAAACTCACGTACCCGCGCGAGAATGGCCTCCGCCTCCCACCACTCTCCGCCGTAGAAGGCGTACTCGGTATCGCAGTACTGACAGCGCAGCGGACAGCCGGTGAGACGCACGAACACCGTAGGCACGCCGGCGGTGTCCGCTTCCCCCTGCAGCGAGTGGAAGATCTCCGTGACCTTCAGGCGCGTCACGCCGCTGCTCTCCTTCGGCACGCAGCACCGCGGCGGCAGCCGCTACTGGGCGGGCTGTGCCGGAATGCGGCGCAGCCGCTCGGCGGCGAGCCGGGCCGGGTCGCTCCCGGGGTACTTCTTCGTCACCTCCCCGAGCGTTGCACGCGCCGCCGCGTACTGCTTCTGCGCAGCCTGCGTATAGCCGAGCTTGAGCAGCGCATCGGGTGCCTTGCGGGAAGCGGGCCATTTCTTCAGCACTGCGCGGAAGGCGCCGCCGGCGGCATCGTAGTCCTTGTTCACGTAGTAGGCCTCGCCGAGCCAGTATTGCGCGTTCTCTGCCAGCGGGCTTGCCGGGTAGGTGCCGAGAAAGTCCTTGAATCCCGCGATCGCAACCGAGTAGCTGCCGGCCTTCAGCGCATCGAACGCCTGACCGTAGACCGCCTGCTCAGTCGAGGAGGGGGAGCTGCTCCCGGCTGCGCTCCCGGCGGCACTGTCCGTGGGCGCACCCCCTGCGGAGCCCGCGCCGGCTCCCGCGGCTGGCTCGCCGGTGGCGCCCGCCGCCGCACCCGGAGCCGCGCCGCCCGCGGCAGCGGTGAGGCGCTTGTCGAGATCGGCGTACAGGTCATGCTGCTGCCTGCTGAGCGCCTCGTTGCTGTGCTCGAGCTCCTCGACGCGCCCGCGCAGCTCGCGCAGGGTCTGCTGTATGTCATCGAGGCGCTGCGACATCTCGGCCTGGTTTGCCGCGATGCGCTCGATGCGCGCCACGCGCGTATCGAGATCGGTGAGCTTCACTTGCACCGGGTCCGGCTCTGGTGGCGTGCTGGCACATGCGCCGAGCAGCGCGGTCAGCGCCAGCGACAGGCAGGTGATGCGCATGGGCTTTCCCCGCCTTTATTGCTGCGGCGGCTGCGCCGGTTGTGACCCCACCGGCGCGGCCAGGTACACGATCTCGACGCGGCGGTTCTTCGCCCATGCGGCCTCGTCGTGTCCGGCGACCGCGGGACGCTCCTCGCCGTAGCTGACGGTGGAGATCTGCGCATCCGCGGCGCCCTGCAGTAGCAGCGCGCGGCGCACCGACTGCGCGCGGCGCTCGCCGAGTCCGATGTTGTATTCGCGCGAGCCGCGCTCGTCGGTGTGCCCCTCGAGCCGCACGCGGGTCGCCGCGTGGGCGGCGAGATATTTCGCGTGGGCCGCGACCACATCGGTGCCGGCACCCTTGATCTCGCTGCTGTCGAAGTCGAAGTAGACGGTCCGCTCGGCGAGCAGCCCGCCCTGGGGGCCTGCAGACTCATCGTCCGGCCCGGCCTTGGAGTAGCCCGCGCCCGCGCCCTGCGCGCCCTCGTTCGCCGCGTTCGGCGCCTCCGGCGGCGCGGGCTTCGGCCGCTTGCTGGCGCAGGCGCCGAGACTCAACGATGCCGCAACTAGAAGGATGATCATCGCTCGACGCATGATTGTTTTCTCCGCCATGCCACTCACCTCCGCAACTGCCCGTACGCCTGCCGGTGCCCCTACGGCATGAAGGGCCCCCAAGCCGGGGATTGCACCTCGCCCTGGGACGCCTTCAGGCGCAGGCCCGTCAGGCCATCGGTCCCGACCGTCGCCAGTGCCCCGTGGCTGCCCTCGCGCTCCGAATAGATGAGTGTAGCCCCATTGGGAGCGAAACTCGGCGATTCGTCCAGATGCCCGTGCGAGAGCACCCGTACCGCCCCACTCGCGAGGTCCTGCACCGCGATGCGGTAGTTGCCGTTGTCGAGTGTCACCATGGCCAGCTGCGAGCCGTCGGGCGATATCCGCGGACGGGCGTTGTAGGTGCCGCTGAACGTGATGCGTCGCGGGCGCGCGCCCGCACTGACGCCGATCTGGTAGATCTGCGGCGAGCCGGCGCGGTCGGAGGTGAAATACAGCGAGCGCCCGTCGGGCGCCCACACCGGCTCGGTGTCGATCGCCGGATCATCGGTGATCCGCGTCAGATCCTGGCTTGCGAGATCGAGGACGTAGATGTCGGGGTTGCCGCCGCGGCCGCCGAGCGTCAGGGCGAGCTTGCGGCCGTCGGGCGACCACTCGGGCGCTGCGTTGACCCCCGCGCGCGCCGACACCTGGCGTCGCTCGCCGCTTTTCACCAGCTGCACGTACACCGCCGAGTGTTTGGTCTCGAACGACACGTACGCGAGCCACTGGCCGTCGGCGGACCACGCCGGCGACATCAGCGGAAAGCGTGACTCGAGTATCAGGTGCTGGTTGGCGCCATCGGCGTCGGCGACGATCAGCTGGTAGGTCTGCGCAGGCGGCGTGCCATCGACCGCAACGTAGGCGATGCGGGTGGCAAAGGCGCCGCGCACTCCGAGGATCTTCTGGTAGACGGCGTCGCTCACGCGGTGCGCGGCGTTGCGCAGTGCGCTCGGCGCGCCGACGAAGCGCTGCGTCGCCACGCGCGTTCCGGTGAGCGCACTCACCAGATCGAAGTCGACCGCAAGATTGCCGCCATCGAGCGCCGTGACCCGACCGACCACCACGTAATCGCTGCCGGCGCTCTTCCAGCTTGCCACCGCCACCTCGTCCGCGCGCGTCGGCGTGGCGGGCATGCGCTCGCGCGGCAGAGCCCGGAAGCGCCCGCTGCCGGCCAGATCGTGCTGTACGACATCGGCGACGTCGAAGCCGCCATCAGCAGGCACGTGGGCGAACGGCACGATGGCGATCGGCACCGGGTCACGCACGCCGGAGGTAATCTCGATCTGCAGCTCCGCGCGGGCCAGGCGCGCCGTGACGAGGGCGAGCGCCAGCAGCGCTGTGGCAGCGGCGAGGCGCCGGAGTGCCGGCAGGCGAAGCGCGTCGGGCATCTTACTCATGGGCCTTCAGTCCGGCTTGAAGTCGATCTTGAGATTGCGGTCGAACAGAGCCGGGTCCGGCGGCGGCGGCAGGGGCGAGGCGCGGTACACGGCGGCCTCGATTGATTCGCGCACCGCCTGGTCGCCGTTACACTCCCCGATTCTTACCTGCGTCACTTCGCCTCCCGGCACCTGCGTCACGTACAACATGCATTCTATTCCCGAACGCGCCGTGGGCGGACGCAACCAGGCGCGCGTGATCTTCGCCGCGATCATCGATTCCCAGTTGGCGAGCTCCGGCCCCGAACGCGCGGCAGCAGACTGCTCGGCGGCGAGACTGCGCTTCAGATCCGCCTCGCGCTCGGTCTTCTCCTGGGCCTCCGCCAGGCGCTCCTGGCGCTCCTGCTCCTTGCGCTCGGCCTCCGCCCGCGCCTGGGCCTGGCGCCGCGCCTCGGCCTCCTTCGCCGCCTGCTCCTGTGCGGCTTTCTGCTGCGCGGCTTTCTCCTCCTCGGCGCGGCGTTCCTGCGCGGCGGCCTCCTCGGCCTGCTGACGCTGCTGTTCGCGCTGCGCCAGTTCCTGCGGCGTCGGCTGCGGCGGTCCGACGGCCTCCGGCGGCGGCGCGGGCTGCGGCGCGGCTGCAGGCGCCGGTTGCGGCGCCGGTTGCGGCGTACCCCGCGCCGCATGTGCCTCGATCACCCGCGCCTCGATCGCCAGCGTCGGTGCCGGCTGCGGCGGCCGCCGGAACAACAGCCAGCCATACACCAGCGCTGCCAACAGCGCACCGTGCAGCAGCACCGACAGCGCTATCGACACCCATCGATCGCTCGCTCGCGACAGGCCTGCGGAGCGCTCAGCCGTGGCGATGGGAGACCTCCGGCAAGGGATCCGTGATGAAACCCACTTTGCGCGCCCCGGCGTGCTGCAGGATGACCATCGCCTGCACCACGCGGCCGTAGGCCACCGCACTGTCGGCCTTCACCAGCACCTGCCGGTCGGGGTTGCTGTGCAGCGCCTGCGCGGCGCGCGTCGCTAGTGTGTCCTCATCGAGCGCTGTCTGGGGGCTGCCCCCGATGTTGAGGTAAAAATGTCCACGGGCGTCCACGGACAACACCAGGGGTTGGACGGCCTGTGGTTCCAGAGGTTCCGCACCGGCCTTGGGCAGATCCACCTTCACGCCCTGTGTCAGCAGCGGCGCGGTGATCATGAAAATGATCAGCAGCACCAGCATGACGTCGATGTAAGGCACCACGTTGATCTCGCCCATCAGTCGCCGGCCACGCGAGGTCTGTGCCATGTTTCAACGCTCCTGACCCGTGGGCATGGCGCTGCCGCGCGCCGCGTGCCGCTGCAGGATGGTGGAGAACTCCTCGATGAATGCGTCGAAGCGCATTTCCAGGCGCGTCACCTGATCGGCGAAACGGTTGTAGGCGACCACCGCCGGGATCGCCGCAAACAGTCCGAACGCCGTCGCCACCAGCGCTTCGGAGATCCCCGGCGCCACCATCGCAAGCGTCGCCTGCTGCACGTTTCCGAGCGAGGAAAACGCGCTCATGATGCCCCAGACGGTGCCGAACAGCCCGACGTACGGGCTGGTGCTGCCGACAGTGGCGAGTGTCGCCAGACTGTGCTCGAGGCGGTCGATCTCCTTCAGCTGCGCCACGCGCATGGCGCGCCGCGAGCCCTCGAGCAGCTGGTCCCCTGCGGCGGCGCTCTGGCGCAGACGTGCGAACTCGCGAAAGCCGAACTCGAAGATCCCCGCCATGCCGGTGGCACCGCCGCGCGCTTCGATCGCTCGGTACAGCTGCGCCAGATCGTCCCCCGACCAGAAACGGCTCTCGAAGCGGTCGGCTTCGCGCCGCGCGCGCCCGATGATGCGGCGCTTGCGGAAGATGATCGCCCAGGAGCTGAGCGATGCCAGCAGCAGCAGGGCGATCACGATCTGCACCGGCACGCTCGCCTGGACGATGAGCTTCACAATCGAGAGCGGTTCACCCACGACGCGCCGCCTCCGCGTGCACCGCTGCGAGCAGGAACTGCGGCAGGCGCCGGGGTCTGAAGCTGCTCGCATCCACGCACGCGACGCGCACGTTCGCCTCCACCAGCAGGGCGCTGTCGGCGCGCTCGCCCGGCGTGGCGCGATAGATGCGCTGCGCAAAACGCAGCGACGCCCCTTGCGCCCGCGGCTCGCAGGTGATCTCGAGCTCGTCGTCGAGCCGCGCCGGCGCGCGGTAATTCACCTGAACGCTCACCACCGTGAACAGGATGCCCGGCTCGCGCGCCAGCTCCGCCTGCGAATGTCCGCAGGCGCGCAGCCACTCGGTGCGCGAGCGCTCCAGGAAGCGCAGATAGTTGGCGTAATAAACAACGGCGCCGCCGTCGGTATCTTCCCAGTAGACGCGCGCCGGCCAGCGAAACACGCTCACCGTTGATCCTCGAACAGCGGCAGTGTCGCGGCGCGCTCCGGAGGCTTGATGCCGAAGTGCAGGTAGGAGGCGCGCGTGACCATGCGGCCGCGTGCGGTGCGCACCAGGTAGCCCTGCTGGATGAGAAACGGCTCGGTGACGTCTTCCAGCGTACCGCGCTCCTCGCCGAGCGCCGCCGCGAGGCTGTCGATGCCCACCGGCCCGCCGTCGAATCTCTCGATGATGGCGCTAAGGAGCTTGCGGTCGAGCGTGTCGAATCCGAGGACGTCGACCTCGAGCAGATCGAGCGCCGCATCCGCGACCGACTCGCTCACCCGCCCGTCGGCGCGCACCTGCGCGTAATCGCGTACCCGCCGCAACAGGCGGTTGGCGATGCGCGGCGTGCCGCGCGAGCGCTGCGCAATGCGCTGCGCGCCGCCCGCGTCGATGCTCACCGCGAGAATCGCCGCCGAGCGGCGCACGATGCGCTCGAGCTCCTCGACTCCGTAGAACTCCAGCCGCTGCACGATGCCGAAGCGGTCGCGCAGCGGCGAGGTGAGCAGCCCCGCACGCGTGGTGGCGCCGACCAGGGTGAAGGGCGGGAGATTCAGCTTGATCGAGCGCGCCGCCGGGCCCTCGCCGATCATGAGGTCGAGCTGATAGTCCTCCATCGCCGGGTAGAGCACTTCCTCCACCACCGGCGCCAGTCGGTGGATCTCGTCGACGAACAGCACATCGCGTGACTGCAGGTTGGTGAGCAGCGCCGCGAGATCCCCGGGCCGCTCGAGCACCGGGCCGGAGGTCTGGCGCAGATTCACGCCGAGCTCGGCGGCGACGATGTGCGCGAGCGTCGTCTTGCCCAGGCCCGGCGGCCCGAAGATCAGCACATGATCGAGCGCTTCGCCGCGCTCGCGGGCGGCGCGGATGAAGATCTCCAGCTGCGTCTTGACCGGCGTCTGCCCGACGTACTCCTCCAGCCGGCGCGGCCGGATGGCGCGCTCGACCGCCTCCTCTTGCGCGCTCGCCGTGCCGCTCACGATGGGTTGTGCTGTTGTCACGGGTACCCGATCTACTCCCGCGCCGCACCCTGCAGGGCCCGGCGGATCAGTTCCTCGGTGGAATGTGTACCGGGACCGGCCGCTTTGAGCAAGCGCGTGGCCTCCGCGGGGCGGTAGCCGAGCGCCACCAGCGCGCCGTAGGCCTCGCTCTGCGCGCTCGTGCCCGCCGCCGCCGCGGCCGCCGCAACGCCCGGCAGTTCCGGCGGCGCCAGCCGGTCGCGCATCTCGACGATCAGCCGCTCGGCGGTCTTGCGACCCACCCCCGGCACGCGTGTCAGCGCCGCGCTGTCGCCGCCTTGCACGCAGGCGGCGAACGCCGTGACGCTGATGCCTGAGAGCAGCGCGAGTGCGATCTTCGGACCGACGCCGGACACCTTGATGAGGCTGCGGAACAGGCGTCGCTCGTCCTCGGTGCCGAACGCATACAACACGTGAGCATCCTCGCGCACCACCAGGTGTGTGAGCAGCCGCACCTCCTCGCCGAGTGCCGGCAGGAGGAAAAAAGTCGACAGCGGCGCTTCGAGCTCGTAGCCCAGCCCACCGACCTCGACGGTAAGTTGCGGCGGGGTCTTGGAGAGGATCCTGCCGCGCAGCGAGCCGATCATCGCCGCGCCTGCGACCAGCGCGACAGGGCGACTTGTTGTGCCAGCGCGCCCAGGCGGCGCGCGTGCGCGTGGCACACGGCGACGGCGAGCGCATCCGCGGCGTCGGCGCCGGGGCGATCGCGCAGCGTGAGCAGCGTGCGCACCATGTGCACCACCTGGAACTTCTCCGCCGCACCCGAGCCCACGACCGCCAGCTTGATCGCGCGCGGCGCGTATTCAAACACCGGCACGCCCTCCGGTATCGCGCACAGCGCCGCGCCGCGTGCCTGCCCGAGCTTGAGCGCGCTGTCGGCGTTGCGGCTGACGAACACGCGCTCCACCGCCACCTCGGCCGGGGCGTGCTCGTGCAACAGCGCCCGCAGGCCCTCGAAGATCAGCCGCAGCCGCGCCACGGGCGCCGCCGCGGCGACATTGAGGCAGCCGTGCGCCAGCGCCAGCAGCTCGCTGCCACGGCATTCGATCAGCCCGAACCCGGTGCGCCGCGAGCCCGGGTCGAGCCCGAGGATGCGCACGCTCACCCCGAGAGTGACCGGCGTTGCGACGCGCGCATCAAACGCGCGCCAGGACCTCGTCCGATATCTCGACATTCGCGTACACGTCCCGTCTAGGCACTTGATCAGCGTGACCGGGCACGTCTAAGGGTAACTGAAAACAAGAACTTAGGCATTGCCCGGCCATGCCCACACCATTGTTGTGACGTGACTCCAGGTCCGCGGACTATCAGCCGACAAAATCCGTCGTTGCGCCTCTATACTTCACGCAGAAGGCAGCTCCGCAGTGAAATCGCATATAACTCATCAACGCGTTGCCGTGAAACTGATCTCTTTTGTGGCTGGAACGCTGGTAATTCTCGCCGGGTGCTCTCAGAGCGGCCACGAGGGTAGCAGTTCGACGGCAGGCAATGGCAGCTCCACCCCCCATTCAGATTCATCTGCGCCTTCGTCCCCACCCGCCGTCACCGCATCGCCGGTTAATCTCATGGGAACCGCGGCCTCTGCGCTGCAGACTTGCGTCCGCGCGACTGCGCCCTCGGTGCCGGACGGCTCCACAGCTTCCTTGAACCAGATGGAGGCGGCCACCACCGCATTTCGGGCCTACGACGCCGCCACAAATTCCTTCATCAAGTGCGTGGATTCTACCGTCGACCATGTCGCCCAGCAGTTTGCAGGCGTGGCTTCGGAGTCGGATCTCGAATCGCTCAAGACTTTCGGCGTCAGCATCCACAACACCGCCATAGATCAGGAGCAGGCCGTCGTAGACAAATTCAACAGCCAGATCCGAACCTACAAAGCCAGGCACGCCAAGTCGTAGCAACGTGCTTCTTCCGCGGTCAGCGCCGCGGACGGCGGTGCCCCCGCTCGGGAACGTGATAAGACAAGTGACCCACCTGCATCACTGCCTGCCGCGATATAATTCGCACGCGTCGCCGGGGGGCGGCAGTGAACGAACAAGAACTAATCACACTGCGGCAGCGAGCGATGCGTGCGGCCGAAGAGTTCGGCTGTCACGCTGGCGTCGAGGTGGCGGACTTCATTGCCTCCGCCGGTGATCCTCCCGGTTCTCTCCGACTGAAGATCGTTGTCGCCCGCCGCTCTCGTCAAGGGAAGCTCCTCTCCCACGAGTCCAACGTGGTCCTGATGACAAACGAGCACGCGGCATCAGTCGAGCAGATCGTGCGCGACGCGGCGACGAAGCTCGCTGAGCGCTCCGGCTACGATCGCCGGCTGCGCAAATCAGCCGCCTCACGATAAGCCCCTGGCGCCACGACGCGCCAAGACCTCATCCGCTATCTCGACATTCGAGTACACGTCCCGTACTTCGTCCAGCCCTTCGAGCGCTTCCAGCAGCTGCACCATCTGTGCGGCGGTTTCCCCCGACAGCTCCAGCGAGGTTGCCGCGCGCTGCGTGACCTCCGCGGTCGCCGGCGCGAAACCGCGCAATGTGAGCAACGCCTGCACGGCGGCGAACTCCAGCGGGTCGGCCAGCACCTCCACTGACGTATCGGCATTCGGCACGACGTCTTCTGCACCCGCCTCGAGCGCTACCTGCATGAGCCGCTCTTCATCCGTGCCCGGCGGAAAGGTCATGAGGCCCACGGTGTTAAACAGGTAGCTCACCGAGCCATCGGCGCCGAGGTGACCGCCGTGCTGCACGAAGGCGTGGCGCACTGCGGCGCCGACGCGGCCGCGATCATCGGTCAGGCATTCGACCAGCACTGCCGCGCCCCCCGGGCCGTAGCCTTCATAGCGCACGCTCTGCAGGCCCGTTCGCGGCGGCTGCGTGCCTCCGCGGCCGCGCCTGCGCGCCTGGACGCCTGCGCGGCGCCGGATGTTAGCCCACTTGCTGTGTCCTGCCATGCACTCCGGACGCGGCGCGTGGTCGCCGCCTGCAAAAGGTTCCCGGGTATGATAGCGGCAAAGGCCGGCGGACGACACGCTCACCGCCCTCATCGTACGCTCGGCGCCGTATCAGCCGCTTTCGCACAGCGACATGGAGACCAGTCAGCTCTGCCCGCCGCAGGTTCGCGATGCCATCATCGGGGCACGCGCGGCGTTCGAGCGCGCCAGCGCCCGCATCCCGACCGATCTCGCCTTCGCCACCGAGGCTGCCGAGATCATGGGTGGCCTCACCGAGAGCACCGAGCTCGCCCACGCGTTGCTGGCACGCCCGGTGATCGCGCGCGCGAGCCTCACTGCCGAGCAGACTGCGGGCATCGTCGGAGCGGGCGCGACCGAGATCGCCGTCGCGCTGCAGCGCCTGGGGACGCTCGGACTGCCGCGTGACTGGTCGCCGGCGCAGGGCCTGGACCACCGTCAGGCGGAGACGCTGCGCAAGATGCTGCTGGCGGTGGTGAGCGATCCGCGACTGGTGCTGGCGCGGCTCGCCGAGGAGCTGGTCGCCTTGCGCCACGCCCGCACCCTGCCGGCCGCGGAGCGCGAGCGCCGTGCGCTCGAGGCGCGCACCATCTACGCGCCGCTCGCCAACCGCCTGGGCGTGTGGCAGCTGAAATGGGAGCTCGAGGATCTCGCCTTCCGCTACCTCGAGTCCGATGAGTACCGCCGCGTCGCCGCGGCTCTCAGTGAGCGGCGCGCGGACCGCGAGCGTTACATCGCCGCGCTGTGCGCGGAGCTCGGCGCGCAGTTGCAGGCGGCCGGAATCGCGGCGGAGGTTTACGGGCGCCCAAAGCATATCTACAGCATCTACCGCAAGATGCGGCGCAAGCAGCTCGCCTTCGAGCAGCTATTCGACGTGCGCGCCGTGCGCGTGGTCGTCGCCTCGATCCCGGAGTGCTACGCGGCGCTCGGCATCGTGCACGGGCGCTGGCCCTACATTCCCGGGGAGTTCGACGACTACATCGCCACGCCGAAGGGCAACGGCTACCGCTCGATCCACACCGCGGTGATCGGACCGCAGGCGAAGAGCCTTGAAGTGCAGATCCGCACGCGTGAAATGCACGAGCACGCCGAGCTCGGCGTTGCGGCGCACTGGAGCTACAAGGAAGGCGGCCCGCGCGATGCGCAGTATCAGCGCAAGATCGAGTGGGTGCGGCGCCTGCTCGAGCCGCAGGACGGCAGCGGCGGCGGCGCGGAGGCGGAGCGTGATTTTCTGGAAGGCATGCGCGCCGAGCTCTTCGAGGACCGCGTCTACGTGCTCACCCCGAAGGGCGAGGTGATCGACCTGCCGCGCGGCGCCACGCCGCTCGACTTCGCCTACAGCGTGCACACCTCGCTCGGGCACCGCTGCCGCGGCGCCAAGGCGAACGGCCGCATCGTCCCCCTCACCCATGCGCTCGCCAACGGCGAGATCGTGGAGATCATCACCGGCAGGCAGGAGGCGCCGAGCCGCGACTGGCTCGCCCCCGAGCAGGGCTATCTTGCATCGGCCCGCAACCGCGGCAAGGTGCGCGCGTGGTTTCGCAAGCTCGATACCGGCGACAACCGCAAGGCCGGCGCGGTGGTCGCCGAGCGTGAGCTCGCGCGCATCGGTGCACGAGCCGAACAGCTGGCAGCCCTTGCCCAGGAGCTCAAGGCACGCGATGTCGATCACCTCTACCAGCTGCTCGGTGAGGGCGAAATCACCGTCACGCAGCTGATGCACGCGGCGACGCGGCTGTTCGAGCCTGCGCCGCCGCCGGCGCGTGCCACGCGCCCCGCACGGGCGCGCCGGCGCGCAGCGGCGGTGGAGATCGAGGGCGTGGGAGATCTGCCGACCACGCTCGCGCGCTGCTGCGCGCCGCTGCGCCCGCAGCCGATTACCGGCTACGCCACGCTCGGACGCGGCGTTACGGTGCATCGCAGCGACTGCCCGAGCCTGGTCCGCATGGCCTCGCTCAAACCCGACCGCGTGCTGCAGGTCGAGTGGACGAGTGCGGACGCCGGCGCGCTCACCGTGGAGCTCACCGTCAGCGCCTACGATCGCCGCGGCCTGTTGCACGACCTGACGGACGTCATGGCGGTCGAGCGCCTCAGCATCGACGCGGTCACCTCCAAAACCGACCACGACACGGGCCTGGCGTACTTCGTGCTTGCCGTCGCGGTCAATGACCTGGAGCAGCTCGCGCGCGTGCTGCGGCGGCTCGCCGGCGTGCCGAATGTGATCGAAGCGCGGCGGCGGCTGTAAACGCAGGCCCCCTGCGCGAGCAGCCCGTGGGCGCAGGGCCGCTGCTTCAGCGGTTGATCGAATCGATCGAGCGCTTGTCGGTGGCGAGCGCCGCCTCGTGCACCGCTTCCGAGAGCGTCGGGTGCGCGTGGATGGTGCGCTGCAGGTCCTCGCTGCTTGCGGAGTACTCCATGGCGAGCACGGCTTCCGCGATCAGCTCGCCGGCCATCGGCCCGATGATGTGCACGCCGAGGATCTCGTCATCGTCGCGGGCGGCCACGATCTTGGCAAAGCCCGCCGCCTGTTCCATGGCGCGCGCGCGGCCGTCGGCCAGGAACGGGAACACGCCACTCTTATATTCGCGGCCGCTCGCCTTGACCTGCTCCTCGGTCAGCCCCACCCAGGCAATCTCCGGCGCGGTGTAGATCACCGCGGGAATCACGCGGTAATTCATCTCGCCGTAACGGCCGGCGATCAGGTCGGCGACCATCGCGCCCTCTTCCTTGCCCTTGTGGGCGAGCATCGGCCCGCGCACGCAATCCCCGACCGCCCACACGCCCTCCACGCCGGTGCGGCAGGAATCGTCCACCTTGATGAAGCCGCGCTCATCGAGCTGCACGCCAGTGTCGGCGCCGAGCAGATCGCGGGTAAACGGGCGCCGCCCGATCGCGACCACGAGCCGATCGACGCTGATGCGCTGCTCGCCTTTCGCATCGCTGTAGGTGACCTCGACCGCCGCGCCGCTGAGCGTGGCAGCGGTGACCTTGGCGCCGAGGCGGATGTCGAGGCCCAGTTTCCTGAAGTGACGCAGTGCTTCGCGAGCGAGCTGCTGATCGGCAAACGCGAGGAAGTCCGGCAGCGCCTCGAGCACGATGACTTCGGCGCCGAGCCGCCGCCACACGCTCCCGAGCTCAAGTCCGATGACGCCCGCGCCGATGACGCCGAGACGCTTGGGTACCGCCTCGAAATCGAGCGCTCCCCAGGAGTCGACGATGTGCGGTGCCTTGAAGGGCGCCGAGCGCAGCTCGATCGGCTCGGAGCCGGAGGCGAGCACCACGTGCCGGGCGCTGAGCACCCGGCGCGTACCGTCGGGGGCGGTGAGCTCGACCTTGCGGCCGCCGAGCAGACGTCCGTGACCGGGGAGCCCCGTGACGCCGGCGGCCTTGAAGAGCGCGACAATGCCCTGCGTCATCGCGCGCACCACGCCGCCCTTGCGCTTCTGCATCTGCGTCAGGTCCAAGGCGGCCTCGGACACCTTGATGCCGTGTACCGGGAATTCTTCCCGCAGACGGTGATACAGCTCGCTCGACTCGAGCAGCGCCTTGGACGGGATGCAGCCGGCGTTCAGGCACGTGCCGCCGAAGGCGTGACTGCCGTCGCGGTTCTTCCACTCATCTATACAGGCCACGCTGAGCTTGTTCTGCGCCGCGCGGATCGCGGCCGGGTAACCCGCCGGGCCGGCGCCGATGACGATGACGTCGAAAGCATCGCTGCCGCCTGGCGCTCGTTTGTCGTCGTTCGTCATGGTAATCGCCGCGCTGCGGGCATCGCGTCCCGGAAGATTTTGAAAAATAACACAAATATCAACCGGCGGCAGCGTCGCGAGCCGCCGTCATAAATCCTGAACATTACTGTCATACGCTGCCCGTCCCGAGGACTTCAGATTGAGCGCCCCGCCATGAACAGCGTTGCCGCCGACACCATTGCCAGTCCTGCGGCGTCGCGCCCGACTCTCGATCGCAAGCCCGGCCGCACCACGATCGTCGGCTTTCTGGTGCTGCTGCTCGCCGGAGCAGGTTACGCCGGCTACAGCCTCGTCAGCGACATCAGCGGTGCGCTCCCGCAGGCGCTGACGCTGTTGCCGTTTCTGCTCCTGGGCGTCGCGCTGCTGATTGCCCTCGGCTTCGAATTCGTCAACGGCTTTCACGATACCGCCAACGCGGTAGCCACCGTGATCTACACCCATTCGCTGCCGCCGCATTTTGCCGTGCTGTACTCCGGTACGCTCAATTTCCTCGGCGTGTTGGCTTCAAGCGGCGCGGTGGCATTCGGCATCATCTCGCTGCTGCCGGTCGAGCTCATTCTGCAGGTGGGCAGCAGTGCCGGCTTCGCCATGGTGTTCGCGCTGCTGATCGCGGCCATCATCTGGAATCTCGGCACCTGGTGGCTGGGCCTGCCGGCCTCCTCCTCGCACACCCTGATCGGCTCGATCATCGGCGTCGGCGTCGCCAACGCCCTGATGCACGGGCGCGATGGCACCAGCGGTGTCGACTGGAGCCAGGCGACCAAGATCGGCTACTCGCTGCTGCTCTCGCCGCTGGTCGGCTTCATCTGTGCAGCTGCGCTGCTGCTGGTGCTGAAGGCCCTGGTCAAGAATCGCGCGCTGTACCAGGCGCCCAGGGGCAATGCCGGCCCGCCGTGGTGGATCCGCGGCATCCTGATCCTCACCTGCGGCGGGGTCTCATTTGCGCACGGCTCCAACGACGGCCAGAAGGGCATGGGTCTCATCATGCTGATCCTGATCGGCACGGTGCCGATGGCATATGCGCTCAACCGCGCGATGCCCGGTGCACAGATGACCCCGTTCATCGCCGTGGCCACGGTGACCGAGCAATCGCTGCACAAGTACGCCGCCACCCCGGCGCCAGGAGATCCGCGCGCCACCCTGTCCGCCTACGTGCGCACGCATGAGTGGAACGATGGCGTCGTGCCGTCGCTCGCCGCCATCACCGCCAGCATCACCGATCAGGTGCGCTTCAGCGGCACCTTTGCCCGCGTGCCTGCCGCGCGCGTCACCAACGTGCGCAACGACATGTACCTCACCTCCGAGGCGGTGCGGCTGTTCGCTAAGGATCCACATAGCGCAGGGCTCGACGCGGAGACGCGCGGCAACCTGCAGGCGTTCAAGAAACAGATCGACCGGGCGACCAAGTTCATTCCGCTGTGGGTCAAGGTGGTGGTGGCCATGGCGCTCGGCCTCGGCACGATGGTGGGATGGAAACGCATCGTCGTGACGATCGGCGAGAAGATCGGCAAGTCGCACCTGACTTACGCCCAGGGGGCCTCCGCGGAGCTCGTGACGATGGGCACCATCGCCGCCGCCGACATGTTCGGGCTACCGGTCTCGACCACGCACGTGCTTTCCTCGGGGGTTGCCGGCACCATGGCAGCCAACCGTTCGGGCCTGCAGATGGGTACGCTGCGCAATCTGGTCATGGCCTGGGTGCTCACGCTGCCCGCCGCGATCATGCTGTCGGGGTCGCTCTACTGGCTCTTCCACCAGCTGTTCTGAAGTCCCGCAGCGCGGCGTTCGCTGCCGCGGGCGCCGGGCGCGCGCGGGCGTAGCCCGGCGCGGATCAGATGCCGAGCAGCATCCGTCCGGGGTCCTCGAGCGCGTCCTTGATCGCCACCAGGAACTGCACGGCCTCGCGCCCGTCGATGATGCGGTGATCGTAGGTCAGCGCCAGGTACATCATCGGCCGCACCGCGATCTGCCCGTTCACTACCATCGGCCGCTCCTGGATCTTGTGCATGCCGAGGATCGCGCTCTGCGGGGCGTTGACGATCGGCGTCGACATGAGCGAGCCGAATACCCCGCCGTTGGTGACGGTGAAGGTTCCCCCGGTCAGATCCTCGATGGCGATCGTGCCGTCGCGCGCCTTGCGCGCGTAGTCGGCCACTTCCTTCTCGATCGCCGCAAAGCCCTTGGTGTCCGCATCGCGCACGACCGGCACGATCAGGCCGCGCTCGGTCGACACGGCAACCCCGATGTCGTAGTACTCGTGATAGATGATGTCGTTCCCATCGAGCGAGGCATTCAGTACCGGAAACCTCTTCAGCGCCTCGATCGACGCCTTGACGAAGAACGACATGAAGCCGAGCTTCACGCCGTACTCTTTCTCGAAGCGCTCCTTGTAGCGTGTGCGCAGCTCCGAGGTCGCGGTCAGGTCGACCTCGTTGAAGGTCGTCAGCAGCGCCTGCGTCGACTGCGCCTCGATCAGACGCTGTGCGATACGTGCCCGCAGCCGTGTCATCGGCACGCGCTGCTCGGCGCGCGCCCCGTCCGCAGCCGGCGGGCGCGCAGCCGGAGCCCGTGCCGCCGGGGCCGGCGCGGCGGAGGCTGCGGCAGGGGCTGCGGCAGGGGCTGCGGCCGCCGACGCGGCGGCGCCCGCATTGCCGGCCGCGGCAGGCTTTCTGCCGAGGTAGTCCACCACGTCGGACTTGGTCAGGCGCCCGTCGCGTCCGGAAGCGGGGATCGTGGCCGGATCGAGCCGGTTCTCCTCGACCAAGCGTCGCACCGAGGGACTGAGCCTGTTGCCGCCGCCGTCGGACTGCGCCGCGGCCGCCGTGGACCTCAGGGCCGCCGCGGGCCCGACCGCCGCAGTCGCAGCGGGTGCGGCCGCGGTGGGCACGCCGGCAGCGGGCGCGCTCGCAGCCGTCGCCGCGGCGGGTTTGGTCGCCGCCGCCGCACCCTCCTCGATCACTGCCAGCACCTGCCCGCTGGTCACCACGGTGCCGCTCGCCACGCGGATCTCGCGCACCACGCCGTTGGCGGGCGCGGGCACTTCCAGCACCACCTTGTCGGTCTCGAGGTCGGCGAGGTTCTCGTCGCGGCGGATGGCATCGCCCGGCTGCTTGTGCCAGGTGACGAGGGTGGCGTCCGCGATCGACTCGGGCAGCTGCGGGACACGGATTTCGGTGCTCATGAGCGCTTTCTGATCTGGGTCGCCGGCGGTGCCGCCGTCGGGGCCGTGGTGGGAGCCGCGGCAGTGGGCGCCACGATGGCCGTGAGGCGCGTGGTATCGCGCCCGGACTCTTCGGTGGTGATCGAATGCAACGCCGCGGCGACCAGCGTCTGCTGCTCGACCTCGTGGATCTTGATGATGCCGGTCGCGGGAGCGGCGGCGGGTGCACGACCGGCGTACAGCACCGGCCGCCGCCCGGTCAGCAGCTCCTGCAGGCGATGCCGGATCTGGTACCAGGCGCCCTGGTTCTGCGGCTCCTCCTGGCACCACACGACCTCGCGCGCATTGGGATAGCGATTGAGCACAGCCTGGTACTCTTCGCTCGGGAACGGGTACAGCTGCTCGATGCGCACCAGCGCCACATCGCGCAATGCCTCCTTGCGACGCGCCTTCAACAGATCGAAATACACCTTGCCGCTGCAGTACACCACCCGGCGCACCTCCGGTGCTGCCAGCGCGTCGACTTCGCCGATCACGCGCGCGAAGCCGCCGCGGGTGAGATCCTCCAGCGCCGAGACCGACAGCTCGTGGCGCAGCAGGCTCTTGGGCGTCATGACGATCAGCGGCTTGCGGAATGGCTGCCGCATCTGCCGCCGCAGCATGTGGAACATCTGCGCCGGTGTGGACGGCACGCACACCTGCATGTTGTTTTCCGCGCACAGCTGCAGGAAGCGCTCGAGACGCGCCGAGGAATGCTCCGGCCCCGCCCCTTCGTAGCCGTGCGGCAGCAGCAGCGTGAGTCCGCAGAAGCGCTCCCACTTCGCCTCACCCGAGCTGATGAACTGGTCGATGACGACTTGCGCGCCGTTGGCGAAATCCCCGTACTGCGCCTCCCACACCACCAACGAGTGCGGATCGGTGGTCGAGTAGCCGTACTCGAAGCCCAGCACCGCCTCTTCGGAGAGCACCGAGTCGATCACCTGCGCCCGCGGCTGCGACTCGGCGATGTGCTGCAGCGGAATCCAGGTGGCGTCGGTATTCTGATCGTGCAGTACCGCGTGGCGGTGGAAGAATGTCCCGCGCCCGCTGTCCTGTCCGCAGAGGCGCACGGCGAAGCCGTCCTCGAGCAGCGTCGCGTACGCCAGTGTCTCGGCACAACCCCAGTCGAGCGGCTGCTCGCCCGCGATCATCTTCCTGCGGTGGAGCATCAGCTGCGCCACGCGCGGATGGAGCGTGAAGCCTTGCGGGTAGGTGGTAAGGCGCTCGCCGAGCGAGCGCAAGCGCGTCAGCTCGACGCCGGTCGGCGCGCGCTCGTTCCAGTCCACCTGCGCATACGCACTCCAGTCGACGGTGTACTTGTTGCCGATCATGCCAAGGGAGGCGCGCGCCTGCGGGCGCCCCTCGTCGAGGCCGCTGCGGTATTGCTCGAGCATCGCCTGCGCATCCGCCTCGCTCAGCACGCCCGCGCCTACCAGCTGCGCCGCATACAGGCTGCGCGCGGTCGGATGCTGGCGGATGACGCGGTACATGCCCGGCTGCGTCGCCGCCGGCTCGTCGGCCTCGTTGTGTCCGTGCCGCCGGTAGCACACCAGGTCGATCACCACGTCCTTGCGAAAGCGCATGCGGTACTTCAGCGCCAGGCGCGTGACGAACACCACCGCCTCAGGGTCATCGGCGTTCACGTGAAAGATCGGCACCTCCAGCATCTTGGCGACATCGCTCGGGTACATGGTCGAGCGCGCGTCGCGCGGCTCCGAGGTGGTGAAGCCGACCTGGTTGTTGATGATGACGTGCACGGTGCCGCCGGTGAAAAAGCCGCGTGCCTGCGACAGCTGCAGCGTTTCCATCACTACGCCCTGCCCGGCGAACGAGGCGTCGCCGTGGATCAGCAGCGGCAGCACGCGTGCCCCGCGCTCATCGCTGCAGCGCTCCTGGCGAGCGCGCACCGAGCCCTCGACCACCGGGTCGACCACCTCCAGGTGCGAGGGATTGAACGCCAGCACCGTGTGTACGTTGCCGCTCGCGGTGCGCAGGTCGGCGGAGAAGCCTTTGTGATATTTCACGTCCCCGGAGCCCTTGAGCCGGCCCGGGTCGTAAGCCCCTTCGAACTCCGAGAACAGCGTCGCCGGCGACTTGCCGAGCAGGTTCACCAGCACGTTGAGGCGCCCGCGGTGCGCCATGCCGATGACCACTTCCTCGATGCCGTCGCTGCCGGCGCGCTGAATGAGATCGTCGAGCAAGGGAATGAGCGCATCGGCGCCTTCCAGCGAGAAGCGCTTCTGGCCGACGTACTTGGTGTGCAGGTAGCGCTCGAGTCCCTCCGCGGCGCTCAGCTGCCAGAGGATGTTGCGACGCTCCTCGCTGCTGAAGCTATGCCGCAGACGCCCTTCCTGGAACTCGTCCTGCAGCCACAGCCGTTCCTCGGAGTCCGACATGTGAGCGAACTCCGCTCCGACGTTGCCCCCGTAGATGTATTGCAGCTGGGCGAGGATGTCCCGCAGCTTCAGCCGCCTGGGAACCGCCTCGATGCGGCTGCCGGTATAGAACTCGGTGTCGAGGTCTGCCGCGGTCAGATGGTGATAATCAAGATCGAGCACCCGCGGCCGCGGCCGCGGGATCAGCGCCAGCGGGTCGATGGTGGCGATGAGGTGTCCGCGGTTGATCCACATCTGGATCAGCCGCGAGACGGCCGCCTGCCTGGCGTTGCCCGCGGGCGCCGCCGCCTGCGAGCCCGGTCGGCCCGCGGCCGCTCGCTGTGCAATCGCGGCGCGCACCGGCGCGTGTGCGCGGTCGGTGCCCTGGGGGCCGAGCTGCGCGAAGTACTCGCGCCAGCGCTCCGCTACGCTCTCAGGATCGCGAAGGTACTGCTCGTAGAGGGCGTCGAGAAACTCGCCGTTGCCGCCATAGAGGGGTGTTGATTCAAGCATGCGGGGAAGGAACCGGCAGAAGCCTAGTCTAGCGGAAAAAGGCCGCCGGCGGAAAAGGCGCCTCCCGCAACCTGCCGGCGTTGCGGGCGCTATGGCGCGTTCAGCAGGTGCAGCTCATAGGCAATCAGCGCCCCATACAGCGCCAGCGTCGCGTAGAGCAGCAGGCCCACCGGGATGCGGCCAAAGGCCCTGATGCGCGCCAATTGGGTCAGCAGCACCACACTGGGGGCGGTGAGCCCGATCTTGATGAGCGCAAACGTGACGGCGGAACCCTTTACCAGGGGCGCCATCAGCGGGTTCGCTTCAGAGGCGCCTTGCTCGACCAACATGAGCGTCAGGAGTGCGTCGATGCAGGAGAACCCCACGATGAGGATCGCAATCGCCAGCCACTGCGGGTGATGCCAGTCCACCGCGCTCACGGTGCGCTCGCCGGCGCGCCGCGGCTCGCGGCGGCGCGGCTTGAAGCTGCCGTACACGAGCGCGCGCAGCGTGTGCTCGCGGCGGTCCGCGCCGCGGCGCTCCGTCCTTCCCGGCTCGGCGGTTGCGCAAGGTTCCCGGTCTGACACGTCCCTGGGCATGTGATTGTTCTTTTGTGGCGGTTGCTCGCGCGCTGGCGAATATTGTAGCGGCGCGCAACGCGCACCGCCGATGCCGGAACGTGACGCGGCTCACATCGGGCCGGTGCCGCCCCCGGGAGTACCCGACCCTCGCCCGCGCGCGCTGCGTTATGACACCTCTGCCACCGGCCACTATGATCGCAGCGGATGCCTGTCCCGAGCACCACCCAGCATGCTGCGCAGCCCGACGGGCTGCCGGTGCCGCGCCGCTACTGGGCGATGGCCGCGATTGCGCTCGCGATCGGCATGTCGGTGCTCGACTCGACCATCGTCAACGTCGCCCTGCCGACCATCGCCCGCGACTTCGGCGCCAGCTCCGCGGCCTCGATCTGGGTCATCAATGCTTATCAGCTCGCGATCCTCGTGGTGCTGTTGCCGCTCGCATCCCTCGGTGAAACGGTGGGTTACCGTCGCATCGCGCAAACCGGTCTGGTCGTGTTCACCCTCGCCTCCCTGGCGTGCGCCTGCGCGCCGACGCTGCTGACGCTGTGCATCGCGCGCATCATCCAGGGGCTCGGCGCGGCTGGCATCATGGGCGTGAGCGCAGCGCTGGTGCGCTTCACTTACCCGCACCGCCACCTCGGCCGCGCGATCGGCATCAACGCATTCGTGGTCGCGAGCTCCGCCGCGCTCGGTCCGACGCTGGCCGCGGTGGTGCTGGCCGTGGCGCACTGGCGCTGGCTGTTCGGCATCAACGTGCCATTAGGGGTCGTGACCCTGCTCATCGCCGTCTACGCGCTGCCCGAGAACGAGCTTGCGCGGCGCCCGCTGGACCTGGTGGGCGCCGCGCTGTACGCGGGCACCTTCGGCCTGCTGCTGAGCGGGCTGCAGTCACTGGCACATCACGCCGCCACCTCGCTGGCCTTGGTGCCTGTCGCGTGCGCTTGCCTGTTCGGCTTGCTGCTGGTGCGCCGCGAGCTGCGGCGCGACGCTCCTCTCATCCCCTTCGACCTGCTGCGGATTCGTGTCTTCTCGCTGTCGCTGCTCACCTCGGTCTGCTCGTTCATGGCGCAGGCGACGGCGCTCGTCGCGCTGCCGTTCGAGATCCAGCGCCTGGGACACAGCGCGGTCGCGACCGGCCTGCTGATGACCCCGTGGCCCCTGGCGCTGGCGCTGGCTGCGCCGCTCGCCGGACGACTCGCCGACCGCTACGCCGCCGGAATGCTCGGCGGGCTCGGGCTGGCAGTGCTGGCGGCCGGGCTGCTGCTGCTGGCGTTCTTTCCGGCGGGCGGGAGCGTCGCGGGATTCGTCTGGCGCATGGCCGTGTGCGGGCTCGGCTTCGGCTTCTTCCAGGCGCCCAACAATCGCGCCATCATCGCATCCGCGCCGCGCGAGCGCAGCGGCGCGGCCGGTGGCATGCTGAGCGCCGCGCGCCTGCTGGGTCAGAGTCTTGGTGCGGCGAGCGTGGCGATCCTGTTTCGCGGCTATGCCGTGTCGGGCTCGAATGTGGCGCTGTGCGTGGCTGCGCTGCTGGCGTTGAGCGGCGCGGTGGTGAGCGCGTTCCGGTTGCGGGGCAAACCGCCGCACGGGACGCTGTCGAGCGAGGACTCCACATGACCGAGAAAACATCGGCTGCATCGGGCGCCGCGCCCATCGTTCCGCCGTTCACCTTCGCGAGCGCGGTGGCCAAGGTGCGGATGGCGGAAGACGCCTGGAACACGCGCGATCCGCAGCGCGTGTCGCTCGCATACAGCGAGGATTCGCAGTGGCGCAACCGCGCCGAGTTTTTTCGCGGCCGTGGGGCGATCCGGGAGTTCCTCAGCCGCAAGTGGAGCCGCGAGCTCGACTATCGCCTCATCAAGGAGATCTGGACCTTCGGCGACAATCGCATCGCCGTGCGCTTCGCCTACGAGTGGCACGATGATTCAGGCAACTGGTTTCGCTCCTATGGGAACGAGAACTGGGAATTCGACGCCGGCGGGCTCATGCGCCGGCGCCAGGCCTCGATCAACGATCTGCCCATTGCCGAGGCGGAGCGCAAATATCGCTGGAGCGCTCCCGGCCCCCGGCCCAGGGATCACCCCGGCCTGAGCGATCTGGGGCTTTAAGCCCCGGGGGGCCGACGCTGCGTCAGGCGAGCGCGCTGCTGAACAGCACCAGCATGCGGCTCCAGGCCTTCTCCGCCTGGTCGTGGTTGTAGACCTGCGAGTCCGGCGGACACCAGCCGTGCATGGTGCCGGCGTAGACCTCGATCTCCGCAGGCAGCTTCGCGCTGGCGAATGCCTCGCGTAGCACGTCCTTTGCCTTCGGATCGCGCTGGTCGTCGTTCTCCGCGATCGCAATCAGGTAGTGCGCCTTCATCTTCGGGATCAACAGATGCGGGCTGTCGGGCTTGTCGGTGACCAGGCCCCCGCCGTGAAAGGACCCGCCCGCGCCGATACGCTCGGGAAAGGTGGCCGCGGTACGCATGGTGAACGGCCCGCCCATACAGTAGCCGGTCGTCCCCATCTTGCGTTTGCCGTCGACCGCGGACTGGGCGTCCAGCCAGCTCACGAAGGCCCGGGCGTCCGTTACTGCCGTCGCCGCTGTCAGTGAGCCCATCAGGCCCATCAGCGCCGATCGGGTCGCGGGATCGTTGAAATCGGCGTGCTCGGGAGCCGTGGGCGCCCTTTTGGTGCGGTAGAAGGGGTTGACCACCAGCACCGCGTAGCCCGATTCGGCCAGGCGCTTGCCCATCTGCCGGAACGCGGGGCGCAGCCCGAAGATATCCGGCCAGATGAGCACGCCCGCATGCCTGCCCGCGGACGGATGCACGAAGTAGGCATCAGCGGTGCCATCGGGCGTGCGGATGTCAACTTCCGCCTCCTGAGTCGCGAGCGCGCCGGCAGCGGCGGGCAGGAGCGACGCCAGGCCGGTACCGAGGGTCAGCGCCCCGAACTGCCGCCGCGAAAGTCCGCTCGACTTCAGCTGATATTCGATAATGTCTTCAATCGAGTCGCGATCGCACATGGCTCCTCCGGCCTTGGGTTGCACGAGCGCCCCACAGCCGCTTAGCGGCCGGGCGTGGCATGTTGCACCGAGCCCCGGGGCGCTCGCAACCGCGGCTCCGCATGTCGTGCGCGGGACAATCCCCGACAGCCATTGAGAAACAGATTGACGGCGTTGTCGGCCCACGCCTCGAGCTCCCTGGGCGTCATCGGCAGACCGAGGCCCATGATGCGACGCTGCGGCAGGGTAACGAGCATGTGCAGGAACTGCAGGGCTGCAAAACTGCGCAGCTCGGCCGTCAGGCGTGCACCCCGCAACTCGCGTGCGAGCAGGTCGCCGATCAGCGCGGTAGCTTCCCGCGCCCAGCCTTCGTCGTAAACCGCACGAGTCAGATTGGGAAAGCGCAACGACTCCGCCGTGACCAGGCGGTGCAGAGCGATCGCTTGCGGCGTCAGCGCTGCCCGCAGGATGAGTCCGGCGAGGCGGCGCAGGATCTTGTGCAAGGTCGCACCTTCGAGCAGGGGCACCCCTGGGGGAGGACGAATCTGCTCGATGATTCGATGCACGACCGCCGCAAACAACGCGGCCTTGTCGTCGAAGCGGTGGTAGAACGTGCGCTTCGAGACGCCGGCGCGCTCGGCAACCGCCTCGATGGACGTAGCCCCATAGCCTTCGGTCAAAAACAGTTCTGTCGCGACTTCCAGGATTCGATCGCGCAGCTGCAGCGCCTGTGCGCGCGAGGGTCTGCCGCCATGGCGCGCCTTGCGCGCCTTGCGCGCCACCGGCCGATGTTGACTCTCACCGACGCCGATAAGTGAATCCACGCGATCGACTGACGCCCGGCCCCCCATACGAGCCAGAGTAGCGCATGGCTGGCGCGTAGTAACCACGGTTAGGCGCCGGAAATGGCTGCATCGCGCCAACATACGATGCCGGGCCGCGGTAAGCGGGTGCCGGGTAATAGCGCTGCGGCGAACCGTTGTACGCGCCGGAATAGTAGCCGGGCGAGGCGTATCCCCGCGACGCATAGTAACCGGCCGACCCATAGTAGGCGGGCGGTGCATAGTAACCGGGCGACGCATAGTAAGTGCCCGATCCCACCGGCGGCCCTGGCGGGCCGCCGGAGCTTGCCGCGGAAGCCGCGATGATCGGCAGTGTGGCCAGCCGCGCCGCGGCGCCGATGATATGGCCTAGCGCCCACGGCACGATCAGGGGACCGGCAGCAGCGGCGGGCGTGAGCGGGATGCATGCCAGAGTGGCGGTGGCCGCCGCAAGAGCCGTCAGCTTGAATCTGTGCATGGCTGATCCCCCGTTGCTGATGGATGGAGTGTCGCGCTGCTCGGGCGCCGGCTGATCCTAATCGTGCTCGCCGTGAAACGCAACGGTACCGTAGCGTTTCATCCGGCCGACGGGCTCGGGGTCAACACTACCGGTTCGACGGTTGGCACTGCTAATGTCGCCCCAATGGCCGGTCTGGAGCGCAGCGGCGGGCGCCGAGCGACGACCCATTTCAGAGAGGACAAAGCGTGGTTAAGAACAAGGCTACCGGACGCACCGACAGCGGCATGGAGCACTTCGGCTACAAGGAATCGCTCGCTCGCAGCATCGGGGGGTTCGGCAGCTTCGCTGCCGGCGTCAGTTATATCTCAATACTCACCGGTACCTTCCAGCTGTTCTACTTCGGCTTCGGCACTGCCGGACCGGCCTATCTGTGGTCGTGGCCGCTGGTGCTCATCGGTCAGTTGGCGGTCGCGCTGTGCTTCATGGAGCTGGCCGCCAAATACCCCATCGCCGGATCGGTCTATAACTGGTCCAAGCTACTGGGCCGCCCGATCGTAGGCTGGTCTTCGGGCTGGCTGATGCTCACCGCGTCGATTGTCACCCTGTCTGCCGTGGTGCTAGCGTTGCAACTCAACCTGCCGCGGCTGTGGAGCGGCTTCCAGATCATCGGCGACGGCAGTGGCAGCTACGATTTCGCCACGAACGCGGTGATCCTCGGCACGGTCTTGATCCTGTTCACCACCGTGGTCAATGCGCTCGGCGTGCGGTTGATGGCGAGGATCAACAGCGCGGGCGTCTTTGTCGAGCTGATTGCTGCCTGTCTCATAGCGATCTTTCTGGCGCTCAACGCCAAGCGAGGTCCCGCAGTCTTCTTCTCGACCCACGGCTACGGTGCGGGCAAGAGCGGGGGCTTTCTGGGCGCTTTCCTCGTGGCGTCGCTGGCCTCCGGATACGTGATGTACGGCTTCGACACCGCCAGCTCACTGGGTGAGGAGACGCTGGAGCCTCGGCGCACCGCTCCGCGCGCCATTCTGCGGGCCATCCTGGCCTCGTTCGTCATCGGTGGTGCAATCCTGGTGTTCGCGGTCATGGCGGCACCCGATTTGGGTGATCCGAGGATCGGCAGCAGCAGCGGCGGCTTGCAATACATCGTCGAGCAGGTGATGTGGGGTACGCTGGGCAAGATCTTCCTGGTCTGCATCGTGGTCGCGGTCACGGTGTGCTCGCTGGCGGTGCATACCGCGGCCATCCGATTGACCTTCGCAATGGCGCGCGACAACGCACTGCCGTTCGGGGAGAAGCTTGCGCGGGTGAATTCCAAGACGCAGACGCCTATTGTTCCTGCCATCGTGATCGGCGTGATTGCCGAGCTGATCCTGGTCGTCAACATCGGACAGCCGAAAATTTTCACGGTGCTGACCTCGATTGCGGTCATCATGATCTACCTGGCGTACCTGATGGTGACGGGCCCGCTGCTGAAGAAGCGCCTGGAAGGGCAATGGCCCCCAGCAGATCTCGGGGCAGGTGGCTACTTCAACATGGGCAGGTGGGGAATGTTCGTCAACATCGTCGCGGTGCTGTGGGGCACGGGGATGGCGATCAACCTGGCCTGGCCGCGCGAAGCCGTCTACGGCACACCCTGGTACAACACCTGGGGTGCGTTCGTCTACATCGCCGTGATTCTCGGAGCAGGTCTGTGGTGGTACGCCGTCAAAGGCTGCCATCACATCGGCACGCTGGCGTCGCACACGCTGACCACAACTTCTGATTCACTGCAAGCGGAAGTCTGATGCGATATTCGATGGCGGGGTCGCCGGCGGCGGCTCCTTACTCCGACGCCTTCGACGAGAATTACTACCCAATCAAGGCCAGCAAACCGCTAGCGGTCGGCAGGTCGGGTGCTCAACTGGTGCGAAGTGCCGCAACTGCAGACAGGGCGCGCCGGATACGGGCCGTGAGACAGGCGCGATGCCGGAAAGCCCAGAACGCGAGTGCAATCAGGCAGCCGCCGGGAACAATCAGGGCAACCACAGCATACCGTCCGAGATCACGCATCGGACCGGCGAGGTCTGCCAGCAGGTTCATGGGCCGAAGCAACATCGCAGCCTCTCGAGTACGGATCCGACAGTCGCCCAAAGTCATTAATTACAGGATCAGCGCTGAACGACACGTGAACTCACCAGCGGCCGTCGCGGGGGCGCGACACCGAGCCCGGCCATGCTCGCTGTGCGACAAGCCGATTCAGCCAAACGAAGGCCGTCGGGCATCCCGAAGAATCCAGCTCCTCAACTGCCTCTGGATGGCCCCGACCGCCAGCAGGTCAATCCTCGACGGACGCAAGCGACCCGGATGATTCGGCGAACTCCGCTAACCGCTCGTAGTGAGCGGCGAGTAGATAGAGCTCGGTGAAGACCTCGTCATCCTGTAGCGTCGGAAGGCGAGCACGGATGGCGGTTGCCCGGTCGCGGTAATAGCGGGGCTGTTCGAAATGTTTGGAGGGAGCTGACACCAGGTCCGTCATCATCGGGTCCCTCCTTACAATGATGGCTTGCCCCGACAAATACTCTAGAACGGCCACGCACATCTAGCAGTCAGCGCTTTCAAACAGCGCTCGTCGGGGACGTCCTACTTTCGGGGCGGCCGCCCAAGCTTGCACTGAGGCGCGGCTTCACGCGGCGGGCGGCTCGAGCATTCCGATCACGTCATCAATGTCGCAGCCTGTCGGCAATACGCGTCACTGTTCGGCTTCGCGGCCCGCGTTCGCTCCGTGACTCAGCTCACGGCGCAGCGACAGGTGCAGGGGCAGGCTAGCTGTCATGATTCGTGAGGCCGTCACAACGATGCTCATCCTGGCGGCCATGATTATTGGCGGGATCGTCGCCTTGGCGAGCTTCACCGTGTGGCTGTAGAGGCAAGCGCGCGGCGCGGGCGCGCTCTGCCCGTACAGCCCTGCGCACCCTCGCTGGTGGGGTATGTTCGCTACCGTACCGACTAGCTCACGTTGGCCGAGTAACGTCGGCGCCTGAATCCAGACTCCCCTATGAACGTCGCTCGCTCCCCGAGAGACTGTTCGACCGGATTCAGCATTGGTCCGCCTGGCGTGTGCCCGGGAGACTCGAACATGAAATGGATAGTCTTGGCTTGTGCGACTCTCATCGGCGGGTGCGCAAACTTTGCGCCCACGGACAACCGATCGTTTCCGGGTGCGGGTCAGCCCGCTGTGGACGAAAGGCGTGAATCTCGCGCGCTCGAGCTAGCGGAATCTGACTGCGTCAGTCGGGGCAAGGACGTTGACGCCGGGCGCGTCGAGGGCCAGACGGTGTACAACTGCGTTGAGCGGTAGCCCCGACTCTCTCTAGCGGTTAGAACCCGTCGTTCTGATTTTGGCTGCCGGCGTTTCGGCCGACTTGTATGACATCGTGCGGGTTGTGACCACAGCGTGCCGCGCTTGCTTCGGGGTGCCACGCACACCAATCGTCGCTCATCAGATAGAGACCGCTCGACGCGCACCCGCTCAGGCAAATCCACGCCACCGCAATGGCCCCGCCGAGCACTAACTTCGCCGTGACACGAGAACAGAAAAGATGTCGGTTTAACGGGCTCACGAAAGCATCGAAAGCATGATTGCGCGGGAACGAGCGTCAATTCTGGCGGGCATCACGTGAGCGAGTCGGTACGGCAGCGAACATACCGCCGCCAGCTCAGGGCTTGTACGGGCGGAGCGCGCCTGCTCGCGGCGCGGACCCTTCGTCTCTTCTGCCGGCCGCGTGTACCATATTCCGAATGGCCGGTTTTAGAGGGAGTGGTCATGCGATCGACTCACCTGTCCGTGCTGGCCGCATTCGGGTCGGCCCTGATTCTTACGAGCTACGCCGCCACGGAATCGAGGGCAACGGCTGCTCCGGTCCCGGCGTCGCCCCGCATCACGGTACTCTACGACGCGTTCGGCAACGATTCGACGATGACGAAGGACTGGGGTTACGCCGCCCTGGTGGAGATCAGCGGCAAGCGCATTCTATTCGATACCGGTGACGACCCAGAGATTCTTGCAAAGAATGCCAAGGCCAAGGGCGTCGACCTGACGAAGCTGGACTTCGTGGTCTTGTCCCACCGTCACGGCGACCACATTGGCGGATTCCCCTTTATACGAAGCGTGAATCCGAGAGTTAAAGTTTATGCACCCAAAGAAAACTTTGGTGTGTTTGGCTCCGACCTACCCAGCACCTTCTATCGAAAAGACGCGTCGCTGCCCGCCGAGATGCGCTACTACGGTGGTATGCCGCCCGAGACGATGAAATTCGGCACAGCCTTTCCTGGCGCCAACATTGAGTTGATCGACAAGACCACGGAAGTCGCCCCCGGCATTACCCTGATCGCCTTGATATCCGATGCGCCCGGGACCAAGGAATTGAAAGAGCTATCGCTCGCCATTAACACGGCGGACGGCATCGTACTGGTGGTTGGCTGTGCGCATCCGGGAATAGAGTCCATCGTTGCCGAGGCTACCAAGATCAATCCGCACATTCACTTCATCGCCGGAGGATTTCACCTGGTTGTCGCGCAGGACCCTGCTATCGAAAAAGTAGCCACTTCCCTGCATGAGACTTACCACGTTGACTACATCGCGCCCGGCCACTGCACGGGCGAGCCGACATTCGCGGCCCTGCAAAAGGCCTTCGGCGACCGATACCTCTATGCCGGATTGGGAACGACGCTGGGCGTGGGTGCGAATCCGCGCGCCGAATCCGACCCAAAACCTTCGAGTAACTTGAGCGAAGGCGATTTGCGAAGTTATCGAGCATTGCTGGCCCAAAACGATGACTTCAAGGAGAGCGGCTCCGAGGTGGGGTGGTTCGCGCAGGTCCAGTAACGGCCGGGTGAATTGATGCGCGGCCAGGCTTGCGCGCCCCGAAGCTTCTTTCCGTTTCGACCTGGAGCCCGGCGGGGCCTGACCGTCCGGTTTCCGGGAGGCATTTCAGATCGTTGGGGACGGCCAACTGGCGCGCCGGCCGGAGTTGAACATCCGCCTCTAAGCGATTGTTTCAGGAATATATTCCCACCTCGCTCGCCGTGGGCGTACCCGCCACGGTACCCGTCCGGTTGGCACGTAAACCATAGTTGACAGTCACGTATCCTATAGGATACAGTCGCGCAGTGTACGAGATCCGCCGTTCGACGCATAGCTGACGAACCTGAACGACTCGAACGCCAGGCCGCGTATCGCCGCCCGTATCGACCGACTCGCTTTGGGCAATCCCGGCGATGTGAAGCCGGTCGGAGGCGGCGTGAGCGAGCTGCGGATCGACTATGGTCCGAGGTACCGCGTGTACTACGCACGCACGGACCGCGTTGTGTACTTGTTGCTCTGCGGCGGGACTAAGGCCACGCAGGACGCAGATATCAAACGCGCGATCGAGATGAATGCCGCGAGAGCCCGAGAGGTTTCGGCTGCTCGGCAGCGAAAACCGAAGAAGAGGAAGTGACATATGGCGACTCGAACTCGAAAGACCGAGAGATTTACTCGCTACGATTCTGCGGATTACCTCAAGACTCCGGAGGATGTGGCCGAGTATCTGGTTGCCGCCTTTGAGGAGGGTGGTGACGACGCCGCGTATATGGCTCACGTCATCGGTATCGCCGCGCGCGCACACGGCGGAATGACGAAACTCGCCAAGGAGACCGGCATGACGCGCGCCGGGCTCTACAAAGCGCTCTCGAAGGACGGGAATCCAAGCTTCGATACCATCGTCAAAGCGATGCGCGTGCTCGGCGTGCGACTCGTCCCGCAACTAACCACATCGTCATAGGAGCCTCCACCTCACCCGATCTGGTTGCTGCGGGGTCGCACCTCGAGCGCGGGTGGACCTTGAGAAGTCTGGCGCCCCCGGCCGGAGTTGAACAGCGCTACCTAACGCGATGATTACTTGGAAGATCGTGGCGCGCTAGAAATTCCCGTACCCGCCTCCGTACCCAGCACGTTCTGCAGCAAGCCTTCGCCGAGTGGCTAACCGCCTCAGTGGCGCCTATTCATCGCCGCGCGTTAGCAGTCCGTCCAGTTGCGCCACCGGCTCAGACAACGGCGCGGCCGCCCCCTCAAGGGAGCTATATCTCGCCGTAGTCAGCTCGACGACTCGCGAGGAAATGTTGTCGTGCTGCGCCTGGGCCGCCCGATCTACGCGGGCCAAGAGACCCCGAGATCCACGCGGGTCCACTCGCAACTCCTCGTTCAGCCAATGGGCGAAGACGCGCAGCTTCAGGTGCGGCGATGCGCAATCGAAAGCCCTATGGTAGAAATCTCTGCCCAGCACAAAGTGGCCGGAGCGCATCTCAACAAGTCCCTGCGTAGCCAGCAATGTGCATGCCCGGTCAGGGTCCTGCTCGTTAGGCATCCGTGCCGCCTCCTTGCGCGCTTCACCCAAGCGGTCCGCGTACGCGAGCGCAACGACGAGATTGTTGCGCAGCATGCTGTCCGAGCCATCCGCGATTAGCACCTCACGTGCGCACTCGATCGCGTACTCGTAGTCCTCGTTTACGGCAGTCGCGAGAAAAGTCGCCAGAACCGCTGCCCGGCTTGAGAACGGCTCGTCGCGCACCCACTCCTTGGCGAAAGCCAGTGACAGATCCCACGTCTTCGCCTGGAATGCGCGCCAGCACCAGGCCTCGTAGGACCGCGGAGTCCGCCAGGCATCGTCGCTGATGATAATGCCGCCAGTCCGCGCAGCGATCCACCTTGCCTGCGCCACTGCATTTTCCGAAGGTGCCTGCATGCTCAACTGAAACAGGCGGCGTGCTCGCTTCATAGAACCACTTAGGAACTCTATTGTCCCGAGCGCTCCTGCTAGCTCTGTGACCCCAGCTGGACTGAACTTTCCGGATTCCAGCAGCGCGCGCCCTTCGCGCGCCAGCCGCGGGGTCTCTTCGAGTATCTGCGCGAGTGCTATCTCCGCGGCGATTAGCCACGGGTCGTGTCGAGTTCTCTGGTGACGCAACAGCAAACGGTGCGCATCCTCCGTTCGATCCGCATGTACCAACCGCCTGCATGCCGCTCGTACGATCAACCGACTGTTCGGCGCGAGCAAAAGAGCGCGGCCAATTGCAGCCTCCGCGTGTTCCGGCTGGCCAAGCGTGGTGTACGCCCGGGACATATCCATCCAGGCAAGCGCATCGCGCGGTGTAGTTGCGAGTCTTGCACGCGACCGAACGATTACAGTCCGAGCTTCCTTGCGACCGCTGACGTATGCCTCGTTACCCGTCGGGGGCACCACTGCATCGGGCGCATCTTCTGAGGAACGTCTCAGGATTGCGAGCGCGTGGACAACCATTTCTCCTGGACCACGTCGTAGCTCCTTGCTTCGCGCGCGCAGATAGCTCACGACGTCCTCGACCTGTCCGAGGCGGTTCAGAGCAATGGCGCATGAAACCAACTCGGCAGCAGTCGCAATTCGCGGGTCCTCCACCCAGTTGCGGCGCTTCTCCTCCCAGAACGAATCATCGCCTTCTGGTTGCCCGCTGTTGGTCCGGTCACCAACTGTTTCCGCCGGCGCGATCGACGGTGCCGCGTACCGCCAACGCGGGATCAGACGACGACGTGAATCGTTCATTAGAGACGTCATCGCCGACCTCGAGTAGTGCCGCGCAAGCGCGCCGCTTCCGAGAACACGTAGAACTTCGAGATCAGGCGCTGCATGCCATTCGGCACACCCTCCGAGCGATCCGCTGGATAGCCCCGCAGCCGTGGATCTGGCTCGAGCAGATAACGCAGGATCTGGTGAGTTCTGCGTGCTTGCTGGATCGAGGTTACTGTGCTCAGGAAGGACCTCGTCGACTATCCCGGCTACCGTGTGTCGCAGGATCGGCAGCAGGTCGTCAGTTGATCCTGTCCAGACGTCCCAATGGTGCTCGGGCGCGAGCTGTCTCGCCAAGCGGGCCGTTGCACCCTCTCCGGTGAGTAGAAACAGGGCAAGACTACCAAGGTGGTAAACGTCGCCCATCAGGCGACGCCATACCCAGTCGTCGACATGGTACCGATAGAGTTGCTCAGGAGGCGCGTAGGTTGGATCCCCTGCAATCGGCAGGATCGGGCCCGGCCGTGCACGCGCACGGACGTGTGCACTGCCGAAGTCGCCGAGCTTGTGCCCGTCGGCCCGATAGTCGAGAACATTCGATGGCTTCACGTCCTGATGCGCAATGTTTTTTGCGTGGAGCTGCCGAATGGCAACTGCCACGTTGTGCAAGACCCCAAAGCAAACCCAAGGAGGCAACTGTCGATCGCGGGCAATCTGATCGCGCAGATCCCCGGCTGCTCGCTCGAAGATAAGGTATGGGAAAGCCTCCGATCCATCGGGTCCCACGCGCAAGACACCGTGTGCAATGGCATGCGCTACTCGGCTAAGCCGATCATCGGCGCAGGCCCGCGCGATGTCCGCTTCGTAGTTGAATCGCTGAATGCGGATCTCGAGGTCCTTGAGTGGATCCGAATGACTGCCGTTCAGCCGGATGTCGAGCACCTTTACGAAGGCTTCCTCGCCATCAGGGCCGCGAGCGATGAACCCATGGGAGAAGCAACCCCCGCTTGCAGTCGGCGGCGGCCGTCGCTCAGAGACGAGAGTCCAGCGACCCTCCAAGATCTGACCTAGAAGTTTTCTGGCAACGCTCACAGTGACAATCCGCCTTATCTCGTTCACGCAGGCGCGGTCACATCGCCGGGATACAGCCGCGGCAACCAGCGCTCGAGCACGTGCACGGGGAAGCCCAAGCGCACTGGTCCTTTCGGCGAGTTGGTGACTAGCAGCCCGGAATCGAGCAGCGCTCCCAGAATTTCGCGGGCACGACGCTCCTGGTAACCGGTGAGTTCCGCTGCCCTGCCGCGTTCAATCTCGCCGGTCAGTACAGCCTCTCGCAGGATCCCCATGCTTCCCCTCGGCAAGCGCCCCGCCTCGACCTCATCGTCGACATAAATCTTCATTCTCCTCAGGAGCTCCGACGGCTGGAGCAGCGAGTGCATGAATTCGAGCTGATCGAGGCATGTCTCGAGAAAAAAGACACAGAACTCTCTCAGCCTCCTCAAAGAAAGCGCCCCGCGCCCGTCGAAATCGCCCAGACGCGGCGCATCGGCTGCGGCCAGCGCCATCCGGTATTGGTCCACACGGCGCGCAAGCCCTCGTGCCACCGACCAGAGGCTGTTGCCTACGCCAACGTCCCGCAACATGGCATACGAAAGCAGCCGGGCGACACGCCCGTTCCCATCAAGGAAAGGGTGGACCCACGGAGTCGGTGATGGGCAGCGCCCGTTGCGATGATGCGAGTCAGCTTCGATAGACTGGAGGACGAGTAAGCCTCGTTGAATCGATGCATCAGGGCCTCAAGATGCTCCGGCGCTGGAGGCACATGCTGCCCCACCTTAACGGCGACACGGCGCAGTTCCCCAGGCACAACGCGCAGCCTCTCCCCTGTATCGGGGTTCGTTACCCACAGCAAATTGTCCGGCAGTCGCCGGCAGAATTCCTGATGCAGCCATCGGACGTACTCAAGCGACGAAATTGGTTCTTTCGGCGACTCGCCCAAATCGATCATGCGCTGCACTTCAATGTGGGCCCGCGCCTCATGCTGCAGATCCCGCCTCTTGGGATCCGCGGAATAGTCGCTGGCCATTGCGCGTTCGATATCCCGCGGACTTGTGTCGTGTCCCTCGATGAGATTGCTGTAGTAGCAGTTCATGCTGCGCACGAGATCGCCTACGGACTCTGCAACCACTGGATTGAGCTGGCCGGCGAGCGCGCTTGACCTGCCAATAACGCTGGCCGCCAAATCTTCCAACTCGCGATCGCCAGATTCCGGCATCAGGGGTTCTATTGAAGTGATTGAATACCGCATTTATTGCCGATCATTAATATGATATTTAATCTTTATAAAACATATAGATAGAATATATAATACACACAGAATGCCGATATTATCGCCGATCTGAGTGCCGATGGCAAACGGCCCGCTGGCTAGCGCGTACGCACCCGAGGCGGCCCGCATTCGCGGGGTCTTTGCGCGTCCATAAGTAGCTCGCGATCGGTGCGAATTGGGGGCAGCGCTTCAGCGAAGCGCCTGACGTACCACGCCAGGTCTTGCTGACCCTGGCGATCCAGAATCTCTGCAGTGGCCGTCCAACCTCGTTCCACCTGTGCCCGGGTGTGCAGCAATGACTCTCGGCCGGAAGCCTCCGACGCGGTCGCCCGCTCCATCCCCCGTGGCCCTTCATGCACCCGAATGCGACGGGATGCACCGCGTTGCATCGCGCGGTACATCCCATCTGACACCTTGGGGCGAGTCGCTCCCCGGATCGCTTTGTCCGTCGCATTCGCGCTGATGCCTTGCGTTCGCAGACGTTGCGCAAAGTCCCTGCGCCATTCACGCAGAGTAGCCTTGCGGATATTCAGGCGGATGCCCTCCTCGCTGACCGCCTTAACGACCATGTGCACGTGCGGATGCGGCTCATCCGTATGCAGGACCATGGCATAGCGATGCTTCGCACCGAAGGTCTCCCGGGCGAAGGTTCGAGCGGCGCGAAGTAACCCGTCCGCCGGCGTTCCCGCCGGCATTGAGAGCACGACCTTGTGTACGAGCTTCGGTTGAGAATTTCCGGGGCGCGGCCGGAGTTCTCTCGTGCGCCGAACCTCCTCGATATCGAGGTCCCAGTCCTCGAGCAGCTCCTGCTCGACGCCCTGCCCGCTCAGGTGCCGTCCGTCGTCGGTCTCAATCTCCATGTCCCCTTCGCGGCTCAGGTAACTCAGGTGCCGTCCGATCGCCTTCAGATCCCCTCCTCCCTTCGTGAGTACCTTCACCATCACCTCGGGGGTGCGGCGGACCGTCCGTCCAATCAGGTGGATCTCCTCAGGCGTCAGTTGCACCCGCTGCGCTGGTCCTCGCCGGGCATAGCTCGCCAGGTCGAGGAGCGGGCACGCCGCGCCCAGGTCAATCCGTCGTCTCGCCATACCCGCGCTCCCAGCTCGTCTCATTGGCTTTCAGCAGGTCCCTGACGTGATCACGCAATGCCACCGCGACCTTGAGCATCGATTCCAGGCACTGACGCCCGGGTCCGTCGGACCGACCGCCCACGTTGAGCGCTCTCGCAATCTGATTCAGGTTTCGGCCGACCGCTCCCAGCTCCGCAATAGAGCGCTTGAGCGCGTCGAGTTCCGCGACGGGGAGCGGAGTCAACTTCCGGAGGTGCGACCGCACCAGGACCGCAACATACGTCGCTGAGGGCATTCCGCGCGCGCTGGCTCGCTCTCGCAGCAAGCGGCGGTCGTCCGGCGCCAGGCGGATCGACAGGCGCTCAGCACGCACTTCTGCGTCGTCTGACTTACCGATCACCGTGCTCTCAGTCGCAGACGTCCTCGCCAGTATCACGAGCACCTGGCGAACTAGCGCCGACTCAGTGATCCGCTCGCGAGCGGCAATGCTCTGAAGGAGAGCCTTCGTCTCCGAACTAACACGACATCGCACCAACGCGTCCGCTGCCATGGTGCGAATCGTGGACCAACAGCAACCGCTTGGCTATCCTGCATTTCGTGCGAATTTGCACCGATACTCACGTTGCGTGTTGGATTCTTCCTCACTCTGAAAGAGTGTGGAGAGTCCCACGAAGTATCAGAGGGTATCAGGGTACACGCGAGTACCTGCAACATCCGCAACGAGTCCGTTTGAGTGGATACGGGACGTTACAAGCTGGGCTCCGAAGAAGAGTATGCGATGCAGCTTCAGTCAGCTTGTGAGGGACAGCCATGAGATTTCTTCGCATTCGCCAAATGATGCAGGTCACCGGCTCGTCTCGGATGACGATCCATCGGCTCGAGATCGCCGGTCAGTTCCCGAGGCGCCGACAACTGAGCGGAAACGCGGTGGCGTATGGAGTCCGATATCGAAACCTGGGCAAAAGGCCGCCCCGTCGCACAGCTGCGGGCCCAAATGGCTGGATCGTCGGAACGGTGCTAGCTTACCCATCGGAGTCATCCGCGACTGGCGGCTATTCGGAAGCCAAAACCCACCCAGCCAGGATGTCGCGTTAGAGCCTGCGGGAGAGCGCTGCCGGAGCAACCTTCCCGAACCCTTGATGCATTGTCATCTAAGGACTAACGCTGGCGCGTCCAAACAGCCATAACATACCGGCGCGGTAAGAGTTTGCAGCATCGGCGGAGTGTGTCCCACCTTCTATACTCACCGTCTTTATCGTCCAGGGCCCTCCCGTCACTCCCTCCCAGTGGTGGAACCATTTCAGCGCTGCCTCCCTCGATTGAGGTCGCTCACGCGTACCACTGGTGACGACGAGACCGAGATCGTGACGAATCGCCGACGGCGCATCTCCGAAGAATCGATCGCCATCCGGTTTGAAAGCCGGGCTGCTGGCGATCCTGCCCCAAAATAAATCTGGGTCGGTGAACGCCGAATAGAGAACAAACGTACCGCCACGTGATTGACCAAAGAGAATCCGTCGATCCGGATCGGTGCGAAATTTTCGTTCGATGACTGGGATAAGTTCAGTCTTCAGGTAGCGTTGGAAGGCAGGCGCCCCCGATGTCTCTGGCTTCACACCCAGTGCTGGTCCAGTGAAATCAACATCACGCTTGTTAATCGCTGGATCGAATGAGCCATACGCTATACCTACTATGATTGCCTCGGGTAACTGGTCGTCGATATTCAGAAAAAGCTGCTCGGCAGCCAGCAACGGAAATAGAGAATCCCCATCAAGCAAATACACCACAGGATAGCGAATGGCGAGTGAAGCCTTGGCGTAACTGTCCGGCAGATGCACATAAATATGATAAGGACGCCCTGTCTGCTTCGACTTTTGTTCGAAGTAGTCACCCGATAGCGCGGGCAAGTAATTAAGCGGAATGACTCGGGCGCTTTCTGGCGCTTGCAAAATGGGTGACGTGGTGCAAGCCGCCGTGGCCAACATCGAAAGCGGCCAAATGAGCCTGATTGCAGCTGACTTCAGCATTCCTCGCATCGATTGATTTTACCGCGAGCGGCGAAGGGCAGCTAAGAAGCAGCTAATCTGGGATCGCGGGTGGCGGCTTACGGCCGGGAACCGCCTGATTGGCCTCCCGATTGCGGACATCCAGCTCGGAAAACCGAGAGGTGTCGGTAAAGGTCTCTTAATGGGCGGTTCGGACCTTCGCGCGGCGACTACGAATAGACAGAGCGCGTCCCCGACGGATCTGAGTCGCGATGATGCGGGCCGATACCCGCTGCGACTGCGTTAGGTCGGCGATGATCGACCGCATGATCACGGCAAAACTGTTCTCGCGGCTTGTGATTCCAACGGCGTCTGGGCTCGTCCATGGACGTCTGCTGCGGTTCATCCTGGCCAAGACCGCGGTGAGCGGAAACCAGCCGCAGTGAAAAGTCAATCCCGGGTTTCCGGCCTCTTTGCGCGGAAACTCGACATTTCTGGCCGCTCTCGCAATCAAACTTTGTTGAGTTTCTACCCGAAATCACCCCGATACTCGGGATGACTTTCCCACTGATTCGTCTGATGATGGTGCTGTCGAGCGTCAGCGGAGAGCGCATGCCCAGTGCGTAACTGGGCACCTCGGTCAGGACGAATCCCATGAAATTTCTTCGGATAAGACAAGTAATGCAGGCCACTGGGCTCTCCCGCATGACCATATACCGCCTCGAGCTCGCCGGTAAGTTTCCGAACCGCAGGCAGCTGAGTGAGAACTCTGTGGCCTGGCTGGAAGCAGACATCTCAGAGTGGATCGACTCGCGCCCGGTTGCGCGGCTGCGAGCATCTGCCGAGATGCCCCGCATCACCGCGCAGCGCGATTAGCTCACTAAATTTCTGCGCGTCTCAGGCGAAATCGCTGCAGCCCACCTAAGTGGGGGCTGCTGTAGGGGTACTCTGCCGTCCCCGCGGATAGGGAATTGCAGAGTGCTCAAGGAGTTCCGTAGGCTTTCGTACTGCAATCCGGGGCGTTTGTTTCCCTCTCCGCTCGGCGTGTGACGGCGCGCGTCAAAGTGGGAGGTGCTGTAGCAGAGCAGCCTCACCGCGAGCGGTGAAAATCAGATTCACCCCGTCCACTTTCAGAAACCCAGCTACGATGAAATGGTCGATGTCCTCCTTGGCTAGACCGCCTCCGAGCTGGAAGGTGACCAGCTTGCGGACATCTAGCTCGGGCACTGCGAAATCCAGTTTGCGCGGGTAATAGCCCTGTCCATCCAAGTCCGATTCATCGACCGATCTGGCTGTACCGTCGATCGGCTCGCCCTTGATCCTCGTGACCGTTTCAAGCGTAGCCATACGCGGCGCGCGCTTATTGTCGTTGCCATCCCAAATCCAGAATGCGTGGACGGTAACAATGCTCATGGCGTGGCAACCTCAATGTCTCCTAGACACCCGCAACAAAGTCTATTCGGCCGAATCTCCGCGGCCACTGCAATGGCATGCTTCATGCGAAGCCGTCGTGAGTGCGAAATCCACAAGGGCGATGGTCCTAACCCGAGCGACGAAACGGCACGACATTGGTGCCCTCTCGCAGCGCATCCAGATAGTCGGCCCACGACTGCATCATCTTCCGGCGCTCCTCGAGCCGCTGTGCGCGATTGTACGCGGCACGCACCTCGTTGCGCTCCTGGTGCGCGAGCTGCAGCTCGATGACGTCGGGCGGATAGCCCGTCTCGTTGAGCAACGTTGACGCCATCGCGCGGAATCCATGCCAGCTCATCTGATCGCCCGTGTACCCCATGCGACGCAGCGCGGCAGTAATCGCGTTATCGCTCAAGGGTCGCTCTGCGGACCTCGGTGACGGGAAGACATAGCGCCCTCTTCCCGTCAGCGGCCTGATGTCTCGGAGTATCACTACAGCCTGATCGGCGAGAGGCACGAGGTGCTGTTGGCGCATCTTCATGCGATATGCCGCGATCCTCCATTCAGCCGCTCCCAGATCGATCTCGGCCCACTCTGCCCCGCGGAGCTCGCCGGGGCGCACAAAGACGAGCGGGGCGAGTTTCAACGCGGCCTCGACCACCGGGTGTCCCCGGTAGCCGTAAAGCGCCCGGAGAAGCTGCGCGACCTCGCGCGGGTCAGTGATCGCCGCCCGATTGGTGACGGTCACCGGGGCCAGGGCCCCGCGAAGATCGGTCGTCGGGTCGCGCTCGGCGCGACCGGTTGCGATCGCGTAGCGAATCACCTGCCCTACGCGCTGCTTTGCCCGGTGTGCCGTCTCATGCTTACCGCGGCGCTCGAGCCTGCGGAACACGCCGAGGAGCTCGGGCGCGGTCAACGAAGAGATAGGACGCGCGCCGATGTACGGAAACAGCAGGTCTTCCAACGTCCAGACCGCCTTCGTCATCGTCTTCGGGGCGAAAGGCTGCTTCGCGAGCCATTCCCGCGCGATCGACTCAAACGTATTGGAGCGGCTGTCGCGCTCGGCGCGGCGCTCGGCGGCAGGATCGCGACCCGCCTCGAGCGCGCTGTGTAAGGTCCCGCGCTTAGCGCGCGCGGCCTTGAGCGAGGTCGCGGGGTATGTGCCCACGCTCACCATGGATTCGCGGCCCCCGAGCGTGTATCGAAGCCGCCATTGCTTCGCGCCCGCGGGCGTAATCAGGAGGTAGAGGCCGCCGCCGTCCCTGAGCTTGTAGGGGCGGCTCTTCGGTTTAGCGCCGCGGAGGCGCGCCTCGGTCAGAAAATCGGTAGCAGCCAAGTCGTACCCGTCGGGGTTCGCCGTACCCGTTATTGTACCCGCCTTGGTTTTCGTACCCGTCGTTTTTGGCCGTTACGCCCTGAGCGCTCCTGAGCAGCAGAAATCTCACAAAATGCCTATTTTTCTATTACTTCGTGAGACTCTAAGAGCGCGGGTGATACACCCTGAGAAGAAGGTCTGGCGCCCCCGGCCGGAGTTGAACCGACGACCTACCGCTTAGGAGGCGGTCGCTCTATCCACTGAGCTACGGGGGCGCACGTGGCGCGAGTGTACCGGCGCATCGGCCCGGGCGGCCATCCCCTGCGGGTGCGCACTCATCCGCTTTTGGCGCACACCATCCGCTGCGGCCGCAGGAGGCGTACTATCGGGGGCGCAGGCCCCGAGCCTGCGCGTGCGCCAGCTCCTGCAGCCGGAGGCGTCCATGACCACTTCTGTCAGTGTCGGCCGTTCTGAGCATCTCCAGGTGCAGGTCCGTCGCGTGGCGATGCGGCAGGCGTTCGAGTGGCTCGCGCGCGGCTGGAACGATCTGAAGCAGATCGGCTGGGCAGGACTCGCTCACGGCGCGCTAATCGCGATCCTCGGAGGCGTCTTGTTGATGCTCGGCAGCACGCACCTGTACCTGACCGCCGCGGCCATCACGGGATATCTGCTTGTCGGTCCGATCATGACCACCGGATTGTGCGAACTCGCCCGCCGGCGCGAAGCGCGCGAGCCTCTGGGTTTCGATCAGTCGCTGCAGGCGCTGACGCGCAACCCCGAGGGCCTGATGCACTTCGGCGGCGTGCTGGCGCTCGTCGCGATACTCTGGTTCGTGCTCTCCGCGATCCTGTTGGAATCACTGTTGAGCGCCTCCGTCCCGAGTCTGGCAGTGGCGCTGTGGGGCGGCTCGGCGATGCCGAGCGTGTCGCAGCTTCTGGGCTACGTCGGCTGCGGCGCCGTGCTTGCGGCGGTCGTCTTTGCGGTATCGGTCGTGACCGTGCCGCTGATCATCGACCGGCACGCGAGCGCCGCCGATGCCATCCGCGCTAGCCTGCGGGTGACGTTCAGCAATCTGCCGGCGATGCTGCTGTGGGCCGCGCTCATCGTAGTGGTAACCGCGATCGGCTTCGCCACGCTGCTCGTCGGCATGGTGATCGTCGCCCCGCTGCTCGGCTATGCGACGTGGCACGCGTACCGCGACCTGGTCGCGTAAAGGGCCCGATTATCGCGCCGCGGCCAGCGGAACCTGCGCTGCGCCTCATCCACCGTTGGCGGGTTGACCGTCGCTCGCCACACTTCCAGAGTCGGTCGCCGCTCTGCTAACTCGGCTGTAAGCTCAGCCGCGCTGCTTGATGGCATCGCTGCGCCAAGCGTGATGCCGACGAGGGCGGTATCGGACAGCGTCGGACCTGCCCATCCCAGTGCACGTTCACGCCTCGGGCCGGCGGCGTTTGAACAGAATCAAACTGATCTGTGAAGCAGCTCACAGCCGCTCTGGCCGCCGAGTACCCACCCGGTCAGTGAGTGCTATCTTTTTCTCGCGCGCAGAAAGCGTGGCCAGGAACGGCGTAGGGGCGCCGGACTATGCGAACAATCATAAAAAAGCGGACGACGATTCTTTCCGTCACAAGCGCCAGCATTTCATTGATCGCGGTTATGCCTTTGCTGGCATCTTGTGCCAGTTCAGGCCTGTACAACATGTCCGACGACTGGTGCGCGACGCACTTGGATGCGACCGCCGCACACTGTCCTGAGAATCAAAAGGCTCGCGCATCTGGCGTTGATACGAGATTGACATTCACCTCAGACGCTCCAGCTTCGCCGAGCCAGTGAGAGCCTTCTGGCGGCTGCCGAAGTCGGCGAGTAGCCGGTCAAGCGACGCGCCCAGTGACTGAGGCAACCGGCGCCTGCGGCCAGAGATCGTGCCAGATCAAGCCCCCGCTCGGGCTCGGTCTGCTGTGAGCGTCCGTTTCACATCTCGCCACCGTGGGCCTGTTAGGCTTCGGAATGGTCCCTTCTCGCGGACGGTGCCGCCATGTCAGCACTTATATTTCTGTTCCTGGTCGCGGTGATTTTTGGCGCTGTGCTCGCCATCGAAGCGCGCGATTCCGACTCTGAGTTGCCGCACCGCCCGCTGGGTCTGATCGGATGGCTCACCGGCGGCAATTGGCCGGCCAAAGTGGGTGGCGGACTCCTGGTCGTAGGTGTCGGCGCATTGCTGCGCTATGCCCTCATCAATCTCGACTTTCCCCCGTCGGTCAAGTTGGCAACCGGCGTGTGCGCCGCAGGGCTACTCGGGCTGGCGGCGACTCTCACACGTATCGGCTCCGCGCGGCGGGCAGTGTCGTTGGCACTCGGCGGCGCGGCGTTCGGCGTCGCCTACCTGACGGCGTACAGCGCATTTGCCCTCTTTCATTACTTGGACAGCGTTGCCGGAACTGCGCTTCTGGCACTGACCGCGGTCGGGGCAGGCGTGTACGCAATCACCCGCGGGGCGTTGTCGCTGGCGCTGCTCGCGATGGTCGGTGCCTATCTGGCGCCTGCGTTTGCGATTGGCGACCCGGGGCCGGCCATCCTCTACGGATACTTTGCCGGCGCCAGTCTTCTGACGCTTGTCATGGTGGCCGCGCGCGGCTGGCGCCCCCTCATTCACCTCAGTTTCCTCTTCACCCTCGGCGGCGCCGTGTTTTTCGCGTGGACGGCGAAGTATTACGACCCGAAGTATGCCGATGTGATGCTTCCGGCGCTGATCGTGCTCACGACACTCCACGTCCTGATGCCAATCGTGGAACGACGGGGTCCTGGCGGCGTTTGGATCGAGCGCCTGGACCTCGTGTTCCTGCTCGCGTTGCCTGTCGTGGCGGGGCTCTCGGCGCTGATGATCGCACCGTCACACGCGAGCCTGTCGAACGAGCTCTTCGCTCTGTCGGCCGTATGGTTCGCGGTGGCCGCCTACCTCGCTCTGATGCGACGGGACGGCGCCGTGGTGCATGCCGTGATCGGCATTGTGCTGGCAGGATCCGCAGTCGCTGCGCGCTTTCGCGATCTGCCCTGGGAGTTGATTGCGCTCGCCTTCTCCGTGCTCGCGTTATGGCTCGCCGCGCGACGCTCGAACTCCGCACGGCTGCAGAGCACCCTCGCGGGTCTGGTGCCACTGGCGGGGTTTTTTCACATCCTGAGCAGTCTGTCTTCTGCGTCAACAGGCGCCGTCTTCGTCAACGAACTGTTTCTCGAGCGTCTGATTGGCGCCGGGCTGCTGATGTTCGCCGGGCAAGTGTGCCGAAGCATTCGTCAGAGCCTGGATACGCTGTTGTGGAGTGTGGGCATCGGTTGGGCGGTGATCGCGATCGGCGCGGAGCTCCTGCGCTGGGATTTGGTGTCCCTGGCCGTGGTCATACATTCGGTGTTTCTGGCTGCGGCCGCCTTCCTCGCCTTCTCCAAGTCCAGCCATCGCTCGATCCCTGAGGCGCTGGTTGTCGTCGTTCTCGGCGTTTTCTTCAGCGCCGCATGGGCAGCGGTCCACGCACCCGCAAGCGTTTCATGGGTTTCCCTCATCGCGGCGCCACTGATCCTCAGCTGGCTGGCAATTCGGCGTGCCGGCGTTGAGCCACAGACGCGCGTCGGTCGAACGCTCGCGGCGATGACCGCGCCGGTGGTCGCTGGACTTTGGGCCATCCACGCAGGCGCGCTCGCCGGCATACACGCGTCCCAGTTTGCCTGCTGTGCCGTCGTGGTGGCGGCGCTGTGTCTGGTGGTGCTCGGCGATCTTGCGGCGAACCGCTGCCGTGATTGGCGGCCAACCGCCGTGCAGCTGTACGCGTATCTCTTCGCCCTGCCCCTTGCGGTCGTGACCACCATCGCCATCGGTCGATCGCCTTGGGCCATTGCGCTGGAGTTGCTGTGTCTCTTCGGACTCCTGTTGCTCGTAGCTCGGGAACAAAAAGATGCGCCGCTGCCGCGCTGGGTAGCTCCTGCCTGTGCGCTCGGTGCCGGGCTCGTAATTCAGACGAATCTGTTGCGCTGGTTCGGACCGTCAGGCCATCTGGACATTGGCGACATCGCCCACATGCGCTTCACCGCTCTGGTCTCCCTGGTCTGGGCCGCCCTCGGCGCAGTCATGACGCTTTGGGGCCGCAACCGCGCATCCCGCACACTGTGGATCGCCGGCGCAGCACTCATGGTCGCGGCCGCTGCGAAGTTCGTGCTCGTGGACTTCGGCGCACTGGGGCAGCTTGCGAACATCTTGGCGGTGATCGCCGCCGGCATCGTGTTCCTTCTGGTGGGATGGCTGGCCCCGATGCCACCCGCGGCACCGCTCCCACCCAAGCGCCCCGACAATGAGCGTTTATCGCCGACGACCAGCGGCCCGACGCGTCCTGGACCAAAGCCCGACTCGTCGGCGGCTGCCCACTTGCAGGTCGGTCAATCGCGGCCTAATGATTCTGCGAGCGGGGCAGCGCCGGTGCCTTCGGCCGCCTTGGAGTTCGATCGGGGCGACCGGATCATTTGGACCGTGACTATCCTCGCGCTTCTCGTGGTGGCGCTCGCACAGTGCGAGTCCATGCGCAGGAACTTCAGGAGTCAACCGCCAGCGCCGGCGCCCCGCGTCGCGACGCCGGCTCCGCGCCAAGCTGTCGCGGCCGTGCAGCCGCCGGCTATATCTTCAGTGGACCGCCGCGATCGTAACGTGGTCCTTCTGCTGGGCGCGTATCAATCCACGGTATGGAATATTCGCTGGGGTTCGACGACCCGAATTGTTGGAGTATGGGCGTCGGGTTACTTCTGAGGATAAAGGCGCGGAAAGAGTATCTCGAGAGAGTTCACCGGAAAGCGCAGCGACACGGGACCTTTGGGGTCGCGGACGCGAGCAGCCCAGCTGCGACCGTGTCATTGAAGACACGTCGGGCGGTTCGCTCTGGGAGTCCCGTAACCCCAGAGAGGGTACTACCCTGCAATGATCCGCCACGCGAGCCAAACCAGGCCGGCGACAATGAGCGCGGGCCAGCCGACGCCGACGAGAATGAGCATGAGCGCGATCCAGAACTCACCGTGCTCCTGCGGTGCGCGCTCCTCCGCTGTTTTTTGGCCCGGTGTCAGCTCGCGCCGAGGCTCGCGAGCGACGGGCAGGTCCGTGATCCGTCGAGACGCATGCGGGAAAAGAGTCTGGCGCTCGGTCGAAAGCGAAAGGCCCATATGTTCTTATCCGTCGGCGATAAGCCGGTTTGTTTCTTTATGCGCAGGATACTCGTGTTCTCAATGCCGGCGAGGTCGGCGTCGCAGGTA
>CAWIGQ010000014.1:0-73099 GCA_963835645.1 uncultured Gammaproteobacteria bacterium | reverse complement strand
ACACCTGGCGCACCGTGGTCTCGGTGTCGATCACGACGAGGCGGACCTTCGGATGCTCGGTGAGCCAGACATCGAGAAACTGCGCGAAGGTGAAGGCGCCGGCGAAGCGCTGCGCGAGAGTGGACAGCTTTTCCTGATTGATGAGGTGGCAGTTATTGGGTGCTCTCGCGACGCCAAGCGCCGCAAGACGTGACTGGATGCGCGCGTCGTTGTCTTCGCCGAAAACGCACAGCACCTCGAGCCCGCGGCCTCGCAGTTGAAGCCGAGAAAGGTTCCTTGCTCGGCGACGGCGAGCGTCAACTGCAGGATGAGCCAAGACTTCCCGATTTTCGGCCGCCCGACGACCAGCCACGCGCCGGGATACAACAGATCCTTGATGAGCGGTGTGCTGATGATCGCCGGCATGGCGCCCAGTTCACCGAGGGACGTGAGTCTCAGGCCGCGGACGTCCTCAATCGCCTGCGCAACGTCGGCATCCTCGGGCTTCTCCGCGTAGTCGCGCGCGATGCGACGCACGTCGGCCTCATCTTGAGGCGGCTCGCAGTGTTCCGCGTTCCAGGCCAGCAGCGCCCCCTCGAGCTCGGCACCGTGCAGGCCCTTGTGCCTCAGGCCGCTGGCCCGCGACAGCAGCGCCTTGTGTCGCTCGCCCTCGCCGTACTTCGCGCGTCCGTTGTTGGTATTTGTCGCCGAGGGAGCGGGCTTCTTCAACGCCTCGATCAACCACGCTGGCGGCTCGGTCAAATCCTCCAGGCCGCCGGTGGCTTCGAGCCCATGCGCCGGCCACCAGATGATGTAACCGCCAATGCCGCGGGTGTCGACACCCCGCGCGAGTTGCGACGCGGTGTTCCTGAGCTCGACCGCCGGCATTCGGTAGACCAGGTGGTAGCCGCGGCGGGTTTTGTGCACGCGGCCGCACGCGAGCCGCGTCTGGTTCTCCTGATACCACTGGACCCCGTCAGGATCGATATCCACCACGAACAGCTTGTTCTCCGTGCCCGTCGGGACGCCTACGAGCGCATCCGGATGCTCGTGGAACCACGCGTCGATACAGTCCGCGTTCGTGCTCGCGTCTTCGAACCCGTGCGCTGTGAGCGGCTCCTTGGCCTTTCGGTTCTTCCCGTTTACTACCTCGTCGCGCGGCCGGCACGGGAAGACGCGAATGCCGTATTCCTCGGCGAGCGAGTGCGCTGCAGAGGCGGCCGTCATCACCGCGGTCCGGCGTCGCCACTGAGCCGGAGAACTGGATCAACTTGCGCGCGCAGCACTATCTGTCGCAGGTGAGCGAGCAGGCGCGCTCGAAGGTCAAGCGGCCGGTGGCGTGAGCTCAAGCGGACGCCGGCGCTCACGTCGGCCTGCCCACGCGGTGCGGGTCGCCGAGGAACGAGCACACGAGTTGTGTGTGCGCCTGGCAGCGCGTCTAGAAACAGCGCCTCAAGGAAACGCTCATTCGTCGGCGCGCCGTTCACCAACCGCCCTCATGTCGAGGGTTTGCGTGTAGGACGAGCAGACTGCATGGGCCGCAGCGCCGATCTAGGTCGCGGTGGTTCGCCGGCAGTGGGGTGCGACAGACGCGGCAGCGCCGGACGCGGTGCTCGAGGCGCGGCATCGCGTCAACGACGTTCCGCTGTGTCCTGAAGCGGTCGAGGCGAACAGAGGCGCTCATGTTGGCTTCAGTCCGAACCGCTCCCGCAGGGACGCCGCGCTCACCGCGCCTCCCCTTGGCGGATGATCCCGGTGAAGCAGGTCATGGCGCCACTTGCGTCGATGGTGTAAAAACTCCCCGCGCAGCGCCCCAAGAGAGGGGGGATTCTTCAAGGAACGCATACCGTGCTGACAACCACGGGCGCGGGGAGAAACGTGTTTCGACACTTGAGGCCGGTGAGTGAGAGCGCAGCGTCACAGCGATCATTGTCGCGCTCGCCTTCGGTGGCGCCGGCATCGTTCGCTAGCCGTAAGATCTTACGGATGCGTTCGATGATCCGAACACGCCTCAAGGCGTTCATGCGGCCATCTCGTCACGCTTGCGAAGCGCCGCTTCGGCGGCTTGGTACGCGAGGCGGCGCAGCAGGAGCTTGTGCAAGATCCCAGGTAGCAGCGCGCGGACAGGCGTGGGGCCTTGGGCCGCGGCGCACCGGTATCGCGCGACCTGCTCGGCCACCTCCGCGGCCAGCGCGGCCGGCTCGGTGGTGATCGCCCCTCGCGGGGGCGGGCTCAGGTGCGGATCGGACTCAAGTTGCCGCGGTTGCGGCTCCGGGTTCAAAATGCCCATCGGGATCCCCTGCTGACGTGTTCTGACGAGAGAGACGAGATCTGCGCCCGAGCCAGCTGTGCCGCAGCTGGCCGGGCGTTTTCGCATGGGAAATGCGCGCGCTCACGCGGCGGCGGCCGCTGTCCGCTGCTGCTTTTTCAGCGGTGCCGGCCGCGTAGCTGCTCGTGCGGTGCGCTTCGACGCAGCCCCAGTAGTAGACGGGACCACAGACGGCACCGCCGGCGACGCGGCATTACGCTCCGCGGCTCGCTTTTCGAGCCACGCGTCGATTTCGTCCTCGAACCAGCCTGATGCGCGCTCGCTCAGTTTGATGCGCTCCGGGAACCAGCCGTCGCGGTCGCCTCTGTAAATGGAGTCGCGGCCGAGGCCGGTCTTTGAGATCACTTGCGGGAGCCGGAGAATCCGGCGGTTTTTCGGAGCCATGTCGCCCTCTATCGTGTGCGCCGACAGCGGTAGCTGTCTGCGGCCTTCGGAAGGCGACCAACAGACTATGCTCGCCGAACGAGCTCGTCAGCAAAAAACAAGAACGCGCGCTATTTTTTGGTTGGGCGGCGCGCCGTGAAATTGGGCAGCAGTCGGTAGCCACCATCGCGCAGGCGCTTGGCCTCGGTAATCGTAGCTCGCACTTTGCTGTCGCGCGACCGCGAGTTAGCTTCTTTCGGGAATAGAGCCTTGCCAATCGCCGCCGACTTCGTTTTATCCTCAAGCGCATCGAGCACGCGCAGATATCGCACGTAGACACTACCGGACTGTGCTCTGCCGTGCGCTGCGCGCTTCTTTACCAGGCCGCGCGCGACGAGCAAGCTCTGCTGCTCAAGCAGGTAGCGCTTCACGTCCGAAAACTGCGGCTCGAGCGGGAGTGTTAGATCGAACGCGAGATATCGGAGGGTCCGTTCACTCCACCGACAGTGCTGTGGTCGTACTTCGTAAGCGTCCCTCACCCACCCCTTCGATGACGACCAAAACCATTGGAAATGCTGTATTGCAGGGTCTTGCGGCGGCGCACCTAGCAGCCCCCACTTCTGGCAGAGCCAGCTACCGAATGAGACGCGACTTCCCTTCCTCACTCGCTCCAGCCACGCGCTTTCGCTCTCGTCGGATTGTTTAGGCGGGTCATAGACAGTCGCAATGGGATCGTCGTGCACCGTGGAGGCAAATTCCGTGGGTTCGCGATCTCCGATAGCCTCCGCGCCGTACGTCGCGCGTATCCGCCCACAGCGCCCAATGTAATCATCCCAATCGGCTCGATAGTCTGAATTGCGCCGCAGAAATTCCCATGCCCATTGCTTGAGCGTCGTGGTCCGGGGATCCGGGTAGGCAGCGCTCGAGCGCCAGGCGTCGGTCACGCTGTCTTTCCGCGGATCGGCACAACTTTCGCGCCACCGGCGCGCAGCCCGTCAAGATAGTCCGCCCAGGCCTGCATCATCTTGCGGCGCTCGGCGAGCCGCTGAGCGCGGTTGTAGGCCGCGCGCACCTTGTTGCGCTCGACGTGCGCGAGCTGCAGCTCGATGATGTCCGGCGGGAAACCCTGCTCATTGAGTAGCGTGCTCGCCATTGACCGAAAACCGTGCGCCACCATTTCCTCGCCGGAATATCCGAGCCGCCGCAGTGCGGCGTTCAGTGTGTTGTTTGAAATCGGACGCAGCGGAGAACGCAGCGACGGGAATAGGAGCCCTTTGGGGCCGGTGATCGCGTGCAGCTCCGCGATGATGGCGACGGCCTGATCCGCAAGCGGCACCAGGTGCTGCTCCTTCACCTTCATCCGAGCAGCGGGGATGCGCCACTCCGCACTGTCGAGATCGAACTCCGACCAGTCAGCGGCGCGCAGCTCGCCCGGCCGCACGAACACCAGCGGCGCGAGCTTCAGGGCGGCGGCCGTGGCCGGCTGCCCGACATAGCCGTCGATCGCGCGCAGGAGCTCCCCGACGCGCGCGGGGTCAGTGATGCTGGCGTGGCTGGTCGTAACGACCGGCGCCAGGGCACCGCGCAGGTCCGCGCTGACGTCGCGCTCGGCCCGCCCGGTCGCGATCGCGTACCGCGCGACCTCTCCGAATCGCTGCTTTGCGCGATGGGCGGTCTCATGGTTGCCGGCGGCCTCAATCTTGCGCAGTACAGCGAGAAGCTGTGCCGCGGTGATGGTCGCGATCGGCTTGGTGCCGAGGTCTCTCAGCAGGAAGCCGAGCAGCCACGCGCTTTCGCGAGCGTGATCGCCGCCAGCTTGTCTGACCGCAGGCGCAGCCACTCCTCGGCGATCGCGGCGAACGTATTGCCCCTGGCGGCCTTCTCAGCCTTGCGGATCTCGGCCGGGTCCGTCCCGTCCGCCACCAGTGATCGAGCCTCATCGCGCTTCTCTCGCGCGCGCTTCAGCAGCACGTCGGGGTAAGCGCCGAGCGCGAGAAGCTTCTCGGTGCCACCGTAGCGATACTTGAGGCGCCACAGGCGCCCGCCTTGGGGGGTAACGAGTAGAAATAGCCCCCGCTCATCGAACAGCTTGTAGGGCTTCAGGCGCGCTTTGGCGGCCCTAATCGTCGTCTCGGTGAGCACCAGATACCCCCACGAAGTGCGGATACCCCTACAAGTACCCCAAGCTGTGGTAAGCTGTCAACGGACGGTAGCGGAGGATAGCGGAGAGAATCTGACGGGAAATTCAGCGTTTTTCGGCATTCTGGCCTGCTTCGGCGACGTTATCAGATGCAGGAAAAGTGCCTGGGGCCGGACTCGAACCGGCATGGGGTTTCCCCCAAGGGATTTTCATACCACTACGGCTTTCGCCGCCGCATGCATCGTATGTAATCGCATGCGTTTGTGGTCTGGACTTTACCTTTGCCGTCCCGTAAATGCTCCCGAGGCACGCACAGATTAGGCAGGGACCGTCAAGTCTCTACACTTTCCCCCATCCCAGGGCTTAGCTCGGTATTGCAGCCACCCTGACGTGCTGCTGTTCCACCGACTTTGACCCCATTCACACCGGCCGTTTCCAAACCGGGTGCTCAACTTTTTTTTAAGTCCCTTGCGTCTACCAATTTCGCCACCCAGGCATGGGTTGCGAACGCAATTCTACAGAAAGGGTGTTCTCAAAGACCGGCGGGTGCTCGCGCTCGTGGGCAACGTACACCCGCGCTAGAGCCCCGGACGGGGAACCCGAAATGTTGCGAGTCCGCAACATCAGAGTGTTGGCAGTCAAGAAACGGCCCATAGGCTCGGCTCGCAGAACATTCTGAACTGTTGTATTTGTGACTAAAGGCGTATCTTAGAGCAGACGCTTGGCGGCTCACGGTCAGTCCGGCTTTTCAGCAACACCGCAATGAAACCGCAATAAATCTGCAACGTGAAGCAGCGCGCGATCCGGAGAAACGAGCCGCGAGAGTTAATTTCAATCGAGGGGAGATCAAGTGATGAGCAGATGTACTTATTTGACCGCGGCGGCGGCGCTGATGTTGGCCTGCACATCTGCGCAAGCGGCAGACCCGTTGCCCGATAGCTTGTCGCTCGGCGGCGTAACGATCTATGGAACGGTCGATATCGGCTACGCCTATCAGAACCACGGCGTGCCGACCAGCAGTACGCTTCCCGGCGGCCTGGAGTACCAGGCCTTCACGACAACGCGCAATTTCGCCGGGTCGGTGTCGACTGCCGCTGAAAGCGGGCTCGAGCAATCCAAGATTGGCATAAGGGTGGCTGAGCCGATCGCTCAGGACTGGACCCTGGTTGCGAGGGCCGAGACCGGGATCAATCCGCTTTCCGGGCACCTGACCGATGCTTGCGCGAGCATCGCGCAGAATGGCGGCCAGCCACAAGGCAGCCAGACCGCGAACGCCGACAGCAGCCGCTGCGGTCAGGCCTTCAACAACGTTCTTTTTGGCGGGATGAGCAACAAGGACTTCGGCACGCTCACTATCGGCCGCCAACTCGCGCTGGAGCTCGAGACGCTCGTCCAGTACGATCCACAAGGTCTGGGCTATGCCTTCTCGTTTCTCGGTTATTCGGGCTTTGTCGGCGGCGCCGGCAGCACGCAGGGCGCCCGTTGGGATAATTCGTTCAAATATGCCTATGTGAACGGCCCGATCCATCTCAACGCCTTGTATTCCGGCGGCGCGCAGGATGGCGGGCTTTTCGGCCATGCCTTCGGCGCCGATATCGGGGGCTCATACGCCGGACTCTCCGTTGACGCCGTCTACCAGTACGAGAACGGGGTCGTTAACCTGAGAAGTTCGTTCGACGACATGCCGAATCCGATTCCCACGCCGGGACTGGCGGCCTACGTCTCCGATGATCGGGAATACAGTGTCATGGGTAAATACACCTTTGAGCTCGGCGGCGCACCGCCTGCGAGCGATAAGCTCACTGTTTACGCCGGTTATTCGCATATACAAAAATCGCATTTTGACTATACGTTCGGCGAGGCACAGGGCGCTTACAACATAGATGTAGGAATCAACGTCAATGAGCCCGCCGTCTATAACTTTGAATGGGTGGGCGTGAAATACGCGCTCGCCACCGGCTGGAGCTTCACGGGTGCGTATTATCACTCCACGCAGAACAGCTGGACGATCGGCCTGGGGACGACCGGTACGCAGGGTGTTGGTTGCAGCCTGGCGGGCCTGCTCTGCTCAGGCGATTTTGATGAGGCGTCCTTCGTGGTGGACTACGCCTTCAACAAGCACTACGACCTCTATGCGGGTGTGAACTATTCGCGGGTCACCGATGGACTTGCCAACGGCTTTCCCGGCACGACCAAAGATGGGACCACGGGAAGCGAAAGCCAGACGACGGTCATGGTCGGCGGTCGCGTGAGGTTCTGAGGCGCCTCTCCGACGGAGATTGCCAAAGGTTCGACCGAGCCGCCCGTGTGCCAGACGGGGGCTCGGTTGAGCTCCCCTTGAGAGGCTCAGAGTCTCGCCTTCGAGAGCCTCTGGTAGAGATCGTTCACCGCGAGGAAGATGGCCTCATCCGGATGGGCCTTGCACTCCTCGACCAGCTTCGCTTTCAGTGCCTCGGCCGACAGAGTGCCCCCAACCACCAGCGGCTTGCTCTCGTGACCTACGAGGTTTCGCGCTGAGAACCAACCCTGTGCCCACGAGAACATCGCCCCGCTGAGCGCAATTTCGCGGCCGGTAGTTTCCCCGGACACGTCAATGAATGCTTTGCAGGGCTGTGCACCCACGCCAAACAGGGCGGGCGACTCTCTTGGGCCCGCCGCGCTGGCCCCAGGACCCGCCGCGCTGACATCGCAAGTCAGGGGCAACAGTAAGAGGCCCGCGGTCAGGGCGGCCCATCGGGCCGATGGAAGTCGCTGCGCTGAGATCATGTGCAGATGCTAGCGCGTCCGCGACGTTGCTGCTCTACAGCATGCGCCTCGTTGCCTTGTCACGGCGTGCGCTGACTGCCTCAGCAGTTGTCCTGCTGCGCCGACGGGCGCACGCTACCCGGCGGGGCACGTTCCAACAAGGAGAAAATCTATGATTCGCGCGTTCATGACAGTCGCGGCGTCAGCCGTCGTCCTTACGCTCTCGCCCGCGGTTTTCGCTCAGCAGCCCGACCACGGCACGGCCGCGCAAGCCAAGGCGATGCTACTGAAGGCGGAAGCGGCTGTGAAGGCCGACAAAACCAAAGCGCTCGAGATGTTCAACAATCGGGAAGGCGGGTTCCTGGATCGCGATCTCTATGTATTTTGCTCCCAGGCCAGCGACGGCAAGATCGTTGCCCAGGGCAACCCAAATGCAAAGCAACTGCTCGGCCAGGACCAGAGGACGCTCAAGGATGCTAATGGAAAGGCTTTCGGCAAGGAGCTCTTCGCCGCCGGAGAGAAACCCGAAGGTCAGATCACCAAGGTCAGCTATGTGTTTGTGAGGCCGGGTGGCGATTCAAAGCCGGTACCGAAGGTGAGCCTGGTGACCCGGGTCAGCGATCTGGTCTGCGGCGTTGGTTATTACAAGTAGACCGATCCAGAGCTGATGATTGCACGGGGCGCCGCAGTTCGGCGCCCCGCGCTCTTATGGCCACCGGTTCGCGCTCACTGAGGCTTGGCAGGTTGCTCCGCAGGGCCCTCACCCTTCGCACCCGCCCGGTGTGCCCGAGCACTTTGCAATGCATCCTTGCAGGCCGGTGACAACTCATCCTTGTGTGCGGCGATGCATTCGCGGATGCGACCTCCACCCGGCCGCACACCCGCGCATAATTTCTCGACATCAGCCTGGCATGCCTGGCGCACGCTGGGCGCAGCCTGCGCGGGCGGCGTCGCCTCCTGCGCCTGCGCCACGGTTAAAATGCCCATACAGCCCAATGGAATCAGCCAGCTCTTCATGACGTTCACCTCCGGTGATGTGAGCATGCATCACGGCGCGCAAACCGTGCAGTAGTGCAATGCACGTTAACAACGGAAGGCCTCACGCCGGGTTGACGCCAATAAACGAGAGCCTGCTCGCGGCTTAAATCAGACGTCTCGCAGAAGTCGTGTGCGGGCCGCGCCCTGAACGCGCGGCCCGTGCTGCCGCAGGCCGGCCGCTACTGCGCCGGCGCCGGCTCGGGCTTCATGTTGCCGAAACGGCGTTGCTGCAACAGGCGCTCGCGAAGCTCTGCTGACATGGCCGGACGTGCAGCGGATTGCCCGTTGTCCCCCCAGTGGTTCTCACCGTTTTCGGGCGCGACGATCGCGACGAAGGTGTGCAGCACGCTCCCGCACGCGCCGTCCACCACTACGCAGGCCTGGCCGGTGATCTCGCCGCGGTCATTGATGTCACCGCTAAAGAGCAGATACAGCGGGGCGTTTGCCTGCACCAGGGTGTTCAGGTCGTAGATCTGGCCGTTTTCCCACAGGAACACCCGCGGACTGCCGCTCGCGTCGAAAGAGGTGCCGACGATCTGACCGAAGTCGTTGATGCCGGTCGCTTCGCTCAGCGCATCGCCCGGCAGCACGCCGAGGTTCACGATGCCGCGCTCGCGCGTCCACCGGAAGGACTGAAAGTTGGGTGTGAGCACCCCGCCGCTGACGTCGCCGGGAAGATCCGAGAACCCGACCACTACGCCGGAGCTGTTGATTGCCATTGGCGTGTTCCAACCCGCCCCCCCGAGCGTCGGCAGCCTGGTCGGCCGCCCGTTCACCCATAACAGCGAGTGCCGGGCGCTGAAGGCACCAACCGCCACGTCGCAGTCGCCGGAAATGCCGACCGCCTCGCCGGCGTCGTTGATGGCGGTGGCTGCGGAGGTTGAGTCCCCAGCGTACGGCGGCAGCACGCGCTTCTCACCGCTCGCCGGCCCCCATTGCACCGCCAGGAACTGCAGTACCTGCGGCGACACGCAAGTGGGATCGTGCACGGCGGTCTCCGCCCAGCCGACTGCCGCGCCGGCGTTGTTGAGACCGGTGGCAAAGCCGTTATTACCCCCGAGGAGCGGCAGCGCCGAGAGCGTGCCGTTCTGCCACAGGAACGGCAGACAGGTGTGACCGTTAGTGGGAATGAACGCCGAGCAGGAGAACGTTTCGCCCAGCGGATCGGTCGTCGCGGTCTCAGAGATGCCGACGACGAGGCCGTGGTTGTTCTTGATCGGCCATTCCACGCCACTGTTTGTACCGCCGAGCGTGCCGAGATCGATGACGTTGCCCGGGCTCCAGAGCGCTGCGTGGGCCGCGCCGGTCGTGGTAATCAGCACACCGCTCGGCCAGCCGAGATTGTTGATCCCGTTCCCGACGCCCGACGCCCCCGTGTCATACACCACGTAGGCAGGTGGGTCCGCCTGCAGCGGGGCTGACAGCGCTCCGAGCGCGAGCGTGGTGCCAAGCGTGAGAATGGTCAGTCCGTGTTTGGATCTCATGGTTGTTCTCCCCGGCCTTCTTGGCCGTTTGCTTGACCCAGGACTCTAGTGCGCCGCGTGCCGTGCGCCCGGACGTTTTCGGACCTGGAAGGTGGAAATCGAGGTCCGAAAATGGCTGAAGTAACGACTCGCCCCGCGCGCTCAGGCCCGCCGGTCGCCGCGTGAGGGTCGCGTTCCCGGCACGCCGTGTCGCAGCCGGTAGGTGCTGCGCGTGACGCGCGCCAACACGGTTGAGGAGCTATCGATCCCCGCCCCCGCGGGGCACCGACGCATCCAGGGTGAAGCCCGTTTCCCGCCAGAGCAGCGGAAATAACGGATGCTCCAGCGGCGCTCCCGCGGGCAGCGCTTGCGCCAATCCGGGGAAATCCGGCGAGGTCTTCCAGCGCCGCGGCGCGTGACGGATGTCATCCCCGAGCAGGCGTACTGAGAAGACGCGGCGGCGCTCGCCGGCACTCACTCCAGCGGAGCCGTGCAGCGTGAGCATGTGGAAGCACACAGCGTCGCCGGGCTCGAGCTCCCAGCCAAGAATGCGGTAGCGCTGCCGCTCGGCGTCGATGTCCGGCAGGTCCGCAAGAGTGCCCTCGGGAAACCACTTCGCCTCCTTCTCCATGAAGGAGCGCGGCATGAGCCACGGTCCCAGGTGCGATCCGGCGACGAACTCGAGTGTCGAGGCGCGGCTCACCCGATCGACGGGAATCCAGAAGCTGCAGTTCTGGCGGCCGGCGATGTTGTAGTACGGCTGGTCCTGGTGCCAGGGCGTGCGCGCCCGTGTGCCCGGCTCCTTGGTGAGCATGTGATCGTGATACAACCGTGCGCTGCCGCTCTGCATCAGCCGCCCGCCCACCTCGCCGAGCTGCGATTCGAAGATCAGCCGCCGGTAGTGCTCGTTTTCCTGCCAGCAGCAGAAGTCCTCGAGAAAGAAGCCCGGATCGTCACCGGCGCTCGCCACCTTCGCGCACGGGCTCGGATGCGCCAGGTTCTCATCGATCCCGCGCATCAGCAGCTGCACCTCATGCGGCTGCAGCACTCGCCGCAGTACCACCGCGCCGTCGGCTTGAAACGCATCCACCTGCGCGCGCGAGACACGAAATGGCAATTGCGCCGCCACGATTCGCGCTCAACCGCGTCCGCGCAGCGAGCGCCGACAGGCTTCGATCCTCATGGAGATCGAAAGTAGTGGATCGGAGCCCTGCGGCGCAACTTGCGGCCGGAGCCGGGCGCATAGCACAGGCGCGAAGCCGCGCGGGTGCGGAAATCAACAGCGCCCGCGGGCGGTCCGTCACGGCCGCCGCGGGCGCGGTAGAATCGCCCGCATCGGCAGCGCGAGGGCTCCGTCATGATTTACTTCCTGGCACTCATTCCGGCGACCGCACTGACCATCGCCGGCTATTTCGTGCTGTTCCTCTCCACGCGCGCGGAAGGATCGCTGCGCAGCTTCGGGCGATACCTGGGATTCTGGGCGTTCACTCTGGCCGCACTGGTGATACTCGGCGCGATCTTCGCCGCAGCTCACCACGGCCACCGCGCTCATGCCTTCGGCATGCACGGGATGCACGGACACATGTACGGTCCGTGGTCCGGCGGCGAGCGCCCGGGCGAGTGGCCAGGTCCGCGTCCCGCTGAGATGCCCGCGGAGGGCACCGGCGCGCCCGGCGCGCCCCCGCAGACGCCTCCCGCCCCCGGCGGCAGCGGGGAATCCGCCAAGCCGGCGCAGCATTGAGCATGAGTGAAGCTCCCGCGAGCTCCCGCCGACGCGAACGCGGCCGCGCGCACCGTTCCACCGGGCCCACCCTCGCCCCGCTGCCACGGCTCGAGAACCGCTGGCCGCCACTGGAGGTGCTGAGCTCCGAGCAGGTCGAGCGTATCCTGCTCGCGGCGTTTCGCATCCTCGAGGAGGCGGGGCTCGAGATCCGCAGTACCGCGGCGCGCGAGGTCTATCGGCGCGCCGGTGCGCTGGTGGACGAGGATTCGCAGATGGTTCGCCTCGGGCGCGACATCATCGAGGCGCACCTCGCGCACGCTCCCGAGCGCTTCGTCCTTCACGCCCGCAACCCCGAGCGGCACCTGCATGTCGGGGGCAATGTGGTGAATTTCGGTCCCGTCACCGGCGCTCCCAACATCCGCGATCTCGAGGGCGGGCGCCGCTATGGCGACCTCGAGGGTTTCCGCAACATCCTCAAGCTCACCCATGCGCTCGGCGTACTGCACTGGCAGGGCGGCATCGTGGTCGAGCCGGTGGACATAGCGGTGACGATCCGCCACCTGCTCACCTACCAGGCACACATCGAGTGCGCGGATACCGTCTGGGCGGCGCGCGGCATCGGCGGCGTGCAGGCGCAGGATGCGATCGCCATGTCGGCCATCGAGCACGGCTGCACGATCGAGGATCTCGCTTCGCGTCCCACCCTCATGACGGTGACCAACGTCAATTCGCCGCGCCGCGTGGACGAGGAGATCCTCGACAACATCATGATCATGGCGCGTCACGGGCAATGCGTGGTCATCACGCCCTTCACGCTGATGGGCGCCATGGCGCCGGTGACGCTTGCCGGCGCGCTCGTGCAGCAGACCGCGGAGGCTCTGAGTATCGTCGCGCTGTGCCAGATGGTGCGCCCCGGGGCGCCCTGTGTCATGGGTGGCTTTACGTCCAATGTCGACATGCGCACCGGCTCGCCGGCCTTCGGCACACCGGAATATGTGCATGCGGTGCTTGCCGGCGCGCAACTCGGCCGGCGCCTGAGGCTGCCGGTGCGCAGCAGCGCGGTGAATGCCTCACCGATGGTGGACGCGCAATCCACTTACGAGACCGCCTTCTCGCTGCAGGCGGCGATCTTGAGCCACAGCCACCTGATCAACCACGCCGCCGGCTGGCTGGAGGGGGGCCTGTCGGCCTCGTTCGAGAAGATCATCGTCGACGCTGAGCTGCTGCTGAACTGGGCCGAGATTCTCAAGCCCGTCAGCTTCAATGACGATGACCTCGCGGTCACGGCCATCAAGGACATCGCCGCCGGCGGGCACTTCTTCGGTTCCGCGCACACGCTGGCCCGCTACGAGTCCGCGTTCTACCGCCCGCTGCTCTCCGACTGGTCGAGCTTCGAGAGCTGGACGCAGGCCGGTGCGCGCAATGCGACCGAGCGCGCCACAGGCATCTGGAAGAAGCTGCTCGCCGGGTACGTGCCGCCGCCGCTCGACCCGGCCGTGAGGGAAGCCATCGCCGCTTACGTGGCGCGCCGCACGCATGAACTCGATGCGGCGACTTAGCAAGCCGCCGCCGCAGGCTGCAGCCTGCTGCCGCAGGGCCTCGCACGCGTGAGCGAGCGGATCATGAACGCGCGCATGTACGCCGTAACTCCGGCGGTCGAGGCGGCCTGGCGCGCGCTCCTCGGGCACGTGACTCGCGAGGCGGATGTCGGGCTCAGCTACTTCCCCTACCCCGCCCCGCAGCCGCTCGAGAGCCTCTGGGCACGCGCGGATCTCGGCGCCGTGTTCATGTGCGGTTATCCGATCGCGCTACAGCTCGCGAAGGTCTCGCCGATCGCCGCCCCGATCCCGCGCGCCCCCTGGGCCGCCGGCCGGCCGCTGTACCGCACCGACCTCATCGTGCGCGAGGACGCGCCCTACGAGAGGCTCGAGGATACCTTCGGCGGGCGGGCGGGATGGACCGTCGAGCACTCGCACTCCGGGTTCAACGCCTTCCGCCATCACCTGCTGGCGTACCGCACGCCACAGCGGCCGGCCCTGTATGCGCAGATGATCGGCAACCTCGTGACTGCCCGTAACGTTCTCGACGCCGTGCGCTCCGGAAAGCTCGACATCGGGCCGCTCGATGCCTACTGGCACTTGCTGATCGCCCGCCACGCCCCTGAGCTCACCGCGGGCGTGCGCGTGCTGGCCTCGACCGCGCTGGCTCCGATGCCCGCCTTCGTCGCCGCGGCCGGCGCTCCGGCGGAGATGCTCGCGCGGCTGCGCGTCGCTTTCGTGGCGGTCGCCGGCAGAGAGTGGTTTCCGCCGCTGGCCGATCTGCTGCTACTCGATGGCTTTGCGGCAACAAGTGAGGACGCCTTCGCTCCGCTCCTGGAATGGGACCGGGAGGCCAGGGCGGCCGGCTTCGAGCGGCCGGCCTGACGCGTTCAGGCAGCGCGCGGCAGCTCGCGCTCCGGCGCTGGCGGCACGCGACCCGTGGGATGCGGCAGCACGTCGTAGCGGCGAAACATGAAGCGGCGCGCCACATCGAAATACGTCGAATAGACCAGGCCGCCGTTCTCGGCGATCAGGCGATCGCGATGCACGCGGTAGTGCGCGTTGTACTGGTACCAGGGGATCTTCGGCGCTTCATGATGCAGCGAGTGCAGATTGTTGAACAGGAACAGCGGGCCCAGGAGCCACGATCCCTCGACCAGCGCGACGCGCTCGCGCACACCTGGCCGGGCAAGATGCTCGGCAAAGGCGCGGATCAGAAGAATGCCGTTCGCCGGGACCACGACCGTGACGAAGTAAACCCACAGTGGCATGTCGCATACCACTTTCAGCCAGACGATCACCGGCACGCACCAAAGGAGGTGCTCGAGCCAGACGCGGCGCACGTCCTGCTCGTTGCGCACCAGGACGCGCTCTTCGTTGCCCAGCAGCGCAAGTACTTCGTCGCGCAGGAACATCCCGATGCGCCAGAAGGAGCCGATCATAATCCGGCCCGCGAGCGTCTGCTGGATCTCATGAAAGAGACGGCTCACGGGCCCGAGCCGCGCCCAGTCTTCCGGCCGCCAGTAGTAGGACTCGGGATCGTCCAGTGGGTCGGTGAGGCGCCGGTCGATGTGATGCACCCGGTGAGTGTGGTGGTAGCGCTCATACGGCAGCCACAATGACAGCGGCACCATGGCGAACAGCCGATTGACGCCTGGCCAGCGGGTCGGGTGCCCGTGCACGATCTCGTGCTGCAGCGAGCTGTGCAGCGTCACCAGCATCGCCGCGATCGGAGCGACGATGAACAGTGGCCAGCGAGTGTAGGCCAGGGTGATCGCGAGCCAGCCGCCATAGTCAGCCAGGATCAGCAGCAGCGTCGGGAACTCCACCGAGACCCGCGTGCGGCTGCGCGTTACGGTGACACCCGCAGCGTCCCGATCGGAGGTAGTGGCTTCGGACAACATCGCGAGACCCATTCTAGCGAAAGTCAGCCGGCGGCGCCGGTGAGGCTGGCGCTTTCGCGAAACCGGTCTCAGTCGAGCCGCACCGTGAGGCAGAGCCGCCGCTCGAGCGCCGCCAGCGCGTCATAAAGCAGGATCGCCATGAGTCCCGTCACCAGCCCGCCCTGCAGGATGAACGCGGTGTTATTCGACAACAGCCCCGCGATGATTACCTCTCCGAGTCCCTTGGCGGCGACCGTGGAGCCGATTGTCGCGGTGCCGACGTTGATGACCAGCGACAGGCGGATGCCCTCCAGAATGAGCGGCATCGCCAGGGGCAGCTCTACGGCGCGCAGGCGCTGGCGCGCGCTCATGCCCATGCCGGCCGCCGCCTCGAGCACCTGCGGCGGGCAGCTTTTCAGTCCCGTGATCGTGTTCTCGAAGATCGGCAGCAGCCCGTAAGCGAACAGCGCGATCAGGGTCGGCTTCTCGCCGAATCCGACCAGCGGCACGGTGACCGCAAGCACCGCCACCGGCGGGAAGGTCTGGCCGATGTTGACCAGCGTGCGCGACAGCGGCAGGAACTGCGCCCCGCTCGGGCGTGTCACCAGGATCCCAAGTCCCACCGCCACGATCGTGCTGGCAGCGGCCGCCAGACACACCGTGCCCAGCTGCGCGAGCGCCAGCAGCCCCAGGTTGCCCTGATCGTAGATCGGCGGAGCACCGTACTGGGTAAGCGGCGCGAACAGCGGTGCGAAGCTCTGTGGCGACACGAGAAACGCCACCAGCGCCAGCAGCGCAGCAAAACGCAGCCACGTCGCCGCAGACACGGCTACGGCCGCCCGCGCGCGAGTACGGCGTCGACGGTGAGGTGGCCGCACGGCGTGCCGTCCTCGCCCATGACGGCGACGCAGTGCGCGCCCGACCAGAGCAGCTCCGAGAGCACCTCGCGCAGCGACGCGGAGGCTGCGACCTTCGGCCCCTCGACAACACCGGGCAGCGCCGCCTCGCCCGCCGTAGTCAGTGAGAGCAGCTTCATCGCCCGATCCGCAATGCCCGTCATGCGCGACACGAACGGATCCGCCGGGTGGGTGAGCAGCACCGCCGGACGATCGTATTGCAGGAGCTTCCCGGAGCTCATCACCGCCACCTGGTCACCGAGGTGAAACGCCTCGTCCATGTCGTGGGTCACCACCACGATGGTCGTGCCGAAGCGGCGCTGAATGTCCAGCAGATCCTCCTGTGCCTTGGCGCGGATGATGGGATCGAGCGCACCGAAGGGCTCATCCATCAGCAGCACCGCCGGCTCGGCCGCGAGCGCCCGCGCCACACCGACGCGCTGTTGCTGGCCTCCCGAGAGCTGATGCGGAAAGGAGTCCGCGTAGACCGCCGGATCGAGCTGAAACACCCGCAGCAACTCCTCGACCCGGGCGCGGATGCGCAATGCTTCCCAGCCGAGCAGGCGCGGGACGGTGGCGATGTTCTCCGCCACCGTACGGTGCGGGAACAGGCCATGACCCTGGATCACGTAGCCGATTCGCCGCCGCAGCAGGTGCGCGGGCTCGCTGCGCGTGTCGGTGCCGTCGATCAGCACTCGCCCGCCCGTGGGCTCGACGAGTCGATTGATCATGCGCAGCAGCGTCGATTTGCCCGAGCCCGAGGTGCCGACGATCGCGGTGATCGAGTTGCGACGAATCGCCATTGAGACACTATCGACGACCGTCGTCGTGCCGTAGCACTTGGTGAGCTTCTCGACCGTGATCATGTCTTCGCCCGATCCATGACTTCCACCAGCGCATCGAGCAGCACAGCCGCGGAGAAGGCCAGCACCACGATCGGTATCGCCCCGAGCAGCACCAGATCGATCGCCGTCTGCCCGATGCCTTGAAACACGAACGTACCCAGTCCGCCGCCACCGATCAAAGCGGCGACCGTGACCATGCCGATGTTCTGCACCAGCACCACGCGGACGCCCGTGAGGATGACCGGCAAGGCGAGAATCAGCTCGACGCCGCAGAGCACCTGCCAGCTGGTCATTCCCATGCCGTGGGCGGCTTCGACGGCGGCACGCGAGACGCGCTTCAGCCCCGCCACGGTGTTGGCGACGATCGGCAGCAGCGAATACAGAAACAGCGCCACCGCCGCGGGAGCTGCCCCGATGCCGCGGATGCCGAGCTCGCCCACCCACGGTACTGCCGCCGCCAGCGCACCGAGAGGGGCCATCAGGATGCCAAAGAGTGCGATCGCCGGAATCGTCTGAATCACATTCAGCGCCCCCAGCACTCCCGGGCGCAGCCGCGGGAAGCGGTGGCAGAGGATCCCGAGCGGCAGCGCAACGATGACGGCGGCAGCGAGCGATCCGAGCGCGAGCCACACATGCCGGCGCGCTTCCTGCGCAAAGCGCGCAGCATTCACCGCGTACTCGCGCATCACCGAGAGATGGTCGAAGGTGCCGTGGGCGAGAGCCAGCACGGCAATGCCGAGCGAGACGGCCAGAAACAACACCCGCCGGCCCGGTCCCGGGCGCAGCCGTGTAATCGCATCCGTCGCCATCAGGCCCAGCACCACGATCAGCACCCAGAAAGCCGCCCCCGGCGCGATCCGCACCACCTTGTTGCCCGGGGGGGTGAGTGCGTTGCCGGCTGCGGCCACCGCGAGTGCGAGCGCTACGACGCCGAGCAGTGCCGCGGCGAGGCGCACACGGGCGTTGGCCACTCCGAGAGCTGCGAGCGCGGCGAGCAGCAGCGCCGCCTCGCAGGCCAAGGCGCTCCAGGCGGGCAAAACTTCCGAGAGCGAGCGCGGATCGCCCGGCACGATGCGGTTCGCCTTGAAGAGCACGAACGGCAGGCACAGCAGCGCCACCGCGCCGGCTGCCGCGAGCAGCGCGCCGAGCGGGTCGATCCGGTACGCCCGCGGCAGCGTGCGCGCGAGTGTGAGCGCCATCCGTTGTCCCCTCAGCCTGTGCCTACTTCAGAAAGCCCCGCGCCTTCAGATAGTCCGCGGCGACCGCTTCGTCCGATTCGCCGTTGATCTGCACCCGCGCGTTCAGCTGCTGCAGCGTCGCGCGATCGATGCTCTCCATCAATGGTTTGACGATGGCGGCGATCTGCGTATTGGCCTTCAGGACCGCCTCGCGAATGATCGGCACCGGCGCATACACCGGCTGATCGTGGCGGTCGTCGTCGAGGATCTGCAGATTCGCCGCCGCGATGCCACCATCGGTACCGTACACCATGGCGGTATTGGTGCCGTTGGTGCCGGCCGCGGCCGCGCCGATGGTCGCCGAGGTCTCCCCGCCCGCCAGCACGATCAGCTGGTCCGGGCGCAGCATGAACCCGTAGGTCTTCTCGAGCGAGCGCAGCGTTCCGGCATTGGCGAACTCCGCCGAGCAGGCGAGCACCACCTTGCCGCCTCCCGCTACCCAGCGGCCGAAGTCGCTCATGGTCTTCAGGTGGTTGGCGAGCGCCACGTCCTGGCGCACGGCGAGCGCCCAGGCGTTGCTCGCCGGAGCCGGCGTGAGCCAGACGATGCGGTTGGCGGCATAATCGAGCCGCGAGCCGAGCGCATAGCCGCGGGCGAGGTCCTTCCAGGCGGGGTCCGCGGCGTCGTTGAAGAACAACCCGGCGTTACCGGTGTACTCGACATACAGGTCGATCTCCCCGGTGAGCAGCGCCTTGCGCACGACGGACGTTGCGCCGATGCGCGTGCGGTCGATGGTCTCGATGCCGTGCGCGTTCAGCATCAGACGGATCATCTGCCCGAGCATCGCCGATTCGCTCGAGAGTTTGGAGGAGACCACCACGGCAGCGTGCAGCGGGGGCGCTGCGCCGAGGATCAGCGCCGCGGCCACGCACAACGACTTCAGGATCTTCTCCACCTCAGGGCACCTCCGTGCCGGGCGCTGCAGAACGCGCCGTGCACGTTGTCGGTTGTTGTCGTGCGCGTCAAGCCCGCCGGGACGGGCGCCGCCGGATATGTGCGCGCCGGGCGATGCGCCTTATGATGGCAGGCCGCTGACGGTGGGCCGCACGGGTGTCCGGCGCCCGCAACAGGGGGCCCGCTTCAATCATGACCCCTGATCGCAGATCAAGAGCCTGGTCGGTGGTTCGCGTCTCGAGCGGTAATTTCCTCGAGATGTACGACTTCATGGTCTTCGGTTATTACGCGCTGGCGATCGGGGAGGCGTTCTTTCCGGGCGGCACGCCATTCGCGTCGCTGATGTTGTCGCTGATGACCTTCGGCGCTGGCTTTCTGATGCGTCCGCTGGGGGCGATCGTGCTCGGAGCGTACGCCGACCAGCATGGCCGCCGCGCGGGGCTCCTTGTGACGCTCGGCCTGATGTCCCTCGGCATCCTCTCCATCGCCTGCGTGCCCGGCTACGCGAGCATCGGGCTGCTCGCGCCGCTGCTGGTGCTGATCGGGCGTCTGCTGCAAGGGTTCTCCGCGGGCATGGAGCTCGGCGGCGTGTCGGTTTATCTCGCGGAGATCGCACCGGCGGGCCACAAGGGCTTTTATGTCAGCTGGCAATCGGCCAGCCAGCAGGTGGCGGTCATGTTCGCCGCGCTGCTCGGCGTTGTGTTGAGCTCGCGCCTGTCGCCCGAGGAGATGCGGCTCTGGGGCTGGCGCGTTCCGCTGCTGCTCGGCTGCGCGATCGTTCCGCTGCTCTTCGTCCTCAGGCGCTCGCTGCAGGAGACCGCTGAGTTCAGCACCCGCCGCCACCATCCCGGGAGCGCCGAGATCCTGCGCTCGCTCGGCGCCAACTGGCAGATCGTGCTCATCGGTACGCTGCTGGTGACCATGACGACGGTGTCGTTCTACATGATCACCGCCTATACACCGACCTTCGGCAGCGCGGTGCTGCATCTGGCGCCCGTGGACACTCTGTTAGTGACGCTGTGTGTCGGTGCCTCGAATCTATTCTGGCTCCCGGTGATGGGTGCGCTTTCCGACCGCATCGGACGGCGCGCTCCGCTGCTCGCCTGCAGCCTGCTGATGCTGATCAGCGCCTATCCGCTGATGAACTGGCTCGTCGCCGCGCCCTCCTTTGCCCGCTTACTGGCCTCGGAGCTGTGGCTGTCCTTCCTGTACGGGAGCTACAACGGCGCCATGGTGGTGCTGTTGACCGAGATCATGCCACGGCAGGTGCGCACCAGCGGCTTCGCCCTCGCCTACAGCCTGGCGACCGCAGTCTTCGGCGGCTTTACGCCCGCGATCTGTACCGCGCTCATCCACATGACCCACAACCGCGCGGTTCCGGGACTGTGGTTGTCCCTGGCCGCCGCCTGCGGGTTCACGGCTACGCTGCTCGCCAGGCCGATCGACTGCGTCGCACCTGCGCGTTAGCGCCGGGCCTGCACGGAACCGTGCAGGTTCCGTGCAGTCCGCCCGGAGAGCGCAGCAGCTCTGCGCTCGAGGCCGGCATCACCACCACAAGTGATACCACGGTTTCTTCACGTTCTGGTCGGTCTGCGTCTTCTTGTTGTTCTCCGCTGCATTACTCGCCAGGGTGCTCGATGTTATCCCCACCTTGGCGTTCGCGCGCTGGCCGGCCGCGGGCTCACCCGCGTTCCTTGCGAAACGCTGGTCCTGCCAGTTGCCGCCCTTGTCGTCCTGGTCGGCGCGGTAGGTATTGCGAGCCTGACGCGTGTCACCCTGATCGGCTCGCAGGTCCTGCCGGTCCTTACGGATGTCGCGTTGATCGGTGCGGACGTCAGCCCGGTCGCGCGCGATGTCGCGGCGATCCGACCGGATGTCGGCCTTGTCACGCGCGATGTCGGCCTGATCATGGGCGCCGTCGCGCTCCGCGGCATAGTCGCTGCGAAGATCGCGCCGGTCGGCGCGAATGTCCGCCCGATCCTGCGCGATGTCACGGCGGTCCGTCCGGATATCGGCCTGGTCGTGCGCGATATCACGCCGGAGACTGGCGACGTTGTTCCCGCCGGCAGAACCACCCTGGCCGTTGCGCGCCATGGAACCGGACGCCGATGGGCCAGTGCCTGAGCGCGGTTGGCTCGGTTGAGTCTGCGAGCCGCTCGTTTGCGCGCTCGAGCCTGCGCTCTGCGAAGTGGCCGCGCCGGTCTGTGTCGCAGACCCGCCCGCCTGTGCGGTCGCGCCGCTCGAGGCAGTCATGGTGCCGCCCTGATTGGGATAGCCTTTCGCGCCATAGCCGGCGTTGCCCAAGTCACGCCGATCCTCGCGCAGGTCGCGACGGTCCGCGCGGACGTCCTGACGATCCGTGCGGATCTCGCCCTCGTCGGCGCGAATGTTGGCACGGTCCTTCCCGATGTCCTGACGTTCGGTCTGAATGTTGCCCTTGAGCTGGTTGATCTGACTCTGGTCATTCACACCATCGCGTTGCTGCGCGTAGTCGTGCCGCAGGTCACGCTGGTCGGTGCGAATGGTCGCCCGGTCCTGCGCGATGTCCTTGCGATCCGTGCGGACATTGGCCTGCTCGCTCGCGATACTGCGCTCGTCGGCCCTCATGTCTTGTCGTATCTGACCCTCGTCCTGGCGCATGTTCTGCGCGTCGGCGCGAATGTTGGCACGGTCCTTCCCGATGTCCTGACGTTCGGTCTGAATGTTGCCCTTCAGCTGGTTGATCTGACTCTGGTCATTCACACCATCGCGTTGCTGCGCGTAGTCGTGCCGCAGGTCACGCTGGTCGGTGCGAATGGTCGCCCGGTCCTGGCGGATATCCTTGCGGTCCGTGTTGATATTGGCCTGGTCCTGCACGATGTTGCGCTGCAAAGCTGTAGCCGGGTTCTGCCCGGACTGCGCAGCCCCTTTCTGCGCCGCGCTCCTGTCAGGCGGCTGGCCGGGGGACATATGCCCCTCATTGTCGCGACGATCGTGATCATCATGCTTGCGCTTGTCACGATCGTGACGGTCCTGGTCGTCGCGCTGACCATTGGCGTTCTCGCCCTGGTAGGTCGCGCCGTTGGCGTTCCCTGGGGGCGAGGAGGTTTGCGACGCCGATGGCGGGGGCGTCGTCGCCTGCACGTTGGCGCCGGCCGCGGCACCTGCCTGGCTGCTGCTCGCCGGTACCGGCTGCGGATTGCTCTGATTCATCGTGGCGCCGGGCGGGTTGGTATCGGCGTACGCGCCCGGCAGCGTCGCGCCGAGAATCGACCCTACGGAAATTGCGATTAATGTCTTGCGATTCATAGCACCTCCTATGTGGCCCATGAAAATCCGTGATCAGCGCCCCTGGTCGCCCTGGTTCTGTGGGTCGACCTGGTCGCGTCCCGGGTCACTCTGATTGCTCTGATTACTCTGCTTGCGAAGTTCCGCGTGTCTTTCCGGGTGCGATTGCTCATCCTGCACGACGTACTGCTCGACGAGGGAGAAGAAGCTGTTGTAGAAGTCGGGATCCAGGACGGTCTCGCGTCTTACGACGCCGAGTACCTTGGCGGAGCCCGACGGCATGGTAATGGTCGCCGGCCCGATGCCAGCGCTGGTCGACTGCTTCATTTTCTGCAACTGGCTCACCTCTCGCTCGGCGGTGACAAACACGATGCTCGTCCCGTCGCGGTTGTCGGCACAGGTCGTCTGAAGATGCAGCGTGACGTTCAGCTTGTCGTTCGGCTGGGAGTCGCGCGTGCCGGTCAGCACGCCGGGCTCGCCCGATCGCTCGAGCATGTAGCCCTGACTGAGCAGCGCGCGCTTCACGCTCCAGCACACGCTGTCGCCTGACCCGCTGATCGTCTTGCTGAAGGGCGCGGAGGCCGTGAACGGTCCGTGCGCAACATCCTTGTGGCGATCGGACGCACAGCCGCTGATGAGCGCCGCGGCCGCGAGCACCATCGCGAACCGGGGCAGACCCCTTCCCTTCACACAGTTCAGCTCGTACATGAGGATCTCCCGTGTCCCTGGGCCTATGTTCGTTCGACATCTGTTCGTTCGACAAGGGAAGAGCGGCGCAAAGTTCCCGACGGCTGCAGAGCACGAATCCGGTTGCCGATCAGAGCGTTACGCGAATACGTCGGCGTATGGCGTCACGCGGTGGTCGTGCGTATCAGCCCTGCGGCTACCCGAGTCGTGAGTGGATTCCGACAGCGAAAACCTTCCCGGTCAGCTGCCGTTCAGACTTCATGCCGTGTCAGCGCTGCATGCAATTCCATCTACCGACGTACCTGGGCAGCAATGGCCGCCGGGATCTCCGGCAACGTGTACGTGCATTGCGATGTGAGGGGAAATCCACGGGCGGACCGGCAGGCGGCATGCGCGCGGCAACGGCCCGCGACATGCTGTAATCTGCAAGCCTGTCAGTGTCACCACGACTGGGCATCGAAGGACCCGCCATGAGTAAGGGCCTGGACCGAAGGAAAGAGAGTAAGAAGAAGCCAGCGAAGACGCCGGCCGAGAAACGCGCGGCTAAGCGGGAGAAGCAAGCGAACCGGCGCTGAGTCGTCGCGTGGTAACGAGCGCGATGACCGCGGCGTCCTCAGCCGCCGGTGAGGGCGAGAAGCGCTTCCTTCACCTTGGCCAGAGCGACGTTGCCGACCATCTCCAGCTCGAGATGCGGCAAGTTCGGCAGTTCGCTGGCAACGACCACGGCATCGACGATCGCGGGGCCATCGATCGCGAAGGCCTCATTGACCGCGGCTTTCAGCTCACTCGGCTTTCGAGCGGTAAAGCCGTGACCGCCGCAGGCACGCGCCAGGGCTGCAAAGTCAGGGTTGGGAAATTCGATGCCTGCTCGATATGGAGCCAGGCCCACGCTCTGCGCCTCGAGCGTAATCAACCCGAAACCGGAATTGTTGAAGATCACCACCTTGACCGGCAACTCGTGGTGCACGGCGGTCAGAAATTCGCACATCAGCATGTTGAAGCCACCGTCGCCACACAGCGCAATCACCTGGCGTGAGCGATCCAGCGCCTGCACCCCGTTGGCCTGACCCAGCGCCGTTCCCACGGCGGCGTTGTTGAAAGAACCGATGATCCGCTGCGATCCGCGTTGCCGGATCCAGTTGGCCGACCACAACGTGTTCAGCCCCGTGTCGAGGGTGAATACTGCCTCGGGCCCGGCCAGATCGCTGACGGCCCGGGCGAGCGCCTGCGGATGGATGTGGTCCTCGCTTCGGGCGAGATCCGCCTGCTTGTCCAGCATGTCGTCCCATTTACGACGCTCTTCGGTGACTCTGTCCCAGAAGCGCGTGTCCTTCTTGGACGCGACCTGGTCGAGCAGCAGCTTCAGTGTCGGGCATGCGGAGCCCGCGACGCCGAGCACCGTCGGCGCGCGCCGCCCGAGCACCTCCGGCCGTTCGTCGATCTGCACCACGGTCCCCGCGCGCGGCAGGAAGTTCGAGTACGGATAGTCCGTGCCGACCATCAAGAGCAGATCGCAGTGCATGACGGCGTGGTACACGGCCTTGGTGCCGATCATGCCGATGCCGCCCATCCATCGCGGATCATCGTAGGGCATGATGTCCTTGCCCTTGACCGAATGGATCAGCGGAGCCTTGAGCCGGTCGGAGAGCGCACGCAGTACATCGGCGGCGCCGTGGCAGCCGCCCCCGCACATGATGAGCACGCTGCTTGCCTTATCGACCCGGTGAGCGATTTCCGCGACCTCCTCGGCGCTCGCGGCAAACTCCTGGCGGGGCCTGAGTGTTGCCACGCTCGTCACGGCACCTTCCGCCTTGGCCGCGATCACATCCTGGGGCAGCGTCAGATGGGCGACGCCCCGCCCGGCGTAGGCCGCCGCAATCGCCTGGTGTATGACGCCCGGCGCCTGCTCGGGTGAATTTACGGTCTGGGTGTAGAGAGCGACGTCGCGGAACAGAAGATCCGGTCTGGTGGTCTGGATGTAGTCGATTCCCTGGAACTTGCGCGGCATGTCACCAGAGAGAGCCAGCACGGGGGCATGGTCGCGGCTGGCCTCGTAAAGACCGGCGACCAGATGAGTGCTCCCGGGACCCGTGGTGCCGGCGCACACCCCGAGGCGACCGGTGAGCTTGGCCTGGCCGGCGGCGGCCAGCGCCGCCCCTTCCTCGTGACGCACGCCGATCCATTCGATTTCACTGCGGCGAACCGCATCCGCGAGGGGATTTAGCGAGTCACCAATCAGTCCGAATATGTGCTTGACCCCTATCTGTTCAAGCACGCCGACCAAGACCTCAGCAACCGTTTGGGCCATTTGCCACTCCTGACCGTTGCGCTCTAATCGCTATCGACCAGGCCCTCAGGCGCGCCGCGCTTCAATATGTCCGGCAGTGCGTGTCCCTGCTCCGTGAAGGACAGTGACACCGAGTTCAAGCAGTGGCGTTCGCCGGTCGGCGGCGGCCCATCGGAAAACACGTGACCCAGATGGCTCCCGCAGCGCGCGCAGACTTCCTCGACACGGATCATTCCATAGCTCATATCACGAACACGCCGGATATGGGATTCGTCATAGGGCTTGAAGAAACTCGGCCAACCCGTCCCCGAATCGAACTTCGCGTTCGATCTGAAGAGCGGCAAGCCGCAAAAGCGGCAGGTATAGATGCCGACCTTGTGATTGTCCAGAAACACGCCACAGAAGGCAGTTTCCGTGCCGTGCTCGAGCAGCACGCGTCGCTCGTCCGCGTCAAGGCCGGCGGTGATCTGCGCACGTTGCGCCTCAGTCGGAGGCTGCAAGTCAAAGTGACCCATCGCGATTTCTCCGGCGGCAGATACCAGGCGGCTTCATTCTAGTACCAGGACATCGGAAACGGGCCGCGCCGGCGGCCACGCCGGATGCAAGCTTGGGCGAGGTCCGGGCCCTTTCCTGGCTCTGCGACCGCCGATTCATGGCGCACGGGTGCTATGCAGGAAGAGAACGTGCCAGAGCCCGTTTTCCTTCCGAAGAACGGCTGATTCGAGCCAGGTCATACTCTTTATGCCGGACGCGTCCTGTATTGAGCCTTGATTGACATAGGTGATCCAGGCGATGTCACGATAGATGTGGACCTCGGGTTCAGTGACATTCCACACGTAAACCTTACCGGAGGCGTGCAGGGTCTTGATGAGTTCCATCAGGGCATCGCCGGTAAAACGCTTGCCGCCATCGAAGGCGTAAAAGTCCGGGGCAGCGATGCTGCGGAACTTGGCAAGGTCATCAGCGGTTGCAGCGGCGAACATTGAGCTGACCGCGTCGGTCACCTGGACTTTGTCGACCGCCGATGCGGCCGTAGGCTTGCGCTCCGCAGCGCCTGGGCCGATTGCGGAGGGCGGCGGCGCGGCAGCGGCGGCTCCCGAGGGTTTTTGCACGGGCGAGGCCGGAGTAATCTTGCTGCTGACGCTACCGCTCAGAACGTATCCGCTGGTGATCAGAATTCCTTTCTGCTCTGCGTCGGCACAGCTGAGCGGAGAGACGGCAGCTCCTTTGATGCCAGTCATCTTGTCAGCTCGCGACACCAGCTGGCCTGCCACACCATTCACCTCGCTTTTGCCCGTCTTGATGTTGACTAAACAATAGTAACGCTGCGTGTTCCGCGGTGTACCCACGTCGAAATGTCCACGCACCACTTCTTGATCGAAGTCCTCGCTGAAGCCTTGCTTCAGGGCCGAAAGAAAACTTCCCTGGGGAGTGGGGCTCTGTGCAGCGCTCGGGGAAGGACTCGCCGAGGCGCCGGTTTCAGCGCCCGGCGGCGGGTCGGCCGCGGCGCCGATGTGCCCGCCGCTGAGCAGCAGAAGGCACGCTGCAAAACCTCTCGCATGGCGCGGAATGCGCAACGAAGCGTTCATACATCCCCCAAAGCTGTTTATTGCCGAACCGTTCCCGTAGGAGTCATGGCGCGCAGCGATTTGCCCTTCCCCAAGGTGACTCACCGGATGAGCTTGCGGGCTGGATTGTTGTCTCTAACGACTGCGGTGAGCGAGGCGCGACGACGCTGGCGCCGAACGAAGGCAGTTTCTCACTTAGTGTTTGTAACATCCAGAAAGGGCATCGCTCCCGATAGCATGTAAACGGGCAGCACACCGTTCCATTTTTGCACGGCCTCCCATGCCACCAACTTCGGATTCTGAGTCAAAGCGTCCGCACGAATCTTCATCGATTGGGCTTCGGCAGTGGCAGTGATCACCCGTTGGTTGGCCTCCTGCTTGATCTGCTCCGTTTTGTTCAATGCCTGAATGGCGTTTTGCTGCGCTATTACTTTGGCTTCTACCGCTCCGTTGAAATTCTGTGAGAATTCGATGTCAGTAATGGAGAAATTGGTGACAATGACGTCTTTCGCTGAAAGCGAATCTGTAATCAGCTTGGTCGCAGTCGCGTTGGCCTGTTGGCGATTGGCAATCAGATCAACTGCATCCCAGCCGGCAATCACTTCCTTCACTCGCTGCTCGATCACCTGGCTTACAAGCTTGTCCGCCCAGTCTTCGCCTACCGTGCGAAACATCGTGCCCGCAGCCTCCGGGCGCAGGCGGTAGTTCACCACAAAGGTGATCTTGGATTCCTGAACGTCCTTGGTGTAAGCCTCCGTATTCCCTTTCCACACCTGCAAACGAACATCCATCTGATGCATAGACTCGGTGAATGGGTTGTAGAAATACAGTCCTTCGGTACGTGCGTCCCCCTCTACCAGTCCGAATCGGGTCAGGATTCCACGGTGCCCGGTCTCCACGGTCCGGAAGCCACAACCCGTGAGGCACAACAGAACGATGACGGTCAAGAGTTTCTGGAGCATGTCAGACTCCCTGTGTGGGTCGAAAGCCTTTGAACAGCGTCTTGCGGCCTGCATCGGTGAATAGTGCCAACGGCCACAGCGCAGAAAGAAGCAGCCGTTTCGCAAACGCCGTGAGACTATGCTCGGAGGAGAATACCAGCTCGCCAAGCGCGATCATCGCAAGCAGGATGGCGATGGCCAGCCATACTCGAAGAGCTGAAGTGAAGACCAGATAGGGGATCATGTTTCCTCCAAGCGGCCTGCCATTGCCTATTATCGCTTGATCCCGAACTGTGGAGGTTGCATCTTGGAACGTGGAGCCCCCTCCCCCGGGGCCGCAATGGTGCAACCGCTCCCTGAAGCAAAAGCGGCGCTGATCTAGTCCTCTTGAGTTCCGATGAGTTATCGTCGCTGTGTCCAATCATGTCTCAATTAAGGACGTCACGATATGCTGCATAAACCGAGATTCACCACCCAGCTGTCCCTGGCGGGTATCGTCACAGTTCTCGTCAGTGTGTTACCTGCCTCTGCACAGGCAGATCCGGCTCAGGAAGTGGCTACTGGCGCAATGCACGCTGGTCTGGCCGCCCAGGCTGCGACTATCGAACAGGTTCACATGCATCTACACCACGCGGTCAATTGTTTGGTGGGGCCAGGCGGGCAGGGATTCGATGCCAAGGAGGCGAATCCCTGTCAGAAGCTCGGCAATGGGGCGATTCCTGACGCAACCGACTCGGCGACAAAGGCCAAACTGACCGCAGCGTTCGCGAAAGCACAGGCAGGGTTGAAATCCGACGACCTGGCCACGGCAAAGAAAGCGGCCACCGAAGCGCAAGCAGCCCTCAAATAGTCCTCGTGAGTCGGCCAATCCTGATGAGGGTCGGCTAACCGAGAGATCGCGGTCGAACGAATGACCTCCTTTCGGATGCGCGTTCGGCGGAGGTGCGCGAGCACCTATTAAGGTCGCCTTGGGCGACTCGCGGCGCTTCGCCGCCGTGAACGTTCACCCATGAGGACCTACGTTGATGGGACGCTCCAAGCCATTGCCCACATCTGCCGCTCGGCAAGGACGTCGCGCTGTTTTGCGGCGGCTCGCGGCTTGCCTTCTTGCCGGTACGACGGGGTGGCTCTCTGCTGGGCACGCCAAAGAGAGTTTCGTCTGCGCCAATCCCAACGCCCTTAGCCAGGCCGAGAATCGGCAACGCGAATTGGACAACTACACTGAGAAGTCGCCGGATCCTGGCAAGACCTGTAGCGGTTGCCGCTTTTTCACGGCGGGAGCGGGACCTGCAGCTTGCGGCAAGTGCGAAATATTCAACGGTCCCGCTAATCCGAAGGGCAAGTGCGACGATTGGGCCGCGCCTACAGGTGTGCCTGCGACCCGGACTCGTGCGTCAACTGCTGTCAGTTAATCCAATCATGCGCACCACCCCGAGTGCCGCACCATACGAGGTACGGCATCGATGACGTCTTGAATCGAACGGAACTGCGTTGGCTGGGTCAATAATGTACGTGCCATGGCCAGCGCGCTGGCTTCGCAACCCGCGCGCACGGCGGCGTCCCGAATCGAGTCAAAGTCGATCACATGGGCGAAGCCGACGATTCGGCGGATCATTTTGCAGGCGCCAAACCCAAGCATGTCGGCAAACAGCCCATCCACGAATGCGCTGCGCGCCAATTCAAGGGTGTTGGCCTCCTCGGGTCGGGCGAACATGGATACTGGGAACACATCGCCGTATGCGTTCGCCGCCCATAGCCCCAGAAATCTCCTGCGGAACGACTCCCAGAAGGCTTTTGCCTGCTCGAGTATCCAATGCTGATAGGCAATGCGGTTGTCCTGCTGGGTCGCGTGCCCCGGTTGCGAGTACCAGCTCAGCAGAAGATTGCCCAGAAACGCGCCCAGATCGAAGCCAATGGGGCCATAGAAGGCGAATTCCGGATCGATGACTCGTGTATTGCCTTCGGTCACCATCACGGAGCCAGAGTGGAGATCTCCGTGGACCAGCGCTTGTACTTCGTTGAGAAACTTCTGTCCGAAGTAAGCGGCGGCCACCTTGAGTCGGCCATCGCCGCGAAGGTCCGCAACGACCTCGTCAAGTTGCGGCGAAGTGTGGCGGTTGCGCTCGTTGAAGCGGTAGGGATCACAAAAGACGAGGTCGACCGTGATGCGTACCAGCGCCTTGTTCCGAGCGAAGAGCGCGATTCCATCCAGCTTATGCTCAAAGGGGCGCGCCAGGTCCGAGGTGAAGAAGCTCGCGCGAGCGATGTACTCGCCGATGTCGCGGGCCGCGTTTGGGTAGCTGCGCCCGGCAATCAAGCCTCGCCTCAAGATGATGTGGGGCGATAAGCACTCCATAACCGTGCAGTAAAGCTCCGGATCGTAGCGGTAGAGCTTGGGAATCAGCCCGCCGACGTATGGAGCAACTGCTGAATAGTAAGAAGCTTCGAAGAACGCTCTCTCGAGCGTCATCGGCCAGGAAGCGCCCGCAACGCGCACGTAGGGCAACGCCTGTTTGACACAGACAGACCCGTCCCTTCCCTGCACGATGAAAATGAGATTGAGATTTCCATCCCCCACTTCATGAACCCGCCAACTCTCCGGTGGGCCGCCAAGCAGGGCTCGAATCTCGGGTAGAGATCCGATGAAGCCCGGAACGGTGTCAATGTCGAGGATTCTATAGGTGGAAGGTGTGTCTACCCCCGGCATGATCAACTTCCTTCGAGAGTATCGGGCTGAGCTCCACTAAAGACGAGATCGGGGTCCGCTGCATTCTGTTGCCCGTAAGTGCGGAACTTCTCGACCACGCGGCACATCTCCGCGTCATCGAGAATACAAACTTCTCCCAGGGACAGCGCCGTACAGTATTGTATGGCGAGGTTTTCGACCTCGCCGGCAAGCGAGATGGCGGTGGAAAGGTCGGCGCCAGTGGCAATGACGCCATGATTGGCAAGCAGACACGCCTTGCGATGCTTCAAGGCGGCCAGCACTGCCTCTGAAAGCTCCTGCGTGCCAAATGTGTAATACGGCGCGCAGCGAATGTCGCGGCCACCCGCAACCGCCACCATGTAGTGGAATGCCGGAATACCCCTACCGGTGCAGGCGAGCGCCGTCGCTTGTGGGGAGTGCGTGTGAACGATCGCGCCAACATCGTGCCGCGACCTGAAGATGTCGCGGTGGAACCGCCATTCGCTCGAGGGGCGACGGCGGCCGAACCAACGCCCATCGAGGTCCATGAGCGGAACATCATCGGCTTGCAGGACCGCGTAATCCATTCCGCTCGGGCTCACGAAGAACCGCCGCTCATCGCAGCGCACGCTGACGTTGCCCGATGTGCCATACGTCAGACCACGACGCGTCAGCTCACGACAGGCGGCGATCAGCATCGTGCGCAGGTCCGTGCCGCTGGAGCCGGCATTGAGGTCCGTCATTCGGCAGCCCGCCGGTCAGGATACAGTCGTTGCAAGCCTGCACGACTCGCGGAGCAAACGCCCCGCTCCGTGATCAGCCCGGTCACCAGCCGTGCGGGTGTTACATCGAAAGCGAGGTTCAGCGCGGGGCTCCCTTCCGGCACCAGCCTGACGGTTTCAATCCGGCCCGACGAGCTCCGGCCGGTAATATGCGTGACCTCCTGCGGCGATCGCTCCTCGATTGGAATTGCAGACCCCGCGTGGAGCGACCAGTCAATGGTGCTGACCGGCAGTGCCGCATAAAAAGGCACTGCGTTGTCCCTGGCAGCAAGCGCCTTGAGGTAGGTGCCCACCTTATTGCACACGTCTCCCCCCGCTGTCGTGCGGTCGCTTCCAACAATCACCATATCCACCTGGCGCCGTTGCATCAAATGCCCGCCCAGATTATCCGCTACGACCGTGTGTGGTACGCCATGCGCCCCGAGCTCGAAGGCCGTTAGCGCTGCACCCTGGTTGCGCGGACGGGTTTCGTCGACCCAGACGTGCACGGGTATCCCAGCGTCGTGCGCCATGTAGACAGGCGCAAGCGCAGTGCCCCAATCAACGCAGGCAAGCCAACCGGCGTTACAGTGCGTGAGAATGTTGAGCTTTCGGCCGGCGGTTTTGGCAAGTCCGCCGATGATTTCCAGGCCGTGCACGCCAATCAAGCGGCATTGCTCGACGTCCGCATCACAGATTGCGGCAGCTTCCTGAAACGCCACACCAACTCGCTCCTGCGGCTGAACTTCCGCCAGCACTTTGCGCATTCTCGCCAACGCCCAGGCCAGATTGATCGCCGTTGGACGCGTCGCCTGCAGTATTCGAGCCGCTTCGGCGAGGTGCGAGTCCGAGGGGTTCGAGCGTGCGGCGAGCGCCATGCCATATGCCGCCGTTGCTCCGATCAGCGGCGCACCACGCACCACCATAGTGGTGATCGCGTGCGCCGCATCAGCGAGAGTTTCGAGGTCGACGGTGGCGAACTCGAAGGGCAGACGAGACTGATCGATCACCCGGACGGTGGCGGATTCCGTTTTCCAAATCGTGCGGAAGTGCGTGTCAGATATTCTCATGGTTCAACCCCGACAGTCTGCTCACTGCAAAGCTTGGCGCGTTCGAGGCGATGGCAGGGCGCATTGTGCCACCAGCCTGGCGTCCCGCTAGCACCCGTGAAAAAAAGACGCGCTCTGCGGCTGCGAGGTTTGCTGCGAGCGTGTCGATCGAATTGAGGAGATCTCCCTGCGTGTGGCCAGCCATCGCTCGCCCAAGATCCCATACCTGCCCTTGAAAGCGAGGACAACGCACGCCAGTGGCTGCAGCGTCCACTGCGAGAGCTTGGGGGTCAAACGCCGTTGCAGCTCGCAGCAACGGAGCCGGGATCGAGGGAGGTCGAGCGGGTCTTGGGCCGCATCGAGCACGGGATCTTTGCCTGATCACGGCCTGGCGTATCTGCAAGAAGGTGCATATGGCCGCTGCCTTTGACGGGCAGGGCGCCGCCGAAAACCCCGGACGCTGGAATCTCCGCGGAGTCGCCGTCGTCTACACAGCCGGGAGCCGCTCGCTTGCCTCGCTCGAGGTGCTCGTGCACACGGAGGATACGCGGCTGCTTGCGGGCGTGCAGTGGATGATGATTCCGGTGGTTATCGAGGAGCAACTCATCGAGACCGCGAAGCATCTCCCGGAGGATTGGCGTCAGCTGCCCGCTCCCGCTTCGACGCGTGAGTTCGGTAGTCGGTGGGTGATGCAAGCACGCTCGCCCGTGTTGCAGGTACCCAGCATCGTGGTCGATGGGGAGTTCAACTACGTTCTGAATCCGCGGCACGCGGATTTCGCGCAGTTGAAGGTCGCGCCTGTATCATTTTCATTCGACCCGCGGCTGTCGCATGTTTTCGAGAGCTGCGCGCTTTAGTCGGCGGCTCGACATGAGTTCCACGGTCAACTGCTTTGCCGCTCTGACGCGCTCGCACGCAACGGCGAAGCCCAACGAGGCGCGGCTCGCATTCGACGATGGGCAGCTAGAGCCGAAGGTCGACTATCTGGCTTAAGAAGCGCCTGGAGCAATCCCCTCGGATGTCTCGACACCCTCCGCGCCGCAACCCACGAATCAGAGTTTCTCGATCTTTCCGACCCGGATGCCCTTGACGAGCCAGTGCCCGTGCACCCGCGCGAGCTTCATGTCGGAGAAGGAGTGGGTACCGACCGCATTGCTGTCCACGTCCATCCACAGGCATTCGAAGTAGAGCGTCGCGCGGTCGCCATCGACCTCCGCGTGCATGCGCATCGCCGGCGTATAGCCGATCCAGTGATGACTGGGCCGGAACGGGCCGCTGACGTCAGCCCAGTAGCTGCGCACCTGGGCCTTGCCGGTGTAAACCTTGTTGTCGTGCGCGGTGTCGGTGAGCACCGCATCGTCGGCGTAGATGCTCATCATGAGATCGAGGCTTTTCTCGGGCAGCACGCTCCCGGCGGTATGGAATGTTACCTCGATGTTACGCACGGCCAGGATGTCGCCCGGCGGGCCCCGATCCCCCTGCGATCCTGCGAGGGCCGGCATAACGAGCACGAGACCAAGCACGGCGAGCGTTCTTTTCATGGGCTCCTCCGATGGGTAGTGTCAGGAGTTTTGTGTGAGACGTGCGAGATATCCTGCAGGCCATCCTTTGCGTAGTGCAGAAGCCTGCTAAGCAGCGCTACCCTGCCCTGTGCCTCAGAGGTCGCGGATATAAGTTCCTCAATATCCCGTGATGACAAATTGCCGTCTGGCGCTCGCCGGGCGATCGCACCGGCGACTTCCATTCGGGTTCCGAACGCGGGTAACGCCTCCATGAAGGCGGCGAGAACCGCGTACAGATGAGAATATCGGCGTAACTCATCGTGCGGCATCAAAGATAATGACCCGCTCTGTTTGGCGGCCTGCCACGTTCCGTCCCGCGTGTCCCAAGGCTCCCAAGTGTAGTCAAGCTTCTTCGGAACTGGAGTGCGCAAGGTCTGTTGCGCCCGCAAGATTGCAATATCTGCGTCGAGCGCCAATGAAGCCTTCCGCGTTGACTCGATATTGAATTCAACTATGCGCAGGTTATCGTCGACTTCTTTTGACAATTCCCGGCGCGCCTCCTGCAACTGATGACGATGATGAACATACTCGACTGATTGTTCGAGCCCAATGGCGATGAGCAGGCCGATGACAATGGTGGTTATGTGGACGAAGAAGTCCCGCCATGTGCGAATTGCTGGATGGGAGGGATGTACTTCGGGCAAGGGCATTCGGTGCTCCTCAACGGCAGTTAGTGTGCCGGGGTTCGCTTTGGACTCGGGCGGGATCGCTGCGACAGCGGCTGCAGCGGAAGTGTCGGCTGATCGCGCCTGGGGTACGGTGTTGGCATTACCGTCCTGCACGGGTTCAAGCGTCTCTTCAACCATCCCTTTCATGATCTTGGAAGTCGACGGGACGTTCAACCTGGAGCACCTTGCAGGGGCTTGGAACGGCAGCTTTGAGGTGCGCACTTCGTGTCGTTCAGTGGGCGCTCCTGGTCGTCTGCTGACGGATGGCTTGACCGGTCTTGACCCTAAGCGCCCATCATCAATGGCTGCTATCGGGTGTCTAAACCCGAGGCCTTTGGAGACAGTCGGCGCGGAAGTGCGATTTGAAATGCAACCGCGCCTGCCTATAAGCTCGATTTCGAGGACAATGCAGTAAAAGACACCACACAGTGGGGGCGCGCTGTGGAAGCACGTAGCACATTGCAGTCGACGGTCGCCAGCAACTCGGTCCTGCGCTCAAGCGAGCGCCATTTCTATTTGTGGATGGCCGGCGTCTTCGTGCTGATTGCATTCGGCGGCTTCACGCCTACCTATTTGGCGCCGGTCGCCAGCGGTACTTACCATAGGCCACCGATCCTTCACATTCATGGTGCGCTGCTCTTCAGCTGGACACTGTTCTATTTCATGCAAACCGCATGGATCGCATCGGGGCGCACGCCCACCCACCGCGCGTGGGGCCTGGCGGGAATAGCCCTGTTCAGCGTCATGATGTGTTCGATCCTCGTCGCGCAGGTAACCGTCATGCGCCTGTACGACGTGCACGGGTATGGAGACGCGGGACGCCGATTCGCTGCCGTGGCGCTTTGCGCTTTACCGGTATTGATAGGGTTTTTTTCCCTGGCGATCGCCAACGTGCGACGACCGGAAACGCACAAGCGGCTGATGTACCTCATCATGGTGGGGTTTATGCATCCAGCCATCGCACGCGTATTCCTGACCCTCTTTGCCCCGCCGGGGACGCAAGGACCACCGCCGGTGTTCGTTGCGGTGCCACCGGGCTTGGTCGCCGATCTGCTGATCGTCGTAGCCATGATCTACGACTGGCGAACACGGGGACGGCCGCATCGCGTATACGTCTATGGCGGTCTAACTCTGCTGGCCGACCAGTTGCTGACCCTACCCGTCTCAGCGACTCAAACCTGGATGAGCATCGCGAGATTCCTCGAGGGACTCGCGGGCTGAGGCGATAGCCGCGCGCTGCGGCTGGTTTTGCGCGCCTGACGGACTGGGTGCTGCGAGGCGTCGCTAATAATGAAGACGGGGGCGTACTACTGCTCGCCCTCACTCCACCACCGCCCTCGGCCATCTCCAGCCTCCCGCAACGTATGAGGCATGCACAGTGATGCTTTCGGGGTTGGCAACCAAGGGGAATTCGACGGTCCTGACGACCGCTTTTGGGGAACCCAATTCGGGGGTCTGAACGTCCGGTCTTGGCCGGTTGCACGCGTTCGGTCCTGTGGCTCTCGCGACCGGGTCTTCCGAGTTCGCCGGGTGGGGAGGGCTGCCATTGATCTCTGGATCGTGGTCTTCAGTACAGAATCGACGGTAAGTAAGCACCGGCAGGTTCGTTGTAGAGGCCAGTGCTCATCAACGTCATCTGAAAGACCAGCTTCAGCTCGCAGTTCAGGCACCATTCGAAAACGTCATGATTCCGCGTTGGTAACAGGAATCCCGGACCAGGAAATTCTGTTGCCGCGCCAATCAGAGCCTTCAAATCTTGATTTGTCCGGGCGACGGCGTGCGCAAAGAAGCCAATCGCCGTCGCATATCCCGTGATCTCTTCCAAATGTTCGACCACACTTGCCGAGCGCGCGCGAATCGCATCGCGTAGCTCGCGATCCCGGTCAAAGCCATGAACTTCGCAGCACAGCTTGTTGCACCTTTCAACATCGCGCTCTTCAGCCGGCCGGACATCGTAACCGGCAAACTTGGCATTGAGCTTGGGTCCTTGCAACAGCGACAGGGGTTCGCGGGTGATGAATCCGAGTTTCGTGTAGAGACAAAGCGAGCGATTGTGGTAGCCCGCTTGTACCAGGCGAATCCCTACCGCTTTTTGTGCCGCTGCCCTATCGAGTACGGCACACATCAGGCGTCTGCCGATAGCGTGATTTTGCACTTCTGGAGCGACAGAGATCGGACCGATCCCAAAAATTGGCGAGCGTTCGTCCATGAAGTTGCTGCCGACAATCTTTCCGGCCTCTTCCGCGACTACGCCGTAGAATCCTGGAGCGCCGATTAGCATCGACGCGAGACCCGCCGCGACTTCGGCAGAAGGAAAGTCTGGCGGAAAATTGTGTTGTTCCGCGAGATTTTTGAAAGCGTCATACAGGACACGGCCACACATCTGCGCATCGGCTTTGCTAGCGTCCCGAATATTCATAATCGAATCCCCTGCCTGGCCGAAGGGTTCATGGGGACCGCGAGGCCGCACCGTGCCATTTTAGTCTCCGGTGACTCACGCCGGAGCTTTTGTCGCCCAAGAAGAAACACTTTGCGCCTTGAGCATACCTGTAAAACCGGCGTTAACGGATACGATGTCGATACGATACCGGCAGCCAGCGAATGGCAGGTATCGGGCGACCATTCTGAGCCACTGTGTGTCCGCACCTGGCCGAGACTGTGTGAGAACGCCCCGTTAAAAGCCATAGCTGGCGACGAGTGACGTAACGATAGAAGTAGCTGGTGATCCGGGACCTATGTCCTGATCGCCTGGATCAGAAGTCCGGTTCCGAGGATGTTCATTGCACGCGTCATGTTGTACGCCAGGACGTGCAAGCTCATCTCGGTGCGTACCCGTGGGAGTGTCTTCGTCAGGAAGTGAGTCGCTCCCATCCAAGCCTTCAGCGTGGCGAAGGGGTGCTCAACAGTTTGCCGCCGAAGTCGGGAAGCCTCTGGGGTGAGATCAAGGCGCCGCTGCATCGCATCGAGCACTTGCTCATGCTCCCATCGCGAGATGCGGCGATAGTCGGCGGGCGTACATTGTGCCCTGAGAGGACACCTCGGGCAGGCGGAGGCCCAGTACCGGTGGATTTTCAGCCCTCTCTCGATCGTGCTGAACCGCCAAATCGCCCGCTCACCCGCAGGGCAGCGGTATTCGTCTCGTTTGGCGTTGTAGACGAAGTCCCTCTTGTCAAAGCGTCCGTCGGCTCTACTGCCTGAGGTCAGTGGCTTGGGGACCAACGGGGTAATCCCGCTCTGCTTGCATCTCAGGATCTCTTCACCGGTGAAGTAACCCCGATCGGCCAGTGCGGTCAGTGACTGCGTTCCGAGTGCCTCGCGCGCCCGCTGCGACATCTCAGCCAGGTGCGAGCGATCGTGGCCGATGTTCGTCACCTCGTGGGCGACGATCATATGGTTCTTGGTATCCACCGCCGTTTGCACGTTGTAGCCCACCGTTCCGGTGCCTTTCCCGGCACTGTTCATGGAGCGGGCGTCCGGATCGGTCAGCGAGACTTGACCCGCCGATTTGGGTAATTGCTCTTTGATCCTCTTGAGCTTGCGCATCTCTCTGCCTTGATCGTCGCGATTTTCTCCTTCAGATGCTCCACCCGAGCCTCAGGCACCGAGGCGGGCTGCCGGTCCGCTCGATCAAGGTCATCCAGGTACTGCTTGACCGCCTTGTCAAGGTGCTCCAGGCGGGATTTGATCTTCTTATCGGTGAAGTTGCGGTCACGATTGTTGACCGCCTTGAACTTACTCCCGTCGATCGCCACCACCGACTCGGTAAAGAGCTTCAGCTGCCGGCACAGCATCACGAACTCGGCACAGACTCGGCGGATCGCACCGCCATTGTCTTTGCGGAAATCCGCGATCGTCTTGAAGTCCGGCATCAGCTTGCCGGTCAACCAGACCAGCTCCACATTGCGCTGCGCTTCCCGCTCCAGTCGACGACTCGATTGGACGCGGTTGAGATAGCCGTAGATATAGATCTTGAGCAGCGTCGCCGGATGGTAGGCCGGTCGACCAGTCGCTTCCGGCTCCATCCCCTCAAAACCAAGCTCGGCAAGATCCAGTTCGTCGACGAAGACGTCGATTACCCTGACTGGGTTGTCCTCCGCGATGTAGTCGTCGAGCCGCTCCGGAAACAACGTGGCCTGCGTTCGATCCTCACCCTCGACGTATCGCTTAATGACTGAGCGGCCCGTGCGGTGTTGGTAATGACATTTTATCCGACCGTGAGCCGGATCGGAGCGTTTTCACACAGTCTCGGCCGCCTGCTGCCCGACGCGCGTCCTGGAACCGGTCACTCGGCCGGGGCTGATCCGAATGGGGAAAGCTGACCCTCTGCGGACTACCGCGACTGGCTGCTGTGGGGAGCCGAATCACTGGACGAGGCTTTGTTACCGCCGTCACTCGCAAATACCGGCGTACAAGCACACGCACCGCACTAATGCGTGCCGGCGTACAGACTAGGCTGTCGAGTGTCCAATATGCTGCTTTGAGCCGCCAGCGGGTCGGCCTAGAAAATGCTGCAAATTTTCAACTTGAATCCCCTTGCACCCATCCTGCTGCTTAGCATCGTTGCCCTCGCCACCGCCGCGTGCAAGGCTCATTATGACGGCAAGGCAAGCGTCGGGTCGCGGGACGAGATGCCGTCACGGATAGCCACAGCAGCTACGAGGCCGCAGCCTGACCTATCGGGCCGCACACGCTTTGGCGACGCATCGTTCTATGCGAAGGAGTTCGCAGGCAGAGAAATGGCGGATGGCAGCAAAATGGACCCGCACGGCGACAACGCAGCGAGTAAAACGCTTCCGTTGGGTACCAGGGCGAGGGTAACTAACATTGATAGTGGTCAAAGCGCGGTAGTTACTATCCAAGACCGCGGACCGTACGTGAAGGGCCGGATCGTGGATCTCTCGCCTTCCACTGCACAGAAGATTGGGATTACGCAAGACAACGGCATCGCCAAAGTCAGAGTCACTCCGATCTCGGTTCCACTGCCCGACGGTAGCACCAAACTTGGTACTGAGACGCCGGATTCGAAACCCTGAGTCAGCGAGAGCACCTTCTCTTCCGCCCTGAACCAGTCATTCCCCGCTCCTGGCCGGTCAGCGACTGTCTGAAACCGCCCCGCCGACGGTCGCATCGTGACCCAGAGCGGAAATCAGAGTTCCTACAAAGCGGTCATCGAAGCCAATGAAAGCAGACGTCCCGCCGTCGAGAAACTCGAGCCTTTTCACCCAGGATTACTGGTGATAGTACTGTTCGCGGGGGTCATCTCAAAGGCGCTCTCTGTACACCCCATGTGCCTGTGTGACTGGCGATTCTGCGGTTTTGATAAGTGCCGCTGATAGAGGTCCCGTCGAGCGATAGTTTTGCGGGGTAATCACCCAACTGGCCAGTGATTACAAGAGTTCCGGTTGCGTCTATTGTCCCGCTCCAAGACTCATAGTCGTTAATGTTAGAGGAACAGGTTGCCGGGTCTTGTGTTATATCCCAGCAGAAGAAGCCAGTGATAGTTGATCCCACCTGCGTTTGAACGACGAAGGATTCAGTACCAGTTGTGATGTTGTTTGCGTTCGTCCATGTCCCAGTCCACGTTCCGAGAATCGACAAGATTTTGCCGCTCGTACCGCCTGACCCAACCGCGCTATGAAGAACGACCGGCATCAGCGCTGTGGCCAGGAAGGCAATCAGCCCCGGCAGCCGAACCCTATATGCCTTGAACATGCCGGCCCCTAGAGTACGCGCCACCATGTTTAGGCGACAAGGCCGTGGTACGAATCCGGACGGACATTCGCAATCGGTTGAATTACATGAAGCCGCATCCCATACAGGCATCCACACTATCACCGGCCGTCCGCTAAGGAGAAACTCATCCCATTGGTGCGATCGGCCGCTACTGGACCGATCTGAGACCTTCGCCGAAGTGCTGGCGCAATACCACCTGAGCTGCGGAACCTTGTCTGCCAAACAAGCGTAGTAGCGCGTCGTACCCGACCAGCATCAATCCGAACCCTACCGACACGCCGAGCATCAGAGCGAAGGGAAAGTGCGGCAGGCCATAGAACTTGAAGAACAATGCCGTGAGAACCCCGAGCAGCGCCAGCGCCCCCAGGATAAAGCGGACGACGGGCTCGAGGATCACGAGGAACACATACACCGGTAGACGGACCGGGTGCCAAAGAAGGCGGAGCGTGCCTCGGAGAAGATCGCTGGTGGTCATCAGCCGACTCTCCGCGAGGGTTTTTGGACTCGAATGGTTCATGCCGTCGAGGTCTGCCCGGCGTCTATGACAGACGGGCCACCTTCTTGCCAGCACGCAAGCCGTCGAGATAGTCAGCCCACGCCTGCATCATCTTGCGGCGCTCGGGGAGGCGTTGAGCCTTGTTGTAGGCCGCCCTCACCTTGTTGCGCTCGCTGTGCGCCAGCTGCAGCTCGATGACGTCGGGCGGAAAGCCCTGCTCGTTGAGCAGCGTGCTCGCCATAGTGCGGAATCCGTGTCCCGTCTGTTCTTCGCTGCTGTAGCCAAGGCGCCTGAGCGCCCCGTTGATCGTGTTGTTTGACATCGGCCGACCGCGCGAGCGCAGAGACCGAAAGACGTAACGCCCTCCCCTGGCAAATGGCTGAAGCTCGCGCAGAATCGCTAGCGCCTGGCGCGCGAGCGGCACTATGTGAAGCTCGCGGATTTTCATGCGCGCTGCGGGGATCCGCCATTCCGCGCCCTCAAGATCAAACTCTGACCATTCGGCCTGCCGGAACTCCCCGGGGCGTACAAACACCAGCGGAGCGAGCTTGAGCGCCAGCGCCGTCACCGGGTGCCCGCTGTAACCCTCAATCGCACGCATCAGATAAGATCTTCGATGAACGCGATTTGTTTCTTCTGGTGACACCAAAGGCTAGGGTCGGAATCGAACCGGCGTACACGGCTTTGCAGGCCGCTGCATGACCACTCTGCCACCTAGCCACAGCGCGAAGGGGATGGAGCGGGAAACGAGACTCGAACTCGCGACCCCGACCTTGGCAAGGTTGTGCTCTACCAACTGAGCTATTCCCGCATCCCGGGGTGAGGCGCGAGATTCTATGTAGACCCCCTGGGAAGTCAAGGCAAGAGCTGGAGGTGACCGGGCCTGAAATCGCCCCCGGACTCGTTGCAGAAAACATCAGCATTAACAGTGTGTTGTCGATTGCCCGCCGGGCTCCTTCAGGCGCTTGCGTTCCAGCACCTTGCTTTGCATGCGGCAGGCGTCGCGCGGGAGATGGCGCCGGGCGAGCTGTGTAATTCGACCGGCAGCATCCGTGCCCTCGTCGTGGTGTGCCCGCAGAGCCCGTTCTTCCTCAGCCTCCCGGAAGTGGCGGCCCGGATTCAGGCATCCAGAGAAGCAATGCCATGGCGGATGGCAAATTTCACCAGGCCGACAATGTTGCGGATTTCGAGCTTGCGCATGATGCGGCTGCGATAGGACTCGACCGTCTTCGGAGAAAGCCCGAGAAACTTTGCAGACGCGGCGCTCGAGTTTCCCTCGACGGTCAGGCGCAGCACCTCGCGCTCGCGCGCGGTGAGCTGGCTGAGCCGATCATGGGCAGCCCGACGTTCCGCAGCCAGGTCGCCGATCACCAGATTGGAGACGGCCTCGCTCATGTAGCGCTTGCCCTTGCTGACGTGCCGCAGGGCGTCCACCACCTCAGCCGCGCGTGCGTCCTTGCCCACGTAGCCGTCGGCGCCGGCACGAAACGCCTTATAGGCGTGCTCGGGACCAGCCAGCATGGATAGGATCAGAATGCGGGTGCCCGGCGCGAGCTTGCGGATCTGGCGTGTTGTTTCGATCCCGTTCATCCCGAGCACATTGACGGCGATGATCGCAACGTCGGGCCGCAGCTTGACGGCAAGATCGATCGCATTGACGTCGTCGAACGCGCAGCCGACCACCTCCACGTCACCGAGTGACTTGAGCAGGATCTGAATGGCGTCCACCAGAACCGCATGGTTGTCTGCGATCAGTGTCCTAATCGGGGGATTGATATGCGTTAAATTCTTGACTGTCCGACGTTCCATGCCCACTGCTACGCGGGACAAGTCGCTAGCGACTCTGTCGCCCAGCTCACGCCGAATCTGCCGGGACAACATGCACGCCGATGGGGAAACCCCTGCGTGCCTCATGGTATGCAAAGTCACGCAGGAATTGTGCCTGCCTGCCGGTGGCGCGGACTCGGACCCGCTTGCGCCGGTTTGTACCACCGTGCTGTTTATTGGTCCCGCTGCGATTGGCGCAACCCACCGGTCGTGACCCGCAGTGGCCGCCGGCGACATCGCGATCGGCCAGATTCGGTCAGGAACTACATCTCTAACGCTTCAGCTCCGGCCACGCCGCACGCAGATAGACCAGCATCGACACGAGCGTCGCGGCCGCGGCCACAACGGTGAGAGCAACCCCGAGCACATAGGTCGGCGCCCCGAAGAGCGCCCGCCGATACAGCATCAGCGACAGGCCCGTGATCTGCAGGATGGTCTTGTACTTGCCGAGCTGCGAGACGGCAACCGTGCGCCGCGCGCCGATCTCCGCCATCCACTCGCGCAGCGCCGAGATCGTGATCTCGCGGCCGATGATGACCGCCGCGGTGAGCACGATGAGCGCGCGCGGGTCCTTGCTCACCAGCAGCACCAGTGCCACGGCGACGATCAGCTTGTCAGCAACCGGGTCGAGGAAGGCGCCGAGGCGCGAGATCTGGCCCAGCCGCCGCGCGAAATAGCCATCGAGCGAATCGGTGACGCCGGCAGCGGCAAACAGCAGGCCCGCCGCCGGGTCGGCCCAGGTGTAGGGCATGTAGAACAGCAACACGATCAGCGGGATCGCCGCGATGCGCGTCCATGTGAGCGTGTTAGGCAGGTTCCAGGACATCAGGGCCGCCTACGAGCCTGGGTGCAGGTGATCATAAAGACTTCGGGCCAGCGCTGCGCCAATTCCGCTCACCTGCGTGAGATCGGCCACGCCAGCGCGCATCACCCCCTGCAGACCGCCGAAGTGCTTGAGCAGCGCCCGGCGCCTGGCAGGACCCAGCCCCGGAACGACTTCCAGCACCGACTCGTTGTAACGGCGCGCCCGCTTCCGGCGGTGGCCGGTGATGGCGAAGCGATGCGCCTCATCGCGGATTCTCTGGATGAGGCGTGCCGCGGGCGCATGCGCCGCGGGCGCGATCGGCGCGCCCCCACCGTAGACGAACAGCCGCTCCTGCCCGGGTTTGCGGTCCGCACCCTTGGCGACGCCAACCAGCGCCAGGTCCCCAAACCCGAGCTCCGCGAGCACCTCGTGCACCTGGCTGATCTGCCCCGCCCCGCCGTCGATCAGCAGCACGTCGGGGGCCGGCACCTCGCCCTCGCGCACGTGCCGGTAGCGGCGCTCGAGCGCCTGGCGTAATGCCGCGTAGTCATCTCCGGGCGTCACCCCGCGGATGTTGAAACGGCGGTATTCCTTCTTCAGTGGACCCTCCGGGCCGAACACCACACACGCGGCGACGGTCCCTTCACCGCCGGTGTGGCTGATATCGAAGCACTCCAGACGTCGCGGCGGCTCGGGTAGATCCAGCTCCGCGGCCAGATCGGACAGCATCTCCTCCATCCCGGCGCGTTGTGCGAAACGCATGCGCAGTGCCTGCATCGCATTCTCGCGCGTCAGCTCCACCCAGCGGACCGCGAGCCCGCGCAGTGGATGCCTGACCGCGACCGCATGGCCGGCGCGCGCGCTCAGCGCCTCGCCGAGGGCGCTCGCCTCCTCGATGCGGCTGCCGAGCAGTACTTCGGCCGGCGCCGCGCCGTCGGCGTAGTACTGCATGACGAAAGAAGCCAGCGCCTCATGGGGCTCTGCCAGCATCGCACGCGGAAAGTAGCTGCTGGTGCCGAGATTGCGGCCGCCGCGCATGAGCATCACGCTGACCGCGTACTCGCCGCCCTCGCCGACGATCACGAACACATCGACGTCGCGCTGGCCCTCGGCGTTGACCACCTGCTCGGCCTGAATGCGCTTGAGCGCCGCGAGCTGGTCGCGCAGCTGCGCGGCGCGCTCGAACTCGAGGCGGCTGCCCGCCTCCTCCATGCGCGCCTGCAGCTCCGCGTTCACCTCTTCGCTGCGACCCTCGAGCACCTTGACCGCCGCCGCGATGTCCTGCCCATACGCCTCGCGCGTAATGAGTCCGACACAGGGCGCGGAGCAGCGGCCGATCTGGTGCTGCAGACACGGCCGGCTGCGGTTGGCGAAGAAGCTGTCGCCGCAGTTGCGGATGCGGAACAGCTTCTGCAGCTGATTGAGCGTGTCGCGCACCGCACCGGCGTTCGGGAAGGGCCCGAAGTAGCGCCCGGGGGCACTGCGCGCACCGCGATAGAACTCCAGACGCGGAAACGCGTGCTCGACGTACAGATGGATGTAGGGGAAGCTCTTGTCGTCGCGCAACACGATGTTGAAGCGCGGCTTGTGCGCCTTGATCAGGTTGTATTCGAGCAGCAGTGCCTCGGTCTCCGAGTTGGTGACGGTGACCTCGATCGCGCTGATCTGCTGCACCAGCGCCTGCACCTTGGGATCGACGTTGCGCGCGGCGAAGTAGGTGCCGACGCGATCCCTGAGGCTGCGCGCCTTGCCGACGTACAGCAGCTCCTGGCCGGCGCCGTACATGCGGTACACGCCCGGGCGCTTCGGCAATGCGGCGATGTATGCCTTGTGATCGAACACGCTCAGCCCGTAGCGCCCTCGCCCGCCGTCCCGGTGGAGTGTCGGCCTGGCGCTGCCGCCAGGCCCGCGCGCTCGCAGGCGCGCGCCATCACCGCCTGGAACATTGCCGGTGTCAGCCGGCGCGTGGCGGTGTTGTAGCGGCTGCAATGATACGAATCGATCAGGCAGCGTGTCGCATCGAGCGTGTGCTCGCGCCCGTGTGCGAACGGGTAGCGCGCGCGCACCAGGCCGAGCGCCATGAGCAGCGCATCGTGCGCCACCCTGCCCAGCGCCAGGTAGACCCGCACTGCCCGCAGCGAGCGCAGCTCGCAGGCGAGATAGGGGTTGCAGCGGCGAATCTCCGCGGGCAACGGCTTGTTCTGCGGCGGTACGCACTTGACGGCGTTGACGATGCGGGCGTTGACGAGTCGCAGGCGATCGTGCGCGGACTGTGATGCCGGAGCGCTCGCCAGGCCGGCCTCAAAGAGCGTGCGGTATAGCAGAATCCCCGCATGGTCACCGGTGAACGGCCGACCGGTGCGGTTCGCGCCATGCATGCCGGGAGCGAGGCCCACGATGAGGAGGCGCGGGCTACCGGCGCCGAAGGAGGGAACCGGCCGTGCCCAGTAATCCGGGTGGCGCCGGCGCGTCGCCGTGAGGAAGGCGGCGAGGCGCCGGCAGCGCGTGCAGTGCGAATCGTAGGCCGTCGCGCGGGCGGGCGTTGCGCGTCGCTCACTCATCCATTCGAGTTCAGGGAGCCGCTGCCGCGATACGCCTCTCGCTGCGGCGGCTCTGGCTGCGCTCGGCGATCAGCATCGCCAGCTCGAGGGCCTGCTCGTGATTCAAGCGCGGGTCGACGCTCGATCGATAGGCCCGCGCCAGGTCCTGGTCGGTGAGCCCGCGCGCCCCGCCGGTGCATTCGGTGACGTCGTCCCCCGTCAGCTCGATATGCACTCCGCCGAGGTACGAGCCGAGGTCCGCGTGGATGCGGAAAGCGAGGTCGAGCTCCTTGAGGATGTTCTCGAAGCGGCGCGTCTTGATCCCGCCGGTGGTGGTCTCGGTGTTGCCGTGCATCGGGTCACACACCCACAGCACCGTCTGGCCCGTCTGGCGCACCGCCTCGATCGCCTTCGGCAGCGACGCGGCGACGTCCTTCGCCCCGAAGCGGTGAATCAGCGTGAGACGGCCGGGCTGATTCTGCGGGTTGAGCGCGCTCACCAGTCCCTGCAGCCATGCCGCATCCATGGCGGAGCCAACCTTCACGCCGATCGGATTGGAGATGCCGCGAAAGTACTCGACATGTGCCCCTTCGAGCGCCGCGGTGCGCATGCCGATCCACGGCATGTGCGTCGAGAGGTTGTACCAGCGGTTCTGGCGCGGGATGAAGCGCGTCTGTGCCTGCTCGTACAGCAGGTGCAGCCCCTCGTGACTGGCGTAGAAGTCCACCAGGGTCGCCTCGTGCACCGGGTGCCCGCTCATGCCTTCGAAAAAATCGAGCGCATCGCCGATCGAGCTCACGATGCGCTCGTAGGCGTCCTTGAGCGGCGCCTGGTGCACGAAGCCGAGGTCCCAGTACTCCGGGTGATGCAGGTCGGCGAAGCCGCCGTCGACCAGCGCGCGCACGAAATTCAGTGTCAGCGCGGCGCGCTCGTAACCGCGCAGCAGCAGCTCGGGGTCCGCAGCCCGCGCCTGCGGGGTGAACTCCGGCCGATTCACCAGGTCACCGCGGTAGCTCGGCAGCGTCACCTCCCCGCGTGTCTCGGTGTCGGTCGAGCGCGGCTTGGCGTACTGCCCCGCCATGCGCCCGACGCGGATGACGGGCTTCTTCAGCCCGTGCAGCAGCACGAGGCTCATCTGCAGCAGGATCTTGAGCTTCTTCGCGATGATGTCGGACTCGCAGTCCGCGAACACCTCCGCACAGTCTCCGCCCTGCAGCAGGAAAGCCTCGCCCCGTTGCGCCACCGCAAGCCGTGCCCGCAGCGCCTCGATTTCCCAGGACACCACGATCGGCGGCAGCCGCGAGATCTGCGCCACGATGCGCTCGAGCGCCCGCGGGTCGTCGTAGACCGGCTGCTGCCGGGCAGGCTTGGCCTGCCAGCTGGCCGCGTGCCAGGAGGAGGTGGTTTCGGGCGCTCGCATGTCATTGATCCTAGCACGCGACCGGTGAAATTGGCCTCGCCGGGAACCGCTCAGGCGCCCCGCCCGGGCAACTGGCGCCGGCGGCGCTTCGCGGGCAGAATGCGCCCCTTTTCCAGAGGGACGTATGCACCGCGTACTGATACTCGGAGCCGGGAAGATCGGCGCATTGATCTCGGGATTGCTAGCCGAATCTGGCAGTTACCGCGTGCAACTCGGCGATGTGGACGGGGCTGCCGCCGAAGCCGTGGTACGGGCTCACGGTACCGGCCACCTCGCGGCCTTCACCCTGGACGCAACCGACGCAGGAACGCTGGCGCGGCACCTCGAGGAGCATCCCGCGGACGCGGTGCTCTCCAGTCTCCCCTACTACTGCAATGTCACCGTGGCAGAGGCCGCGCGCAAGGCGCGCCTTCACTACTTCGACCTGACCGAGGATGTGGAAGTGACGCGCTCGGTGCGCGCCATCGCCGCCGGTGCCGCCCAGGCATTCGTGCCGCAATGCGGGCTGGCCCCCGGGTTTATCAGTATCGCGGCCGCGGAGCTGATCACGCACTTCGATGAGCTGCGGGCGGTGAAGCTGCGGGTCGGTGCCCTGCCGCAGCATCCGAACAATGTCCTGAAGTACTCGCTCACCTGGTCGACCGAAGGCCTCATCAACGAGTACGGCAATCCCTGCCAGGCGATCAGCGACCGCCGGCTGATCGAGGTGGCGCCTCTCGAGGGACTCGAGGAGATCGAGATAGACGGCACGCTGTATGAGGCCTTCAATACCTCGGGCGGCCTCGGCTCGCTGGCGGAGACGCATGGCGCGCAGGTCGAGTCGATGAACTACAAGACCATCCGTTATCCCGGCCACTGTGAGCAGATGCGTCTGCTGATGAACGACCTGAAGCTCAATCACGAGCGCGCCACGCTCAAGCACATTCTCGAGAACGCCGTCCCGCAGACGCTGCAGGACGTGGTGATCGTGTATGCGGCGGTCACCGGCGAGCAGGATGGGCAGCTGCGCGAAGAGAACTATGTCAACAAGATCTATCCGCAGCTGATCGCGGGAAGGCTGTGGTCCGCAATCCAGGTGACGACCGCGGCCGGCATTGCCGCGGTCGCAGATCTGGTGCTCGAGCACAAGGGCAAGTACCGCGGCTTCGTCGCGCAGGAGCAGTTTCCCCTGACCGACATCCTCGCCAACCGCTTCGGGCGCCTGTACGCCCCGGGCGGCACCAAGCAGCTCTCGAGCGAAGTGGTGGCGGCGGGAAAGACCGGCCACCAGCGCCGCCGCAAGACGGTGAGCGCATGAGTAGCGCGGACAGCGATGCGGTGCTCAAGCGCCTGGGCCTTCAGGCGCTGAACCCGGGAGCCTTCTCAGGCACGCGCGGCTGGTCGAGCGCCACCGATGCAGCGCTCCTCAACGTGCGCAACCCCGCCAGCGGCCTGCTGCTCGCGCAGGTGCGCCCGGCGAGCGTACCGGACTACGAGCATGTGGTGAGCTCCGCGGTCGCTGCCGCGGCCGCCTGGCGTGAGGTGCCCGCCCCCAAGCGCGGCGAGGCCGTGCGGTTGCTGGGCGAGGAGCTGCGCCGGCACAAGAGCGATCTCGGCACGCTGGTGTCGCTCGAGAACGGCAAGATCCTGGCCGAAGGCCTCGGTGAGGTCCAGGAGATGATCGATATCGCCGACTTCGCGGTCGGTCAGTCGCGCATGCTCTATGGGCTCACCATGCACTCCGAGCGCCCGCAGCATCGCATGTCCGAGCAATGGCACCCGCTCGGGGTCGTCGGCATCATCACCGCCTTCAACTTTCCGGTCGCGGTCTGGTCGTGGAACGCGTTCCTCGGCGCCATCTGCGGCAACGCCTGCGTCTGGAAGCCCTCGCCGAAAACACCGCTGAGCGCGCTCGCGGTGCAGCACCTCTGCAATCGCGTGGTCGAGGACAACAAGCTCCCGCCGATCTTTCAGCTGTTCATCGATGCCGGCACCGAGCTCGCGACACGCTTCGTCGATGACCGGCGCATCGCGCTGATCTCCTTTACCGGCTCGACCGAAGTCGGCCGCAGGGTCGGCGAGCGCGTTGCGGCGCGCCTCGGCAAGAGCCTGCTCGAGCTCGGCGGCAACAACGCCGTGATCGTCGATGAGACCGCCAATCTCGATCTGGCGGTCCCGGCGATCGTGTTCGGCGCCGTCGGCACGGCAGGTCAGCGCTGCACCACGACACGGCGCGTATTCGCGCACCGCGCAATCGCCGCCGAGCTGGAACGGCGCCTGACGCACGCCTACAGCCAGGTGCGCATCGGCGACCCGCTCGAGGCCGGCACGCTGATGGGCCCGCTGATCGACCCCCTCGCGGTCGAGCGCTACCAGGCTGCCGTCAGCAGCGCGCGCAGCAGCGGCGGCGAGCTGCTCTACGGCGGTCATGTCCTCGATCGTCCCGGAAACTTCGTCGAGCCCACGATCATCCGCGCCTGCAACGACTGGCCCATCGTGCAGACGGAGACCTTCGCACCGCTCCTGTACGTGATCCCGGTGGAATCGCTCGCTGCGGCGATCGCCGAGCAGAACGCCTCCGCCCATGGCCTGTCTTCGGCACTGTTCACCGACCGGCTGCAGAACGCGGAAACCTTCCTGTCCGCGGCCGGCAGCGACTGTGGCATCGCCAACATCAACCTCGGAACTTCGGGGGCGGAAATCGGCGGTGCGTTCGGCGGCGAGAAGGACACCGGCGGCGGGCGCGAATCGGGCTCGGATGCCTGGAAGGCCTACATGCGTCGCCAGACCAACACCGTCAACTGGAGCCCCGCGCTGCCCCTCGCGCAGGGCATCGAGTTCAAAGTCGACTGATTATCGTCCCGGCAGCCCCAGGGAAAATCGTGCCCCGCCGAGCGGTGAGCTGTCGATCACCAGGCGGCCGCCGTACAGGTCCAGCGTGTCGCGAACCATGGCGAGCCCGAGGCCGTGACCGGGCACGTTCTCATCCGCGCGTACGCCGCGCTTGAGCACGCGGGCGCGATCTTCCGTCGAGATCCCCGGCCCATCGTCCTCCACCACGAGACTGAGCCGCTCGCGCGGGCCGGCGCTCGCATCGACCGCCGCCGTCAGCCGTACGCGGCCGCGACACCACTTGCAGGCGTTGTCGAGCAGATTGCCGAGCAGCTCGGTCAGGTCGCCGCGATCGCCGATGAACTGCGCGCCAGGGGCGGCGATGAGCTCGATCACCAGGTCCTTGTCTGCGTACACCCGCAGCAGCGTGCCCCGCAACTCGCCGGCGACCTGGGCAACCTCCACCGGCGCCTGCCCCAGCAGCGCGCCGCCGGAGGCGGCGGCGCGCTTCAGCTGATGCTCGATGATGCCGCTCATGCGATCGATCTCCGCACTCACAGTCTCAGCGGCGCCTGCCCCCGGCAGGCTCGAGCGCATCACGGCGAGCGGCGTCTTCAGGCTGTGGGCGAGGTTGCCGAGCGTGTCGCGGTAGCGCGCCACACGCTTGCGCTCGCCCACCAGCAGCGCGTTCAGATTGCTCGCGACGCCCGACAGCTCGCGCGGGTAGCCGCTGCCGAGAGTCTCGCTGCGCCCCTCCTCCACCTCTTGGATCTCCCGCTCCATGCGCCGCAGCGGCGCCAGCACCCAGCGCAGCAGCGCCGCCAGCGTCACCAGCAGCGCCAGCATCAGCCCGATGAACCAGCCGATCAGCTCCTGCCGGAAGCGCCACAACTGCTGCTCGTAGGGACTGAGGCTTACAGCGACGCTGAAAGTCAGCGCGCGCGTGCCATTCGGGTCGTCCTCGAACTGGATCGCGCGGCTCTCGATCGCCACGCGGTCGTAGCCGAAAGTTGCATAGGCCAGGTTGCGTTGCCCGCGTGTCAGCAGGGCGCCGAAGTCGCCCCTCAGTCCCGCCGTCGAGGGCGAGCGCCACTCATGCAGCGATGAGCGGATCTGTGCGTACAGGCCCGAGCGGGGCGTCTCGAGGCGCGGATCGAGCGTATGGGGCGCGGGGGCATAGCCGCCGTTAGGCTGCGGCTCGGCGGCGGCGATCAGCGCCACCATCTGCCGGTCGAGCACTTCCCCCACCGAGCGCTCCGACAACGCCCTGAAACCGGTGTCGAGCACCACCATCATCACGCCGAAGAACAGCGCCAGTGGCACCGACACGGAAACCAGCAGCCGCCGGCTGAGTGAATGCACGCGTACCGGCGCAGCCGCGCCGCCCCTCTCGCTAGGAGGCCGCGTCGCGGGGCAACGCGAAGCGATACCCGCGGCCGCGCAGCGTCTCGATCGGATGCAGCTGCTCCTGCGGATCGAGCTTGCGGCGCAGGCGCCCCACCAGCACCTCGATGACGTTGCTGTCGCGCTCGAAGTCCTGGTCGTACAGCCGCTCGGTGAGCTCGGTCTTGGAGATCACGTCGCCGGCCCGCAGCATCAGGTGCTCGAGGATGCGATATTCGAAAGTGGTGAGCTCGACCGGCACGTCGCTCACGGTGATCGACTGCGCACGCGTGTCGAGAACGATCGGCCCGCACTTGAGCTGCGGGCTTGCCCAGCCACCGGCGCGCCGCAGCAGCGCCTGCAGCCGCGCCAGCACCTCCTCGAAATGAAAGGGCTTGACGACGTAGTCATCCGCTCCGGCCTGCAGCCCCTCCACCTTGTCCTGCCAGTTGTCGCGTGCGGTGAGTATCAGGATCGGGTAGGTCTTGCGCGCCACGCGCAGCCGCCGGATGACCTCCAGGCCCGAAAGCCCCGGCAGGCCCAGATCGATGACCGCCACGTCGAGCGGATATTCCGTGCCGGCGAACAACCCCTCGTCGCCGTCGCGCGCCACGTCGACGGTGAAACCGGCGGTAGTGAGGCGCGCCTTGAGTGTGTCGCGCAACGCCGCCTCGTCTTCGACCACCAGTACGCGCATGCCTCCCCTTTACGCGGCGCCTCTACTGCACCGAGCCGCTCTCGGCGTCCACACGCACCGTCCATACCCTACCGGAGTCGCTGAGAAGCCGCAGCACGTAGAGCGTGCGGCCGCCGTCTTGCTGAGTCTCTGCCTTGACGACGCGCGCGCCAAAGCGCTGCTCCACCATCTTGACGGCCTGGTCCATCGACACCGCGGCGCCCGACATGACGACGCGGCTCTCTTCGGCGTGCGGCACGACAGCCGAAGCCGGCGCGGCGGCAGCGCCCGCTGCGCACGCCCATAAGATAAGGAGAGCGACACCTGCCACCTTCACCACTCAAGCGTAGCGCATTCGCCGCCGGCGCCGCGACTTTCAGGCGCTGAACTGTTTCTTCAGGTGCGGTTCAGTTTGGCCTCGCGCCACAACGCATCCCATTCGGCCGCAGACAGGTCTTCGAGTTGCAGGCTGCGCTCGCGGGCCAGCGTCTCCATGCGGCTGAAACGCTGCTCGAACTTGCTGTTGGCGCCCCGCAGGGCCTGTTCGGCATCGATGTGCAGATGCCGGCTCCAATTCGCGATGGCGAAGAGAAGATCTCCCAACTCCTCGGCGAGCGCGGCCTCGGCGTGCTCTGCGCCAGCCGCGCCCGGGGGGCCGTTGACCGCGTCGATCTCCGCCAACTCCTCGAGCACCTTGGCGCGCACCTGCCGCGCGTCGGGCCAGTCGAAGCCCACGCGCGCGGCGCGGCGGCCGAGTTTCCCCGCACGCGTGAGCGCCGGCAGTGCCTTCGGGATCCCAGCCAGAACCGCGCTGCCACCGCCCGGCTGCATCCGCGCTGCCGCCGCCCGCTCCTGTGCCTTCTGGTGCTCCCAGACGCGCACCAGATCCTGCGGCGCGAGCGACGCCCCGGCGAACAGGTGCGGGTGTCGTCGCACCAGCTTCTCGTGGATCGAGTTCGCGACAGCGGCGAAATCGAACCAGCCGCGCTCCTGCGCCAGGCGTGCGTGAAAGACCACCTGGAAGAGAAGATCTCCCAACTCCTCGCGCAGATGCCCGTGATCGTCGCGCTCGATCGCGTCGGCGACCTCGTAGGCTTCCTCGATGGTGTAGGGCGCGATCGTGGCGAAGGTCTGTTCCCGGTCCCAAGGGCAACCGCGCTCGGGATCACGCAGCCGCGCCATCAGCCCGAGCAGTGCAGTGAGTGCGCGTTCGGCCTCACTCACCGGGCGTTCGGCATCGCTCATGGCGCCTGCGGTCCGACGCACAGCCGATACAGCGTGAGCAGCATTCCTGCGGTCGCGCCCCAGATGGTGCGCGCGCCGAAGGGGATCTCGCGGAACTCCACCTCCTCGCCGCTGACGCCAGAGCGCCGGCGCCGCACGCGCTGGTTGGCGGGATCGAACAGATAGCTCAACGGCACCTCGAAAGTATCCTCCACCTCCTGGCTCGCCAGCAGCAGCTCGAAGCCCGGCTGCACGAAAGCGACCACCGGCGTGATGCGAAAGCCGGTGATCACGACGTGATCGGGCAGATAGCCGATGACGCAGACGAAGCGCTCGTCGAGCCCGATCTCCTCGCGCGCTTCGCGCAGCGCGGCCGCCTTGGGGCTGCCGTCACTCGGCTCGATCCGCCCGCCGGGGAAGCTGATCTGACCGGCGTGATTGCGCAGCTGGGTAGCGCGCTGCGTGAACAGCACGGTCAGCTCATCGCGCTCGACCAGCGGCATGAGCACCGCGGCCGGAAGCGGCTCGCGGGCAAACGCGCGTCCGTGCTCGCCAGGCTCGAACCGTCCGGGCCTCAGCCAATCCTCGGAGCCGTGCCGCGGCTGCGAGCCTGCGAGGCGCGCGCGGATCAGCTGCGCCCAGTCACGGTTGGCTGCGGCGAGCGTTGCGCTGTCTTGTCCGGTCGGTGCGTCCTGCATCACAAACGCTGCCCGCGCTTCAGCCCCGCGCCGCCGCCGCCTTTGATGCCCCCTGTGGTGAGCTCGCCCGGATCGAGCAGCTTCGCCAGCTGTTCGCGCGGCAGGTCCGTCAGCTGAGCGGCCACTTCGCGGATCGGCCGCCCTTCGGCGTAGGCCTTCTTGGCAATGGCGGCGCCCTTCTCGTAACCAATGACCGGGTTCAGCGCGGTCACCAGGATCGGGTTGCGATCGAGCGCCTCGGCGATGTGCGCCTGGTTGACCTTGAAGCCCGCGATCGCGCTGTCGGCAAGCGCGCGCGCGACGCTCGAGAGCAGACGGATGCTCTCGAGCAGATTGTCCGCGATCACCGGCAGCATGACGTTGAGCTGGAAGTTGCCCGACTGGCCTGCCACGGTGATGGCGGCATCGTTGCCGATCACCTGCGCGGCGACCATCGTGGTGGCCTCGGGGATGACGGGATTGACCTTGCCGGGCATGATGCTGCTGCCGGGTTGCAGGGCGGGCAGTGCAATCTCCGCCAGGCCCGCGAGCGGGCCGCTGTTCATCCAGCGCAGGTCGTTGGCGATCTTCATCAGGCTCACTGCGATCACTTTCAACTGCCCGGACAGCTCGACCGCCGTATCCTGCGCTGCGAGCGCCTCGAAATAGTTGCGCGCCGGAACGAAGGCGAGTCCGGTGAGCACACTCAGCTCGGCGCAGAAGCGCCGGGCGAAGTCCGGATGCGCATTGATGCCGGTGCCGACCGCCGTGCCACCCTGCGCCAGCGCCAGCAGCCGCGGCTCGACCGACTCCAGGCGCGCCACACCGTTCTCGATCTGCGTACGCCACCCCGACAGCTCCTGCGCGAGGGTTACGGGCATGGCGTCCATCAGATGCGTTCGGCCGGTCTTGACGATGCCGGCCACCTCGCGCTCCTTGCGCTCGAGCGTCACGCGCAGATGCCCGAGCGCCGGCAGCAGCTCGCGGCGCACCGTAAGCGCCGCGCTCAGGTGTATCGCGGTCGGAATGACGTCGTTGCTGCTCTGGCACATGTTGACATGATCGTTGGCATGCACTGCGCTGCCGAGCCGCCGGCTGGCCAGCGCCGCGACCACCTCGTTGGCATTCATGTTGCTGCTGGTGCCGGAGCCGGTCTGAAACACGTCGAGCGGGAACTGCGCATCGTGCTGCCCGGCCGCGACCTCCTCCGCCGCCGCCTCCACCGCCTGCGCCACCCGGGGGTCGAGCAGGCCCAGGGCGCGGTTCGCGCGCGCGGCCGCCTGCTTCACCAGGCCGAGCGCACCGATGAACGCCCGTGGCAAGGGGCGGCCGCTGATGCGGAAGTTCTCGACGGCGCGTTGTGTCTGCGCACCCCACAGCGCGTCGGCCGGCACTTTGATCTCGCCCATGCTGTCGTGCTCCACCCGGAAAGAAGTCATGCATGCACTCCGCCGCAGTCTGCGCCGCCGGATGCGGCAGGTACGCCCGGCCGGACTCGCCGTTGCGTTATGATGTAAATCCTAGCACTTCGAGCTGCCCGGTAACGCATGCCCGCGAGCCCCGCCGACCCCAGTTCAGCGCTCGACGCGCTATCACCGCTGGATGGGCGCTACCGCAGCGTGACGGCGCCATTGCGCGCACTGCTCTCCGAAGCCGGGCTCATCGGTGAGCGCATCCGCATCGAGGCGCTCTGGCTGCTGCATCTGGCCGCGGCGCTGCCGCAGCTGCCCGGCGCGCAGCTCAGCGCCACGGTGTACGAGCGCGCGCGGCAGCTGACACAGGCGCCCGAGAGCTCCGCCGCGGCAGCGGTGAAGACCCTCGAGGCGCGCATCAATCACGACGTCAAGGCGGTCGAATACTACGTGCGCGAACAGCTCGCCGCCGCCGGCGCCGGCGACGCGACGCTCGAGCTGGTGCACTTCGGCTGCACGTCGGAGGACATCAACAACCTCAGTTACGCCCGCCTGCTGCAGGCGGCGCGTGCAGCGCTGCTGCCGGTCCTCGACGCGCGTACCCAGGAGCTCACCGGGCTGGCGCACCGCTACGCGGACACCGCCATGCCGGCGCGCACGCACGGGCAGCCCGCGAGCCCCACCACCCTCGGCAAGGAGTTGGCCAACTTCGCCGCGCGCCTGCGGCGCGGGCGGCGCCGCTGGGTCGCCGTCAGCATTCTCGGCAAGTGGAACGGTGCGGTCGGCAACTTCAACGCACACGTCGCGGCGCTGCCCGCGGTCGACTGGCCGGCGCTGGCGCAGGCCTTCGTCAACTCGCTCGGCCTCGAGTACACCGCCTGGACGACACAGATCGAGCCGCACGACTGGATCGGCGAGTACTGCGACGCGGTCGCTGCGATCAACGTGATGTGTATCGATCTGTGCCGCGACCTCTGGGGTTACGGCGCGCTCGGTTATCTGCGCCAGCGCCCGGTCGCAGGCGAAGTCGGCTCCTCCACCATGCCGCACAAGGTGAACCCGATCGATTTCGAGAATGCCGAAGGCAACTGCGGCGTCGCCAACGCACTGCTGCGGCACTTCGCGGACAAGCTGCCCCTGTCACGCTGGCAGCGCGATCTGACCGACTCCACCGTGCTACGCAACTGCGGCGTCGCTCTCGGCCACACGCTCATCGCCTGGGAGGCTCTCGGGCGCGGGCTGGCGAAAGTCGAGGCGGACCCCGATCGCATGGCCGCCGACTTCGACGCCGCCTGGGAGGTGCTCGGTGAAGCGGTGCAGACGGTGCTGCGTGCCGCCGGAGTGCCCGGCGGCTACGAGCGGCTGAAAGCGTTCACGCGCGGCCGCGCCGTCGATGCGCCAACACTCGCCGCGTTCATCGACAGCCTGCCGCTTGCGCCCGCCGAGAAGAGCCGTCTGCGCAGCCTCAAGCCTGCGGACTACACCGGACTCGCCGCACAGCTGGCGCGCAGTATCTGAGCCGCGGCGCTCGCACCGCGGGCGCTCGCCGCAGCACATCTGTCGGGATCTGCCGACAGCCGCGGTGGGCAAGCCGAAAGTGCGAACCAGCACGCGGTTTTTACTTACTCTGCGGCGCGCGCGGCCCCAAACCGTGACCGGATCGGCAAGGCATTCCTCGCCGCCGTTAATAAGATCAGCCGCAGCCTGCCTCCCGGACAGGCGATGTGGGACGCCCATTGTGGCAATAGGCGGGGAACTTGATCTCAACAGTGCGTTGGCGCAGCTGGCAAATGCGCGCTACGCCTCGGAGTCCGTGAACAGCGGCGGCAGCGCCACTGCTGCTCGCGAGGGCACCGAGACGCTGACCGTGCTCACCTCGCTCGCCGAGGTGCGTGCCGCGGTCAACGAGATCGCCGCCACCGCCCAGCGCCTCATCTCGATCTACACACCCGACCTCGAGCCTGATCTTTACGATCAGAGCGCCTTCCTCGAGGTCATCAAGCACTTCGTGCTGACGCGCAGCTTCTCCAAGGTGCGCGTGCTGCTTGCCGAGCCGAGCCGCGTCATGCGTGACAGCAACCGCTTCGTCGCGATGGGACGGCGGCTGTCGAGCTGCATCGACATCCGTTACGTCGCGGCGCAGGCGCCGCAGCGCGCCTCCGCGTATCTGATCGCCGACGACCGCGCGATCGTCTACCGCATGCGCGCGGACACCTGGGACGGCGTTGCCGACATCAACAATCCCGTCGCCGCGCGGCTGTATCTGCAGGAATTCGACCAGGTGTGGAATGCCAGCGCCGCCGAGCACGGGCTGCGCCACGCCCGCCGCGGCTGAGCTCGGGGCCGCGCGATAAATTGATCCCGTTCCTCACTCCTCCGGCGGTTACAATCTCCGCCATGCTGCGCATGCCTGACGTCACCGTCGCGGCCGTCACCGAGGCCGCCGGGCGCTTCCTGCTCGTCGAGGAGCGCGTCAACCGCCGCCTGCTGTTCAATCAGCCGGCCGGTCACGTCGAGCGCGACGAGACGCTGCTCGCGGCCGTGGTCCGCGAGGCGCGCGAGGAGACCGCCTGGCGCTTCGAGCCGCAAGCGCTGCTCGGGGTGTACCTGTGGCGCAACCCCGCCAGCGGCCGCTCGGTGCTGCGCTTCGCGTTCATCGGTGCCGTCAGCGATCACGACGCCGCGCAGCGGCTCGACCGCGGCATCGTCGGCACTCACTGGCTGACGCTCACCGAGCTCGATCGGCTGCAACCGCGGCTGCGCAGTCCGCTGGTCCTGCGCTGCGTGCATGACTATCTGGCCGGCCGTCGCCACAGCCTGGAGCGGGTGGCGGAACTTGATCTGCATGGCGCCGCCTCGCTCAGCGCACGCGCCGAACCCAACGGATCCGCCACGGTCACCGCGATCGGACTCTGACCACCGCGCGCGGCGCCTGCCCCGTGCAGCGCCTGCCGCGCGCAGCGCCCCCCGCGTGCAGCGGGCCTGGCGCGCGCGGCGTAGAATTCCCGCATGCTCTCACCGCTACCTGCGCCGCCGTCCGCCTGCGCCCGCGTCATTGTCGGGCTCTCCGGCGGCGTGGACTCCGCGGTCGCGGCGCTGCTGCTGAAGGAGGCGGGCTGGGACGTGCAGGGCCTCTTCATGAGCAACTGGGAGGAGGACGACGATGCGTATTGCACCGCCGCCCAGGACTTCCAGGACGCGCGCGCGGTGGCCGCCGAGCTGGGCATCGCGCTGCATCGGATGAGCTTTGCGGCGGACTATCGCGAGCGCGTGTTCCGGCATTTCCTCGACGAGCACGCGGCCGGCCGCACTCCCAATCCGGATGTGCTCTGCAACCGCGAGATCAAGTTCGGCGTCGCGCTGCAGTGGGCGCGGCGCCTCGGCGCCTCGCACTTCGCCACCGGGCACTATGCGCGTCCGCTGCAGGCGACCGATGGTCCCGCGCTCTGCCGGGCACGCGATGCGGCCAAGGATCAGAGTTATTTCCTGCACGCGGTGGCGCGCGCCGAGCTGGCGTGCACACTCATGCCCCTCGGGGAGCTCGAGAAGTCCGCGGTGCGCGAGCGCGCGCGCCGTGCCGGCCTGCCGGTCTTCGACAAGCCCGACAGCACCGGCATCTGCTTCATCGGCGAGCGGCCGTTTCGCGAGTTTCTCGGGCGTTTCCTCGCCAGGGCGCCGGGGCCGATCGAATCGCCCGACGGCGAGCGGGTCGGCACGCATGACGGGCTGGCGTTCTACACCCTCGGCCAGCGAGCCGGCCTGCACATCGGCGGGCGGCCGGGCCATCGCGAGCAGCCCTGGTACGTCGCGGCCAAGGACGCCGCACGCAACGCGCTCGTCGTGGTGCAGGGACACGATCATCCGCTGCTGGCCAGCGCGGCACTGGCGACCGGCCCCTGGCACTGGCTCGCCCCGCCGCGCCGCGAGGAGTTTCGCTGCACCGTCAAGGTGCGTTACCGCCAGAGCGACCAGGCGGCACTGCTCGAGCCGCGCGCCGACGGCACCATGCACATCGTCTTCGACGAGGCGCAGCGCGCGGTCACTCCCGGCCAGTACGCGGTCGCCTACGAGGGCGAGCGCTGTCTCGGCGGTGCGGTGATCGAGTCGGTCGCGGCGCCGCTGAGTCAGCGCGCCGCCGCGTGAGGGGCGCGGCGAGCAGCGCCGCGCCCGCACCCGTATAATCGCGTGCTCAGCAGCGGAGAGCACGCATGACCAACAGCTTCCGGGCGCGCTCGACCCTCAAGGTCGGCGATCGCAGCTACGAGATCTGGAGCCTGGCCGCTCTACCGCAGGACAAGCTCGCCCGCCTGCCGTTCTCGCTGAAGATCCTGCTCGAGAACCTGTTGCGCTTCGAGGACGGCGTCAGCGTCACGCGCACGGACATCGAGGCGCTGCTCGCATGGGATCCGGCGGCGACGCCCACCCACGAGATCGCCTTCACTCCCGCGCGCGTCATTCTGCAGGACTTCACCGGCGTGCCCTGCGTGGTCGACCTGGCTGCGATGCGCGATGCCATCGTGCGCCTGGGCGGCAATGCCGAGCGCGTCAACCCGCTCAACCCCGCGGAGCTGGTCATCGATCACTCGGTGCAGGTCGACGAATACGGCACCTCCGGCGCGCTCGCCGCCAACACCGCCATCGAATTCGCCCGCAACCACGAGCGCTATGCCTTCCTGCGCTGGGGCCAGACGGCGTTCAAGAATCTCGCGGTGGTGCCGCCGAGCACCGGCATCGTGCACCAGGTCAACCTCGAGTATCTCGCCCGGGTCATTTTTGACGCCGAGTCCGGCAGCACGCGCCGCGCCTACCCCGACACGCTGGTCGGCACCGACTCGCACACCACCATGATCAACGGTCTGGGCGTGCTCGGCTGGGGTGTGGGCGGCATCGAGGCCGAGGCGGCGATGCTCGGCCAGCCGGTCACCATGCTCATCCCGCAGGTCGTCGGCTTTCGCCTCGAAGGACGGCTGCAGCCCGGAGCCACCGCGACCGACCTGGTGCTCACCGTCACCGAGATGCTGCGCAAGAAGGGCGTGGTGGACAAGTTCGTCGAGTTCTTCGGCGACGGCCTCGCCAACCTGCCGCTCGCCGACCGCGCCACAATTGCCAACATGGCGCCCGAATACGGCAGCACCTGCGGCATCTTCCCCATCGATACGGAGACGGTGCGCTACCTCGAGCTGTCGGGCCGCACGCGCGAGCGCCTGGAGCTGGTCAGCGCTTATGCCAAGGCACAGGGGATGTGGCGCAACCAGGGCGCCACGCCCGCCCGTTATACCGACGAGCTCGAGCTCGAGCTCGGCAAGGTCGAGCCGAGTCTCGCCGGGCCGCGACGCCCGCAGGATCGCGTGCCGCTCAAGTCCGCTAAGCAGGTGTACCAGGCGAACGCGACCAAGGCCGCCGACGAGCGCAGCGCACGCAACACGGGCGCCCGCGGCGTGGCCACGGCGAAGCTCAACGGGCACAGCGTCGAGCTCAAGGACGGCGCCGTGCTGATCGCGGCGATCACCAGCTGCACCAACACCTCGAACCCCTCCGTGATGCTCGGCGCCGGGCTACTCGCCCGCAAGGCGCGCGCCGCCGGACTTACCGCCAAACCGTGGGTGAAGACGAGCCTGGCACCCGGCTCGCGCGTAGTCACCGATTACTTCATCAAGGCCGGCGTGCTCGAGGACCTCGAGGCCCTCGGCTTCGACCTGGTCGGCTACGGCTGCACGACCTGCATCGGAAACAGCGGCCCCCTGAAGCCCGAGATCTCCGCGGCCGTCAAGGCGGGCGACCTCACTGCCTGCGCGGTGCTCTCGGGCAACCGCAACTTCGAGGGGCGCGTACACCCCGAGACGCGCATGAACTTCCTCGCCTCCCCGCCGCTGGTCGTGGCGTACGCGCTCGCCGGCACGCTCGATATCGATCTCACCACCGAGCCGCTCGGCACCGGCAAGGACGGCAAACCGGTGCGCCTCGCCGACATCTGGCCGAGCGATGCGGAAGTGCAGGAGCTGCTCACGCGCTCGATCGACTCGCAGATGTTCCGCAACAGTTACGCCAGCGTGTTCAAGGGCGATGAGCACTGGGCGAGCATCCACGTGCCCGCCGGGCAGCGCTACGCCTGGGATGCGAAATCGACCTACGTGAAGCACCCGCCCTATTTCGAGGGCATGACCATGACGCCGGCACCGCTGGCGGACGTGCGTGGCGCGCGCGCGCTCGCGGTCCTCGGCGACTCGGTCACCACCGATCACATCTCTCCGGCCGGCAACATCTCGCGCAGCAGCCCCGCGGCGCGCTATCTCATCGAGCAGGGAGTCGAGCCCAAGGATTTCAACTCCTACGGCGCGCGCCGCGGCAACCACGAGGTCATGATGCGCGGCACGTTCGCCAACATCAGGCTGCGCAACCTGCTGGTGCCCGGGGTCGAGGGCGGCGTGACCGTGCACCTGCCCGATAACGTGCAGGCACCGATCTACGATGCGGCCATGCGCTACAAGCAGGAGGGCACGCCGCTGCTGGTGCTCGCCGGACGCGAGTACGGCACGGGCTCCTCGCGCGATTGGGCCGCCAAGGGCACGATGCTCCTTGGCGTGAAGGCGGTGATCGCCGAGAGCTTCGAGCGCATCCATCGCTCGAACCTGATCGGCATGGGCGTGGCGCCACTGCAATTCATGCCGGGACAGAACGTCGCCTCCCTCGGTCTCAGCGGGCGCGAGGTGTTCGACATCAGCGGCCTCAGCCGCGGCGACGCCAGCGAGGTCAGCGTCACCGCCACCCCCGCGGACGGCCAGCCGCGGCAGTTCAAGGTCCGCCTGCGCATCGATACCCCGAAGGAACGCGAATACTACCGCCACGGAGGGATCCTGCAGTACGTGCTGCGGCAGCTCGCCACGGCAGGCACCGCCTGACCGATCGGCAGGTCCCGGACGCGCCCACCGGGGTGGCTGCCGCCCCCCGCGCCCGCGTGCTCGCGCTCTTCGACCTCGACGGCACCCTCACCCGGCACGACACGCTGCTGCCGTATCTGACGGGTTTCCTGCGACACTATCCGGGCGGGGCACGGCGTTTGCCGCGCGCACTGGCAGCGCTCGCGCGCTATGCGGCAGGCAGCGCCGACCGCGGGGAGCTGAAGTCCGCGTGGATCCGCGCGCTCATGGGCGGATGCAGCCGCGCACAGGTCGAGGGCTGGAACGAGCGCTTCGTCCCGCGGCTCATCCGCAGCGGACTCTTCGGGGATGCCCGCGCCGCGATCGAAACGCACCGCAGCGCCGGGGACCTGCTGGTGCTCTTGAGCGCCAGCCCCGATCTGTACGTGCCGCTCATCGCCCGTGCACTGGGATTTGCACAGAGCCTGTGCACGGGAGTGGAATGGCAAGGCGATCGCCTGGAGGGCAGCCTCACGACGCCGAACCGGCGCGGCGCGGAAAAGGCGCGCTGCGTCGAGGCGCTGCGAGTGCTGCATCCGCAACTGCCGATCGTGGCCTACGCCAATGCCGCCAGCGACCTCAGGCACCTGGCGCTCGCCGACCGGGCGACGCTGGTGAATGGCAGCTGGCGGGCCCGACAGGCCGCGGCACGTGCAGGCATTGCCTGTGCCCGCTGGCGCTGAGGCGGCCCCCGTTGGGGGCTGTAACCTTTTGCGAGGCCGGCCGGTCTACTGTCCACGGAGACTCACTATGTTCACGCGCATCCCTCGCCTCGCACCCTCGGAGATCACCCCGCCGCAGGTGTATTTCAATCGCCGGACGCTGCTCGCCGGGGCGCTGGCGAGCGGCGCGAGCGCGCTGCTGCGCGCCGCGGAAGCCCCGCCGGCGCAGGGCGCCGCGCTCAGCTACACCCCCAATCCGCAGTATTCCGTGAGCGAGACGCCCAACAAATTCGAGGAGATCGCCAGCTACAACAACTTCTACGAGTTCGGCACCGACAAGGACTCCCCGCACCAATACGCGCACACGCTGCGCACCCGGCCGTGGAGTGTGACGGTGCACGGCGAGGCCGAGGTCACCGGCACGTTCAATCTGGAGGATCTGCTGAAGGACCAGCCGCTCGAGGAGCGCATCTACCGCTTGCGCTGCGTGGAGGCCTGGTCGCTGGTGGTGCCGTGGGTGGGATTCCAGCTGAGCAACTTGCTGACGCGCTTCAAGCCGACCTCGAAGGCGAAGTACGTCGAGTTCACCACGCTCTACGACCCGCGCCAGATGCCAGGGCAGCGCGAGCCGGTGCTCAACTGGCCGTACGTCGAGGGGCTGCGCATCGATGAGGCGATGCATCCGCTCGCGCTGATGGTGGTCGGGCTGTACGGCCGGGTGCTGCCCAACCAGGACGGCGCGCCGCTGCGTCTCATCGTGCCGTGGAAGTACGGCTTCAAGAGCATCAAATCGATCGTGAAAATCGGCTTCACCTCCGTGCAGCCGCGTACCGCCTGGAACATCGCCGCCCCCCGCGAGTACGGCTTCTACGCCAATGTCAATCCGCAGGTCGATCATCCGCGCTGGAGCCAGGCGAGCGAGCGGCGCATTGGCGCCCCGTTTCTTGCCGCTCGACGCCCGACGCTGTTGTTCAACGGTTACGCCGAGCAGGTCGCGAGCCTCTACCAGGGCATGGATCTGCGGCGCTACTATTGAACCCTACGCAGCGCTATCGCCTCGTCTACAAACCGCTCGTGTTCGTCGCGAGCCTGCTGCCGCTCGCCCTGATGCTGTGCGGCGCGGCCGGCTGGTTCGGCCAGAGCCTGGGAGCCGATCCCGTCAAGCGGCTCGAGCACGAGTGCGGCAAGACCGCGCTCAACCTGCTGTTGCTCACATTAGCCGTGAGTCCGGTGCGAGAGCTCGCGGGGTTGCCGCAGCTGCTGCGGTTGCGGCGCATGCTCGGGCTGTTCGCTTTCTTCTACGCCGTGGTGCACTTCAGCGTGTATCTGGTGCTCGACCTCGAGCTGAATTTCCGCACCCTCGGCGCCGACATCGCCAAGCGCCCCTACATCACGATCGGTTTCACCGCGCTGCTGCTGCTGGTGCCGCTGGCGGTCACCTCGACCAACCGCATGATGCGCCGCCTCGGCTGGCGCTGGCAGAGCCTGCATCGGCTGATCTACGTGATCGCGATCCTCGGGGTGTGGCATTTCTACTGGCAGGTCAAGCGCGACGTGCGCGAGCCGCTCATCTACGCCGGCGTGCTCGCGCTGCTGCTCGCCTACCGGGTGCTGCGCGCGCGCCTGCGCCGCGCGGCTGCACCGTCGCCGCCAGGCCGCGCAGCAGCGCTTACATCGCAGTCCGGATCTGCCACAGCTCCGGAAAGAACTTGAGCTCGAGCGCCTTGGCGAGGTAGGAGACCCCGCCGGTGCCACCGGTGCCGGGCTTGTAGCCGATGATGCGCTCGACCGTCTTCAGGTGGTGACAGCGCCAGAGCTGGAAGTTGTGATCGAGGTCCACCAGCCGCTCGGCGAGCTCATACAGGTCCCAGACCTTGTCGGCGTTGTGGTACACGCCGAGCCACGCCCCGGCGACCTGCTTGCTCGCCTTGTAGGGCTCGCTGAAGTCACGCGTCAGGTAGCTTTCCGGTACGCCGTAGCCGCGGCGGCTCAGCAGGCGCAGCACCTCGTCGTAGAGCGACGGCGCCGCGAGCGCGCGCGACAGCGCCTCGTACGCCAGCGGGTCACGCTTGTGCACGGCGAGCATCTCGCCGTTCTTGTTGCCGAACAGGAACTCGAGCATGCGGTACTGCACCGACTGGAATCCTGACGAGCGTCCGAGCGCGTTGCGAAACGCGGTGTATTCGGAGGGCGTCAGCGTGGAGAGCACCTCCCATACGGTGATCAGCTGCTGCTGGGTGCGCGAGATGCGCGCCAGCATCTTCAGCGCCGGGTCGAGGTCGTCGCGGCGTACGCACTCGAGCGCCGCCGTGAGCTCGTGCAGCATCAGCCGCATCCACAGCTCCGACACCTGGTGCACGATGATGAACAGCATCTCGTTGTGCTCGTTCGACAGCCGCTTCTGCGCCGCGAGCAGCTTGTCGAGCTGCAGGTACTCACCATAGGAAAGCGAGGAGCCCAGGTCCCAGTGGACGGCCTCGTCGGCAAGCTCGACGCGCTCGGACTTGTCGTAATCACCGGTGCTCATTGGAACGATGGTACACATCGCCAGCGGCGCGGCAACCCTTAGCGGAGGAAGCCTTAACGCCGATGCGCGGAATCCGCTAGGATCGCGCGCCAGCCCCGCATCTCAGCAGAGCGACACGCCGTGAGCGCGCCCATCATCGAAGTGCGTGATCTCGTCAAACAGTACCCGGCGACCACCGCCGTCGCCGGGGTGTCGTTTCGCGTGCCCGAGGGCATCTGTTTCGGGCTGCTCGGCCCCAACGGCGCGGGCAAGACCACCACCGTCGAGATCATGGAGGGGATCCTGCCGCCCACCTCCGGCGAGGTGCGCTACCGCGGTGAGCCCCTCGGCGCACGCTTTCGCGAAGACGCCGGCATCCTCTTCCAGAAGACCGCGCTGCAGGACTTCCTCACCGTGCGCCAGTCGATCGCGCTGTTCCGGGGGCTGTACTCGCGCGGACTGGCGGTCGAGGAAGTGATTCGCCTTTGCGCCCTGGAGAAGCTCGCCGGGCGCGACAGCCGCAAGCTCTCCGGCGGACAGCAGCAGCGGCTGCTGCTCGCGATCGCGCTCGTCAACGACCCGGCGGTGCTGTTCCTTGATGAGCCGACCACCGGTCTCGACCCGCAGGCGCGGCGCGCCTTCTGGGAGCTGGTGCAGTCGATCAAGGCGAGGCGCAAGACCATCATCCTCACCACGCACTACATGGAGGAGGCGGAGCTGCTGTGCGATGAGATCGTCATCATGGATCGCGGCCGCATCCTCGCCCAGGGCACCCCGAGGCGGCTGCTGCACGAGCACTTCGCCGAGGTACTGCTGGAGCTGCCGCGCCAGGAGTTTCCGCCGGCGGCCCGCTCGCTCCCGCTCAACATCCTCGACGCCAGCGATCGCGTCGAGATCACCACTCATGACCTGGAGGGAACGCTGCGCACGCTGCTCGAGGCGCAGGTGCCGCTCAGCAACCTGCGCATCCGGCCCGCCAACCTGGAGGATCTGTTCCTCGAGCTCACCGGCACGGAGCTGCGCCCATGATGCGGCGGCTGCTGGCGGTATTGCACGCGCGCAACCTCGAATTCCTGCGCGACCGCGGCACGCTGGTATTCACGCTGCTGCTGCCGTTCACGCTGGTGATCGGCATGGGCTTCGTGTTCGGCGGCCCCGAGCGCCCGCTGTTCAAGGTCGGGGTGCTGGCCGGGCACATCGACCCGCAGGCACATCCCTTCCTGCGCGAGCGCTTCGTCGAGTTCATCGCCCTGCCGCAGGAGGCCGTGGCGCTGCGCAAGCTGACACACCAGCAGATCGATCTGCTGCTGGATCTGCGGGCCGCGCCGCGCTACTGGGTCAACACCGACTCGCCCAAGGGCTATATCGTCGAGAAGCTGCTGCTCGCGGCCGCACCGGCGGCCAGCCGGCAACCGGTGGGGGGCGCGGCGCTGCGCTATATCGATTGGCTGTTCCCCGGTATCCTCGGCATGAACATGATGTTCAGCTGCCTGTTCGGCGTCGGCTACGTGGTGCTGCGCTACCGCAAGAGCGGCTTCCTCAAGCGCCTGCACGCAACTCCGCTCACGGCCTTCGAGTTCCTGAGCGCCCAGGTTCTGTCGCGGCTCGGGCTGATCCTGTTCGTGACCGCCGTGCTCTACGGCGGCATCGCCGCCATCATCGGCTTCCACAGCTCCGGCAGCATCCTGCTGCTCATCCCGCTCGCCGTCATCGGCGCGCTGTCGATGATCGCGCTCGGTCTCACCATTGCCGCGCGCTTCTCGAGCGAGGAGCTGGTCGGGGGACTACTCAACCTTCTCACCTGGCCGATGATGCTGCTGTCGGGCATCTGGTTCTCGCTCGAGGGCTCGCCGCGCTGGGTGCAGTGGGTAGCGCACATCTTCCCGCTCACCCACGTGCTCGATGCAGCACGCGCGGTGATGCTCGACGGCGCAGGGCTTGCGCAGATCGCGCCCAATCTGCTGTTCCTCGCCGCGACCGCGGTCGCGTTTCTGGCGTTCGGCGCGTGGTCCTTCCGCTGGCGCATCGACTGAACGCCGCAACCCCCGGGAGCCGAAGCTTGCGATTCCTGAGCGACAACACCGCCACCGTCTGCCCCGAGATTCTCGCCGCCGTGCAGGCAGCGAACCGCGGTCTCGCCGCGCCGTACGGCGAGGATGAATGGACCGCGCGCCTCGACTCTGTGATGAGCGCATTCTTCGGCACCGAGGTGCGCGCCTTTGCGGTGCTCACCGGCACCGCGGCGAACGCACTCGCTCTTGCCACCCTGAGCCCGCCATACGGGGCGATCTTCGCCCATGAGTACGCGCACATCGCCACCGATGAATGCGGCGCCCCCGGGTTCTTTTCCGGCGGCGCGCAGCTTGCGCTGCTGCCGGGGGAGCACGGCCGGCTCGCCCCCGAAACCCTCGCCGCAGCGCTCGCGATGCCGGTGGATCTGCACCGTGTGCAGCCCGCTGCGCTGTCGCTCACGCAGGCGACCGAGCTCGGCACCGCGTATCGGCCGGAGCACATCGCGCAGCTCGCCGCGGTGGCGCACGCGCACGGGCTCAAGGTGCACCTGGATGGCGCGCGCTTCGCCAATGCGCTGGTGTTTCTCGACTGTCATCCGGCGGACATCAGCTGGCGCGCCGGGGTCGACGTGCTGTCCTTCGGCGCTACCAAGAACGGCGCGCTGAGCGCCGAGGCGGTGGTGTTCTTCGATCGCGCGCTGCCGCGCGACTTCGAGCTGCGCCGCAAGCGCGCCGGCCACCTGCTCTCGAAATCACGCTATGTCGCCGCGCAGCTCCTTGCCTATGTCGAGAGCGGTCTGTGGAAGCGCAACGCCCAGCGCACCAACGCCCTCGCGCAGCGCATCGGCCGCGCGGCCGGAGAGGCGCTGCTGCATCCGGTGGAGGCGAACGAAGTATTCCTCAGGCTCGGTGTGCCACGCCGCCGGGCGCTGCGCGACGCCGGCTGCGAGTTCTACGACTCCGGTGCGGAGAGCGCCGGCGAGGCGCGCTTCGTCGTGGCCTGGGACCAGCCGGAAGCGGACGTCGCCGCGCTGTGCACAGCACTCGCCCGCTATTGAGGGTGTCGCGGCGCGCCCCGGCGGTGTGCGGCATGCGGCGGGCGCTGCCGCCTGGCCCGGGGCGGATCGCCCCGCCGGTTCATAAACTCCTCGCAAGGAAACCCGCGACTTCAGTCGCGGGTTATTTACTGCTCGCGCAAGCTGGTCGTCACCGGCAGCCGCGCAGCGCGCAGCGCTGGCAGGAAGCCCCCCACCATGCCGATGACGACTGCGATCACGAGGCCGCGTGCCACCAGCGCGGGCGTCACCTTGAAGTCGAACACCACCTGGGTGAAGTTCTGCCCGAGGGTCGAGACCGACAGATTGTTGAACAGCAGGTAAGCGATCAGCGCACCGAGCAGCGCCCCGGCCAGTGCGAGCAGCAGCGCCTCGATCATCACCGAGACGACCACCGGCAGCCCGCCGAATCCGATCGCACGCAGGGTGGCGATTTCCTTGCCACGCGCGGCGACTGCGGCATACATGCTGTTGAGCGCCGCGAACACCGCCCCGAGCGCCATGATGATGGTGACCACACCGGCCAGGAAGCCGATCGTCTGGCGGAACTGCTTGGTCTGGCCGCTGAAGTAGTCCTGCTCACGCAGCACGTCCATGGTCAGGCGCGGCTCGGCGGCGACGGCGCTCTTGAGCCTCGCCAGGCCGTCCGCACCGTCGAGGGCGGCGAGCACCGAGCTCGAGCCGGTGCGTCCGAAGGTGGCGCGCGCGACATTGATGTCGGCCCACATCTCGCTGTCGTGCGCGTCGCCGCAGGCGAATTCCCCGACCACGGTCCACTCCGACCCGCGCATGCGCACCACCTTGCCGATCTCGGCGCCCTGGAACTGGCGCAGCACGCCCTGGCCGACGATCAGCTCCCTGAGTCCCGGGGTGAAGTTGCGGCCCGCAATGATCTGCAGCTGCGGCCGCAGGACAAATGCGTTCGGCTCGACGCCGCGCACGGTGATGTTGGCGCCGTTCCTGACGTCATCCTTGCGGATCAGCTCGGCGATGACCATCAGCTCGGCCGACGCCAGCGGCTTGCCGTCGGCACCGCGGCGGATGCCCGGCTCCTGCTTGATGAGGTCGGTCGAGTCGCGGTCGAACGCGGAATTCAGCTCGGCGTCGGACCCGCCCCGCAGTATGAGCGCCGCGTCGCTGCGGCCGGTGGCTTTGAGAGTGCTCTCAAAGCCGGCGGCCATCGCCAGCAGTGCAGTGAACACCGCTACCACGCCCGCGAGCCCGATGACGATGACCAGCGACGGCGCCCAGCGCTCAGGGATGCTCTTGACGCTGATGCCGGTAATCGCGAGAGCTTGTCTCAACACACTTGCTCTCCTTGCGCTGCAGCGGCGCCCTAGCGTCCCGCCAGGGCATCCACGATCCGCAGGCGCTGCGCGCGCAGCGCCGGCAGCAGTCCCACCGCCAGACTCATCAGCACGATCGCTACGATCCCGATCAGCCACACCCCGGCATCGAGTTGCAGCTGAAATTGCCCGCCGGTGCCCTTTTCCACCATCGCGCCGCCGATCGAGGCGAGCGCCAGGCCGATCAGGCCGCCGGCGAGGCACAGCGCAAATGCCTCGGCGAGCACCAGGCCGAGCACGCTCGCGTCGGAGAAGCCGAGCGTCTTCAGCACCGCGAGCTCGGGCACGCGCTCGCGTACGCTCTGCGCCATGGTGTTGCCGACCACCAGCAACAGGGTGAAGAACACCGCAAACAGGATCCAGCGCACGATCAGGCCGATGTCGCCGATCTGCTTGACGAAGCTGATGTTGAAATCCTTCTCGGTCTGGGTTTTGGTCTCGTCCGGAGAATTCTCGAACATCGCATCGACGGTCTTGCTGATGGCCTCGGCGCGGGCCCCATCCTTGAGCTTGAGGATAAAGAAGTTGGTGCGACCCTTGAGGTTGAACTGGTTGGCCTCGTCGAAGTAATCCTGCTGGATGAACGCGAGGTTGGTGCGCTTCTTCCAGTCTTCGTCCTTGCCGTCGAAGATGCCGACCAGGTCGAAGATCCAGGCCTTGCTGCCGTTCTTCTGCGGATAGATGTTCGAGGCGATCGGGATCTTCTGGCCGATCTTCCAGCCGTACTGGTTGGCGAGCTGCTTGCCCACGATCATGCCGGTGCGCGTGTGCGCAAACGCCTGCCACTGTGCGTCCGGCATGACCCACTCGGGGTAGACGTCGCGATAACGCTGCGGATCGAGGGAAAACATGATCAACGGGGTGTTCTCCTGCCAGACACCGCCGAACCACTGCTGGTATGCGACGCGCGCCACGCCGGGGATGGCCTCGAGCTTCGGCACCATGCTGACCGGCAACGGCTGGGTGAAGGACACGCGCGCCTGCACCATCAGGCGCGTCGCGCCGACGAAGTCGGCACCGGCATTGAAGACCGTGTTCACCGACTGCAGCAGCCCGAACAGCAGGAACGCCATGATCACCGACAGCAGCGTCAGGATCGTGCGCGTGCGCTTGCGGAACAGATTGGCGATGACGAAGCCGCTCCTGGTCATGGCGAGTGCCCGGGCGCCCCTGTCAGGCCGTCTGCTCCAGCAACTGGCCCTTCTCCAGATGCAGCGTGCGCCGCGCGAACTCGGCGGCCTTGGGATCGTGGGTGACGATTACGATCGTCTTGCCGTGTTCGCGATTCAGCACCTGCAGGAGCCCCAGGATCTCGTCGGCGGTCTTGCGATCGAGATCCCCCGTGGGCTCATCGCACACCAGCAGCTGCGGATCGGAGACCAGCGCGCGGGCGATCGCGACGCGTTGCTCCTGGCCGCCCGACAATTCCTTCGGTTTGTGCTTGGCACGGTCCGCAAGCCCCACGACCTCGAGGGCGACGGCGACATTCTTGCGGCGCTGTGCGGCCGACAGCTTGGTCAGCAGCAGCGGCAGCTCCACATTGCCCTCGGCGCTCAGGACCGGCATCAGGTTGTAGAACTGGAAGACGAAGCCGATGTTGCGGGCGCGCCAGTGAGCGAGCTCCCCGCTGCCGAGCTGATCGATGCGCCGGCCGCCGACCGTGATCTCGCCCGAGGTCGGCTTGTCGAGCCCGCCGATGAGATTCAGCAGCGTGGTCTTGCCCGAGCCCGAAGGACCCATCAGCGCGACGAAGTCGCACCTGGGTATGTCCAGAGTGAGTCCATGCAGGACTTCGATCTTCTGCTTGCCGCGCTCGTACACCTTGGTGACGTTTCGCACCTGGACCATGGACTCTGACATCAGCGCTCCTCCAGATCACGGCGACGACGGCGGCTCACGGCCTGGCCTCGCTCACCGGCGTATCGTCCGCAAGAGCGATCGGCGCATCGATGATCACCGCCTCCCCGGGACTCACCCCGGCGAGCACCTGCCGCAGATCGCCGCTCGGACCCCCGAGCGTCACCGAGCGGCGCTGCGCCCGGTGGTCCTTCACCACGAACACCACGTCCTGGTCGCCGTCCTTGCGCAGCGCCGCGTTCGGCACCAGTACGCCACGCGAGCGCGGTTGCCCGGTCTGCGTGTTGACAGACTTCGGGTCCTCGAGAAACGAGACGCGCACCCCCATGTCCGGGACGATGCGCAGATCCTTGACGTCCAGAGCGATGCGCACCTTCACCGTCGCCTTGGAACGATCGGCGGTCGGAATGATCGCGATGACGTGCGAGGGGATCCGCCAGTCAGGATAGGCGTTCAATATCGACTCTACCGGCTGCCCCGGCTGCACGCGATTGATGTACGCCTCGTTGACGTCGACCTCGATCTCGAGCGAGTCCATGTCCACCAGCGTGCCGATACCGGTGCGCGTGAAGCCACCACCGGCAGAGAACGGCGAGACGATTTCCCCGACCTGCGCGGCTTTCGCAATCACCACGCCGGTGAACGGGGCGCGCACGGTGCAATAATCGAGTTGCACCTGTGCCGAGCGCACCGCAGCGGCGGCCAGTTCGATCTGCTTGCGCTGCGACTCCAGCTGGGCTGCCTGGGTATCGACCTGCGTACGCGCCTGCTCGACCGCCTGCTCGGACACGAGCTTGCGCGCCACGAGATCCTCGTCGCGCTTCATGTCGCGTCTGCTCTGCGCCAGCTGCGCCTGATCCTGCACCAGCAGCGCCTGCGCCGAATGCAATTGCGCCTGCGCCTGGGCCAGCGCCGCCCGCTGTGCCGTGTCATCCAGCCGCCCAAGCACCTGTCCCTGCGTGACGTGATCGCCTTCCTCGATCAGCACCGCGGTCAGGGTACCGGTAATTTGCGCCGAGACCGTGGCTTCGCGGCGCGCGGTGACGTAGCCGGTCGCATCGAGCACGGAGGGCTTGGCGTCGCCGCCGCCGAGCGGCCGCGCCGTCGCGGTGCGTACCGCCAGCGCGGCACGGCCCGAGAGCGCGCGCCACGCTCCGCCAGCCAGGAGCGCGGCGAGCAGCAGCACGGCA
>CAWIGQ010000013.1:347500-530186 GCA_963835645.1 uncultured Gammaproteobacteria bacterium | reverse complement strand
GCTGCTCATCGGCCCGCCCGGCTCGGGCAAGAGCATGCTGGCGCAGCGCCTGCCGGGATTGCTGCCGCCGCTCGCGGAGGAAGAGGCGCTCGAAGTTGCGTCGATCGCCGCCGTGAGTGCCGGCGGGTTCCGACCTGAGCATTTTGGTGAGCGTCCCTTCCGCGCGCCCCATCACAGCGCCTCGGTGGCCGCGCTCGTCGGCGGCGGCGCCCGCGCGCGGCCGGGCGAGATCAGTCTCGCGCACCACGGCGTGCTGTTTCTGGATGAGTTGCCGGAATTCGCCCGCGCGGTGCTGGAAGCGCTGCGCGAGCCGCTCGAGAGCGGCAGCATGGCCGTGTCGCGCGCCGCGCTGCAGCAGCAGTACCCGGCGGCCTTTCAGCTCATTGCCGCGATGAATCCCTGTCCGTGCGGGCGGCTGGGCGAGGAGAGCGGGCTGTGCCGCTGCACGCCGGCGCAGGTGCAGCGCTATCGCTTGCGCATCTCCGGCCCGCTGCTCGACCGGCTCGACATGCAGGTGGAGGTGCCGCGCGTGCGGGCGGGCGACTTCGAGGCGGCAGGGCACGGCGATGCAGAAAGCAGCGCTGCCGCCGCCGAGCGCATCGCGCGCGCGCGCGCCGTACAGCGCGTGCGCCAGGGCGTCTGCAATGCGCGCCTCAGCGATGCCGGCGTGCAGCGCTGGTGCGCACCCGATGAGGCCGGCGCGCGGCTGCTCGAGCGCTCGATGCAACGGCTGGGGTTTTCCGGTCGCACGCGGCAGCGACTGCTCAAGGTGGCCCGCACCATCGCTGACCTCGAGGGCCGGCCCACGGTGGGGGCCGCACAGCTGGGCGAAGCGGTGATGCTGCGCTGTCTGGAGCGCAGCGCTATTGCGCCATCTGCAACATGTGATCGACGGCCTGCTTGACGAGGTCGTCCGGCACATCGGTACGCCCGCCCTTGGGCGGCATCACCCCGGCGCTGCCGGTGAAGCCCTTGATGGCATGCTCGTAAAGCGTCGCTTTTCCCTCGGCGATGCGCGGCGCCCAGGCCGCCTTGTCGCCCGCCTTGGGTGCGCCGGCGATTCCCGCTCCGTGGCAGACGCTGCAGGTCTGCTCGAAGAGCTCGGTGCCGTTCTTCGGCATCCCCGCCACCGCGGCGCTGCCGGCTGCTGCCGGACCCTGGGCCTTGATGGCGAGCGCTGAATTGTCCTGCCCCGCGACGGCCTCCTGTGCCAGCGGCGCGAGGCGCGCCGCGACGTTCTTGCTGTAGTCGGCTTCGCTGAGCACCTGCAGATCCTGGGTGCGGCTGGCGACGATGCGGGCGAGCGCAAAGATCCCGATCGCGATCGCCACCAGCAGGGCGATCACCATGCTGAAAACGTTGAAGAAGTGCGTATCCTGGTTGCTCATGGGATCCGTCGCGGGTGCGGCGATTGGCGGCGCAGTATAGCGATTCTGCGCACCCGGGCGCGAAGCCTAGTTGATCGTCTTCGAGGCGACATTGGATAGCTGTCCCTCAGTGCCGCTGCCGGTGTACGCGGCGACCGCGAAGTACCACGTGCCGGAGGAGAGGTTGGTCACGAGATAAGTCGTGACGCCCGGATCCGGCACTACCACCACCGTGCTCATGTCGTTCGCCGAGGTCCCGTAGTAGACCTTGTATCCCGCGAGGTCCGTCAGCGGCGCGCCGTTGGTGTTGGCGCTCACTGCGGTCCAGCTCAGTGTGGCTGCGCCCGTGCCGACAGCGTCCGCCGTGGCCGTGGCGCCCGTGGCCGGGGCGCCGACCGCGGCGCTGGTCATGCCTGTGGTCCCGCCGCACGCGGCAAGACTCCCCGCCAGCGCTGCGCCCAGCACCGCCAGACGTGAGCGGCGCGCCGGTAACCCCGCCATCTCAGGATTTGTTCGGGGCTTGCGGGTATTGTCTTCCCTTGCCGCGGGGCCGGGCAATATGTTTTCCGCGGACCCGCGCGTATCATCGCCCGCCCTGACGCGCCCGTAGCTCAGTTGGATAGAGTGGCAGCCTCCGAAGCTGCAGGTCGCTGGTTCGAATCCAGTCGGGCGCGCCAATTCTCAGTGACCGTGCTCGGCCGCGGCCAGGTCGCTGATCAGCTCGATGAGCTTTGCCTCCCCGCCCGCCTTGACCACGTCGGTGGTGTACTTGCCGTTCACCGCGATGAACGGCACGCCCTGCACCTGATAGCGCTGCGTGAGCTCCTCGGCGCGCTGCAACTGGGAGTTCACCGTGAAGGAGTTGTACGCCTTGGTGAAATCATCGGCGCTGACGCCGTTCTGCACGGCAAAGCTCTGCTGCATCCTGAACGTCTCGTCCTCGGTGTTGCCGAAGAGCGGCGGCTGCCCGCGCTGCAGCAGCTGGTGGATGGTGTCGAACGCCTTCTGAAACAGATCCGGCTGGCCGAGGGCTTCGAGCGTGTAGTACAGCCGTGCATGTGCGCGGTGTATGGGCTGCCACATGACCGGCACACGCACGAACTCGATGTACGCAGGCTTGGTCTTCAGCCACGCCCTGATGAAAGGCTCGAGGTCGTAGCAGTGCGGGCAGGCGAGCCAGAACACCTCGATCACTTCCACTTTGCCGGGGGCGACGTTGGTGGGCTGCGCGGGAACCACCGGGTCGTAGTTCACGCCCGGCTGCCACTTGCCTGAGGGCAGCTGCGCCCCCGGGGGCATCCCGGCAATCTTCTCCAGCGACGCGTCGCTGCGCGCGTGGGTGTCGGTTTCCGCGCCGCCGCTCTCCTGCGATGCGGCCGCCTGCTCGGTCTCGCTCTGCGCGGAGGCGGCAGGTGTCGCGGGCGGCGCACTGCTCTGCGGCGGCGCGGCTGTCTGGCTCGCGGGCGGCGCAGTCGCAGCGGCAGGCGGCGGTGCGGGCGCCTGACGCGCACAGGCCGAGATCGCCAGCAGGGCCGCCAGGGCAAGCAATCGGATCATGTACATCCTCGGAGTCAGCGCATGCCCTGCACGTAGGAGGCGACGTCGCGGATCTGCACGGCGGTCAGGCGTTTGGCGATCGTGAACATCATCACGCCGTTGCGGCTCGCGCTCGCAGGGTTGGCGGCACTGTAGCGGGCGCCGCTCGCATAGTCATTGAGCTGCTTCACCACGTACACCGACTGTTGCGCGCGCAACGCCGGGTACCCGGCCGCGAGATTGCCGCGCCCCACCGGCCCGTGGCAGGCGACGCACGCCGGAACTTCCGTGGTGGTGTCACCGCGCAGATAAAGCGCTTCCCCGGCCTTCCAGTAGGAAGGGTCGGCCTCGAGTCCCACGGGCGTCTGCGCTTCGTAATAGACAGCAAGGTCGTCGATGTCCTGATCGCTCAGGGCGGTGGCGAGCGGCTTCATCACCGGATTGTTGCGCACGCCGGAGCGAAACAGCCGCAGCTGCTCGGCGATGTAGACCGCGCTCTGGCCCGCGAGCCGCGGCCACTCGGGATTCACGCTGTTGCCGTTCGGGCCATGGCAGGCGGAGCACACGGCGGCCTTGGTGGTTCCCGCGTCGACCTTGCCGTGCATGAACGGCACATCCGGCGTCGCTGCGGCGACGGGCGCGGGCGCAGCGGCCGCAGGTGTGGCCGCCGGTGCTGTGCCCGCAGGCGTGGCGGGCGGTGCCTGTGCGACGGCGAGTTCCGGCGCGAGCGATAGTGCCAGCATCCCCGCGATGGCGGCCCGTCCCCTCCAGGCGACTCTCAGGCTCTGCGGCATTGTGTTCTTTCCGGTCTTGGTCCCGCGATGCGAGGGCGGCGAATTGTACACTACGGCCGTGCCGGCGCTTTTTTACCCAACATGAGTCGCTTTCCTGCTGCGCAGTTCCTGATCAGCGCAGCGGCGGCGGTGCAGTTTCCCGCGGATGTGGGCAGCGAGGTTGCCTTCGCCGGCCGCTCGAACGCCGGCAAGTCGAGCGCCATCAATGCGATCACCCAACGCCACGGCCTTGCGCGTACCAGCAAGACCCCGGGCCGTACGCGATTGGTGAATTTCTTCGAGCTGGCACCGGCGAAGCGCCTGGTTGATCTGCCCGGCTATGGGTATGCGAGCGCGCCGGCCGCCGAGCGCCACGCCTGGGTGCCGCTCCTCGACGCCTTGCGGGCGCGCGCATCGCTCGCCGGACTGTTCGTCATCGTGGACTCGCGCCGTGGCTTCAGCTGCGCGGATTCCGGCCTGCTCGAGTGGCTCGCGCCCACGCAGCGCGTGCACGTGCTGCTCTCCAAGGCCGATAAGCTCAATCGTGCCGAGGCGGCAGGCGCGCTGCGCGCGGCGGCGCAGCAGCTGGCCGGGAGGGCGACGGCGCAATTGTTCTCCGCCCTCAAGGGGAGCGGGCTGCGCGAGGCCCAGGACACGCTCGCGGCCTGGCTCGGGATTTAAGGACGGCGGGAAATAAAAAAACCCCGGCGGTTTTGTGAACCGCCGGGGCAGACTAACCCGGCACAGGTCTCATGAACCGGGTCGACCCGCTCAGGGAGGGAAGCGGGGAGTGCGATGCACTCGAAAAGTTGGACGCAGGACACCGTCTCGAGTTCCGCCCAGGTTCCGAAAAAATGTCTTTTTAAATCATAACTTTGAGTAACGAGTTGTATCGCCTGCGCCACACTGGCCCGTTCCCCGCGGGAGGCTCGGCGGCCGTCGGTGTTGCGAATCTGCGCTGGCGCGCCCGCCGCCCGCGCGCGCAGCCGGGACGCAGGCGCGGCCGCGGCCGTGGCTTAAGGCGCTCGCTAGAACAGGTTCAGGAACACGCTCAGGGAGATCACGTTGGCGCCGTCGGTGTTGCGAATGTTGAAGTTCTCGTACTCGAGGCGGCCGCCGATGTTGCCGACATGCAGCTGCGCGCCGACGCCCCAGGCGAACTGGGTGCCGTTGTCCGACAGCGAGAAAAAGGGGCCCGACGGAAGCGCGCTGCCGCCGCTCGAGGTCCAGCGCGCCACACCCACCTTGCCGAACACGTCGAGGTACGGCACGGGAATCGGCGCGAAACCGACGGCGTATCCGGCGAACGCTTTGTAGTCTAGGTGGGTGTTGACACCGACGAATTGGCTCGTCTGGCTGCCGAGGTCGATATAGTCCGCCTCCACGGCGAACAGGCTGATCGGCCGAAACCCCGCCAGCACTTTCCAGGACGTGCTGTTGAGGTCGGAGTCGGTGGCGGTGATGTCCTTGAGATTGTCCCTGGAGATGCCGGCGCCCACATACAGTAATCCATTGTCGTCCGCCTGTGCGACGGCGGCGCCGAGCGCCAGCACGGCTGCGAGCAACATCCTGCGCATGACTGATCCTTGCTTTCCCTGGAAGTTGACTGCGCGAGCTTAGTGCGCTTCGTCCCAGTTTGCACCCGTGCCGATGTCCACCCGCAGCGGCACGCTGAGCGAGGCGGCATTCACCATGTGATCGCGCACCATCGTGCTCACCTCCGGCACCGCGTCCTCGCGCACCTCCAGCACCAGCTCGTCGTGTACCTGCATGATCAGCCGCGCGGGCGCGCCCTCGCGCCGGCACCACTCATCGACGCGGATCATGGCGAGCTTGATGATGTCGGCGGCGGTTCCCTGCATCGGCGCGTTGATGGCGCTGCGCTCGGCGTACTGGCGCAGCTGCGTGTTGCCCGAGCGGATGTCGGGCAGGTACAGCCGCCGCCCGAGGACCGTCTCGACATAGCCGAGCTCGCGCGCCTGGGCGCGCGTGCTGTCCATGAAGCGCTTCACGCCCGGGTAGCGCTGGAAATAGCGCTCCACGTACTGCTGCGCCGCGCCGCGCTCGATGCCAAGATTGCGCGCCAGGCCGAACGGCGACATGCCGTAGATCAGGCCGAAGTTTATGACCTTCGCAGTGCGACGGTGATCGGCGGTCACCGCCGTGAGCTCGACGCCGAACACTTCGGCGGCGGTCGCCTGGTGCACGTCGCGATCGGCGGCGAATGCGGCGCGCAGGCTCTCGTCGCCCGACAGGTGCGCCATGATGCGCAGCTCGATCTGCGAGTAATCCGCGGCCAGCAGCACCCAGCCCGGCGGCGCGATGAACGCCTGGCGGATGCGCCGGCCCTCGGGGCGGCGCACCGGAATGTTCTGCAGGTTCGGGTCCACCGACGACAGCCGCCCGGTGGCTGCGACCGCCTGCGCGTAATTGGTGTGGATGCGCCCGGTGCGCTCGTTCACCAGCTCCGGGAGCTTGTCGGTGTAGGTGGACTTGAGCTTGGCGAGCGCGCGGTACTCGAGAACGATGCGCGGCAGCGCGAAGCTCGCGGCGAGCTCCTCGAGCACGTCCTCGGCGGTCGAGGGCTGTCCGGTGGGGGTGCGCCGGCGCACCGGCAGCTGCAGCCGCTCGAACAGGATCTGCTGCAGCTGGCGCGGGGACTCGATATTGAACTCGTGGCCCGCCTCGCGGTGCGCCTGCTGCAGCAGCTCCTGCAGCTGGTGCGCGAACTCGCGGCTCTGCACTCGCAGCCGCTCGCGATCGACCAGAACGCCGTGGTGCTCCATCGCCATCAGCACCGGCACCAGCGGCTGCTCGCAGCTCTCGTACAGGCGCGCCAGCGCCGGCACGCTCGTCAGCTGCGGCCACAGCGCCCGATGCAGGCGCAGCGTCACGTCCGCATCCTCGGCCGCATACTCGCTCGCCTTGTCCACCGGCACCTGGTCGAAGCTGATCTGCCGGGCGCCGCGGCCGGTGATCTCCTCGTAGGTGATGGTCTTCAGTCCGAGGTAGCGCTGCGCGTCCGAATCCATGTCGTGATTGGTGGCGACGCTGTTCCACACGTAGGACTCGAGCATGCTGTCGAAGCGCATGCCGGCAAACGCGATGCCGGCATTCGCCAGCACGTGGGCGTCGTACTTGAGGTTGTGCCCGATCTTGCCGCGCTGCGGATCCTCGAGCAGCGGCTTGAGTGCGGCGAGCACGCGCTCGCGGTCGAGCTGCTGCGGGGCGCCGGGATACACGTGCCGCAGCGGCACGTAGGCCGCCACGCCCGGCTCGATGCAGAACGACACGCCGACGATTTCCGCGCGCATGTAGTCGAGCGTGGTGGTCTCGGTGTCGAAGGCGAACAGCTGCGCTGCGCTCAGCGCGGCGAGCCAGCGCTCGAAGTCCTCCCAGCGCGTGAGGGTCTCGTAGCGCCGTGCCATCGGCTCGGCAGCGGCTGCAGCAGCGACCGGCGGCGCCGCAGTGGGCGTGGCGGCCGCCGTGGCCGCCGCTGCGGATGCGCCGTGGCTGCTGGCCTGCGTTTGCGCAGCCGCTGTGGCGGTGGCAGCCGCGCCACTCGCCGGCGCTTCACCCGTCTCCAGCTGGCGCAGGAGTCCGCGCAGCTCGTAGTGCTCGTAGAGCGCGCGCAGCGCGGGAATGTCCGGCGCGGCCGGGGTGAGCTCCTCGATCGACAGCGGCACTTCGAGATCGGTGCGGATGGTTGCGAGGCGGCGCGAGAGCTCGAGTGTGGCGAGCCCGGCGCGCAGGTTCTCGCCCACCTTACCGGCAACTTCGGCGACGCGGCCGATCAGCTCGTCGAGGCCGCAGTACTGCTGCAGCAGCTTCGCGCCCGTCTTGGGCCCGACTTTCTCGATTCCTGGAATGTTGTCAGAGGTATCGCCGACGAGCGCCAGGTAGTCGACGATCTGCTCGGGGTAGACGTCGAACTTGAGCTTCACGCCCTCACGGTCGAGCACCGTGTTGGTCATGGTGTTGATGAGCGTGATGGAGCCGTCCACCAGCTGCGCCATGTCCTTGTCGCCGGTGGAGATGAGCACCGTCTGCCCGGTGCGCGCGGCGCGGCGCGCGAGCGTGCCGATGACATCGTCCGCCTCGACGCCGGGTATGCGCAGTACGGGAATCCCCTGGGCCCTGATGATCTGCAGCAGCGGCTCGATCTGTGAGCGCAGGTCATCGGGCATCCCCGGGCGGTGCGCCTTGTACTCGGCAAAGATCTCGTCGCGGAAGGTTCTGCCCGGCGCGTCGAACACCACGGCGATGTGACGCGGCTGATAGTCCTTGATCAGCTTCAGCAGCATGTTCATGACGACCAGCATTGCCCCGGTGGGCTCGCCCCTGGAGGTCGTCAGCTGCGTGCGCAGCGCATGAAAACCCCTGTAAACATAAGAGGAGCCGTCGACGAGAACCAGGTCCGGATTACGCGCCATGAGGGGTGAAACCTGAAGCGGGCCGCGAGTATAACGGAGGTGAACTGAGCCGCCCTCGCGCAGGCCTGCGGTCAACCCGGGAAGGCGCGGCGCGCTATACCGTCAAGGTGTGCTCAGGACGCAAGCATGCAGCAGCCCTTCGCATCCGCTATCGCCGCTAATCGCTTCGGGCTCGGTGCCCGTCCCGGCGAGCTCGCCTCGATCGGCGCTGACGGCCGCGACTGGCTGCGCTCGCAGCTGCTGGCGCCAGCGCCTGCGCTCGCCTCGTCCGAGCTGCGCGCTTCGCGGCAGATCCTCGCCGGTGCCTTCGAGCTGCGGCGCGAGATCCAGGCGGCGCGCAAGGCCGACGCGTTCGCCAACAGCGCGGGCAAGTCCGCGGATGAGGCCACGCAGAATGCCGTGCAGCAGCGGCTGCCGCAGTTCCTCAGGCCGATCTATCTTTCCGAGGTGACGGCGCGCTTAGCGTGGGCCGTGTCCAGCGATCGGCCCTTCCTCGAGCGCCTCACGCAGTTCTGGACCAATCATTTCGCGGTCTCGATCGACAAGCAGTTTCTCGCCGGGCTCGCCGGCAGCTTCGAGCGCGAGGCGATCCGCCCGCACGTGCTCGGCAACTTCACCGACCTGCTGCTCGCGGTCGAGACCCATCCGGCGATGCTGCTGTACCTCGACAACTACCTGTCGGTGGGCCCGAATTCATTGCAGGCGCTGCGCGCCGAGCGGCGCCAGGGGCAGCGCAGGATCGGCATCAACGAGAATCTCGCCCGCGAGATCCTCGAGCTGCACACCCTCGGCGTGGGCGGTGGCTACACGCAGAAGGATGTGACCACCTTCGCCGAGGTGATCACCGGCTGGACGATCGGCGGTGAGGGCGGGCGATTTTCCGGCGGCGAGCCCGGCCGGTTCGTGTTCCGCGACGAGCTGCACGAGCCGGGCGCGAAGTTCGTGCTCGGCCGGCGCTACCGCGACGACGGCTTCGGGCAGGGCGTTGCCGTGCTGCGCGATGTCGCACGCGAGCGGGCCACGGCGCATTTCATCGCGACCAAGCTCGCGCGCCATTTCATCGCCGACGATCCGCCGCCCGCGGCGGTGGCGCGCCTCGCCGACGCCTTCGTGCGCGGCGCGGGCGATCTGCGCACCGTGTATCGCGCGCTGATCGATGCGCCCGAGGCCTGGACGCAGCCGCTGGCGAAGTACAAGACCCCGAGCGACTACATCATTTCCAGCTACCGCGGACTCACGCTGCCGGTGGATGCCGGGCACGCGCCGCTCGCACCCTTCGAGGTGCTCGGTCAGAGGATCTGGCAGCCCGGCTCGCCCGCGGGCTGGCCGGATCGCAGCGTCGACTGGGACGGCGCCTCGGCACTCATCAAGCGCATCCAATGGGCGGACGGCATCGGCGAGCGGCTCGGCAACCGGCGCGACGCGATGCAGCTCGCGCCGCAGCTCCTCGGAGTGAACTTGAGCGACGCCACGCGCGCCGCAGTCGCTCACGCGGCGAGCGCCGCACAGAGCATCACGTTGCTGCTCGCCGCCCCGGAGTTCATGCGGCGCTGACGGCCCGCGGAGGATCCCATGTCACGCATGCACAGACGCGAATTCCTGAACCTGAGTGCACTGGCCGCGGGCGGCGTACTGCTCACCTCGCGCCTGGCTTTCGCGCGCGCCGACGCCCGCCCGTCGCGCTTTGTACTGGTGATCCTGCGCGGTGCCATGGATGGCCTGGCGGCCGTCCCGCCCTGCGGCGACCGCGATTACGCCGGGCTGCGGCGCGAGTACGCGCTGCGCGCGCCGGGCGAGCCCGGCGGGGCGTTGCCGCTCGACGGCTTCTTCGGGCTCCATCCGTCGCTCGGCTTTCTGCAGCAGTGCTACACGGCACGCGAGCTGATCGTGCTGCACGCGCTCGCCAGCCCCTATCGCGAGCGCTCGCACTTCGACGGCCAGGACGTGCTCGAGAACGGCTCGCCGCGCGCGCACGCGCTGCAGAGCGGCTGGCTCAACCGCGCGCTCAGCGCAGCGCCCGGATCCGCGCCGCGTGAGGCCGGCGTGGCGCTCGGGCAGAACGTGCCGCTGGTCATGCGCGGGCCGGCGGCGGTGACATCCTGGTCGCCCTCCAAGCTCAGCGCGCTCGATGACGACACGCTGGCACGCATCACCGATCTGTACGCGGCGGACAAGCTCCTTTCCACACGCCTCGCAGACGCGCTGGCCGCCAACGCCATCGCCGCCGAGGACGGCAGCGGCGCCATGGCGTCCGGCGCGCCTATGTCGCCCGCGACCGCCACGGCCGCAGCACCTGCGGCAGCGCCGGGCAACGCACGTTACGCGCAAGTGGTGCACGCCGCCGCGGGATTCCTGCGTCAGGAGAGCGGGCCCAAGGTTGCCGTGTTCGACACCACCGGCTGGGACACGCACGCCAACGAAGGCGCCGCGCAGGGACAGCTCGCCGGCCGCCTCGCGGCGCTCGATGCCGGGCTGGCAACGCTCAAGCAGGAGCTCGGCCCGGTCTGGAACGACACCGCCGTGCTGCTCGTCACCGAGTTTGGCCGCACCGCCGCCATCAACGGCACGCGCGGCACGGACCACGGCACCGCGACCGCGGCCTTCCTCGTCGGCGGCGCAGTCGCCGGCGGGCGCGTGATCGCCGACTGGCCGGGTCTTTCGGCACGTGCGCTGTACGAAGGACGCGATCTCGCCCCGACACTCGATCTGCGCTCGGTGCTCAAGGGAGTGTTGGCAGAGCACCTCGCGGTGCCCTCGCGTGCACTGGAAGACGCCGTGTTTCCCGACAGCGCCAGGGCGAAGCCGCTGCGCGCACTGGTGCGTACTTAAGGCGGAGTCTGCGAGTCGCTGTCCGGGCTGTCTTTCTTCTGCGGTTGCGGCGCCGGCGTCGGCGGTGCAGAAACCGGTTGCGCCGGCGCGGCGGCACCGCCGCTGACGACGGTGCCCTTTTTCTTGTCCGGCAGGTAGAGCGGTCCTTTCTGTCCGCAGCCTGAAAGCGCCAGCATCGCGCCGACTGCCATGACGGCCGTCAGCCTCAGGGCCGCGATCCTCATGTGTACATCGGGCGCTTGTCGCGCAGCGCGAGCCAGCCGCGAATCACGCGATAGGCGATCCAGATCCCCAGCGCCCACAGACCCACGATCGCGAAGCCGAAGCCGATGATGATGATCATGAACGGCGCCGACACCAGCACGATGACGATCGCCCACAGCAGCGCGTACCAGAAAGTACGGATCTGCCAGCGGAAGTGCGACTCGAGATAGGTGCCGTGGGTCGCCGAGCGGCGGGCGTAGTTCAAGATCACCGCGACGATCGAAGGCAGGCCGCCGACGAAGCTGCCGACAATGGTGTGGGCGGTGCTGAGGCCGATCAGCACCGCGAAGGCGTGCAGCGCATAGATCACGTTGGTGTAGGTGACGAGCGAGTCGTCGACGCGCGGCGTCTCGGTGGCCATCGGGGGAGTGGGGTCGGACATGGCTGACCTCTCGGTGGCGATTAAGCCTGGGGCCGACGCTCGACGATCGCCATCGTCAGGCGCGAGACGCACACCAGCCGCTCGCTCTCGTCGCGGATCTCGATGTGCCAGACGTGGCTACGGGCGCCCAGGTGAAACGGGCGTGCGGTCGCGGTCACGGTTCCGGAGGACACCCCGCGCAGGTGATTGGCATTGATCTCCTGCCCGACGCACAGGTACTGCCGGTCATCGACACACAGTATCGAGGCCACGCTGCCGACGGTCTCGGCGAGCGTCACCGAGGCGCCGCCGTGCAGCAGCCCGAAGGGCTGGTGGGTGCGCGCGTTGACCGGCATGGTGGCGCGCAGGAAGTCCTCGCCGATCTCGGTGAAGCGGATGCCGAGAAGCCCCGGCATGCTGCTGTTGCCGCGCTCGGTCAACTGCTCGGGCGTGGGTTTGGCGTGCCAGATGCTCATCGCATCTAGTCTAGCGGTTTGCGCAGTGGCAATCTGCCCGGACGCCACCCACGGAGCCGCCGCGATGACCGACTTTGCCATTCCGCCCCTTGCCACGCCCAGCGTCGCGGTGGCCGGCACGGACCAGCGCTTTCCGGTGCACCGCATCTACTGCATCGGCCTCAACTACGCCGATCACATACGCGAGTTCGGCTCGGACCCGGAGCGCTCGCCGCCGGTGTTCTTCATGAAGCCCGCCGACGCGGTGGTCGCCAACGGCGCGCCGATTGCCTATCCGCCCGCCACCAGCAACTTTCATTATGAGATCGAGCTGGTCGTGGCGATCGGCCGCGGCGGCCGTGAGCTCGACCCGGGCGCAGCGCTCGGACACGTGTTCGGCTACGCCGCAGGCAACGACCTGACGCGGCGCGATCTGCAGAAGGCGGCCAAGGGACGCGGTGAGCCGTGGGACACCGCCAAGGGCTTCGATCATTCCGCGCCGCTGGCCGCGATTCGTCCGGCAGGTCTCGGGCACCTCGCGCGCGGGCGTATCTGGCTCGCGTCAACGGCGAGACGCGCCAGCAGTCGGACCTCAGCCAGATGGTCTGGGACGTGCCGCACATCATTGCCGCGCTCTCGAAGCTCTACGAGCTGCAGCCGGGCGACCTCATCTTTACCGGCACTCCCGCGGGAGTGGGCGCGCTCAGGCCCGGCGACCGCCTGGAAGGCGGCATCGAAGGACTCGAGGTGCTGCGCAACACGATCGTCGCGGCGGCGCAGGATTAGCGGCGTGAAACTCTACGGTTACTTCCGCAGCTCCGCGACCTATCGGGTGCGCATCGCACTCAACCTCAAGGGCGTGCCCTGGGAGGCGGTGCTGGTGGATCTGCGCACGCCGGCGAACGCGCAGCACACGCCGGAGTTTCGCGCCGTGAACCCGCACGGGCTGATCCCGGTGCTGCAGGACGGCGCGTATACCCTGACGCAGTCCGTCGCGATCATCGAGTACCTGGAGGAGACGCATCCCGAGCCGCCGCTGCTGCCGCGCGTGCCCGCTGACCGCGCGCAGGTGCGCGCGCTGGCACTGGCCGTCGCCTGCGACATCCACCCGCTCAACAACACGAGGGTGCTCGGTTATCTGCGCTCGCCGCTTGGGGCGGACGACGCGGCAGTGAACGCCTGGTATGCGCACTGGATCGCGCTCGGCTTCAGCGCGCTCGAGAAGGACGCGCAGCGTCTCAGTGGCGACGGGCGGCACCTGTACGGCACGACGGTGACGCTCGCCGACGTGTGCCTGGTACCGCAGATGTACAACGCGCACCGTTTCAAGTGCGACGTCGAGCCCTACCCGACGCTGCGCTCGATCTGCGCGCACCTGGAGAGGCTGCCGGCGTTCGCACGCGCCGCTCCCCAGGTGCAGCCGGACGCTCCACCGCTCTCCAGCTGACGCAACTCATCGAGGTCACATGTCGCGAAGACGCTTCCTACACTCAGGTGCCGCGCTGCTCACCGCGGCGGCGGCCAACTGGCGGTGGGCGCGCGCCGCGGCTCCGGCGCAGGCCCCGACGCAGCCCCCGACGCACGGGCCGCGCGAGGAGGCCGCCGCGCCATTCGACTACGCCCGCTTGAAGGGCATGGCGCGCACGCGGGCGGCCCAGCCGTATGCCGCGCCCGGGCCGCGGCTGCCGGCCGCCATCGCAGCGCTCGACTGGGATCATTGGCAGTCGATTCGCTTTCGCGACGAGCGCTCGCTGTGGGCGGGCGAGGGTTTGCGATTCCAGGTGCGCTTCGCGCATCTCGGCTTCCGGCTCGAGAAACCGGTACGGATGTACGAGGTCGCCGGCGGCGCAGCGCGCGAGATCAGCTTCGATCCGACGCTGTTCGATTACGAGCGTGCCGGGCTGCGCCCCGGGGACGTGCCGGCCAAGCTGGGATTCGGCGGCTTACGCATCTATCACCACATGGACTGGACGCGCGACCGCGCCGCCTTCCAGGGCGCCTCCTACTTCCGTGCCGTGGATGGTGACCTGCAGTACGGCATGTCGCAGCGCGGGCTCGCCGTCAATTGCGGACTGCCCGAGCCGGAGGAGTTTCCCGACTTCGTCGCCTACTACCTCGAGCAGCCGGCCAGGGACTCCAGCCGCCTGACGCTCTACGGCCTGCTCGACTCCCCGAGCGTCACCGGCGCCTACCGCTTCGTCATCGATGTCGACGACACCCTCGTCATGGACGTCGATGCGGCGCTCTATCCGCGCCGTCCGATCGAGCGCCTCGGCATCGCGCCGGCCACCAGCATGTTCGTGTGCGGCAAGAACGATCCGCGCATCGCCGAGGACTGGCGGCCGGAGATCCACGACTCGGATGGTCTGCAGATCTGCACCGGCGCCGGGGAGTGGATCTGGCGGCCGCTCGTCAATGCACGCAGCGTGCGCGTCAACAGCTACATGGATGATGCGCCGCGCGGCTTCGGGCTGATGCAGCGCGAGCGGCAATTCGCGCAGTACCAGGACGACTGGGCGTTCTACGAGAAGCGCCCGGACGTGTGGGTCGAGCCGAAATCCAGCTGGCATAAGGGCGGGGTGATGCTGGTCGAGATCCCCACGCCCGATGAGACGCAGGACAACATCGTCGCGTTCTGGACCCCCGCAGAGAAGCCGCAACCGGGCCGCGAATATCTCTACGGCTATCGGCTCTACTGGTGTCGTGAGAACCCGCACGCGCCGGCGCTCGCGGTCGCGCGTGCGACCCGCACCGGGCTTGGCGGCGTCATCGGACAGAAGCACACCCACTTCGCCTGGCGCTTCGTGGTCGACTTCGGCGGTGGAGACCTCGCCGCGCTCGGCGAGCACGCGCGCGTGGCGCCGGTGATCAGCGCCTCGCGCGGGCGCATCGAGCTGCCCTCGGCACGGCGCCTTGGGGCCGACGAGTGGCGGGCGATCTTCGATCTCGCGCTCGCCGACGACAGCATCGAGCCGGTAAACCTGCGGTTATTCCTGTCACTCGACGGACAGGCGCTCTCGGAAACCTGGCTCTATCAGTACAGCCCGCCGCCGCCGGCGCAGCGCAAGCTCTGAAGCCGCGCCGGGCGGGGCCGCTACGCGCAGGGCTTCTGTGCGGCGCTGCGCTGCAGGAAATTCACGTACCCGGCGAGAAACTGCCGCAGCTGCTCCTCGATCGCCGCATCCTTGAGGTTGCCGGCCTCATCGAATACGCCACCGGCGCGTGCGACCATGAGCCGCGCCCCGAACCAGGGCTGTGTGCCGAGCGTGCGCAGTACCGGCAGCCAGGCGGCCTGGCTGAGCACGGTGCCGAAGGCCCCGGGAGAGGCGCCAATCACGGCGAAGTGCCGGCCACCGAAGACACGCTTGATATCGGCGGCCGGCCGCGACAGCCAGTCGATCGCGTTCTTGAACACCCCGGGCAGGCTGTTGTTGTATTCAGGAGTGACCAGCAGCACGCCGTCGGCGGCAACCATCGCCTCCTTCAGCTGCGCCACGGTCGCGGGAATTCCCTGGGCCTCGACGTCGCCATCGAAGAGCGGGATGCCGCGGATGCTGGCGATCTCCAGCGCACTTTCGGCGGGCATGAGGCGCGCCGCGGCGCGCAGCAGGGCGCTGTTGTAGGAGCCGCGGCGCAGGCTCCCGGAGATTCCCAACACCTTCGTCATGACACCTCCGTGGCGCGCGGCGACACCTGCATCGGGCGCTGCGCGCCGGCAACCGCGCGGACTACTTTTTCAGCTTCGCCGCCACGCGCTGGTAGGCCTCGCGGAAGGGGATGCCTTGCGTGACGACCAGGTGGTTGGCCTCTTCCGCGGCGTGAATGGCGGGATCGAGCCTGATGGCCTCGCGATGAAACTGCAGCGCCGCAAGCGCCGGCGGCAGGATCGCGAGCGTCATGAGCGCCAGGTCGATGCCGCGGAACAGCGGAAACTTCAGCAGCTGCAGGTCGCGCTGATAGCCCGACGGCAGCTTCGCGCACACGGCCAGCGCTTCCGTAAGGCACCCGAGCGCGCTGGCGGAGCGGCCGCGCAGGAGCTCGAACACGTCCGGGTTGCGCTTCTGCGGCATGATGGAGGAGCCGGTGGTGAACGCATCCCCGAGCGTCACGAAGCCGAACTCGCCGGTCGCGAACAGCAGCACGTCGGCAGCGAGGCGCCCGATGTCCTGCAGCAGCAGCGTGATCTCGAACAGCAGCTGCGCTTCCGCCTTGCCGCGCGAGAGCTGCACCGCGGTCACCGGTTGCTGCACGCTGGCGAAGCCGAGCCTGGCGCGGGTCGCCTCGCGGTCGATCGCGAGCCCCGGGGTGCCGTAGCCGGCCGCCGATCCCAGCGGGTTCTTGTCGCTGCGGCGCAGGACCGCGCCGAGCCCCTCGGCGTCGTCGCGGATCTCGGCCGCGAAACCCTCCGCCCACAGCGGCACCGAGCTCGGCATCGCCTGCTGCATGTGCGTGTAGCCGGGAAGTTCGGTGCCCGCCTCGCGCCGGGCGAGCGTCTCGAGCGCCTCGGCGGCCGCAAGCGCCCCGGCGCGCAGCTGCCCGACGCTCTCGCGCAGGTACAGCCGCAGGGCGGCGAGCACCTGGTCGTTGCGCGAGCGCCCGAGGTGAATGCGCGCGCCGGCCGCGCCGAGGCGCGCGGTGAGGCGCCGCTCGAGCGCGCTGTGGCCGTCCTCGTCGCTGAGCTCGATGTGCCAGGCGCCGCGCTCGTGCTCCGCGGCGAGCGCCGTGAGCGCCTCGTGTATGGCGGCGAGGTCGTGCGCGGAAAGCAGCTGCTGCGCGTGCAGCATCTCGGCATGCGCGATCGAGGCACGCACGTCGTGCGCCACGAGGCGCTCATCGAGCGCATGGTCCTCGCCTGCGGTGTACTCGAGCACCCGCGCATCGAGTGGCGCACCCTTGTCCCATAGCCTCGTCATGAGCCGTGCTGCTCCGCCGCGCTGAGCGCGTTGATGTCGGCGACGATCAGCGTGCCGGTGCCCTCGTTGGTGAACACCTCGCCGAGGATCCCCTCCGGAGAGCGGTACGACACCACGTGCACGCGGCGTACCCCGCCGCGGATGGCGTCCTCGATCGCGCGCGCCTTCGGCAGCATGCCGTCGGCGATGCAGCCCTCCTCGCGCAGGCGCCTGAGCCCCTGCAGATCGGTGTAGGAGATGAGCGAGCCGGGGTCGTCGAGGCTGCCGAGGATCCCGGGCGCGCCGGTGCACAGGATCAGCTTCTCCGCGGCGAGCGCCGCGCCGATGGCCGCGGCCACGGTATCGGCGTTGATGTTGAGGAGCGTGCCGGTCGCATCCGCCGACAGCGGACTCACCACCGGCATGAGGCCGTTGTCGAGCAGCTTCTTCAGCACCGCGGGGTCGATCGCGTCGATGTCGCCGACGAAGCCGAAGTCGACCAGCTCGCCGTTGGCGGCGAGCGGCAGCGGCGGGCGCTTGTGGGCTCGCACCAGGCCTGCATCGACGCCGCTGATGCCGACCGCGTCGATGTTGAGGTCGCGGCAGATGGCGAGCAGGCGCGTGTTGATCAGGCCGTTGAGCACCATGGCGGTCACGTCGATGGATTTCGCATCCGTGATGCGCCGGCCTTCCACCATGCGGGTCGGCACGCCGAGCGCGGCGGCAACTTCCGTGAGCTGTGGCCCGCCGCCGTGCACCAGCACCACGCGCACGCCGAAGTAGTGCAGGATCGCGATCTGCTCCACCAGCACCCGCGTGGCGGAGCTATCGGCAAACACCCCGCCGCCCGCCTTCACGACGAAGGTCTTGCCCTTGTACATGCGGATGTAGGGGGCGGCGCTCTTCAGGGCGCGGATGGCGAGCGTCTGCTCGCTGCGATGCATGATCATGGAGTCGTTCTCAGCAGTTGATGGAGCACGGCCATCTGCGCCGGCAGACGGTTGTAGGCCTCGCGCTGTATGACGCTGCGCGCACTGTCGAGCACTTCGTCGGCGATCGCGGTATTGCGCCGTACCGGCAGGCAGTGCATCACGCGGCAATCGGGCGCGGCGGCGAACCAGTCGTTGCGCACGCACCAGTCGCGCAGCGTGCTGCGCAGCCGTGCATCGCCCGCGGCATCGCCATAGCAGGCCGTCGCGCCCCACTCCTTTACATACAGCACGTGGGCGCCCGCGAGCGCCTCGGAGCGCTCGGCGGTCTCGCGCACCGAGCCGCCGGAGGCGGCGGCAGCGCGCCGCGCGTGCTCCATGATCGCGGCAGGCAACGCGAAGCCTTCCGGGCGCAGCACGATCACCTCCATGCCGCGCAGCGCCGCCATGTGCAGCGCCGCCGCCGGCACCGCCAGCGGCAACGCGCGCGGGTGCCACGCCCATGACAGCACGAAACGCCCGGCGCGCGGCACCGCCAGATCGTCGAGCGTCTTCCAGTCGGCGAGTGCCTGGCAGGGATGGTTGACCGCGGATTCGAGATTCACCAGCGGCTTGTCGATGAGCGCCGCCATGGCGTTGAAGTGGGTCTCGGCGAGGTCGTACGCGAGATCGCGCCCTGCGGCGAAGGCGCGGATGCCGAGCGCGTCGCAGTAGGCAGCGAGTACCGGAATGCCTTCGCGTACGTGCTCGGCGGCCGCGCCATCCATCACCGCGCCCAGGCGCGTCTCCAGCTGCCAGCTGCCCTGGCCCGGATGGATGACGAGCGAGCTGCCGCCGAGGCGTGCCATGGCGGCCTGGCAGGAGGCGAGTGTGCGCAGCGACGGATTGAAGAACAGCAGTCCCAGGATCCTGCCGCTGAGCGCGTGCGGCTCGGGTTGCCTCTCCAGGCGTCGTGCCAGCTCGAGGAGCGAGAGCACCTCCTCGCGGGAGAAATCGGCGAGGTCGAGGAAGCGCTTCATGCGGGCAGCTCGCGCAGCGCATCGCGCAGCATGTCGACGTGCTCCTCCTCGAGGATGAAGGGCGGCAGCAGACGCAGCACCTGCGGGTCGGCGGCGGTGCCGGCGAGGATGCCGCACTCGAGGAGCTCGGCGTGGATCTCTTTCGCCGGCCGCGTGGTGCGCAGCCCTACGAGCAGCCCCGCGCCCTGGTAGCCGGTGATGGGGCCCAATACGCAGGTGCGGCGGATATAGGCGCCCAGGCGCCGCACGCGCTCCAGCAGCCGCTGCTCCTTGATGGCAGCGAGCACTGCCGCGATCGCCGCGCAGGCCATCGGACCGCCGCCGAAGGTAGTGCCGAGGGATTCGGGCTTGAGCGAGGCGGCGACCAGCGGCGACATCATCAGCGCCGCACAGGGGAAGCCGTTGCCGAGCGCCTTGGCGGTGGTGAGCATGTCGGGCCGCACTTCGTAGAGATTGGCGGCGAAGGGCTCCCCCGTGCGCCCGATGCCACACTGCACCTCGTCGAAGATCAGCAGCGCCCCGACCTCGTCGCAGCGCGCACGCAACGCCTGCAGGAACGGCGCACCGAGATCCACCGCGCCGGCGAGCCCCTGCACCGGCTCGACGATCACGGCGGCGGTGTCCCTGGTGACGTGCGTGGCGATCGCGGCGCTGTCGCCGCGCGGGATGAAACTCACCTCGAAGGGCGTGCGCGGAAATCCATACCATTTCGCCTGCGCGCCCCAGGTGACCGCGCCCGCCGCGGCCGTGCGGCCGTGAAAGCCGCCCTCGATGGCGGCCACGTGTGCGCGTGCGGTCGTGCGCAACGCCACCTTGAGTGCGTTCTCGTTCGCCTCGGCGCCGCTGTTGAGAAAGAACACGCTGGCGAAGGGCAGGCGCGAGAAGCGCACCAGGCGCCGCGCGGCACGCTCGCGCACAGCCATCGCCACCGCGTTGCTCTGGAACTGGCAGCTTTCCGCCTGGCGTGCGAGCGCCGCCGTCCAGCCCGCATGCCCATAGCCCAGCGCCGCGACCGCATGACCGCCGTAGAGGTCGAGCACCCGCTCACCGCGCGTGTTGGTGAGCCACACCCCCTGCGCTGAGGCCACTTCGAGCGGGTACTGCGCGAACACCGGGGCGAGAAAATCGTGGGCCGCATCGGTTGCCGTGATCGCCAGTCTCTTCTTCGGCATGTGCGGCCCTCAGGTCCAGCCCGGCGCGGGTGCCGTGAGAGCGGTGCTCTCGGGCAGGCCGAACAGCCGGTTCATCCATTGCAGGGCGCCGCCGGCTGCGCCCTTGTTGAGATTGTCGATCGCGCACATCACCGCCACCGTGCCGCGGGAGGCCACCGCCGAGAGGTGCGCGTAGTTGCTGCACGCAACGTCCTTGACGCGCGGCGCCGTGCTCGCCACCCGCACGAACGGCGCGTCGGCGTAGAACGCCGTAAGCAGCGAGCGCAGTTGCGGCGTGTCGAGCGGGCGGCGCAGCGCGGCCTGCAGCGTCACGTGGATGCCGCGTGCGAAGGGCCCCGAGTGCGGCACGAAGGCGAACTGCGCCTCGACGCCGGTCGCCGCGAGCGCGCAGGCCGTGACCTCCGGTACGTGCCGGTGCGCGAGCGCTCTGTAGCTGTAGAGATCGCCGTGACGCAGCGGGTGGTGGGTGCCCTCGATGGGCTTGCTTCCGGCGCCGGTGCTGCCGGTGACACCGCTCACGAACAGCTCCGGCGCGATCACGCCGCCGGCCAGCAGCGGCACGCTCGCCAGCAGCATCGCGGTCGCAAAGCACCCCGGGTGAGCCACGTGCGGCGTCGCAAGGCGCGCCAGGTGCTCAGGTACGGCACAGGTGAATTGCCCGAGGCGTGCCGGCGCCGCGTGCGGGTGCGCGTACACCTCGGCGTAGGCATCCGCCGATGCGTAGCGGAAGTCCGCCGAGATGTCGACCACGCGCGGGGAGCTGCCGGCGTGCTCGGCGGCCGTGAGCAGCGTGTCGATGAGCGCGGCCGACACGCCGTGCGGAGCCGCCGAGAACAGCGCCGCCTGCCGCGCTTCGCACAGCACTTTCTGCGCCTGCGCCTGGGAGGCGAAGCGCACCTGCGGGTAGGCGGAGGCGAGGTGCGGGAAGGCGCTCGCGAGCGGCTCGCCGGGGTGGCTCGCGGACATGACGGCCGCCAGCGCGAATTGCGGATGCGTGCTGAGCAGTCGCAGCAACTCCCCGGCGACGTAGCCGCTGCCGCCGAGCACTACGGTGGGGATCGATGCGCTCATTGCACGGCGGGGGCGGCGGCGGCAACGCCGAGCGCCTCGATGACGCGATCGCCGAGCGCGGCGCCGTTGCTGATCGCATTGAACGCCGGCACGCCCATGTGGGTGGCGATGATCTCGACGCCGACCTGGTTGTCGGTGGCGGGGCCGGTGACCGCACAGGGCTCGATCTGGAAGCGCTCGCGCAGCAGCTTCACGCCGCCCCACGCCGCGACCGGATCGTTCGCCGACAGGATCACCCCGGTGAGCGCGGCGCGGATGTCCGGGCACTCGAGGATCGCATCCACCCCGTAAGTGCCGAGGATGCCGTCACCGAGCTCGAACACCAGCACGTCGGGCTTGCCCGCGGCGAGCTCGCTGAGCATGGTGCGGGTGAGCGCCGGGCCGTTGTCGCGCGTCGTGGTGACGATACCGAGGTCGGTGAAGATTGCGCAGCGGCGCGCGCCCGCATCCTCCATGGCGAGAATGTCCCGGCGCAGCGAGACGCCGGTCGCCTTGAAGGCGTCCACAGTCAGGCCGCGATGACGCATGCGGGCGATGATCGCGCAGGCGGCGGCCGTCTTGCCCGCCTCCATGCAGGTGCCGGCGAGCGCCACCACCGGCACGCCGCGGCTGTCGAGAGCTGCGTTGCCATCGAGCGGCCTGGCCCCGACCCGCGCCGGGACGCCGATGCGCTCGCCGAGGTAGGGGAAATTCAGCGCCACGCCCAGCACCCGGCAGTCGAACGGCTTGCCTTTTTCCGGGTTGATCGAGTCGCACACGCCGAGCACGCCGCCGATGTTGAGCATCTGGATGACATCGCCCGGCCGCAGCGCCGCGGGCACGTGGCCGGAGTAACCGAACAGCGCCCGGCGATGACCGAGCGCGCCGGCGACCACATCGCCCTTGCCGAGCTTCGCCATGCGGCCGCTGACGAGCTCGAGGGTGTTGTAGGTCGACTTGTTGTTGAGCACCTCGACCACCACCACCACGCCTTCCTCGGCAGGGATGTCTGCGCAGATGCGCACCTCGTGGGAGAGCCCGCACGCCTGCGTGACCGAGGCGAGCTTGTCGACGACCACGCTGCGCATGCTGCTGACCATGCCTACTCGCCCCCGCCCGCTGCGCCCGCCCGCTCGCCCGCGCGGCTGTAGAACACGCCCGGGAGCGCGACAATCCTGGAGAACCCGAGCGCATCGGCCGCCGACCATTCGCCCGCGGCCTCCCCGTATACGCCCCTCGAGGCCGCCATCAGCGAGAACGGCGACTCCGTGCCCTCGATGAAGACGCTGCCGGTCTGCAGCAGTACGTGCACCACGCCGCTGACGCGCTGCTGCGAGGACTGCAGCAGCGCCTCGATGTCGCGGCAGACCGGATCGAGCAGCTGTCCCTCGTGCACCAGGTCGCCGTAGGGCTGCGCCACCAGCTCCTTGATGCGCTGCTGCCGTCCCGTCAGCACCAGCTTCTCGAGCTCGCGGTGCGCGCTGAGCAGCACCTCCGCCGCCGGTGCCTCGAATGCGACGCGCCCCTTGGTGCCGATGATGGTGTCGCCCAGGTGAATGCCGCGGCCGATGCCGAAGGGTGCGGCAAGCGCCTCCAGCGCCTCGATGATCGCCACCGGCGAATCGGCCCTGCCATCGAGCGCCAGCGGGCGTCCCTGGCGGAACTCGAGCTCGTGGCGCTCGGGCGGGCGCGGCTGCGTGAAGGCATTGCGCGTGAGTATCCAGGCGTCATCCGCAATGCTGCCGGCGGAGGTCAGGGTCTCCTTGCCGCCGATGGTGACGCCCCACAGTCCGCGGTTGACCGAGTACTTCGCGCCCGCAGGCGGCAGCGGCAGGCCGCGCGCGCTGAGGTAGTCGAGCTCGTCCTGACGCTTGAAGGCATGGTCGCGCACCGGCGCGAGCACCTGCAGGTCCGGAGCGAGCGTGCGCAGCGCGACTTCGAAGCGCACCTGGTCGTTGCCGGCCGCGGTGCAGCCGTGCGCGACCATGTCGGAGTTGAGCTCGCGGGCCATGCGGGCGATGGTCTGCGCCTGCATGACGCGCTCGGCGCCGACGCACAGCGGGTAGAGCTGGCCGCGGCGCACGTTCCCGATGATGAGAAAGCGCAGCACCTGCTCGAAGTAGTCGGCGCGCGCATCCACCTGGTAGTGCGCGATGGCGCCGAGCGCACGCGAACGCTCGGCGAGAGTGCGCGCGGCGGCCGCATCGATCCCGCCGGTGTCGACGGTGACCGTGATCACCGGGCGGCGCTGCTCGGCGGCGATCCACGGCACGAGAAACGAGGTGTCGAGGCCGCCGGAGTAGGCGAGGACGATGGGGACGGCGGTCCCCGCGGCGCTGCCAGTCATGCTCAGATCCGGAACAGCGTGCGCAGGCGCGCGATGAGCTCGGCTTGCGCGTGCGCACTGGCGGTGGCGATGAAAATGGTGTCGTCGCCGGAGATGGTGCCGGCGACCTCCGGCCACTCGGCGCGATCGATGGCGACCGCGACGCTCTGCGCCGCACCGATGGTGGTGCGCAGCACGGTGATCGCAGGGCCGGCGCGCCGCAGCTGGCGCACGAACTGCGCCAGGGTGCCGAAGTCGCCGTTGGCGCGCGTCACCTCATCGGGCGGCAGCACGTAGCGGCCGCTCGCTTTCAGCACGCCGAGGTCGCGCAGGTCGCGGCTGATCGAGGACTGCGTCGCGTCAAGGCCCGCCTTCCTCAGCAGCCGCACCAGGTCCTGCTGCTTGCGCACCAGGCCCTCGCGCAGGATGCGCACGATGGCGCCGCGCCGCTCCAGCTGGTGTGCATCGCTCAGCATGCCCCGGTCTCCTTGAGCATAAAGATGCGCATGTTGTGCATTTTAATGCACCAAGTCAAGGCGCAGGCGCGGCAGGATCCGTGGCGCAGGCGTCGGCAGGGCCTGGCAGCTCGGGCGCGGCCCGCCGGCTTCAGCGGGCGACGTCGGTGATGGCGCTGATGCGCCAGGGGCCGGCGAGCCACTTGCTCAGATAGATGACGTAGACGGTCGCCCCAGGGGGACGGCTGTCGGGGTCGGCAATGAACAGCGCGTAGCGATGGCGCACGCCGCGGCCCGCCAGGCGCACGATCCGCGGCACTGCCGCCGTCTGCATGCGGCCGGCGGCGATCGCGGCGCGCAGCCGCGCGACTGTCGCGCTCGCCGCCGCACTGGGCGGCGCCGCGGCGGCCGAGCCGCGTACGGTGCAACAGGTGAGCTCGTGGTCGAAGGCGGCGGCGGAGGCTGCAGCGCTCGCCCAGAACGCCATGATCGACTCGAACGCCGCGGGACTCAGATCGTAAGTCATGGTGTAGAGCTCTGCGGGGGGCGAGTGCGGCGCCGGACAACCGCCACCGCCGGCGATCGCCATGCCCACGCCCTCGGCGCTCTCAAAGCGCTGCAGGCGGCTCCCCGCCCCGTTGCCGATCCGGGTGAGCAGGTGACTCGAGTAGCTGCAGACGCTGCGGCTGCGGGTGACGGCGCTCTCGCCGGTGTAGAGCGTCGCGCCTGACGTATCGCTCCCCGCCGCCTGCGGGCTGCACACGCGGACATGATCATCGCCCGAGCCCGCGAGCCAGCCGCGCACTATCTCTGGCGCGGCGGCGCTGCTGCGCGTGAAGGACTGGCAGACGGGCGGCGCGGCAGGCGGCGCGGCAGGCTGTGGCGCTGCCGGTGCGGCGGACGGTGGGGTTTGGGCCTGCGCTGCCCCTGTCCAGGCCAGCAGCAAAGCCGCGACGCTTAGAGCGATGTTCACTGCACCTGCCTCCCGCCGCACCTAGCGGTCGATCGAGTAGACGAGATCCGCCCCGCGGGCCTGGCCGAGCTCCGTCCTCACCGTCCAGTGATCGCCGAGCGTGTAGCGCATCTTGAAGACGTTGAGCTGCTCGGTGAGGCTCACCCCGTAACTCACGTACAGGCGCGGCGAAAGATAGCGGCCGAGCACCAGCGAAGTCTCGTTCGCGATGGGGTCGGTCTCGAGGCTGACGTCGGGGACCCCGACGCGTGAGCCGAGCTCCGCGGCGAGCAGCGCCGCGCCCTGCCCGAGGGCGGCATTGCTCGCGTTCTGCGCTGACTGCAGCGAGCCGCCGGCGAGAATCAGCGACACGATCTGCGACTGCGGCAGCGGCGGATCGGAGAAGAACGACATGCGCGGCTGAGTGAGCGTGCCGCGCACCTTGACGCCGGCAGTCACGTCGGGGAATTTTTTCTGAGCGACCACGTCAATGCCTGGATCATCGATCGGTCCACCGCGGAAGATCAGCCGCCCGCGCTGAATGTCGAGCTTGCGGGCGTAGGCGGTGTACGTGCCCTCCGCCACCGAGAGCTCGCCGGTGCCACGGGTGATGGCATCGTAACCCGAACGTACCGTGACGTTGCCGGTGAGTCTCGCCGTGAGCCCCATGGCGTCGAGGTTCACTTTATCGCCAAGTACCAGCGTGATGCTGCTCACCACCTCGAAACGCTTGCCCGGGCCCTCCGCCTCGCTGCCGACGATCACCTCATCGGGTGAGGCGCGCACCGCGTTGGTGATGTCCTTCGGCTGGATCTTGGCGTAAGGCACCTCGACTTTGCCGCTCACCTCGATCTGGTGGCCGTTCACGCTGAAATCGAGGTCCGGGGACGCGTCGATCTGCGCCTCCGGGACGTCCGCGACGCGCAGTTTGCTGCCCTGCAGGTGAAACTTGCCGTAAGGCAGCAGATGGCGCCACTCGAGATGCCCGTTGGCGGCCACCTGGCCGGCGCCGGCGTGCGCGCCGCCGCTGAAGTCGATGCCGCCCTCGCTGAGGCGCGCTTCGAGCGCGATCTGGCGCATGGCAAGGTTCACCTGGTAGACGTCGATCTCGCCGTTGGTGACTTTGACCGAGCCGGCGAGGCGTGCCGCGCCGACGGTGCCGGCGAGCTGCAGGTCGGCATCGAGGCCGCCTGAGGCGCGGTCGATGTCCGGAACGTACAGCGACACCAGGCCGAGCTCGGAGGTTTTCGCGTGCAGCTCTCCCGCGAGCGGCAGGTCCTGCCACACATCGCTGGTGCGCCGCACCTCGAGCTTTCCCTGAATGGTTCCGGCCTCGGCGTCGCCGATGGACAGTTGCGCGCTGATCAGCGTCGGGGTGGCACTCGCGGTGATGGTGCCCGAGCCGATGCGCGTGTGCTCGACCTTGTGGCTCGCGAGCTTGTGGTCGACCTCGGCATGCGCGAGCTGCGCCTGCAGCGTCCCCTGCACCGGCGTCGTCGCGCCTCCCGACACGTGTGCCAGCGCGCTGAGCGTACCGAGATACTCCACCGCCGGTGTCATGCCGGCAGTGAGCGTGTTGAGCGGCAACTCTTCGCTCATCACGGTGGTCGACCACGCCGCCGGTGACCACTCCCCGTCGGCGCACATGCTGCCGGGCGTGCCGAGCAGGCACATCCACGCGAAGCGCACGTGATCGAGCGCCGCGGTGAGCTCCACCGGCCGCTCGAGCGACAGGTGCAGCTGCTCGCTGCCGCTGACGGCGAGCGCCGTCAGCTCACCGGTGAAGACGCCGTGTGCGTAGGCGCCGCTCGCCTGTGCGCCGGCGGCGAGCCCGGTAGCGGTCAGCGCCACTTGCGCACGATACGCCGCCGGCGGGCCGTTGAGTGTGAAGACGAAGTTCTCGAGCGTGCGGCTGCGGTAGCTGAGCTTGCGCAGCCGCACGTCGATCTTCGACTCCTGCTGCATGGCTTGCGGGTTGAAGTTGACATCCGCATCGAGCGCCTCGAGCTTCACTCCCTGATACTCGAAGTCGCCGCCGTGCGCGCTGGCGACGATCGCCGGCTCGGCGAACGAGCCGGTTACCGTCCCGGACGCCTTGAGCTCTCCGCGGGTCCCGGGCGCGAGCAGGCTCAGGTCCTGGGCGGCGACGGCAAAGCGCAGATCGAGGCGATCGTCGACGTGACCGTCGAGTTCCAGCCGGGCGGCGCCGAGCCCGACGCGCACGTTGCTGAACCCCCAGCTGCCGCCGGAGTGCGTCACGGTACCCGCGCCGCTCGCCGCGACGCCACGCAGCTTGCCGCTCAGGTTGCTGAAGGTCGCCGTCAGGTCGCCGCGGGGGCTGAAGCCGCTTCCGGAGACGCCGAGTGCGAAGCTGACACTGCCGGGCAGGTCCGGCCGCAGCTGCGCGGGATTGAGTGCCGTGACGCGTCCGCTCACCGACCAGGTCTCGCGCGGCGACCACAGGACGCGACCGCTGACGCTCGCGTGCCCGCCGAACAGGTCGATCTCCGCCGGATCGAAGCTGAAACTGTCCTTGTCCAGAGTGCCGGTGACCTCCAGCGGCATGGCCGCAAGGCCCGCGGCGCTGGCGCGGCCGCTCACGTGCACGCGGTACGGCAGGATGCCGCCGAGCGTGAACGCGCCGGCAGCGCTGCGCACGGCGACGTCGTGCCCGACGAGCGGCCAGCGGAAATCGCTCCAGCTGCCGCTCAGATCGAGCCGCGGGCCGTGGTCGACGATCGCGATGGTGCCCGTGCCGCTCGCGCGCGCCCCGGAGGCCACGTGCCGCAGCTCCATCTGCCGGGCCGTCAGCACGTGATTGGCGTAGTTGCCCGTGAACTGCGCGTCGAACACCCCGGCGCGCAGTCCCGCGGGGTTCATCGGCCCGTGCGCATTGAAGCCATGTTCGTCGCCCGCTGCCGCGACATGCCCGCTGATGCTGCCGAGCGGTCCGCTCACTCCCCAGGCGCTGAGGTTGAAGTCCTTCACCACCGCGTCTGCCACCCAGTGCCAGCGCACGGTGAGATCGAGCGCCTGCCCGGTGAACTCGGCGCGGAAGGGACTGACGGTGCGCCCGACGATGCTGAGCGCATTGAGATCGCCGCGGGCGCTCCCCGAGAGCGTCCAGTTCGGCTGCCCGGGGGGAGTCCAGTCGAGGCGCCCCTTGACTTCGAGTCCGAGCGGCTCGGCGGCGCGCAGATCGCCGCTGGCGCTCAAGTGCGCATCCGGCAGCCTGCCGTCGGCCTGGAAGAAGCGAATGTAGCTGTGGCGGATGACCGCGGCGCTGCGGATGTCGCTCGCGTCCATGCGAAAGCCGTTGGGAACGGTGAGCAGCGCGCTGCCGACGCGGGCGTCCTCGACGCTGATGATCAGCCAGCGCGGCAGGAACACCGGCGGCCCGGGCGTCGCGGGCCGCGTGCGCCGCTTCACCTCGATCAGCGCGCTGCCGACCGAGCCGCTCGACACGCGGATCGTCTGCAGCATGAGTGGCGCGAGAGCGACGCGCGCCTCGATGGCTTCGAATTTCAGATGCACCAGGTCGTGCTCGATCTCCACATGCTCGACGTGCAGCCCCGTCGCCACCGTGCCGCTGATGCCGGTGATCGTCAGGCGCACCGGCCCGAGATGCTGCGGCAGGTGCCGCACGATGAACTGAGCTCCCGCGGTGGTATAGAGCGCCGACCAGACGAGCACCCCCGGCACGATGATCGCCGCGACGACCGTGATGCAGGCGGCGAGCAGCAGCACGCGGCGCATGTTCACGAAGGCGAGAATGAGTCCCAGGCGGCGCACGGCGAGGCGGCTAGAGCTTGGGCGAGAAGTTGATGTGCAGGCGCGGGCCTGCGTTCACCGACAGCGGCTGCGCAATGTCGATGCCTAAGGTCATGACCGGCAGCCGCACCCGCAGGCCAACGCCGACCGAGTACTGGATGAAGGGCGAGCAGATCGCCGACTCGCCGGGTGCTCCGGGCTGGCAGGGCGGCCGGCCGAAGCTGTTGAGGGCGTTGCCGTAGTCGAAGAAGGTGGCGATACCGAGGTTGCGCGGCAGGTCGCGGATCACCTCCACGGTGCCGGTGATCACGTCCTTGCCGCCGCTCTTGATGTATTGCCCCGGCTCGCTCTGACAGGCGCCGCTCGCGGTGAGCAGGATCTGGCCGGTGCTGCTGCGCGCGCACACCGGCTCGAGCGGCGAGAGCTCGTTGTAGGCGAAGCCGCGCACGCTGTTGTCGCCGCCGGCAAAGAAGCGGTACACCGCCGGCAGCTGGCTGAAGCGCGATACCAGCGTCGCGCCGGCCTCATCGCGTAGCAGCAGGTGCCACTTGCGGCCCAGGCGGAACACCTTCTCGGTCTGCACGTGCAGCTGGATGAAGTTCGAGTCCGAGCCGAGCACCGCGTCCGAGCCCTTGAGCTCGGCGAAGAACGGATGCTCGAACAGCGGCTCGCCGAGATAGCCCGTCGGCACCGAGGCCAGATCGAGCTCCGGCACCAGCAGACGCTGGGTGTCGGAGCCGTTGACGTCCTCGCTGATGGTGCGCACCGCATTCAGCTGCCACACGTGCTGCCAGCCGCCGCTGACCGCGGTGAAGCTCGGGCCGGCCGACTGCGTAATCGCGGTCACATCCGCAAGCGTCTGCTGCTCGATGCTGGCATTCAGCGAGATATTCTCGAGTGCCGGGTCGAAGACCGGCATGCGGTAGTGGGTCTGCACGTAGTACTTGGTCACCTGCGCCGCCTGCACTTCGACGCTGAAGCTGTGGCCGAGCGTGTTGATGTGCCGATCCTCGAACCCGAGCGTACCGCGCACTCCAGTGTCGGTGGCGTAGCCCGCGCCGAAGGAGTAGCGGTGCCGCCGGCTCGGGTCGGCATGAATATTCACCGGCACGATGAGCGCCTGGCGGTCCGGATCTCCCGGCAGCACTTCGAGGTTGGCGAAATACTGCGAGTCATCGAGCGCGAATTGCGTGCGCAGCACCTGCGTCAGGTCGTAAGGCTCGCCCTGACGGTAGCGCAGGTAGCGGCGCACCAGCGCATCTCTGACCACGTGCTGCTCGATGGTGGTCGCGCCGAAGCGATAGCGCTGGCCGGTGTCGAGCTCGAGGGCGATGTTGGCCTTGTGGTTGGGCGGGTCGACGACCAGCTCGTTGCGGATCAGCTTCGCGTCGAGATAACCGTAGGTGGCAGCGGTGCGCTGCAGGTCGCTCTTGATCGCCTCGTACGCGGCGTGATTCAGACGGTCGCCGGCGTGCAGCGGCAGGCGCTGCAGGATGCGCCCGAACAGCGGATCGGTCTCGCCCGGCCCGTCCACGTGCACGTCGATATGCTCGATGAGCACCGGCTCACCCTTGGAGATGTTGACCACCACCCGCCACTCGTTGTGGCCCTTCTCGGTGACGCTCGAGTCCACCTTCGGCTCGTAGTAGCCGAAGGGCCTGAGCGCCTCCTGCACCTCGCGCTCGACACGGTTGTGCAGCCGCTCGACGGTGTCGGCGTTCAATTCCACACCGCCCCTGCGGTAGCGCTCGAAGCTCAGGTACGCGAGCACGTTGGCGCGCAGCTCCTCGTCGACGCCGCGCACCTCGACGTTCACCCCGGCGGCGTGCGCGAGCGACGCGCCGAGGAGGCACACCGCGAGCCACGGAGCCCGTCGGTGCCGTCGACGAGCCCACGGCAGAGAATTGCGCTGCGCCATCTGAAAGGTGCGAAAGGAAAGTGTTGAATTCTAGAGCCTTATTGGCGCAGCCGCTCGGGGCTTATGACAGTGAGAGTCGCCGCGCACCGCGCGGGTTCCGCTCACCTTACGGCCATTCGCCGCGCTTCAGCCGGAATTCACTCTCACCGGCGCTCTCGCCGCGCGAGTCGAAGCGCCGCTCGGCAAGATACAGCGCGCCGTCGGGCTCGAGCAGCAGCACCGTCGAGCAGCGCGTGCCGTAGGTCGGATGCAGCACGAACGGCGCCGACAGCGCCCGCTGCCACTCGCGCGGCAGGCCGCCCTCCGGCAGCGCCTCCTGCGCCGGCGTGCGGTCGCCGAGCAGCGCGAATAACTCCTGCGGCGCCGCCGCCTGCGGCGCATGCAGCCACGCCTCGAAGCCGGCGCGCACGCGTTGCAGTTTCGGCCACGGCGTGTCGAGCAGCTCGTTCGACAGGCCGTACACTCCCGGCGGGAGCGGGCGTGCGAAAGGGGTGGCGCGGTTCGAGCCGTACCACAGCGAGTCCTCGTCCGTCAGCAGCAGGTTGAAGCCGGAATACTCGTGTGCGCGTGCAGCGAGTGCCGCAAAGAATGCGGCCGCGCCCGGACGGCTGCGCGCACCGCCGTCGGCGTCGGCGCTGGCGCCAGCGTGCGCGTCGAGATAGCTCGGGATCAGATCGCCGCGCGAAGGTGCGCCCGCGCGCCTGCGCTGCAGCTCGCGGAAGTTGGTGACCACGCCGAAGCGCCGCTGCCGGTCGATGCCGAGCCAGGTGCCCTGCGCGCGCAGGTCGCGCCCGGCGAGCAGCTGCGCCGGCGGCGGCCACTTCGCCAGCGGCGCCGCCGGACGCTCGTGGTATTCGTCGCGGTTGGCGGCCACCACCAGGCGGTAGTGCGCGTGCGCCTGCCAGGCGAGCACCAGCAGACACATGCCGCTAGCCGTGCCCCTTCAGCCAGCTCTCGATCAGCCGCCAGGAAATCGACTGCGATGGCGGCGCCAGCGCTTCTCCGGAGGTGAGCTGCGCGCGCGTGAACCAGCGCGCGTCCTCGAGCTCGCCGCCGCAGCGCACCGCGGCGCCCGCGGCGGCGCTCGCCCGAAAGCCGATCATGACCGAGGAGGGAAACGGCCAGGGCTGCGAGGAGTGGTAGCGCACCGCGCTCACCGTAACGCCGGTCTCCTCGGCCACCTCGCGCACCACCGCATCTTCCAGACTCTCGCCGGGCTCGACGAAGCCGGCGATGGTCGAGTAACGGCGCGCCGGCCAGCTCGCCTGCCGTCCAAGCAGCGCGCGCTCGCCATCGCTCACCAGCACGATGATGGCCGGATCGATGCGCGGAAAGAACTCGTGTGCGCAGGCGGGATTCGTGCAGCGCAGACAATGGCCGGCGTGCGTGGGGAGGGTCGGTGCGCCGCACACCCCGCAGTGGCGCTGCCGGGCGCGCCAGATCGCGAGCGCGCGTGCGTAGGCGAGCAGCCCGGCCTCCTGAGCGCCCAGCACCGGCGCGAGCGGCCGCAGCTCCTCGAACCTCGTTCCCGCGGGCAGCTCGTGCGCCTCCCCCGCGGGCAGGTCCACGAGCATGCAGCGCGCGCCGCGAAACCAGCCGAGCAGCGTAAGACTCGCGGAGTCGACCGAGGCGAGCAGTGGCGCGCCGTTCGCGAGGAACGCGATGTGCGGCTCGGGCTCTGCCCGCAGCAGCTGCGCGCTGCCCTGGCCGATCAGGTACAGGGTCGCAGGGTCCGCGTGCGCCGCGGCGATCCACTCGGGATTCTCGCGCTCCTCGGCGCGCCGCTCGATATACGGACCTGCGAAGAAGTTCGGCCGATCGTGATCCATCGACACCGCCGCGCTCGCCGTGAAGGCAATGGCGACCGATTCTACGGGCCCCCCGGGAAATTGCGCATCTTGTCGGACGCGGTGCGCTCAGCGGTCGAGGCAGGCGCGCTTTTCCCGAAAGTGGTTCAGCAGCGTGACTGCGCAAGTCCGGCACAGTAGTGGCAGCGCGCGGCGCGCAGCGGGAAGCGCTCCGTGACCATGAGGCTGCCGCAGTCGCTGCAGCCACCGAGGCGCAGCTGATCGCCGCGCGTCAGCGCGGTGGCGAGAAACACCGCGTGCTCGAAGGAGATCTGCGCCGAAGGCAGCAGCAGGCGGAAGGCCTCGAAGGCCTGGCACAGCAGCTCGCCGCGGCCGAGGCCGGGCAGGGCGGCGGCGCTCGGCGCCGTCGCTGGCCCCGCCGCGGACACTGCTGCCGCGTGTGTCGCGCTCGCCGACGCCGCTGCGTGCGCTGACGCATGCGCTGGCGGGGCCGCCGCGTGCGCCGCGGGCGGCACCACCCCGAGGAGCGAGAGCACGCTGGCGAGCACCGCGGTCTCCTGCTGCAGGCGCAGCGAGCGGGTGAAGTAGGCGACCTGGTGCGGCGACTTGCCGCGATGACGCGGCAGATAGCGGCGCGCGTGGCTCATGTAGGAGCGGTACAGCTTGCGGATGCGATCGTCCGACAGGCCGGTCCAGGTGCGGATGGTCTGCGTGCGCGCCTCGTGGCGCAGGAAGCGCAGCGCCAGCTCCATGCGCGCGCGCTCGCGGCTGTAGCGATCGTCGGAGATGCGCATGGCGGGTTCCGCTTCGGCTGGTGGTCGTGCCATTTTGGTAAAAATTCACCAAAACACAACCTGAAAATTTGGTTAAAAATCACCAAATCTGCAGTGGCATCCGCCGTGGGCTCCGCTACGATACGGCCGGGGGACACGGCCGAAAGAGGTGGCGCCATGCTGTTGCACTGCGAGAGCGAAATCGACGCCGGCGCCGAGGGCCTTGTCGCCGGGTGGCTGCGGCCCGAGACGCTCGATTCGCTGGTGGAGCTGAACGAGCTGTGCCTGGCGCTGCTGGCAGAGCAGGCTGCGGCGCGTGGCGCCTCCGCCAGCCTGCTGCTGCGTCAGGTCGCGGAGCTGTGGCGCGTACTCGATGCGGCCGCACGCCGCCGCGCCGCTGCCTGCCCGTACCTGCTGCTCGATGCCGGCTTCGCCGACCCGCGGCGCTGGCGCCCCGCCCCCCAGGTCGGCGATGCGGCTCGCGGCGACTATGCGGCGTTCTTCACCGTGCCGGCGGCCGCCGAGGTCGCGCGCCTGGTATTCACCTACGCCTGGCATCTGGCGCGCTCGCAGGCGGCGGCCGCGCGGCTGCTGCTCGGCATGCCCGCCGCGAGCGCGGCCCTGATCGGTCATTACACGCTGCGCCAGGTCCAGGCGCTGGCGGAGAGCCGTCAGGAGTGGCTGAAGCCGCGCTGGCCGGCGCGCGTGCAGGTGTGGCGCGAGCTGTTGCTGGCGGCCGCCTCGGGTGAGGCGGCGGCGCTTGAGCGCGTGCGGCTTCGCGGCCTGACGCTGCTCGCGGCGGAGGCACGGCTGCTGCCGCCGCCGCGCGCGGAGCGCTGCCCGGGCGCGCCCTGAGGCGGGCCTGACGGCGGGAGCGCTGCGGCGCGCGCCCTGAGGTGGGGGTGCCCCAGGGGTGGCTTGCCCCGGACCCGCGGCACCGCCACGCCATGTCCGTTTTTGAGCGATACCCGTCTGTCGCAGCGGTGGCATCGGGGTCTCGGCTACCGCAAGATGTTGCCGAATCTTTGCTGATGGAGGCTCCCGCATGAAGCAGGCTCTGCTCGTCGTCGACGTACAGGAATCCTTTCGCCGCCGTCCCTACTTTCGCGAGCAGGAGCTGCCGGGGTTTCTGCGCAACGTGCAGTCGCTGATCGACCGCTGCCAGTCGCGCGGCATCGCGGTGGTGCAGGTGTTCCACCAGGAGCGCCCGGACGATGCCGGCAATCCCTTTTCGGCCGCCTCGGGCTGCGTACGGGCAATGCCGGAGCTGGCGCTGCGCGCGGATGCCGTGGTCTACAAGCAGGTGCATTCGGCCCTGTTCGGTCGCACCTTGGACGGCACGACGCTCGAGGATTGGCTGCGCCAGCGCGACATCGGCGAGCTGCTGATCACGGGCATCCGCACCGAGCAGTGCTGCGAGACCACCGCGCGGCATGCCTCGGATCTGGGCTTCAGCGTGCGCTACGTGACGGACGCGACGCTGACCTTTCCGATGCGCACCCGCTCCGGCCGTGAAGTGTCGCCGGCGGAGATCCGCGAGCGTACCGAGATGGTGCTCGATGGCCGCTTCGCGCAGATCGTCTCCACCGCAGGAGCGCTGACCTGAGCCAGCCCGGCCGCGACGGCGCGGCCCCCGAAGGCTCGCGCGCTGGCGGCGCAGTGCCGGCAAGGGAGGTGGTCTTCGCGCTGCTGCCCAACGTCGTGCTGCTCGACCTCGCAGGTCCTGCGGATGCCTTCCGCAACGCCGAGAGCCGCGTGCCCGGGAGCTATCGGCTGCGCTTCGTGGCGCCCGAGGCGTGCGTGCCGGCCGCCGTCGGGCTGAGCCTGAGCGGGCTCGAGCCGCTGCCGGCGCGGCTCGCCGCGGGCACGATCCTGATACTCACTGGCATCAGCGGCCCGGGCATCGATCCGCGCGAGCCGGCGACGCGCCGCCTGATCGATTGGCTGCGCAGCAGCGCCAACCCCGCGCTGCTGCTGTGCGTGTGCGCCGGCAGCGTGCTCGCTGCGCGCGCCGGACTGCTCGCCGGGCGCGAGTGCACCACCCATCACGCGCACATCGATGAGCTGCGCCGCGTCGAGCCGCGCGCGCGCGTGCTCGACAACCGCATCTTCGTGGAGGACGGCACGGTGTTTACCAGCGCGGGCGTCACCGCAGGGCTCGACCTTGCGCTGCACGTCATCGGGCGGCAGCTCGGCGCGCGCATCGCCGCGGACATCGCCCGCGACCTGGTCGTGTACCTGCGCCGCGCCGGCACCGACCCGGCACTCTCGCCCTGGGTCATGCACCGCAACCACCTGCACCCGGCAGTGCATCGCGTTCAGGATGCGGTGGCGCGCGACCCGGCGGCGAGCTGGAGCGCGACGCAGCTGTCCGCCGTGGCCTGCACCAGCGCCCGTAACCTCGCGCGTCTGTTCGCCGCGCACGCGTGCTGCTCGCCGCTCGATTACGTGCAGCTGATCCGCTTCGTCTTCGCCAAGCAGCTGGTCACCCAGAGCCGCCTCGATCTCGAGCGCGTGGCCGCGTGCGCGGGCTTTCGCTCGGCCCAGCATCTGCGGCGCGTGTGGTCGCGCTGGGAGGCGCGGCCGCCGAGCGCCTACCGCGGCCGCGAATCTCACGCTACATAGGCCTGGGTGTCAGGAGGGTCCGGCGCGCTAGTAGATCGCGATCTCGCGGCGCCCCCGCGAGTCGCGCGCACCGCGGAACATGCCCTCGGTGCTGAACTCCAGCACCAGCTGCCCGGCGGCGTCGACCGCGATCAGCCCGCCGTCGCCGCCGAGCCGGCGCAGGATGTCGTGCAACACCTCGTGCGCCGCCTGCTGCAGCGTGAGTGCGCGGTACTCGACCGCAGCGCACACGTGGTGGGCTGCGACCGCGCGGATGAAATACTCGCCGTGCCCGGTGGCGGACACCGCGCACACGCCGTTCTTGGCGTAGGTGCCCGCGCCGATGATCGGGGAATCGCCGACGCGGCCGGGGCGCTTGTTGGTCATGCCGCCGGTGGAGGTGGCGGCGGCGAGGTTGCCCTGCGCATCGCGCGCCACCGCGCCCACCGTGCCGGACGCCGCGGGCGGCACCAGGTCCGACACGCGCTCGCCGCGCTGCTCGAACTCGAGCTGCTCGACGCGCTCGGCGGTGCGGAAGTAGTGATTCGGCACCAGCGCGAAGCTCTCCTCGAGCGCGAACTCCTCGGCGCCCGCGCCCACCAGCAGCACGTGCCGCGACTTCTCCATCACCCGCCGCGCGAGCTCGATGGGATTTCTGACGTGGCGCACCGAGGCCACCGCGCCGGCGCGCATCTGCCGGCCGTCCATGATGGCGGCATCGAGCTCGGCGGCACCGTCGCGGGTGAGGGCGGCGCCGTGCCCGGCGTTGAACAGCGCGTCGTCCTCCAGGATGCGCACTGCGGTGGCGACGGCATCGAGGCTGCCGCCGCCACGCTCGAGGACCGCGAAGCCCGCGTCGAGCGCCGCGGCGAGACCGGAGCGGTAGCGCTGCTCGCGCTCGGCCGACAGCGTTGCGCGTGGCACGGTGCCGGCGCCGCCGTGAATGGCGATGGCGAACATCGCGCTCACGGCCTGGTATCGCGGTACATGGCGATCTCGCGCCGCCCGCGCGAGTCGCGCGCGCCGCGAAACATGCCGACGCTGTTGAAGTCCATGGCGAAGTTGCCGGCGGGGTCCACGGCGATGGCGCCGCCGGAGCCGCCGGTGCGCTGCAGCTTCTCGTGGATCACCTCGTGCAGCGCCTGCGCGAGAGGCAGGTGGCGGTATTGCACCAGCGCGCAGATGTCGTAGGCGATCACCTGGCGGATGAAGTACTCGCCCTCGCCGGTGCCCGAGACCGCGCAGGATTCGTTGCTGGCGTAGGTGCCGGCGCCGATGATCGGCGTGTCCCCGACCCGCCCGTGGCGCTTGTTGGTGAGCCCGCCGGTGGAGGTGGCGGCGGCGAGATTACCGGCGCGATCGAGGGCGACGGCGCCGACGGTGCCCATGCTGCTGCCGTCGGCAGCGGCGGGCGCGCGGCTGGTGGGCGTCCCCTTGCGCGCTTTTTCCTTACCTAGCGCTTCCTGCAGCTCGCGCTCGCGCGCCTCGGTGCGGAAGTAGCTGCGCGGCACCAGCACCACTCCCTGCTCGAGCGCGAACTCCTCCGCGCCGCCTGCAACCAGCAGTACGTGCGGGCTCTTGTCCATCACCAGCCGTGCGAGCTCGATGGGATTCTTCACGTGCAGCACCGCCGCTACCGCTCCCGCACGCGGGCCGCTGCCGTCCATGATGGCGGCATCGAGCTCGGCGTCGCCCTCATGGTTCAGCACCGCGCCCAGGCCGGCGTTGAACTGCGGATCGTCCTCCATGGTGCGCACCGCCGCCATCACGGCATCGAGGCTGCTGCCGCCGCGATCGAGGAGGGCGTAGCCGGCATCGAGCGCCGCCGTGAGCCCCGCGCGGTAGGAGGCTTCTCTCGCGGGCGTCATCTTCGAGGGCTCGATGACGCCGGCGCCCCCATGGATGACGAGCACGATCGGCCGGGAGTCGTCGGCCCGCGCCGCACTCGCGCCGGCGAGCGGCACGAGCACCACCAGTAGAGCGAGCAGCGCGGGCAGGCACAGGACGGGCGGTTGCGGGCGCGACATCGTTTCCCCTCGCGTTTACTCGCGTCTATGATCGAAGTCCCGCGGTGCGCTCGCGCGCACCGCCGGCTTTCCCCTGAGGTAAATACTAAGGTGAAAGCTGCCACGCCGCAGCGGATCCGCAGTCTCCTGGTCGCCAACCGCGGTGAGATCGCCATTCGCGTCATGCGGGCGGCGAGCGAGCTCGGCCTGCGCACGGTGGCGATCTATTCCCAGGAAGACCGCTTTTCGCTGCACCGGACCAAGGCCGACGAGGCCTATCTCGTCGGCCGCGACCGGGGGCCGGTCGAAGCGTACCTCGACATCGCCGACATCCTGCGCGTCGCGCACGAGGCGCAGGTAGAGGCGATCCACCCAGGCTATGGCTTCCTGGCCGAGAATCCCGAACTGGCTGACGCCTGCGTGCAGGCCGGCATCGTCTTCGTCGGGCCCGAAGCGCAGACCATGCGCGTGCTCGGCAACAAGGTGAGCGCGCGCGAGCTCGCGGTAAAGGCGGGCGTGGCAGTGATGCCGGCGACGGCGCCGCTGCCGGCAGACGCGCAAGAGTGCGCGCGCCTGGCCGCTGCGGTCGGCTACCCGCTCATGCTGAAGGCAAGCTGGGGCGGGGGCGGCCGCGGCACCCGCGTGGTGGAGGACGCAGCGCACTTGCGGGAGCTGCTGCCGGTGGCGCGGCGCGAAGCGCTTACCGCCTTCGGCAACGACGAGGTCTACCTCGAGAAGCTCGTGCGGCGGGCGCGTCACGTCGAGGTGCAGATCCTCGGCGATGCGCACGGAAACCTGGTGCACCTGTTTGAGCGCGACTGCACCGTGCAGCGCCGGCACCAGAAGGTGGTGGAGCGCGCGCCGGCGGTGTTCCTGAGCGCCGCCGAGCGCGAGGCGCTGTACGCTGCGGCGCTCGCGATCGCCCGTGCCGCGCGCTACCGCAACGCCGGCACCGTCGAATTCCTGCAGGATGCCGACAGCGGCCGCTGCTTCTTCATCGAGGTGAATCCGCGCATCCAGGTGGAGCACACCGTCACCGAGTGCGCCACCGGCATCGACCTGGTGAAGGCACAGATCCGCATTGCGGACGGCGCGCGCATCGGCACACCCGAGAGCGGCGTGCCGGCCCAGGCGGACATCCGCGTCAGCGCCCATGCCCTGCAGTGCCGCATCACCACCGAGGACCCGGAAAACAACTTCATTCCGGATTACGGCAAGATCGCCGCCTACCGCAGCCCCGCGGGCTTCGGCATCCGCCTGGATGCCGGCACCGCCTACACCGGTGCGATCATCACGCGCTCTTACGACTCGCTGCTGGTCAAGGTGACCGCCTGGTCGCCGACGCCGGAGGAGACTATCGCGCGCATGCACCGCGCGCTGTGGGAGTTCCGCATCCGCGGCGTGGTGACCAACCTGCGCTTTCTCGATCAGCTCATCACCCATCCGCGCTTTGCGAGCGGCGACTACACCACGCGCTTCATCGAGGAGACCCCGGAGCTCTTTCAGTGGCCGCGCAAGCGCGATCGCGCCACGCGCATCCTCAGCTACCTCGGCGCCACCATCGTCAACGGCAACCCCGAAGTGCAGGGCCGCGCACGGCCTGCCGTTATCGCTGCCGCGAAGCTGCCGCCGGGGCCGCTGCCGCCCGCGCCTCCCGGGAGTCGCCAGAAACTCGAGGAGCTGGGACCGGACGCGTTCGCGCAATGGATGCTCGCCGAGCAGCGCGTGCTGCTCACCGACACGACCATGCGCGATGCGCACCAGTCGCTGCTCGCGACGCGGCTGCGCACGCTCGACATGACGGCGGTTGCGCCGTACTACGCAAGCCTGCTGCCTGGGCTGTTCTCGGTGGAGTGCTGGGGCGGGGCGACCTTCGATGTGGCGATGCGCTTCCTGCGCGAGGATCCGTGGCAGCGCCTCGCGCAGTTGCGCGAGCTGATGCCGAACCTGCTGCTGCAGATGCTGCTGCGCGGGGCGAACGCGGTGGGCTACACCAGCTATCCCGACAACGTGGTGCGTTTCTTTGTCGCGCGCGCCGCCGCGGCGGGCATCGACGTGTTCCGCATCTTCGATTCGCTCAACTGGGTCGAGAACATGCGCGTGTCGATCGATGCGGTGCGCGAAGCGGGCAAGCTGTGTGAGGCGGCCATCTGCTACACGGGAAACTTAAGCGACCCGCACGAGAGGAAGTACACCCTCGAGTACTACCTGACGCTCGCGCGCGATCTCAAAGCCGCCGGCACGCACGTGCTCGGCATCAAGGACATGGCGGGCCTGGTACGCCCGCGCGCCGCCTACACGCTGGTGAAGGCGCTGAAGGAGGAGACGGGGCTGCCGGTGCACTTTCACACCCACGACACCAGCGGCATCGCCGCGGCGAGCGTGCTGGCGGCGATCGATGCCGGCGCGGATGCGGTCGATGGGGCAATCGATGCGATGAGCGGGCTCACCTCGCAGCCGAATCTCGGCTCGATCGTGGAGGCGCTGCGTCACGGGCCGCGCGACAGCGGCATCGATGCGGACAAACTGCGGATGATTTCCGCCTACTGGGAGCAGGTGCGCCGGCAGTACGCCGCGTTCGAGAGCGACATCCGCGCGGGCGCCTCCGAGGTGTACGTGCACGGCATGCCCGGCGGGCAGTACACCAACCTGCGCGAGCAGGCCCGCGCGCTCGGCATCGACGCGGGACGCTGGCCGGAGGTGGCCCGCGCCTATACGGAAGTCAACGGGCTCTTTGGCGACCTCATCAAGGTCACGCCGACCTCCAAGGCGGTCGGCGACCTGGCGCTGCTGATGGTTACCCAGGGCTTGAGCTGCGAGCAGCTGCTCGATCCCGATCGGCCGGTGGCGTTTCCCGAATCGGTGGTGCAGCTGTTGCGCGGTGAATTGGGCCAGCCCTACGGCGGTTTTCCGCCGCAGCTGCAGCGCAAGGTTCTCAAGGGGACGCAGCCCCTCACCGCGCGAGCGGGGCTCGGCCTGCCGCCGGCGGATCTTGCCGCCGAGCGCGCGTTGCTTCAGCAAAGGCTCCCGCGCCCGGTGACGGATGAGGACCTGGCCTGCTCGCTCATGTACCCGCGCGTGTGGGCGGACTACGCCCGCGAGCGGCTGCAGTACGGCGATCCGGCGATCCTGCCGACAGGGGTGTTCTTCTACGGCATGGAGCCAGGGCAGGAGATCAGCATCGACCTGGAGCGCGGCAAGACCCTCATCGTGCGTTACCTCGCGATGAGCGAGCCGCACGAGGACGGCACGCGCACGGTGTTCTTCGAGCTGAACGGCCAGCCGCGCTCGGTGCGCGTGCCCGACAGGAGCCAGGTTGCGAAGCGCCCGCCGCCGCGCCAGGTCGAGCCCGGCAATGCCCGCCACGTCGGCGCCTCGATGCCCGGCGTCGTCGCCGTCGTCTCGGTGGCGCCCGGCGCCAAGGTGGCGCGCGGGGACGCACTGTTGACGCTGGAAGCGATGAAGATGGAGACCATGGTGCGCGCGGAAGTTGCGGGCGAGGTGGCCGAGGTGCTGGTGCGGCCGGGACAGGCCGTGGAGGCGAAGGATCTGCTGGTGGTGCTGCGCTAAAGCGTGTCCTTGAGCGCGATCGTCGGATCGGCAAGCTTGTCGGGATCGGGGCGGGCGTGCGCTGCGATCAGCTTGCGCGCCGCCATCTGGTCCTTCGGGGCATTGACGCTGTCCAGGGCGATGAGCTCCCCGGCGCGCAGGTAGCAGACACTGAAGCTGCGCGAGCCCGCGACCGCGCGCGTCACCACCGCGTCGAATCCCTGGCAGACGCCGACGATGATCAGCTTCAGGTCGTATTGGTCCGACCAGAACCACGGTACCTTGTCGTGCGGCGTCGGCGTGCCCAGCAGGTTGTGGGCCACCGTGGCACCCTGCTCGAAGGCGTTGTCGACCGACTCCAGGCGCAGCCGCCGGCCGTAATGGCGGCTCGGATGATTGGCACAGTCGCCGGCGGCCCAGATCGCCGCATCGGAAGTGCGGCAGCACTCATCGGTCACGATGCCGTTGTCGCAGGTGAGCCCGGCGGCAGCGGCGATCTCGGCGGCGGGGACGACGCCGATACCGACGATCACGAGGTCTGCCGGGTGCTCGGCGCCATTGTCGGTGAGCACCGCGCGCACCCGCTGGGTGCGCGAATCCGCCGCCAGCGCACGCACTTTCTCGTTGCACAGGATCCGCACCCCGTGGCGCGCGTGCTCCGCCTGGTAGAACGCCGAGAGCTGCGCGCACGTCACGCGGTTCATGACCCGCTCGGCCATCTCGAGCACCGTGACGTCGAGCCCGAGCTCGTGCGCCGTGGCGGCGACCTCGAGCCCGATGTAACCGCCGCCGATCACCACCAGGCGCCGCCCGGCGGCGCACTCGGCACGGATGCGGTCGGCATCGGCGATGGTGCGCAGGTAATGCACCCCGGCGAGCTCCGCGCCGGGAGTCGTGAGCGGGCGCGGACGGCTGCCGGTGGCCAACACCAGCGCGTCGTAGGGGAGCGTCGCGCCGTCATCGAGCCGCACGCGCTGCTCGCGGCGCAGGATCTCCGTCACGCGCCGCCCGGCGCACACCCGCACGTGGTGTTCGGTGAAGAACTGCGGCGGACGGATCAGCAGCCGCTCACGCTCGAGCGCGCCGCCGAGATACTTCTTGGATAATGGCGGGCGCTGGTAGGGCAGCCAGGGCTCATCGCCAACGAGGGTCAGCTTTCCCGTGAAGCCTTTGCGGCGTAGTGTATCGACGGTCTGAATGGCGGCCTGCCCGCCCCCCGCGATCACGATCTGCTGATACATTGCCGCAAAGAATAGCCCATGAACCGTTGCCGTGACCGCACCAGTACGGGGCATGCGCCGCGGCGGTGCGCTCCAGGGTGGTGCAGAGCGAAGGCGGCTGCGGCCGCGGCGCCGGTCCGGTTGCGGGGTTGAGCCCTATTTCACTGCGTGGCATGAAAACTGCAAAATCGCCCGCGCACGTTCCCGCCGACGGAGAGTCCGCTCATGAAACTGGTCACAGCGATCATCAAGCCGTTCAAGCTCGACGACGTGCGCGCCGCGCTCTCGGACATCGGCGTCTCGGGCATGACCGTCACCGAGGTGAAGGGCTTTGGCCGCCAACGCGGACACACCGAGCTGTATCGCGGCGCCGAGTACGTGGTCGATTTCGTGCCGAAGACGCGCATCGAGGTGGCGGTACGCGGCGACCTGGTCGACCAGGTCATCGAGGCGATCATGAAGTCCGCCAAGACCGGCAAGGTGGGTGACGGCAAGATCTTCATCACCGACATCGAGCGTGTCATCCGTATCCGGACCGGCGAGACCGACGACTCGGCGCTGTAGCGGCAAGCGCTGCGCTTGGGGCCGCGGCGGGCCCGGGCTATGCTTCGCGGATGCCGATCGCCATCCGCTTCCACGCGCACGGCGGACCTGAGGTCCTGCGTACCGAGGAGCTCGAGCCCGGCAAGCCCGGTGCGCACGAGGTGCAGGTGCGTCACACCGCGATCGGTGTCAACTACATCGACGTCTACGACCGCACCGGCTTGTATCCGGTGAGCCTGCCGAGCGGCCTCGGGCGCGAGGCCGCCGGGGTGATCACCGCGCTCGGACGTGGCGTGCGGGGTCTGCGCGTCGGGGAGCGGGTCGCCTACGTGCACTCCAGCCCCGGAGCCTACAGTGAGGTGCGCAACGTGCCCGCCGAGCGCGTGGTGCGCGTGCCGCGTGGAGTCTCGGAAGAGCAGGCTGCGGCCCTCATGCTCAAGGGCCTGACCGCGCATTTCCTCATCCGCCGCACCTACCGGGTCGCGCGCGGGGACACCCTCCTGGTGCACGCCGCCGCGGGCGGCGTCGGCCTCATTCTGTGTCAGTGGGCGCACGCGCTCGGGGCGAAGGTCATCGGCGTGGTCGGCAGCGATGCCAAGGCTGAAGTCGCCCGGCGGCACGGCTGCCGGCACGTGCTGATCTCCGGGCGCGATGAGCTGGTGGCCTCGGTGAAGGCGCTGACCCGCGATGTGGGCGTGGCCGTGGTTTACGACGCGGTCGGCAAGGACACGTTCATGGAGTCCCTCGACTGCCTGCGGCGCTTGGGGATGATGGTCACCTTCGGCAACGCCTCGGGGCCCGCGCCGGCCATCTCGCCGCTCGAGCTCGCCAAGCGCGGCTCGCTGTTTCTCACCCGCCCGACGCTCTTCAACTACATCGCCACGCGCAAGGAGCTCGAGTCGGCCGCGCGCGAGCTGTTCGCCGCAGTACGCTCGAAAAAGGTGCGCGTGGTCATCGGCCAGAAATACCCCCTGAGCCGCGCCGCGGACGCGCATCGCGACCTCGAGGGACGGCGCACGACCGGCTCTACGGTGCTGGTGCCCTAGCCGGACGCGCGCGCAGCGGCCGGGCGCTGCGGCTGATGCCGAGCGCCCCGCTGCGCACGACTTCGAGCAGCTCGGCGCGGCGGCCGAGATCGGCGACGAAGCTGCTGACCTCCGCTTCACTCGCGGTGAGCTCGACGATGAATCCTTCGACGGCCGGGTCCAGCACGCGGCCGCCGCTGCGCACCACCTGGCCGCGCACGGTGTCGGTGTCGTTGGGCTCGACGCGCAGCTTCAGCAGCACCAGCTCGCGCTCGAGATGCTCCCCGCGCGTCATGTCCAGCACGTTCACCACGTCCACCAGCTTATGGAGCTGGTTGGCGATCTGCTGGATCACCTGATCGGAGCCCGTGGTGACCAGCGTCAGGCGCGAGACCGTGGGATCGTCGGTCGGGGCCACCGACAGCGACTCGATGTTGTAGCCGCGCGTGGAAAACATTCCGGCGACGCGGGTGAGTGCGCCGGCTTCGTTCTGCAGCAGGATGGCGATGATGTGACGCATGAAAGAGTACGGGCAAGTGACGGCGCGGGCGAGCCGGCCGGGTGCGCAGAATAAGGGATCGCCGCAAGTTTGCACCATGGAAGCAAGCTGCTAGGCTCCTTTCGTCCCTTCGATTTTTTCCGGCACGGACGGGACCCTAAAACGCCTCAATGAGCGACACGGTAATTCAGCCACGCCCCGTGGGACACCCGCTGGCGGGGCAGCGCATGAGCGGCGCTCGCATGATCATGCAGGTGCTGGCGGACGAGGGCGTCAGCGCCATCTTCGGTTACAGCGGCGGTGCCATCCTGCCGACCTTCGATGCGGTCTTCCTCTACAACGCCCAGTGCGCGCGCACGGGCGCGCCCCAGATCCCGCTCATCGTCCCGGCGAACGAGCAGGGGGCGGGCTTCATGGCGGCGGGCTACGCGCGCGCCAGCGGCCGCGTGGGCGTCTGCCTGGTCACTTCCGGGCCCGGCGCGACGAACACTGTTACACCGGTGCGCGATTGTATGGCTGATTCCGTGCCGATTGTCGTAATTTGCGGCCAAGTCTCCACGGCCGCCATCGGCACGGACGCTTTCCAGGAGGCGCCGGTCCCGACCATGATGGGGGCGGTCGCGAAGCATATTTTTCTGGTCACGGATCCGACGCGGCTCGAGAGCACGCTGCGCACGGCGTTCGAGATCGCCCGCACGGGGCGCCCCGGCCCGGTGGTGGTCGACATCCCGAAGGACGTCCAGAACTGGGAAGGCGTTTTCCGCGGCGAGGGGCTGCTGCCGATCCCGGGCTATCGGCGGCGCATGCACGAGCTGCAGCACGCAGCGCTCGGCGCAGAAGCCGCCGCGCGCTTCTTCGCGATGCTCGGCGAGTCGGCACGGCCGCTGATTTACGCCGGCGGCGGCGTGATCAACGGCAACGCCGCCGCCGCGCTCAGCGAGTTCGCCAGCAGCTTGCGTATTCCGGCGGTGACCACGCTCATGGGCATCGGCGCGCTCGACACCACCAGTGCGCTGTCGATGCGCATGCTCGGCATGCACGGCGCGGCGTTCGCCAACTACGCGGTCGATGACTGCGATTTCCTGATCGCGGTGGGCGCGCGTTTCGATGATCGTGTGGCCGGCGTGCCGGAGAAGTTCGCCAGGAATGCGCGGCACATTGCGCACCTGGACGTGGACCGCGCGGAGGTCAACAAGGTCAAGCGCGTGCACTGGAGCCACGTCGGACTGGTGGCGCAGGCCCTGCAGACACTCACCGCGTACGGCCGCCAGGCGCAGTTCCAGCGCGACTTCGGCCCCTGGCTCGCCGAGCTCGCCGAGCTGCGGCGCCGCCATGCCATGAACTACGACCGCTCGAGCCCGCTGATTCAGCCGTACTACGTGATCGAGGAGATCAACCGCCACACCCGCGGTGAGGCCATCATCACCACTGGCGTCGGCCAGCACCAGATGTGGGCGGCGCAGTACTGCGACTTCACCTCGCCCAGGCTGTGGCTCACTTCCGGCAGCATGGGGACCATGGGCTTCGGCCTGCCGGCGGCCATCGGCGCGCAGTTTGCCTGCCCGAAGCGCCTGGTGATCGACATCGACGGCGATTCGAGCATCAGGATGAATATCGGCGAGCTGGAGACGGTGACCACCTACGACCTGCCGGTGAAGGTGGTGGTGCTCAACAACTTCGGCGACGGCATGGTCAAGCAGTGGCAGAAGCTGTTCTTCAAGGGCCGCCTGTCGGCGAGCGATCGCTCGCTGCACAAGAAGGACTTCGTCAAGGCTGCGCAGGCCGACGGCTTTCGCTACGCTGCGCGCCTCGAGCGCAAGGCGGACGTGCCGCGCGTCATCGCCGAGTTCCTCGGCTTTGCCGGCCCCGCCTTCCTCGAAGTGATGATCGACCCGGATGCCGGGGTCTACCCGATGGTGGGGCCGGGGCAGAGCTATGAGCAGATGATCACCGGCGAGTTCATTCCCTCGCGTCAACCGGTCGACATCAAGGCGCCAGGGCCCTCGGAGATGTTCTGAGATAGGAGAGCGATGAAGTATCTGCACACCATGGTGCGCGTCAGCGACATCGACGCGTCGCTGAGGTTCTACTGCGACGCGCTCGGCCTGCGGGAGCTGTCGCGCCGGGACTACCCGCAGGGACGCTATACGCTGGTGTTCCTGGCAGCCCCCGGGGACGAGAGCGCGCAGGTGGAGCTCACCCACAACTGGGACCCGGAGGGCTACGGCACCGGCCGCAACTTCGGCCACCTCGCCTACGCGGTGGATGACATCTACGCCACCTGCCAGCGCCTGCGCGAGCACGGCGTCACCATCCTGCGGCCGCCGCGCGACGGGCACATGGCGTTCGTGCGCTCGCCCGATAACATCTCCATCGAGCTGCTGCAAAAGGGCGCCGCGCTCGCCCCCGCCGAGCCCTGGAAATCGATGCCCAACACCGGCAGCTGGTAGAGGCCGCCGCGCGCGCCCATGAAGACGATCGGAAGCCTGCTGATCGCGGCGGTGTTCGCCACGCTGACGTTCGCCGTATGGGCGTACCTCAATCGCCCGACGCGCGAGCCGCCGTGGCCGGCACGCATCCAGGGGTTCGCGTTCTCGCCGTTTCGCGCCAACGAGGATCCGACGCACTTCGAGATGCCGACCGATGCTGAAATCGACGCCGACCTGCAGCTGCTCGAAGGCAAGGTCAACGCAGTGCGCACCTATAGCGTCGGCGCCACGCTCGCGGATGTGCCTGAGCTCGCCGAGAAGCACGGCCTGAACGTCGCGCTCGGCGCCTGGCTCGACAACAACCGTGACAAGAATGAGGAGCAGCTGCACACGGTGATCGACCTGGCGAGCGAGCACCAGAACGTGGTGCGCGTGCTCATCGGCAACGAGGTGCTCCTGCGCGGCGACCTGCCGGTGGAGGAGCTGGAGAAATATCTCGATCGCGCGCGCACGGCCGTCGGCCAGCCGGTGGGCACCGCCGAGACCTGGCACACCTGGCTCGCGCACCCCGAGCTCGCACAGCACGTCGACTTCATCGGCGTGCACCTGCTGCCGTACTGGGAGGGCGTCGACGTCGATCACGCGATCGATTACTCGCTGACGCAGTTCAAGCGCCTGCAGCAGACCTTCCCGCACAAGCAGATCGTGATCGCGGAGATCGGCTGGCCGAGCCGCGGCCGCACACGCGAGTCGGCGGTGGCTTCGGATGCGAACGAGGCGCTGTTCCTGCGCCGCTTCCTCTACCGCGCCCACAAGGAGCAGATCGTCTATTACGTCATGGAGGCCTTCGACCAGCCGTGGAAGGCGCACATGGAAGGGGCGGTCGGCTCGTACTGGGGCGTGTACGACGTCAACCGTCAGCCGAAGTTCGCCTTCACCGCGCCGATCGTGCGCGTGCCCGAGTGGCACATTCTCGCCGCGGTGTCGGTGGCGGTGGCGCTGGTGGTGCTCGGGCTCCTCTACCTCAACAGCGCCAGCCTGCGTAATCGCGGCCGCAGCTTCCTCGCCGTGGTGGTGTACGCCGCCGCCACCATCGCCGTGTGGGTGATCTACGACTTCACCCAGCAGTACATGACCGTCTCGAGCGTGGTGGCCGGCGTGCTGCTGCTGCTCGGCATGCTGGGGGTGATACTGGTGCTGCTCGCCGAGGCGCACGAGTGGGCCGAGGCGCACTGGGTCGAATACCGCCGGCGCCTCGGTGCGCCCGTGCTCAGCAGCAGCGCGCGGCCGCCGAAGGTCTCGATCCACGTGCCCGCCTACAACGAGCCGCCGGCGATGCTCACCGAGACGCTCGATGCGCTCGCGCGCCTCGACTACCCCGACTTCGAAGTGCTGGTCATCGACAACAACACGCGCGATGAGAGCGTCTGGCGCCCGGTGGAAGCTCACTGCGCGCGGCTCGGGGCGCGCTTTCGCTTCTTCCACGTGGCGCCGCTCGCCGGCTTCAAGGCCGGCGCGCTCAACTACGCGCTCGAGCGCACCGCGCCGGACGCGCTGATCGTGGCGGTTATCGACAGCGACTACGTGGTCGATGCGCGCTGGCTGCGCGAGCTCACCCCCGCGTTCCAGGACCTGCGCATCGCCATCGTGCAGGCGCCGCAGGACTACCGCGATGCGGACCAGAGCGCCTTCAAGGCGATGTGCTACGCGGAGTACCGCGGCTTCTTCCACATCGGCATGATCACGCGCAACGAGCGCAACGCCATCATTCAGCACGGCACCATGACCATGGTGAGGCACGCGCAGCTCGCGCGCTGTCGCTGGGCCGAGTGGTGCATCACCGAGGACGCCGAGCTCGGCCTGCGCATTTTCGAGGCCGGGTTCGATGCCACCTACGTGCCGGTGAGCTACGGGCGCGGGCTGATGCCCGACACCTTCATCGACTTCAAGAAGCAGCGCTTCCGCTGGGCCTACGGCGCGATGCAGATCCTGAAGGCCCACGCGCGCGAGCTGTTTCTCGAAGGCGGCCCGCTGTCGGCGGGACAGCGCTATCACTTCATCGCCGGCTGGCTGCCGTGGGTCGCCGACGGCTCCAACCTGCTGTTCAACCTCGCAGCTCTCGGGTGGTCGGTCGCCATGGTGTGGGCGCCGATCGAGCCGCCGCTGGTGATGTATTCGGTGCTGCCGCTGTCGCTGTTCACCTTCAAGCTCGCCAAGCTCGTGCATCTTTATCGGGTGCGCGTCGGCGCCAGCGTCCGCCAGACGCTCGCGGCAGCCATCGCGGGACTTGCGCTCACGCATACCATCGGCAAGGCGGCGATGAAGGGTCTGCTCACCCACAGCGAGCCGTTCTTCCGCACGCCCAAGCAGGGCAGCACGTCGGGGCTGCTGCACGCGCTGGCCGCGGCGCGCGAGGAGACGCTGATGATGATCGGCCTGGTGCTGTCGGCGTGGGCGGTGGGGCACCTGGTGCCGACCGAGGGTCCCGAGCGCTTCGCCTGGGGTCCGGACCGGGTCGCCTGGATCGTCGTGCTGCTGGTCCAGTCGGTGCCGTACGCCTCCTCGCTCATCGTGTCGCTGATGAGTGCCTTTGCGCTGCCGGCGCGGCTGCTCGGCACGAGCTACCGCGCGACCACCGGCACCGGCCGTCCCGCGGAGGCTGACACGGCGGGCAGTTGAGCGTGCGTCACGGGAGGCTTCGCGCGATCGCGCTGATGATCGCGGCGGTCGCCGCGTTCTCTCTCATGGATGGGCTGCTGAAGGTTCTCACCGCGCGCTATCCGCTCCTGCAGGTCGCGGTGCTGCGCGGCGCGACGTCGCTGCCGTTCACCGTGCTGCCGCTGCTGATTGCCGGGCGGCTGCGCGACCTGCGCCCGCGCCGCTGGCGCATGCATCTGCTGCGCGGCGCGCTGTACGTGATCACGCTGGTCGCGTTCATCTACGCGCTGCGGGTGCTGTCGCTCGCCAATGCCTACGCCGTATTCCTGTCGGCGCCGCTCATCGTGGCGGCGCTGTCGGTGCCGCTGCTGAAGGAGCGCATCGACTGGCGCCACTGGCTGGCGATTCTCGTCGGGCTCGCCGGGGTGCTCACGATGCTGCGCCCGACGACCGTGGGGCTGGCGAGCCTCGGGGTGCTCGCAGCGTTCGTCGGCGCCTGCGGCTATGCGCTGAGCGCCATCGCGGTACGGGTGCTGACACGCACGGACACGACCGTGAGCGTCGTCTTCTGGACCATCGGCCTGATGACGCTGCTCGCTGCCGCCATTGCCGTGCCCGGCTGGGTGCCGATCGAGCCGGCACACTGGAAGTTGCTCCTCGCCTTAGGGCTGCTCGCCGCCACCGGGCAGTACCTGCTCACCGAAGCCTTCCGCTCCGCGCCCCCGTCGATTGTTGCGCCCTTCGAGTACACCTCGCTCCTGTGGGCAATCGCCATCGACCGGGTCGTGTGGCAGGTGCTGCCGTCGGCGCGGGTGTGCCTGGGCGGCGGCATCGTCATCGCCAGCGGGTTGTACCTGATCTGGCGGGAACGGATGCGCGCGGCGCCGACGTCAGCGCAACTGTCGTGGAAGTGGACGGCGGAGAAGGGCAGAATGTCGCGCCGGTCGCTGACCGCGGAAGCAGCTGCTCGCAAACAAGAGGAAGACTCACCATGAGCAACACCGAAGTCCTGGGACGTTTCGTCTGGCATGAGTTGATGACGGCCGATACAGGCGCAGCCGCCGCGTTCTACCCGAAGGTGCTGCCATGGCGGACCGCCCCTTCCAGCATGCCCGGCTACACCATCTGGATGGCCGGACAAACCCAGATCGGGGGCCTGATGGCGCTGCCCTCCGAAGTCGGCGCCTCGCCTCATTGGCTGGTCTACGTGGGAACGCCGAATGTGGATGCCACCTGCACGCAGGCGCAGGGGCTCGGCGCCCGCGTAGTGAAGGCGGCGGCGGACATTCCTAACGTCGGCCGCTTTGCGGTGCTCGCCGATCCGCAGGGCGCCACCTTCGCCGTGTTCACCCCCGGGGCCGGACCGCCGCCGCCGGCACCGCCCGCGCAGGGCGGGTTCTCCTGGCATGAGCTGGCGACCACCGATGTCGCCGGAGCGCTGCGCTTCTACAGCGGGCTGTTCGGCTGGAGCAAGGGGCCGGGGCACGACATGGGGCCGATGGGCGTCTACCAGATCTTCGAGCACGGCGGCACGCAGGTGGGTGGCATGTGTCGGCCGGGCTCTGCGCAGGCTGCGCCCTCGTGGCTGAGCTACGTGCACGTGGCGGATTCCAACCGCGCGGTCGCGGCCACGAAGGCGGCCGGCGGCCGGCTGGTGCACGGTCCGATAGAGGTACCCGGCGGCAGCTGGATCGCGCTGTTGATTGACCCGCAGGGCGGCTCGTTTGCTGTTCAGGAAGCGCCGCGCACGAGTCAGGCGAAGGCCGCCCCCGCGGCCAGGCCCGCCGCGGCGCCGAAGGCGTCGGCGGCACCCAAGCCTGCAGCTTCCGCGGCCCCCGCAGCCGCGGCGGCAAAGCCGGCCGCCGCCCCTAAGCCTGCCGGCAAGCCGAAGAAAGCGCCAAAAAAGGCGGCGAAAAAGGCGGCGAAGAAGAAACCCCGGAAAGCGGCCCGGAAGGTGTCGCGCAAGGCCAGCTCGCGCAAGAGCGCCCGCAAGGCACGCAAGCCAGCGCGCAAGACCTCGCGCCGGGGAGCGCGCCGCAGCACGCGCCGGGCGTCGCCGCGCAGGCGCGGTCGCAGGCGCTGACCGAGAAGTCGAGCCGGCAACACCGCGCGCCGCGGACAGGGTGCGCGGTGGCCCCGGGGACTCGCCTTACACCCTGACCAGCGGGCGGCCGAAGTTACCGCCCTGCATGGCGAGCAGCAGGTGCGCGGGGGCGTTAGCGAGCCCCTCGACGACGTGCTCCTTGGCGGCAATGCGGCCGGCGCCGTACCAGGCGATCGCCTCGCGCAGAAATTCGCCGCGGCGCTGCTCGTAGTCCGTCAGGTTCAGCCGCAGCACCTCGGGGGCCATCTTGCCCGGCAGGTACCCGCCACGCATGAGCAGTGCCTGCGGCTCCGCAGGCATCACGTTGTTCTGCACGATGCGGGCGCCCGGGGCGAAGTGCCCGCCGGCGAGAATGCGCTCGAGCAGCTCGCCGCCGACGTTGTCGACATAGATGTCCACGCCGTGCGGTGCCAGCTGCTGCAGCCGGGCGTCCAGGTTCTCGGCCGTGTGGTTGATGCAGCCCGAGAGCCGCGCGTGGCGCGTCACCCAGTCGCATTTTTCGCGCGTGCCCGCGATGCCGATGGCGCGCGCGCCCTTGAGCATCGCGATCTGTCCGGCCATCGCGCCGGCGGCATTGGCCGCGGCAGACACCAGCACCGTCTCCCCGGGGCGCAGCCGCGCGAGGTCCAGCAGGCCGAAATAGGCCGCCATGCCCGGGGCTCCGAGCACCCCTAATGCCGTCGACACGGGCGTCTGACCCGCATGCAGCAGCCGCGCGTGATGGCCGCTCGAGACGCACAGCTGCTGCAGGCCGCAGTCGAGCACCACGAGGCTGCCGACGCTGAAGACGTCGTGGCGCGACTCGATGACCTGACCGACGCCGCGCGCGGGTACCAGATCGCCGGGCTTCGGCAGATCGCGCGCGGCGGCATCCGCGGCGCAGCGGAAGGGGTCGAGCGCCAGCCACTGCAGCCGCGCGAGAAACGCTCCGTTGGTCAGCTGCGGCCGCTCGGTTTCGACCAGTTCCAGGTCGCTCGCCCGCGAGGGCGGGCGCCGAATCCTGACCTGCAGGTTGCGCATCGCTACTGCCCGTCCGCATCGGCGGCGCGGCGCCGCTCTGCGTCCTGCCGGGCGGCGTCCTCGAGCCGCTGCCTGACCTGCTCCTCGGTCTGGCGGGCCTGGGCCGCCTGCTGTGCCGCAGAGGACGCGGCGGCGCCCGCAGCGGCGCCCGTTCCCGCGACCCCGCAGCCGCCGAGGAGCGTCACCAGCGCCAGTACCGGCCACGCGCGTTCCATGCGGCCAATTTACGCGCCCCGAACGCGGGCGCAAGAGGAGCGGCGGTCATGGCACTATTTGTACGTGGCGAAGGCAACCCAGACCCGCTTGCCCGTGGAACAGCAGCCGCGTGTACGCCGCGGCTACTTCGAATGCCGCTACGGCCAGCTGCACGTGCACACCGCCATACCGCCCGGCGGGGGCTTCGAAGAGGGCACGCCGCTCGTGTGCCTGCACGACTTCAGCGGATCGGGGCGCGTGTTCACGCGCCTGCTGTCACTTGCCGGGCGGGACCGCTCGGTGTACGCCCCGGATCTGCCCGGGTTCGGCGAGTCGGATGCTCCGGCGCCGCGGCCGGCGATTGCCGACTACGCCGCCGCGCTCGCAGACTTTCTCGACAGCATGCGCCTGCGCCAGGTGGCGCTTCTCGGTCTGCGCATGGGCACACTGCCGGCCACGGAGCTGGCGCTCAATCGCGCCGCGCAGGTCACGCGGGTGATCCTGGTGTCCGTGCCGCTGCTGACGGAAAGCGAACGGCAGGCCGCGCGGAGCCCGTCGCCGCCGGCGCCCGTTCCCGATACCGCTTTTCGCCCGCCCGAGTGGCAGCGCTGGGCGGCCGAGGCGGCAGCGCACTACCCGCTGCGCGAGCGCCTGGTGCGGCTCAGCCAGCGCCTGCTGGTGCTGCGCCCGCGCGATGACCTGTGGGAGCCGACCGCGCGGGTGCGCGATGCGCTGCCCGCCGCCCGGCTCATCGAGCTGGAGCAGCCGGCGGCGGAGCTGTTTGTTTCCGCACCGCAACGCCTGGCCGAAGCGGTGCGGGAGTTCCTGCGCGCCTGAGCCGGATTTTCGCGATTCTGCGCACACATTTTTTGCATCGCGTGCGGCGGCGCGCACCGGCGGCGCTACACTTTGGCGCCAGGAGTTGAAAGTACCGATGAGCTTGCGTCTGTCGCCACCGACCCCCCCACCGCGCGTCGAGAGCGATCTCGACACGACGGCCGAGCTGCCGGTGCTCGATCCCGCGGCGGCCGTGGCTGCGGACGCGACACACTCCGGCAGCGACACCTGGATCCTGCCGCCGGCGGCGCGCGCAGCCCTGGCGAGCGCCGCGGCCGCCACCGCGGCCCCGTCCGAGCCCACGGCCGGGGCGGAGGAGCTGCAGCGGCTCGGGGCGAATCTGCAAGCAGTGTCGGCGAAGCTGCAGGAAGCAGAGCAGCTGCTCGCGAGCAAGCTCGAGCGGGTGGCGCAGCTCGAGCGCGCCCGCGACGAGGCGCAGGCGGCGCACGTCGCGGCGGAGGCGCGCGTCAGCGCCCTGGGCGCGGAGCTGGCGCAGCGCGAAGCCCAGGCCACCCGGCAGGCGGCGCAGCTGGATGAATCCAAGCGCGCGCTGATCGCCGCCGAGCAGCGCGCCGCCGCGACCGCCGAGGAGCTGGCGCAGGCACGCGAGCTGGTGAGCGCATCGAGCGAGCGAGCGGCACAGCTGCAACGCCGCCTCGATGACCACGAGAGCGCGAGCCGCACGCAACGCCTGCACGAGCTCGTGCAGCAGCGGTCGCTGACGGCGCAAGGGCGCGCTCACGGCGCGCGGCTCGCACAGGATCTGCAGCTCGAGCGCGCACGCGCCGCGAGTTACTACGAATCGCTGCAGACCCTCGAGAGACGCCGCCACATCGCCGAGGAGCTGGTGACGGATCTGCAGCAGGCGGCAGAGGCGCGCGACGCCGAGCTGGCGCTTCTCAACGGCGAGCTCGCCGGGCGCGACGCCCGCACCCGCGAGCTGGAGAAGGAGCTCGCACAGCACACGGCGCACACCGGCCGGCTCGAGCAGCAGGTGAGCTCTTTCAGTGCGCGGCTCGAGCAGCGCGACGCGCAGTTGCGCGATTCACGGCGCGAAGAGCAGGCGCTGCAGACGAGCATCGCGCGGCTGCAGGAGGAGGTCACCGCAGCGGCGTCGCGGACGACGTCGCAGGAGGGCGCGCTCGCCGCAGCGCACGAGCGCGGCGCACAACTCGAGGCGGCGCTCGCTGCCGAACGCCAGCGCGCCGCGCAACTCGAACAGGAACTGACGCAGGTGCGCGCCGAGATGGAGGAATGGGGCGGCGCGCTCAAGAAAGCCCAGCAGGAGCGCAATGCGCAGCTCGATGGCATCAGCGCCACCTCAGCACGCGTGCGCCAGCTCGAGGCCGAGTTGCAGGCCGCCGAGGAGAGCGCGCGTCGTCTCGAAGCCGAGGCGCGCTACCGCAGTGCGCGCCTCGGGGAGCTCGCCACCGCGGCGGAGGCGCAGCACGTCTCGACCGACAACGCCGCCAACGCCGAGCTGCACGAGGCAGCCCAGCATGTCGCCGCTGCCGCCGCCCCTCTTCCGGAGCCGCTCCTCGATGGGGCGGCGCGGCTGCTGATCCGCAGCGAGGGCGAGCGCGAGATCGTGCACGTGCTCGGCCGCAAGACCAGCATCGGGCGCACGCCCGACAACGACGTGCAGATCGAGGCCAAGTACATCAGCCGCCATCACGCGGTTATTCTGGTCGGACCGCTGCGCACCATCATCGAGGACCTGAACAGCACCAACGGCGTGCTGGTAAACGGCCAGCGCATCACCCACCAGATTCTGAAGGACGGGGATCAGGTAACCATCGGCCGCGCGCTGTACCGGTTTGCCGTGCGCCGCGGCGACAAGCGCTGACAGCGGCTGCCACCGCCCGCTAAGCTGCGAGACGCAGTGCCCGGGCGCGGGCGGCAAGGCGAGACGTTGATCCGGTGGCGAGTCCCTACATCGAAAGAATCCTCAAGGCGCGCGTCTACGACGTCGCGATCGAATCGCCGCTGGAAGAGGCTGCGCGGCTGTCGCGGCGGCTCGGCAACCGTGTGCTGCTCAAGCGCGAGGACCTGCAGCCGGTGTTCTCCTTCAAGCTGCGCGGCGCCTACAACCGCATCGCGCACCTGTCGGAAGGCGCCGCGCGGCGCGGCGTGGTGTGCGCCTCAGCCGGCAATCACGCGCAGGGCGTCGCGCTCGCCGCACAGCGCCGCGGCATTGCCGCGGTGGTGGTGATGCCACAGACCACCCCGCACATCAAGGTGCAGGCGGTCGTCGACCTCGGCGCCGAGGTGCTGATGCACGGCGACGATTACGACAGCGCATTCGAGCAGGCGCTGAGGCTGGCGCGCGAGCGCAACCTGGTATTCGTGCATCCCTTCGACGACCCTGATGTCATCGCCGGACAGGGCACCATCGCGGTGGAGATCCTGCGCCAGACCGGCGGCGAGCTGGATGCGATCTTCGTGCCAGTCGGCGGCGGCGGGCTGCTCGCAGGCATCGCGGTGTACGTGAAGTACCTGTACCCGGCGGTGAAGATCATCGGCGTCGAGCCGCAGGACGCGGCCGGCATGCACGACTCGCTCAAGGCCGGGCGGCGCGTCACCCTCGAGCGCGTCGGCATCTTCGCCGACGGGGTGGCGGTGCGGCGCGTGGGCGAAGAGACCTTCGCGCTGTGCCGCGGACACGTCGATGAGATCCTGCTGCTCGGCACCGACGAGATCTGCGCCGCGATCCAGGACGTTTTCGAGGACACCCGCTCGATCGTCGAGCCGGCCGGTGCGCTGGCGGTCGCAGGGGTGAAGAAGTACGTGGCGCGCGAGGGCTGGCGCGGCAAACGCCTGGTGGCGATCAACAGCGGCGCCAACATGAACTTCGACCGCCTGCGCCACGTCGCCGAGCGCGCCGATCTCGGCGGCGAGCGCGAGGCGCTGCTGGCGGTGGTGATCCCCGAGAAGCCCGGGAGCTTCCTGCGCCTGTGCGAGGTGCTCGGCAGGCGCAGCGTGACCGAATTCAACTACCGCTACGCCGGCGCCGACGGCGCCCAGATACTCGCCGGTCTCGCCCTCACCCACGGGCGCGAGGAGAAGGATGCGGTGGTGTCGGGGTTGCGCGCCGCGGGCTTCACCGTCACCGACATGACCGATGACGAGATGGCGAAGCTGCACGTGCGCTACATGGTCGGCGGCCACGCGCGCGGCATCGCCCACGAGCTGTTGTACCGCTTCGAGTTCCCCGAGCGCCCGGGGGCGCTGCTGAAGTTCCTGCAGGCGATCGGCTCGCGCTGGAACATCAGCCTGTTCCATTACCGCAACCACGGCTCGGACTACGGCCGCGTGCTCGCGGGCATCCAGGTGCCGCCCGCCGAGCGGCCGGACTTCCTGCAGCACCTGAACGAGCTGCACTACGCTTACGTCGAGGAGAGCGCCAACCCGGCGTACCGCATGTTCCTCGGCGCCTGAAGGCTCACGGCGGCGGCCAGTCGCTGCCGCGCGCGGCCCTCATGCCCCCGGCTGATGAGTCTCCAGCAGCCACTCGCGCCAGGTCGCCAGCAGCACCGCGAGGATCACCGGGCCGACGAACAGGCCCACCAGCCCGAAGGTGGCGAGGCCGCCGAGCACGCCGAACAGCACCACCAGGAAGGGGATCTCGGCCTCGCGGCTGATCAGGAACGGGCGCACGATGTGGTCCACCCACGCCATGACGAGCGCACCCCAGATCAGAAGCCCGATGGCCGCGACCGTACTTCCCTTCAGCATCAGCCAGACGACGACGCCGCCCCAGATGGTGGGGGCGGCGAACGGGATCAGCCCGCACACCGTGGTGAGCGCGGCGAGGAACACCGGGGAGCCGACGCCGGCGATCCAGTACCCCAGTCCCACCAGCACCCCCTGCAACATCGCCGCCAGCACCAGCCCGTAGACCACGGCCTTCACGGTCTGCCCGATGGCCTGAAGGTAGTTGTGAACCCGCGGGCCGAGCACCTGCTCGAGCGCGCTGGTGAGCTGGCCGGCGAAGCGCTCGCCGTTGCGATAGACGAAGAACAGGCTCACCACGGCGAGCAACAGCTTCACCGCGTTACGGCTGATGCCGCCGATCACGCGCGCGATCTGATCGAAGGAGTGGTCGGCGATCTTCTGCAGCTCGAGCCCGAGGGCGTGCGGATCGGCGGTGGCGCGCGCCGTCAGGTCGTGCAGCTGCGCCCCGATCCACGGCAGCCTCAGCACCGCGGTCGGCAGCTGCACGCCGCCGGCGAGCAGCGCCTGCGTCTCGTGATAGGCGTGCACCACCTCCAGGCGCAGCACCACGGCGAGCCAGGCGAGCGGGGCGACCACGGCCACCGACACCGCCGTCGTCATGAGCAGCGCGGCGATGGTGTTGCGCCCGTGGGAGCGTCTGCGCAGCCATCGATACGCCGGCCAGCTCACGAACCCGAGGATCCCCGCCCATATCAGCGGCACGATGAACGGGTCCATGATGCGAAAGCCAAGCAGCACCAGCCCCACGAGCAGCACGGCGGTGATGAGCCGGCGCAGCCACGGTGCGGATAAGTCTTCCATGCGATGGCCTTGCGCGCTCAGCCGAGCCCGCCGGCATCCGAGGCGAACAGGGTCAGCGCGAGGAGCATGCAGGTCGCGAGCGTGAGCTGGCGGCGCAGGTTCAGGTACGCCGCCGGCAGCTGACCGCCCAGGCGCCGATGCTCGTACAGCCAGAAGCCGCCGCAGCCGGCCACCAGCAGCGCCAGCCCGTGCTGTCCGCCCGCCACCACCGCGGCCGCGCCGACGAGTGCGGGAGCGAGGGTGGCGCCGATGAGCGCGCGCTCCCATGGCAGCCGCCCGGCGAGCGCCAGACCGAAGTGCACCGCGCCGGCGAAGGCGAGCAGCACCGCGCCCCAGGCGATTGCGCTGCGCTGCGCGAGCTCGCGCGCAGCGTAATCAGGCAGGAGTCCGACCCCGGCCAGACACAACACCAGCGGCGCAAGACTCAGATAGCCGGCCCACTCCGCCGCGCTGTTGAGGCGAGTGGTCCCGGCGCCGTTTTCTGCTGACTCCACAGATTGGCGATCATGCCATGGGCGCGGCAGCCGTGCGGCTCCTCACACGGTAAGGCGGGCACGGCGGCCGTGCGGCCCTTGACGGCGTGGGTCGCGCACGGCAGGCTTCGCCCGGCGTGAGGTGACCGTTTCGGTGCGTGCGTTCAGGAGGCTGTGATTGCGCGCGCCGGCACGGTTAAAACGGGAAGTCCGGTGCGGATTCGTCCAAAGCCGGCGCTGCCCCCGCAACGGTAATCGAGACGAGGCGGATCACATGAGCCACTGCACCCTCTCAAGGGTGCGGGAAGGCGATCCGCCCGGAGTGCACACAACTCCAGCTCGAGAGCCCGGAGACCGGCCCCACGCGATAACCGATGGGCGTCGCGGCGGGCGATGCTGGTTGGGCGGCAGAGTCTGCCGCGCGCCCAGCTTCTGCAGATGCCACGACCCCACGGGCACGGGTGTGTGCATTTTCAGGAGCCAGGTCCATGTCAACGGGTCGTCTCATCATGCGCGGCGCGCACCGCTGCGTCGCGCTGCCGTCGCTACCGTACTTTCATGCTCGTCTGCTGGTGCCGCTGGCGCTGCTCGCACTCCCTGCGCTGTGCCCCGGCTCCGAGGCGGACGAGTTGCCCCCCGTCGTGGTCACCGCCACGCGCATCCTGACGCCGGTCACGGAGGTCGCCAGCAGCATCAGCATCGTGACAGCTGCGGACATCGAGGCGCGGCAGGAGCGCACTTTTGCGGATGTCCTCAAGGACATCCCGGGACTCAACGTCGTGCAGACCGGCGGACCGGGAGGCGTCACCTCGGTCTTCATGCGCGGCACCAACTCCAATCACACCAAGGTGCTGATCGACGGTATCGACGTCAGCGACCCGAGCAACTCCACCGGCGCCTTCGATTTCGGACAGCTGCTGACGCAGGACATCGAGCGCGTCGAGGTGCTGCGCGGACCGCAAAGCGGGCTGTACGGCTCGGACGCCATTGGCGGCGTCATCAACATCATCACCAAGTCGGGCTCGGGGCCGATGCAGTTCACCGGCGCGCTCGAAGGGGGAACCTTCGACACCTTCAACCAGGCGGGGAGCCTCAGCGGCTCGGAGGACGCCTTCCACTACAGCGCCAACGTGTCGCACTTTCACGCCGGCGCCACCCCTGTGACGCCGCTCGATCTGCTGCTGCCCGGCGAGGCGCGCAACGACGACTACGATGACAACCTCACCCTCTCGACCAAGCTGGGCCTCGACGTCACGCAGTATTTCGACCTGGGGCTGGTCGCGCGCTACACCGACCTCCACCTGCATACCACGGGCGAGGACTTCAGCTTCTTACCTCCTTTCGCCGGTTACCCGGCGCCGCAGCAGACCACCGCCGCGACCGACGAGTACTTCACGCGCCTGACCGCGCACGCCAGTTCCTTCGACGGGTTCCTCGATCAGACCCTGGGCCTCGCCTACACCCATGACCGCACCTCCACGGTGCAGCCCGAGACGCCGGCAGCTCTCAACAACGGCGAGCGGCGCAAGCTCGACTGGCAGGGCAATATCAAGGCCGCGGCCACCGAGACCGTCGTGGTCGGTGCCGAGTACGAGCGCGACGAGATCAGTCAGCCGATCACCGCGGATGTGCACATCAGCTCCGGCTTCGGCGAGCTGCAGTCGCAGCTCGGCGAGCACTGGTTCTCGGCGCTCAACGTGCGCTACGACGACAACAGCCGTTTCGGCAGCAAGACGACCTGGCGCTTCGCACCGGAATGGGTGATCGCGGACAGCGACACGAAGCTCAGAGCTTCCGTCGGCACCGGCTTCAAGGCGCCGACCCTGAGCGAGCTGTTCCAGAGCTTCCCGCCGTTCTTCTTTGCCAATCCCAATCTCAGGCCCGAGAGCAGCACCGGATACGACGCCGGCTTCGAGCAGGGACTCGACCACGACGTGCTGCGCTTCGGCGTGACTTACTACTACAACCGCATCCGCGACCTCATCACGACCGATGTCACCGGCACGACCTATGCCAACATCGGCCGTGCGACCACCGAGGGCATCGAGAGCTTCATCGCTTACCAGCCCGTAAAGGAGCTGACGGTGCGGATCGACTACACGTTTACGGAGGCCAGCGATGATGTGTTGAACCAGGAGCTGCTGCGCCGTCCGAAACACAAAGGCAGTTACCTCGCCTCCTGGCAGGCCACGAGCGCCTGGCGCGTGAACCTCGATGTTCTCTGGGTCGGCACCTGGGTCGACGGCAACCGGGACTTCTCCATCGCGCGCCTCGACGCCCCGGGCTATACGACGGTCAACCTCGCCACGGAGTACGATCTGAGCACGCGGCTCGCCCTGCAGGGGCGCATCGAGAACCTCTTCGATCGCCACTACGAGAATCCGGTCGGCTTCCTGCAGCCGAGCATCGGCATCTACGCGGGCATCAGGGTGAAGTTGTGAGCTGTGGGCAAGCCGCGCAGCCGCAGTGGTACTCTTCGCCCGCCATGAGCGACCCGAGTGAGACTCCGGCACCCGCCAGCGCGCCCACCGAGAACGAGCGCACGTGGGGAATGCTCGCCCACCTCGCAGCGCTGGCCGGACTGCTCATTCCGCTGATCGGCAACGTGCTCGGGCCGCTGTTCGTCTCGATCGCGCGCGGCGATCAGTCCGCGTTCGTCGCCGCACATGCCCGGGAGGCGCTGAACTTCAACATCACGGTCACGCTCGCCGCGATCGTGTGCACGCTGCTGATGCTGGTATTCGTCGGCTTCCTGCTGCTGAGTGCGCTGTTCATCGCCTGGCTGGTGATGACGCTGGTCGCCGCCATCCGCGCGAGCGAGGGCGCCGCGTATCACTATCCGTTCTCGCTGAAGCTCGTGAAGTAGCGCGTTGCCGGGCGACGGCCGCCGTATCTCGGGCGGCCTGATGAAAACACTTGTGAATCACTGTCATACGGTGACTTTACCGCCGATACTGTATAGGCGTACAGTCATGTGATGCGCCGAACAATCCTAGGCCGGCACTCCTTTACCGGCCGGGGAGCCTTATCCAACCCGCCCGGACGCTTCGAGAAACAGGAGATCGAAGCCGTCGATGACGGCTGGTACTTGGACGAGCTACCCGACAGCATTCCCACGACTCTCGAGCCGGATCGCGCGCGCGAAGTCATCACGACGAATGACTCCCCGGACATTCCATTCGAAAAATCTATCAATCCCTATCGAGGATGCAGTCATGCGTGCTCCTACTGCCTAGGTCCTGACACGCCTGTGCTGCTGGGTGATGGGCGCACGTGTCCCATCTCCGCACTGCGAGTGGGCGATGAGATCTACGGCACGCGCCGCATCGGCTCGTATCGGCGCTACGTGAAATCCCGGGTGCTCGCGCACTGGAGCGTCATCAAGCCGGCGCTGCGCACAACACTGGAGGACGGCACGGCACTCGTCAGCAGCGGGGACCATCGTTTCCTGAGCGATCGCGGCTGGAAGTTCGTAACAGGGACCGAGCAGGGCCGCGCCCGCAGACCGCACCTCACGACACTCAACAAGCTCATGGGGACCGGCGCATTCGCGAAGAGTGTAATCCCGGATGAGGATTACCGCCGCGGCTATCTCTGCGGGATGATCCGTGGCGATGCTTGGCTCGGAGTGGTCGACTATCAACGCAAGAATGGCAGCATCTCCAAGGGACAACGGTTTCGGCTCGCCTTATGCGATCTGGAAGCACTTGTCAGAACGCGCAATTATCTTCTCGACTTTGACATCTCGACCTGCGGATCTCTGTTCCAGGCAGCCGTCGGCGGCAGGCGGGCCATGCACGCGATCGCGGCTGGCTCTTACATGCGCGTTGAATCGATTTACCGCCTTATAGCCTGGTCGCCGTGTCCGACGAGAGAGTGGTCGGCGGGATTTCTTGCCGGGATCTTCGACGCCGAAGGGAGCCTCAGCCAGGCCGTCCTGCGCATCTCCAACACTGACCCTGCAATCATCGCGTGGATTGGCAGGTGCCTGCGAGCCTTTCACTTTAGGTTTGTTGTGGAGCACATCCACCACGAGGACAGGAAGCCGATCGACGTCGTCAGATTGACGGGCGGACTCAGGGAGCATCTGCGTTTTTTTCATACCGTCGGCCCTGCGATCACCCGCAAGCTCGACATCGCCGGCCGGGCAGTCAAGAGCAATGCGCGTCTCGGTGTCGTCAGCGTCGAGCCGCTCGAGACTATGCGGCTGTATGACATCACGACGGAAACTGAGGATTTCATCGCCGACGGCGTGGTGACGCACAACTGCTACGCCCGCCCGAGCCATGCTTACATGGGGCTCTCGCCCGGGCTCGACTTCGAGACGCGGCTCTTCTACAAACAGGACGCCGCGCGGGTGCTCGAGGAGCAGCTCGCCCGCCCGGGTTATGTCTGCAAGTCCATCACGCTGGGCGCCAACACCGACGCGTACCAGCCGGTCGAGAAGCGCATGCGAGTCACGCGCTCGATTCTCGAGGTGCTCGCGCGCACGCGCCATCCCGTCGCAGTCATCACCAAGAGCGCGCTGGTGCTGCGCGACCTGGACCTGCTCGCGGACCTGGCGCGCGACGGGCTGGCAAGCGTGGCGGTCAGCGTCACCACGCTGGACAACGAACTCAAGCGCACGCTGGAGCCGCGTGCCGCCTCTCCGCAGGCGCGCCTGCGGACGCTTGCCGCGCTCAATGCCGCGGGCATACCGACCGCGGTGATGGTGGCGCCGGTGATTCCAGCCCTCACCGACCACGAGCTCGAGGACATTCTGGCGGCAGCCGCGCAGGCCGGCACGCGCTCAGCCGGCTACGTGCTGCTGCGCCTGCCCTATGAAATCAAGGACCTGTTCAGGGAATGGCTCGGCGAGCACTATCCGCAGCGGGCCGCCCACGTTATGTCACTCATCCGCGACATGCGCGGCGGCCGCGACAACGATCCGCGCTTCGGCTTTCGGATGCGCGGCACCGGCCCTTACGCCGACCTGCTGCGGCAGCGCTTCCGGCTCGCCTGCCAGCGGCTCGGCCTGAACTGCACCTCGCGCAGTCCACTCAACACGCGGCTGTTCACCGCGCCAACCCCTGCCAGCTCACAGCTACGGCTCGACCTGTAGCGCGCCGGGCCCGCCGAGCGGGAACGGTATCTGCGCTTTCCGGTCACATGGAAGCGAGCGGTGGCATACTCACGTACACCGGCCTCGCGCGGGATATGGGCCTCGCGCGCGACACACGCGGGTACGCTGCCGTGGAGGTAAGGGCTCATGGATTGCGTCGGCGAAGGACTCGCCGGACAGGGCGACGGCGCTATCGCCGCGCGCAGCCACCAAGAACAAACCAACTGCGAAGCGAGCATTCCGGGTCAGTCCGGGGTCGCCGCGCAGGTCATCGATGTCGAAGGTCGAACGTTTGAATGCTTACAGGGAGCCACTGATCAGGTCATGACGGCAACTGCCACAGCGAATCCCACCCGGCGGCTGACGGCGCGCTACGTGCTGCACGAGCGCCTCGGCGAGGGCGGGCAGGGCGAGGTATGGCGTGCGCACGATCCCGAGAGCGGCGTCGATATCGCCCTGAAGATCCTGCGCCCCGGCCCCGGGCGCAGCGCCGCGGCATGGGAGGCACTGGTGCACGAGCACGATAGCGCCAGCCGCCTCGATCATCCCTGCATTCTCAAGGTCTACGCGCCCGAGCGCGTGGATGGCACCACCTTCCTGCTGCCGATGGAGCTCGCGGTGGGGGGCGATCTGCGCCGGCTGCGCGGCGCCGACTATCTCGCGGTAGTGCCGGTGCTGATCGAGGTGGCGCAGGCGCTCGAGCACGCGCACGAGCGCGGCGTGATCCATCGCGATCTCAAGCCCGGCAACGTGCTGTTCGATGCGCGCGGGCGCGTGAAGCTCGCCGACTTCGGCGTTTCCGGGCACGCACCCGACCCGGGCACGGATGCGATGATCCGCGGGCTCTCCCCCTTCACCGCCAGCCCCGAGCAGCTGCGTGGCGAGCCACCGACGCCGGCCGATGACGTCTACGGCCTCGGCGCGCTGGCCTACGAGCTGCTCTCGCGCTATCCGCCGCATTACCCGCATTTCGACGCGCGGCGCGTGCAGGAAGACCTGGTGCCGCCGCTGGTGCCGATCGAGCCGATTCCGCCGCAGCTCGCGACGCTGATCGGGCGCATGCTGGCCAAGGATGCCCGCGAGCGGCCGGCTTCAATGCGCGAAATCATCGACGAGCTTGACGCCGCGCTCAATGACACTCTGACCTTCGATTTCGAGACCGCCGAACCGCCGCGCAATGCGCTGCCGGCCAACCCCACGGGCGATCGCGACGAGCGATGGGTGGCCACAGTGCCGCCCGGCGCGCCGTCGCTCACCGCTGCGGCGCGGGAGGCTGCACCGGCGGCGCCCGGGTCAGCTGCGTCAACGGCGTCGCCGCAGGCTGCGGCGCTGCGCCCTGGAGGAGGCGCCCGCACCCCCGCGGGGGCCGCTGCGTTAACCCCGGGCGTGCTCGACGGCCCGGCGCTGTGGGAGGAGGTGCGCCAGGCACCGCTGCCGGTGGGCACCCGCCTCGAGCCGATGCGCGGCGGCCCGCCGCGGGCGCTGCTGATTCTCGCGGGGCTCGCCGCCACCGCGTTCGCCGCCTTCTTCTGGCTACCGAAGTACGTGAGCCTGGGGTCGGCAGCGCGCGCGCCGTATACGGCGCCAGGCCGCAGGTCGGTGAGCGCGCCGCTGCGCACGCCGGCTGACGCGGCCGCCGTCAACGAACCGCCGGAGCACACCGCCGCTGCCGCCGCGCAGGCGAGCCTTGCGACCGAACAGTCGGCGCTCGATCGACGCGTCGGCGTGCTCGAGGCGCGCGGCGCGGGCATCTGGGGCGGGCCCGACTTCACAACGGCCCGCACGCGCGCCGCGCAGTCCGCCGGTGCGCGTAATGGCGGCAGCGTAGCACTCGCGCAGCAGCGGCTCGCCGAGGCCGCACAGCTGCTGGATAAAGTCGAGCACGCCGCGCCCGCCGCTTTCAGCGCGCAGCTCGCCGCCGGTGAGCGGGCGCTCGCTGCCGGTCAGCAGGAGCGTGCGCTGCAGGCGTTCGATCTGGCCGCACGCATCGATCCGAAGGACGAGCGCGCCGCGCTCGGGCAGAGCCGCGCGCGGCGGCTGTCGGGAGTGCTGCCGTTGGCGAATGCCGCCTTCGCCGATGACAGCTACGCCAAAGCAGCCGGCGAGGGTTTTGCGGCGCTCGGGGCGGGACGGCTCGACGAGGCACGCGCCGCGTTCGAGAGAGCGCGCGCGCTGCGTCCGAACGGGGCCGAAGCCCTGGACGGCCTGCGCCGCGTGGAGGCGGCCAGCGGCGGTGCGCGCAGCCTCGGCGCCCTGCGCGCGCACGCGGCGGACCTGGAGTCGCAGGAGCGCTGGGACGAGGCGCTGCGCGTCTACGAGGACATACAGCGTCAGGACAGCTCGCTCGCTTTTGCCCAGGCGGGCAAGGCGCGCGCGGCGGACCGGCTGCTGCTCGGGGAGTCGCTGCAGGCCCTGATTGAGCGTCCCGAGCGGCTGTCCTCGCCGCAGGCGGGCGAGCGGGCGGCCGCGCTGCTGCAAACAGCGCAGGAGCAGCCCTCGCCCGGTCCCGTGCTGCGCTCGCAGATCGCGCGCCTCAGTGAGCTGCTGCCGGGATTCGACAAGCCGGTCCACCTCTCGCTGGTGTCCGACAACCTCACTCAGGTGGCGATCCCGGACGTCGGCACTTTCGGCAGCTTCACGCACCGCGATATCGAGCTCAAACCCGGACACTACACGGTGATCGGCACCCGCGATGGTTACCGCGACGTGCGTCGCGACATTACCCTGAGCCCGGGGCAAGAGAACCAAACGGTCAACGTCAGCTGTTACGAGCCCATCTGAGTTGCGTATGAACGATGGCGTGACGCTGCCGCCTGGCGCCTGAAGGCAGGTGCCCGTGCAGCAGCCCGTTCGCTGCGAGGTGCTGATCGTCGGCGCCGGTCCCACCGGGCTGGTGCTGGCGCTGTGGCTGACGGCGCTCGGCGTCGCGGTGCGGATCATCGACAAGACTGCGGCAACCGGCACGACCTCGCGGGCGCTGGCGGTGCAGGCGCGCACTCTCGAGCTGTACCGCCAGCTCGATCTGGCGGGCGCCATCCTCGAGCGCGGCCACAAGATTCCCGCCGTTAATCTGTGGGCGCGCGGTGAGCACGCAGCGCGGCTGGCGTTTGCCAACATCGGCGAGGGGCTGACCGCGTTTCCCTTCCTGCAGATCTTTCCGCAGGATGAGCACGAGCAGCTGCTCATCGAACGCCTCGCGGCACGCGGCGTGACGGTCGAGCGCTGCACCGAATTGCTCACCTTCAGCGACGACGGCGCGTGTATCCGCGCGCAGCTACGCAGCGCCGACGGGCGGCAGCAGAGCTGCGAAGCGGCCTACCTCGCCGGCTGCGACGGCGCGCGATCGATCGTGCGTGAGAGTCTCGGCGCCGGTTTCCCCGGCGGCACCTACCGGCAGATCTTCTACGTCGCCGACATCGACGGCGCCGGGCCCCCGGTCAACGGCGAGCTGCACATCGACCTGGACGAGGCGGATTTCCTCGCCGTGTTCCCGCTCGCCGGCATGGGCCGGGCACGGCTGATCGGAACGGTGCGCGATGAGCGCGCCGAGCGCGCATCGAGCCTCAGATTCGAGGACGTCAGCCACCGTGCGATCGAGCACCTGCGGCTCGTGGTGCAGAAGGTCAACTGGTTCTCCACCTACCACGTGCACCATCGCGTGACGGAGCACTTTCGCCGGGGCCGCGCCTTCCTGCTGGGCGATGCCGCGCACATCCACAGCCCCGTGGGTGGGCAGGGGATGAACACCGGCATCGGCGATGCCATCAATCTCGCCTGGAAGCTCGCGGCCGTGCTCGGCGGTCGCGCGCAGGATCGCCTGCTGGACAGTTACGAGGCGGAGCGCATCGCCTTCGCGCGGCGGCTGGTCGCGACCACCGACCGGGTTTTCACTTTCGTCACTGCGGACGGGCGGATCGCCGAGGTGATGCGCACGCGCGTTGCGCCGGTGCTCCTGCCGCGGGCCATCGCATTCGAGCCGATTCGCGAGTACCTGTTCCGCACCGTGTCGCAGATCAGGCTGAATTACCGCGGCCTGCCGCTGAGTGCCGGCGTGGCGGGGGACGTGCACGGCGGTGATCGCCTGCCGTGGGTGAGAGACGGCGCTGCCGACAATCATGCGCCGCTGAATGCGCTCGCCTGGCAGGTGCACGTGTACGGCAGCGCCGGCGAGCCGTTGCACGGCTGGTGTGCGCGAAACGGCGTACCGCTGCACGTGTTCCCGTGGGGCTCCGCTCACCAGGAGGCGGGGCTGGCCCGCGATGCGCTCTACCTGCTGCGGCCCGACACTTACGTGGCGCTCGCCGCGCCGGGTGCGGATGCGGCGCTGCTCGAGCGCTATGCCGCCGATCGCCGGCTGCGCCTCTAACCGGTCGGGGCAGGGCGCAGCCGCCCGTCAAGGTTGTGGCTCAGGTCGGACGCGTGCGTGCAGATAGCGCGTCGCAGCAGCGGTGCGCGGGCGCGATCGATTCCGGTATGCCTTGCCGCGGGGCGCCCGCACTTCTAAGCTCCCCTCAGATCGGCGGTACATCGATGGCAGATCCGGACGCGAGGATCGCGCTGCTCGCGGGGGCGAGCGGCCTTACTGGCGGGCACGCGCTCGAGGCGCTGCTCGGCGCGCCCGAGATCAGCCGCGTGCTCGCCGTCTCGCGCCGTCCGCTCGGGCGCGAGCACCCACATCTCGCCAACCGCATCGTGCAGTTCGAGCGGCTCGAGGCGCAGCTGAAGGGCGCGAGCTGCGACGTCGCGCTGTGCTGCCTCGGGACCACGCGACGACGGGCGGGCTCGCCGCAGGCGTTTCGCGCCGTCGACGTCGACTGCGTGCTGAGCTTCGCGCGCGCGGCGCAGGCCGCGGGGGCGCGGCGCTTCGTGGTGATGTCGAGCGTGGGTGCGAATCCCGAGTCCCGCAATTTCTACCTGCGGACCAAGGGGGAGATGGAACAGCAGGCCGCCGCGCTCGGTTTCGAGTCGCTCGACATCCTGCAGCCCTCGCTGTTGCTCGGGTGGCGCGGCGAGACGCGCCCCCTGGAGCTGGCAGCGACCGCGCTGATGCCGCTGCTCAACCCGTTTCTGCGGGGCAACTACCTGCCCTACCGCGCCATCTCCGCGCGCGTGGTCGGCGCTGCGCTGCTCGGGGCCACCCGCTCCGGTCGCCGCGGCGTGCAGCGTTACGACTGGGAGGGGCTGCGGTCGCTCGCACGCCTTGGGGCGGCTCGGGCGCGGACGCCGGCGCAGCCGAAGGCCCCCGTCCGGGCCCGCTAGGGTCACGCGACACGGAGATCAGGCGGATGCGCGCCGCGCCGAGCCTCGCCGCCGCGCTGCTCACTGCCGCGCTGCTCGCCGGCGGTTGCGCTACTCATCCGCCCGTAGCGCCGGCGTACCCGGACGAGGGGGCGGCGATTGCTGCCGTGGCGGCCTCGCTCGTCGGCACGCCCTACCAGTTCGGCGGCGCGGACGCGAGCGGCTTCGATTGCAGCGGGCTCGCGCTGTACGTGCACGAGCGCGTCGGCCTGTCGATTCCGCGCACCGCAGCGGCGCAGCAGCGCGCTGCGCGAGCGGTGCCGCTTGCGCAGCTCGCCCCCGGAGACGTGGTGTTCTTCCGCATCCGGGCACGCGGCGTCGATCACGTGGGCATTTACGCCGGCGCCGGCCGGTTCATCCACGCGCCGCGCGCCGGACAGGCGGTTGCCTATGCAGACCTCACTCACGGGTTCTATGCCCGCCGCCTGCGCAGCGCCGGGCGTTTCTGGGATGCGGGCCCGAGCGCGCGCTGAGATCACACGCGGGCACCGGATCTCTCAGAGCCGCATGCACGCTTAACATAAGATGGCGCGCGTGCGTCGCCGATCGGTAACAGTACTTGCGAGCTTAGGCACATTTACGGACTTGACTCTGAACGGCGACGCTTTGACACTGACAGCCGAGTGACAAGGGCAAACCCGTCGAAAGACGGGGACGCAAAGCCACCGGTCTAAAGGAACGGGTTCCTATGACGGCGGGGCTGCCACGATCGCGCCTGCCGCGAGCGAGCAACTCCCTTCCCCGTCGCGCGAATCTGCGCACCTTCCTTTGGCGCCGCGGCTGCCGAGTAATCGTCCGGGGAAGTCATGATACAAATGCACAACTTCGCTTCGAGCGGCCGCGCGGGCGCAGGAGCCGGGGATGCGGCGGCGCCTGCGGCAAGCGCCGGGCCGTTCGTTCTCAACCTCTGCTCTTCGAGCACACCCATGGCGCTTGCGCAGACGGAGCTGCCGGAGCTCAAGCGCTTCACGTTCTTCGTCAGCCGGCGCTTCGAGGAAGGTCGCGAGCGTTTTCGCCTGCACATGGGTTACTTCGCCACGCTCGCCGAAGCCGAGGAATGGCTGAGCGTGGTGCGCGAGATTTACCCGGGCGCCTGGGCGGGTGAAGCCCCGGGGCGCAAGCTGCGCGAGCGCGCGGCGGCCGCGGCGGCCGCCGCTCAGTACGCCGCAGGCCCGCAGCCCCAGGCGCCGCCCGCCGTGGCGCAGCACCATCGCGCACCGCCACCGGCCGCCGCGCCGATGGCGGCAGCGCCGGCAGCGCCGCCGCTGCATGTTCCGGTCGTGCACGCTGCACCGCCCGTGCCGCCGCGCGCCGCGCTGCCGCTCGCTGCGCCACCGCTTGCACGACCTCCCGCGCGTCCGCTGACCGTACCGGCCGCGGCCGCCGTGCAGCCCCAGCTCTCTGCGGGCATCCGCAGGACGCCGGCGGCGGCACCGCCCCTCGCGCGCGCGCCGCAGAAGGCTGCGCCCGCCGACAACACCCGATCGCGCCGCGCCGCCGCGCGCGCGCGCCGGCAAGCCGGCCTTGAAGCCGGTGTTCGAGGACTCGAACGTACGCGAGGTGCTCAAGGCCCTGGCCGAGACCAGCGCCACTGGCGAGACGCGGCTGATGCACGCGCCGCCGCCGCCGCGCGAAGTCGCCGCCGAGAGCGGCCCGCTGAGCGACACGCAGGTGCTCAGGCTCCTCGAGGTGCGCCGCGCGCAGGACAGCGAAGCGCTGCCCGCGGAGCTTGCCCACGGCGGCATCCCGCTGCTCAAGCCCGACGATACCGGCACGCGCCGTGCGCTGAAGGAGGCCGTCGCGAGCAATGCGCCGGTCGCCTTCGCGGTGCAGTTGCAGTGGTCGGTGCAGGCGGTCGAGCTCGACAAGGTACCGCCGCTCGCGATCTTCAGTGCCTACACGCTCTATACCGTCGAGGGCAGCCGCGATGGGCGCAAGTGGTACGGACTGCGGCTCGGGTTCTTCACTGACGCGATCTCCGCCAAGCAGGTGGCGTACTACGTGCGCTCGGAGTTCACCTCGGTCGCCGTGGTGCCGGTGAGTCCACAGGAGAAGGCGCGCGCGACCGAGCAGGAGCAGGCTGCGACGCTCGCAGCTCCGGCCACCCCACGCGAGCGCACCGATGAGTTCAAGCTGATCGACGATGACAGCGCTGCGCCCGCGGTGCCGCCACGCGCGGCGGCGAAGCCTGCGGCCAAACCCATACGGCGGGTGGCGGTCGGGCGTGCACTGAGCCAGGCCGACGCACCCGCGCGCGCACGCGTGCGCGGCGCCGGCAAGGCGGGCGCGCGCGACCGCCGTGGGCCGCAGACGCTCGAGGAGACACTGGAGATTCTCGGCGCGAGCGAGCTGTCGATCGACACCGGCACCGGCGAGACCATCAACGACTCAGGCGTCCGTCACCTGCGCGTGGAGGTGCAGAAGAACTCGCCCTTCGCGCGGCTCCTCGAGCGCCTCAGCGAGCGGATGAAGAAGCCGTAGGCGCAGCGTCGAACTCGGCCAGCATCCAGCGCTGGTAGGCATCCAGGTTCGGCTCGCGGCCGAGGAAGTCGCGCACCAGCTGCGCTGCGGGCTTAGTGGACCCGGGCGCGAGCACCGCCTGCTCATAACGCACGCCTGTCGCTGCGCCGAGCAGATCGTGCGGATCGAACTGCGCGAAGAAATCGAGCGCAATCACCTTGTCGAGCACGTAGGTGTAGTAGTTGGAGCTGTAACCGTTCAGGTGCGTGAAGCTTGCCCAGAAGTGATCCCCGGGAACGAAGGCGCTGGTGTTGAAGCGCTCGAAGTCACGCTGATAGAGCGCATCGAAGTCGAGTGTTGCAGGCGGCAGCGTGTGAAAGTCCAGCGACACCGCCGCGAACATCAGCTGCCGCTGCTGGCCGCTCGCGCGGCCGTAGGCGTCGGCGCGATTCATGCGCGTGTACAGCTCCTGCGGCAGCACTTCGCCGCTCTGGTAGTGACGCGCGAAGGTGCTGAGCACGCCGTAATCGTGGAAGAACTCCTCGAGCATCTGCGAAGGCGCCTCGATGAAGTCGCGCTCGACGCTGAAGGCGCCGGCGCCGGCGAAGGCGACCTGCCCGCCGATCACGTGATGCATCAGGTGGCCGAACTCGTGCAGGAAGATCACGACGTCGCTGTACTGCATCAGACCCGGCTCGCCCGCGGTGCCGCCCGGGAAGTTGCACACCAGCGCGCCCTCGGGAAGCTGGCGGCCATGGATGCCGGCGGCGACCGGCTGGGTCGAGAACCACTTGTCCTTGCCCTCGCGCGGATGCATGTCGAGGTAGACGCGCCCGAGCCTGGCATCGCCCTGATAGACGTCGTAGGTGGTCACTGACGGGTGCCAGGTGCGCACGCCCGCCACCGGGCGGATGTCGACGTGAAACAGCTTCGCGGCGGTGGCGATCACGCCGTGCTCCACCTGCGCGTAGGGAAAGTACGGGCGCACGCTCTGTGAGTCGAAGTTGAACTTCGCGCGCCGGTATTGCTCGCCCCAGTAGCGCACATCCGCAAAGGAGATCTTCTGGATCGAGGGATCGCGCTCGCGCACGAACGCGAGCAGCGCGGCATCCTCGCGCGCGCCCGGCGCGCGCGAGGCGGCGTCGATCTTCTGCAGGTACTGCGCGAGATTGGCGGGCGAGCCGATCATCTGGTCGGCCATGGCATAGTCGGCCCAGGTGGCATAGCCGAGCAGCTGCGCCAGCTCGGCGCGCGTCGCCAGCAAGCCGCGCAGCGTGTCGCTGTTGGCTGGATAGCCGACGGAGTTCGCCGCGAGCAGCAGCCGGTGGCGCAGCTCCGCGCTGTTGGCGAATCTCTGCGCCGGCCAGCTGTCGGGCGGGTCGGTGGTGATCTTCACCTGCCCCGCGGCGTCCGCGGGGTGCGCAGCGAGGTAGTCCTGGGGCAGCCCGTCGAGCTGCGCCTTGTCGGCCACCACCGTGCGCACGTCGTCGTGCACGGCGCGCTCGAAGGCCAGCCCGAGCTCGGTGATCTTGTCCTGCAGCACCTTGATCTTCGCGCGGGTGGCGTCGTCGCGGTCGACGCCGGCGAGGCGGTACTCGAGCAGGGTGTGCTCGAGGTAATAGCGGCTGGCCGCGTCGGCGGGGCGGGGCACGGCGGTGAGCGCGCGGTATACGGACGGGTTGAGCGAGAGTGCGGTGAAGGCGGCGTTGGCTTCCTGCGTGAGCGCCTGCGCCTTGTCGCGCAGCTCCTTGGTGGTGCCTACGCCGTAGAGCACGCTTGCCTGCGAGGTAGCCAGGATCAGCTCGTTGTTGGCGTCGTCATACGGGCGCAGCGTATTCGCGACGGTGTGCGCGCCCTTCACCGCCACCAGCCGTGCCACGTCCGCATCGGCGCGGCGCATGTGCTGGTGCACCCAGGCATCGAGCGAGGCGGGATCATCGCCCGCTTCCCAGGCGTGCAGCCACGCGGACGCGGCGGACGGCGGGGCGGCCGCGGCTGCGGGCAAGGCACTGCCGGCGAGCAGCACGAGGACGCAGGCCAGGGGCCATACGTGGCCATGGCGTGATCGACGAATCATGGGTAGCTCCCACACACCGTGCGCACGGCACGGACTGGCGGCGAAGTTTAGCGCGAAGTCCCGCGGGCGGTGCGGCAGGGGTGCGGCGTGACGCGGTGTGGCGCCGCTTCCGCGCGACGGACCGTGGCGGCGGTCGCGCCGCGCTCGCCCCGCCGCACGAGCCGCGCCGCAGGAGTTGCGGGCGGCGCGGCAGGGTGTCAGGCCGCTGCGGTCTGCGAGGACTGCAGGCTGCTCTGCGCCGCCAGCTCGAGGAAACCGATTTCGAGGAAGCGCCCGGCGAGCGACAGGCGGATGTCGTCGCCGACATCCCCGGGGATGTCGCGCACCCGGAACCGCGGGGTGTTGACGATGTGCTCGACGGCTTTTTGAGCGCCGCGATGAATATAAAGGTGTCCGCCCGGATAGCTGACGTCGATGCGCTCGGGACTGGCGGTGAGATGACAGAAGGCCATGTCACTCTGCAGCAGCTCGGTATCGAGGTCGATGACCGGCATCGCCTGCGGCACCGGCAACGCCTCGAGGGCGGCGACTGCCCGCGAAGAGCGCGCTTGCAGCGCGCCGGCGAGGAAGCCGGGCGTCTTGCAGGCCACCGCCAGGTTCGAGGTCGCCTCCACCGTCGGTGCATTGAAGCGCTCGAGTCCCGGACCGCGCAGCAGCAGCGCGAGCGGGCCGCCGAACGTCATGCGCCAGCCGCGATCGAGATCGGAGAGCTGATCGAGCGCGGCGATTACCGCATCGCGCACCGTGAGCGGGGTGAAACCGAGCGACAGATGCAGCGACTCGGCCTCGCCATCGACGCTGTGCAGGGTGCCGCGCGGAAAATACAGCAGATCTCCCGGGCGCACTTCGACCGTGTGGTGAGGACCGAGCTCGGGCGCGCCCTCGGGGATGCTCTTCCAGGTGTTGTTCAACTCCGAGGGCCTGCTGGACACGCACCAGCGCTTGCTGCCGCGCAGCTGCACGACGATCAGGTCGTGGTCGTCGTAGTGCACTGGAGTGCGCCCCTGGCTCCAGAAAGCCGAGGCCGTCACCGGCTGGTGCAGCAGCATCTCGAGCGCGCGGGCGAGCGTGTCGAGCTGCGGCGTGAGCGGGCGCAGCTCCGGGAAGCGCACCGAATAGTTGCGCGCATGGAGCTGCTCGATCCGTTGCCGGAAATCGGCCGCGTCCGCCACCGACTCGAGGCTCGGCGCGGGGCCGGTGGGGTTGGCGGAGTGGAAGGTGAGCTTCGGCGCCAGATGCACCGCACTCAGCAGCAGCGCTTGCGGATCCGGCCCGAGGAGCGCGGTTCGGGGGGCGGTGGGCTCGCCCTCGACCTTGCGAAAGCCACCCAGCAGCGTGCGGTCGAGAAACTCATCGAGCGTGAGGGGCGACAGGAATTGCTGCAACCGGCCGATGGCTTCCCGGTAATTCATACGAGGAGTCCTCTCTAGCGCTTGCCGAACAGCCGCTCGAGCTCCGCACGCGCCTTGTCCACCGCGGCGGTGTCAGGCGGGGTGTAGGCCGCGGCACGCGGCTTGAAGTGATCGCAGAAGTTCGCGCGCGTCTTGTCGTTCACTTCCTCTGCGGTCGGCTCACGGCAGTGCTTGGCGACGCGGGTGTCGTAGTCGACACACATCCGGCACACGTGCAGCTCGGCGTGGCACTGCGGACACTCGTCCAGGCGGCGCAGCGGCAGGCTCAGTTCCGCCAGCGACGCGCCGCATTTCCAGCACACCAGATCGTGGGCCATGATCTGAAAGCGTACTACCGCGCACGGGTCAGCCGATAGGAGGCAAACGTCGACCAGCTGCCGTCGTTCTGCTGCGATTCGAGCAGCAGCGAGCCGCTGGCACCGTCCGCCGCCAGCGCCAGCGTGTCGCGGAACGCGCCTTCCGCGTAGGGGAACAGCAGCACCAGGGTGCGACCCTCGCGCTGCCCGGTTGCCACCACGCGCGCGCCCGCGGCGCCGAACTGGTCGAGCCAGTGAGCGATGTAGTCGTGGGCTCTGCGGTCGTAGCCCAGATAGACGCTGGCGACGTAGGCCGGTGGGGTGGCCGTATCGATGATCGTCAGACACAGCCAGCCGCCCTGGAGCACCCAGCGGCCCTCGCCACGGTGGCGAACCGGCTTGCCACTCACCGTACCGCTCATGTCCCAGCGGCCCGCGAGCTGCGCGAGGAATGGATCGGCCGCGCGCGGCGCGGGCGGCGATGGGGCTGCTGCCGGCGGCGCGGGCGCTGGAGCCGCCGGGGGCGCTGCGGCTGCTGCAGTCACACTCAGCGCCAGCGCCAGCAGCAGCGCACCGTGAGGGTGTTTGAAGGTGCGGGGCATAGCGGCGCTCCAGTGTATGCGGCAGATCACAGCGGCCGCGCGACATCTCGCGTGCGCTCGCGCAGGAAGCCCTCGAGCACCGCACCGGTGTGGGAGCGCTTGCGGCGGCGCGCAATCTGAGCCGGCGGCCCCTGCGCGACGATGCGGCCGCCGCCGTCGCCCGCTTCCGGGCCCATGTCGAGGATCCAGTCGGCTTCCGCCATGATGTCGAGGTTGTGCTCGACCACGACGGCGGTGTTGCCGGCGGCCACCAGCCGATGCAGCACGTGGATCAGTTTCTCAACGTCCGCCATGTGCAGACCCACGGTCGGCTCATCGAGCACGTAGAGCGTGTGCTTGGGCTTCTGGCGCGGGCCGCGTGCCTCGGTCGCGCGCACTTTCGACAGCTCCGTCACCAGCTTGATGCGCTGGGCTTCACCGCCGGAGAGCGTGGGGCTGGGCTGCCCGAGGGTGAGGTAGCCGAGGCCGACGTCCTGCAGCAGCTTGAGCGCATGGTGCAGCCGCGGGTGGGCGGCGAAGAAGCTGACCGCATCGTCGACGTTCATGGCGAGCACATCGGCGATGCTCGCCTCGCGCCAGCGCACGGCGAGCGTCTCGGAATTGAATCGCCGCCCGCCGCACACATCGCACAGCACCTTGACGTCGGGAAGGAAGCTCATCTCGATGGTCTTGACCCCCTGGCCCTCGCACGCCTCGCACCGGCCCCCGGAGGTGTTGAAGGAAAAGCGGCTGTTGGTGTAGCCGCGCATGCGTGCCTCGGTGGTGCCGGCATAGATGCGGCGGATCTCGTCGAGTAAGCCGATGTAGGTTGCCGGGCAGGAGCGGGGGGTCTTGCCGATCGGCGTCTGGTCCACTTCCAGCACGCGGTCGAGATGCTCGAGTCCCTGCACCGCCTGGCAGCCGATGAGCTTCGCGGCCGGGCGGCGGCTGCGCCCGCTGCCGCGCGTGCGGTTGCGGCGGGTACCGTTGCCGCGCGTGCTGTTGCCGGCCAGCAGCCCGCGCAGATTGGCGTAGAGCACGTCGCGCGCCACGGTTGATTTGCCCGAGCCGGAGACACCGGTGATCACCACCAGCCGCCCGAGCGGTATGCGCACGTCGCTCCCGCGGATGTTGTGCAGCGCCACGTGCTCGAGGGTGAGGAGCGGTGTCGCGGCGGTGACTTCGCGGTGCGGCTGCGCCGGGTGCAGCAGCGGCTCGCGCAGGAAGCGACCCGTGGTCGAGCGCGGGTTGCGCGTCAGGTCGCGTACCGTGCCCGCGCCGACGAGCTCGCCGCCGCGCACGCCCGCCGCGGGGCCCAGGTCCAGCACATGATCCGCACGGCGTATGGTCTCCTCGTCGTGTTCCACCACCACGAGCGTGTTGTGGTGAGCGGTGAGCTCGGTGAGGGACTCGAGCAGGATCTGGTTGTCGCGCGGATGCAGCCCGATGGTGGGCTCATCGAGCACGTAGCACACGCCCTGCAGGTTCGAGCCGAGCTGCGCGGCGAGGCGGATGCGTTGCGCTTCCCCGCCCGAGAGCGTGGGCGCAGCACGGTCGAGCTGCAGGTAGCCGAGCCCGACACGCTCGAGGAACTTCAGCCGTGCACGAACTTCCGCGAGCAGATCGCGGGCGATCTCGCGCTCGCGCGTGCCGAGACGCAGCCTCGCGAAAAACTTCGCGCTGGCGCTGACGGACTCGCCGGCGAGGGCGGCGATCGAGCGCTCGCGAAAGCGCACGGTGAGCGCGGTGGGGTTGAGGCGCTGACCTTGGCAGGCGTCGCACGGCGCCGGCTCGCGCGCGTACCACTCGTTCCACCATAGCTCCTCGCCGCTTTGCTCTGCGTCAAAGCCCGGCATCTCCACGCCGGTCCCATAGCAGCTCTCGCACCAGCCATGGCGGGAATTGAACGAGAACAGCCGCGGGTCGAGCTCGGCAAAACTCCTGCCGCAGGCAGGGCAGGCGCGGCGCGTGGAAAACACCGTCGCCCGCGCGGAGCCCGATGGCAGCACGTGCAGCAGCCCTTTGCCGAAATCCAGTGCGCGCGCGAGTGCCTCGCGCAGCGCGCCCTCGCTCCTGACACCGACGTCGACTTCGGCGACCGGCAGCTCGAGGGTGTGCTCCCTGAAGCGCGACAGGCGCGGCCAGGGCGCGGTCGGCAGCATCTCGCCGTCGACGCGCAGCGTGCGAAAGCCCTTCTTCGCCGCCCAGCGGGCCAGATCGGTGTAATAGCCCTTGCGCGCCACCACCAGTGGCGCCAGCAGCGCGATGCGCCGCCCGCGGTACTCGCGCAGCAGACGGGCCGCAATCGATGCCGGGCTCTGCGGCTCGATGGCGACGTCGCAGTCCGGGCAGTACTGCGTGCCGAGCTTCACGTACAGCAGGCGCAGGAAGTGATAGATCTCGGTGAGTGTCGCCACCGTGCTCTTGCGGCCGCCGCGGCTGGTGCGCTGCTCGATGGCGACGGTGGGCGGAATGCCGAAGATCGCATCCACGTCCGGGCGCGCCGCCGGCTGCACGAACTGGCGTGCATAGGCATTGAGCGATTCGAGATAGCGGCGCTGGCCCTCGTTGAAGAGGATGTCGAAAGCGAGCGTCGACTTGCCCGAGCCGGACACACCGGTGATGACAGTGAAGCAATCGCGCGGGATCTCGACGTCGATGTTCTTCAGGTTGTGCTCGCGCGCTTTGTGAATGACCACGGCGCTGGAATCGTGCCCGTTGCTGCGGCCGTAGCGCGGCGGCGGCTCGGCGACGGCGGGCGCCAGCGGCGCCAGCGGCGCCAGCGCCGCCTCGTAGGCGAGCAGCGCCTGGCCGGTGAAGGAGCGCGTCTGCGCGCGCACCTGCGCCGGCGTGCCGGCGCACACCAGCTCGCCCCCGCGCTCACCGCCCTCGGGGCCGAGGTCGATGATCCAGTCGGCGGCGCGGATCACATCGAGATTGTGCTCGATCACCAGCAGCGAGTGCCCGGCGACCAGCAGCTTGCGGAAGGCCCTGAGCAGCTGCGCCACATCCTCGAAGTGCAGTCCCGTGGTCGGCTCATCGAACAGGAAGAGCTTGCCGCGATGAGTGGTGCTCGAGAGCACCGAGCCGGCTTCTGCGAGGTGACCGGCGAGCTTCAGCCGCTGCGCCTCGCCCCCGGAGAGGGTCGGCACCGGCTGGCCGAGCTTCAGGTACTCGAGCCCCACGTCCGCGAGCGGTGCCAGGCGTGCCGCCACCTCCGGCGCGTCGGCAAAGAATGCACGCGCCTGTGTCACGGTGAGCTCCAGCACGTCGGCGATGTTGCAGCGGCGACCGTCGGCGCCCTCGCGGCGGATATCGAGGATCTCCTCGCGATAGCGGCGGCCGTTGCAGTCGGGGCAGCGCAGGTAGACATCCGAGAGGAACTGCATCTCGACGTGCTCGAAGCCGTTGCCGCTGCAGGCGGGGCAGCGGCCGTTGCCGGAGTTGAAGCTGAACGTGCCGGCGCTGTACTTGCGCTCCTGCGCCGCGGGCTCGGCGGCAAACAGCGCGCGGATGGCGTCGAAGGCGCCGACGTAGCTCGCCGGATTGGAGCGCGTGGTGCGCCCGATGGCGCTCTGGTCGACCATGACGACGTCGTCGATGAGCTCGGCGCCGGACAAGCCCGTGTAGGCGCCCGGAGCCTCGGTCGGCTTGCCGCGGTATCGCAGCAGCGCCGGATACAGCACGTCCTCCACCAGCGTCGACTTGCCCGAGCCCGACACGCCAGTGACGCACACCAGGCGCTTGAGCGGAATGCGCACCTCGAGGTTCTTGAGGTTGTGCTCGGCAGCGCCCTTGAGCTCGAGCCAGCGATTCGAGCGCGCTTCGGCCACGATACCGCCGCCGGCATCTGCCACGGGTGCGCTGGACGCACGTACGCCGTCGGCGGCGCTCGCGCCCGGGGGTGCGACGCGGCGGCGGCCGGAGAGGTATTCACCGGTGAGTGAGGCGCTCTCGCGCAGCTGCGCGGGACGGCCGAAGAAGACGATCTGCCCGCCGTGTTCGCCGGCGCCGGGGCCGAGGTCGAGGATGCGGTCGGCCTCCAGCATGATCTGCGGATCATGCTCGACCACCACCAGCGAGTTGCCGGCATCGCGCAAGCGCTTCATCACGCCGATGACGCGCTGCATGTCGCGCGGGTGCAGGCCGATCGAGGGCTCATCGAGCACGAACAGCGTGTTGACGAGCGAGGTGCCGAGCGCGGTGGTGAGATTGATGCGCTGGACCTCCCCGCCCGAGAGCGTGCGCGACTGCCGATCGAGCGTGAGATAACCCAGGCCGACATCGACCAGGTAACGGAAACGCCCGCGGATCTCCCCGAGCAGCAGCTCGGTCGCTTCGTCGAGGGGCGGCGGGAGCTGCAGCTGGCGGAAGAAGGCGTAGCTGCGCTCGATGGGCAGCAGCACCACCTCGTGAATCGACAGCCCGGGGAGCGACTCGAGCGTCTGCGCGCTCCACTCGACGCCCTGCGGCCGAAAGCGCGGCGCTGCCGCCGCGAGCGTACGCTCGGCCAGCTCGCGGCTGCCGATGCGCCACAGCAGGCTCTCGGGCTTGAGGCGCGCACCCTCGCAGGCCGTGCACGGCGTATAGGCGCGGTAGCGCGAGAGCAGCACCCGCACGTGCATCTTGTAGGCGCGCGTCTCGAGCCAGGCGAAGAAGCGCTTTACCCCGTACCAGACCTTGCGCGACCAGGCGCCTTCGCCCTCGATGACCCACCGGCGTGCCTCGGCGGGAAGCTCGCGCCAGGGGGTGTCGAGCGCAATGCCGCGCAGCTTCGCGAACTTCTCCAGGTCCTGCTGGCACTCCGCGTAGGACTTGGTCTGCCACGGTTTGATCGCCCCGCCGCGCAGTGTCCGGGTCTCGTCCGGGATCACCAGCCCGTAGTCGATGCCGATGGTGCGGCCGAAGCCGCGGCAGGTCTCGCAGGCGCCGAGCGGTGAATTAAAAGAGAACGCGCTGGGGGTGGGCGCGTGGTAAGGCAGGTCGCAGTCCGCGCAATGCAGCTCGCCGGAATAGCGCCACGTGTCGAGCAGCTGCGGCGGATCGCCCGCGTCGATCAGCTGCACATTCACGCGGCCGCGGCCGACACGCAGCGCCGCCTCCAGCGATTCGAGCACCCGCCCGCGCTCGGCGGACCCGAGGCGCAGCCGGTCCTGCACCACTTCGAGCGTGACGAGTGGCGCTGCCGCCGCGGCGCGGCCGCGGCGCTTCGCTCGCCGCGCGCCTGCTGCGGCGGGCGCGGCAGCGCTCGGCGGCGCTGCGGAGCCGCCGCTCGCGCGCGCCGGCACGGCGGACTCGAGAAAGCGCGTATACCCCTGCCGCTCGAGCAGCTGACGCACCTCCGCGACGCTGAAGTTCGCCGGAACCGGCACCGGAAAGCTCAGCAGCAGGCGCGGATCGCCGGCGGCCTGCGCGCGTGAGCGCAAATCCTCGTAGATGCTCTCGGCGCTGTCGCGGCGCACCGCTTTGCCGCAGCGCCGGCAGAAGAGTGCCGCCGCGCGCGCGAACAGCAGCTTCAGATGATCGTTGAGCTCGGTCATCGTGCCCACGGTCGAGCGCGAAGTGCGTACCGGGTTGGTCTGATCGATGGCGATGGCGGGGGGAATGCCGGCGATCGACTCGACCTGCGGTTTGTCCATGCGATCGAGAAACTGCCGCGCATAGGGGGAGAACGTCTCGACGTAGCGCCGCTGCCCCTCAGCGTAGAGGGTGTCGAACACCAGCGATGACTTGCCCGAGCCGGATACGCCCGTGACCACGATCAGCTCGTTGAGCGGGATGTCGACATCCAGGCTCTTGAGGTTGTTCTGGCGTGCGCCACGCACGAGGATGGCGTCACGGGAGGCGTCGGTCATTCCGTCACCGTCGGCAGTCGCATGAGGAGCGAGGAGCGCGCTTCGGACACTCGAGCGCGAGCGTTGGATTGTAGCGGATCCGAGGATGCAGTGCGTCAATCGGGCCGCCGCGTCGGCAGGCCCCGGGAGCTGCGGCCGGAAGCCTCGTTCCTGCGGTGTGCTGCCCTCGGCGCGCCCTGCAATCCAGTGTCGGCTCTGCCGGTCTCCTGTATAACGTGCGTGGCTAGCGCGCGGGGCAATGATGTCGTGCACGCGCGACACGCTGCAGTGAAGCCGCCCGGCGTTACAATCGGCGGCGCCCAAAGTTCTGACCGAAGGAGAATGCCGAATGAAATCAAGAATACTGTCCGGTGTTGCTCTGGCCGCGGCCGCTGCGGTCATGTTCTCGACGGTGGCGGCGACCACCGCCCGCGCCGACGAAGGCAAGGTGAAATGCGAAGGCGTCAATTCCTGTAAGGGCCACTCCGCCTGCAAGAGCGCCAACAACGCCTGCAAGGGCCAGAACTCCTGCAAGGGCAAGGGGTTCCTGGAGATGACCAAGGCGGACTGCGACGCTGCAAAGGCCAAGGCGGCCAAGTGATAGACCGCGGGCCGGGTGTGCTGACAGCCCGGCCCGCCTCTCCCGCCCATGTTGACCTACCCCTCACTCGGTTTCGGTCTCGGCCTGCGCGTCGAGCACTACGATGCGATCCTCGCCGGGTGCGAGGGCATCGATTGGCTCGAGGCGCTTACCGAGAACTACCTGGTGCCGGGCGGCAAGCCGCTGCATTACCTGATGCGCATGCGCGAGCGTTACCCGCTCGTCATGCATGGCGTCTCCCTTTCGATCGGCAGCACCGCGCCGCTTGATCGCGAGTACCTGCGCCAGGTGAAGGCGCTTGCCGCACGCGTACAGCCGCGGTGGATCTCCGATCACCTCTGCTGGACCGGCGTCGCCGGGCGCAACACTCATGACCTGCTGCCGCTGCCGTACACCGAGGAGGCGCTCACGCACGTGGCCGAGCGGGTGAGGATCGTGCAGGACATCCTCGGACGGCGCATCCTGCTCGAGAACGTCTCGAGCTACGTGCAGTTCCGCGATTCGCTGCTCACCGAGTGGGAGTTCCTCACCGAGATCGCCACGCGCGCCGACTGCCTGATCCTGCTCGACGTCAACAACATCTACGTGAGCGCGGTCAATCACGAGTTCGACGCGCTCGAGTACCTCAACGCCATTCCCGCCGAGCGCGTGCAGCAGATCCATCTCGCCGGGCACGAGGACCACGGCGACTACCTGGTGGACACGCACGACACCGAAGTGCCCGACCCGGTGTGGGAGCTGTATGCGCACGCCGTGCGCCGCTTTGGCGCCGTCTCGACGATGATCGAGCGCGACGATCACATCCCGCCGCTCGCGCAGCTGTGCGCCGAGCTCGCGCAGGCGCGCTCGCTGTGCGAGCGCACCCTCGCCGCCATGCCCGCGGCGGCTGCCCTGGCCGGTGCCGGCGGCGTGCCAGCGCCGCGCCGCGCGGCCGAGCGCGACAGCGCCGCACGCGCCGCGGCCGCAACCCCATGAGCACGCTCACCCGCGTGCAGGGGGACTTTCAGGACTACATGCTGCGCGGCGCCGCGGCGGTGCAGCAGCACGTCATCGGCAGCGCACGCGTGCCGGTGGCGACCCGGCTGGCGATTTATGGCGGTGCCTATGGCAGCCGCCTGGCCGAGGCGCTGGAGAACAACTTCCCGGCGCTCGCGAAGCTGCTGGGTGAAACGGATTTTCGCACCCTCGCCGCCGACTACATCCATACGCACGACTCGCCGTTCTTCTCCATCCGCTACTACGGCGATGCGCTGCCGCAGTTTCTCGCTACCCACGAAGACTACGTCGCCGCCCCGGTGCTCGCGGAGCTGGCGCGCTGGGAGTGGGCGATGACCAGCGTGTTCGATGCGGCGGATGCCGCCCCTCTCGGCCACGAGGCGCTCGCGCGCGTCTCGCCGCAACAGTGGGCGCAGCTGCGCTTCACCTGGCATCCGAGCGTGCAGCGGCTCGCGCTCGCGTGGAACGTGCCGCAGCTGTGGCAGGCACTCAGCGACGACGCCGAGCGTCCGCCGGTGGCGCTCGCCGCCACGCCGGTGCAATGGCTCCTGTGGCGCCAGGAGCTGACCACTTACTTCCGCTCCCTGCCCGCACCCGAAGCGGCGATGCTCGATGCGGCGCGCAATGGCTGGCCTTTCGCGCAGCTGTGCGAGCTGCTGTGCGATGAGCTCGGCGAGCGCGAGGCGCCCATGCAGGCCGCCGCGCTGCTGCGCGGCTGGGTCGACTGCGGCCTCATCGTCAGCGCAGCCTGAGCGCGCGCGCAGCGCGCAACACCTGCCCCTGGCGTGCCGCGCCCCTGAAGGGCACACGCCATGGCCCCGGTCCAACGCACGCCATGGCGTACAATTGCGCTGGAGCTTTTCGCGAGGACGCGCATGAGCCCTCCGACCTACGGCAACGTGCTGGAGATGATCGGCAACACGCCGCTCATGGCCGTGAGGCGACTCGATACCGGCCCGTGCGAGCTGTTTGTCAAGCTCGAGAACCAGAACCCCGGCGGCTCGATCAAGGATCGGATCGGCCTGTATCTCATCCAGGCCGCCGAGCGCGAAGGCGCGCTGCAACCGGGCGGCACGCTGATCGAAGCGACGGCGGGCAACACGGGACTTGGGCTCGCGCTGGTGGCGGCGCAGAAGGGTTATCGCCTGCTGCTGTGCATCCCCGACAAGATGAGTCAGGAGAAGATCTTTCACCTCAGGGCCATGGGCGCCGAGGTGGTGATGACGCGCTCGGACGTCAGCAAGGGCCACCCCGAGTACTACCGCGACGTCGCCGAGCGCCTGGCGCAGGAGATTCCCAACTCCTACTTCGTGAACCAGTTCGGCAACCCCGTGAACGCCCAGGCGCACGAGGAGACCACCGCTCCGGAGATCTGGGAGCAGATAGGGCGGCGGCTCGATGCGGTGGTGTGCGGCGTGGGTACCGGCGGCACGCTCGCCGGACTCACTCACTATTTCGCGCGCACCGCGCCGCAGGTGGAAATGGTGCTGGCGGACCCGGTGGGCTCGGGGCTCGCCGGCTTCGCAGCCACCGGCCGCCTGCCGGAGAAAATGACCCCCTGGCTGGTGGAAGGCATCGGCGGGGACTCCGTGCCGCCGGTGGCGGACTTCTCGCGCGTCAGCGCCACTTACAGCATCCCCGACCCCGAGGCCTTCCGCACCTGCCGCGAGCTGCTCGCGCGCGAGGGCATCATCGCCGGCACCTCCACCGGCACACTGCTGGCTGCGGCGCTGCGCTACTGCCGCGCGCAGCGCAAACCGAAGCGCGTCGTGAGCTTCGTGTGCGACAGCGGCAACAAGTATCTGTCCAAGGTCTACAACGACTTCTGGATGTTCGATCAGGGCTTTCTCGAACGCGAACGCCGCGGCGATCTGCGCGACATGATCGCGCGTCCCCATGCCGAGCATGCGGCGGTGACCGTGAATGCGACCGAGACGGTGATGGCCGCGTACCGGCGCATGAAGCTCTACGACGTCTCGCAGGTGCCGGTGATGCAGGAGGGGCGCATCGTCGGCATCGTCGACGAGGAGGACATACTGCTCGAGGTGGTCAACAACCCCGAGCACTTCAACGAGCCGGTGACGCGCGCCATGGCGAGCCACCTGGTGACGGTGCCCGTGGATGCACCGCTGTCGCAGCTGATGGAGATCTTCAAGCGTGGCATGGTGGCGATCGTGATGCACCGCAACGAGTTCCAGGGGCTCATCACGCGCATCGACCTGCTCAACTGGTTACGCCGGAAGATGTGAGCGAGCCGCCATAGCGCGCCGCGTCGAGCTGCACTCGCTTCTGCACCCGATGGATGCCCAATGAGTAATGACAGTTCTGCGCACCGCTTTGCCACGCGCGCCATCCACGGCGGCCAGCGTCCCGACCCGCTGACCGGCGCGGTGATGCCGCCGATCTACGCCACTTCCACCTACGTGCAGTCGAGCCCGGGCGTGCACCAGGGCTACGACTACGCGCGCACGCGCAATCCCACACGCGATGCGCTGCAGGCGGCGCTGGCGAACCTCGAGGGGGGAGCCGCGGCGTTCGCCTTCGCCTCCGGCATGGCGGCGACGGCGACGCTGCTCGAGCTCCTCGACTCGGGCTCGCACGTCGTCGCGATGCATGACCTTTACGGCGGCAGCTACCGCCTGCTGGAGAACGTGCGCCAGCGCTCCGCCGGGCTCGGCGTCTCGTTCGTAGATCTGTCGAAGCCTGCAGCGCTCGAGGCGGCCATCCGTCCCAACACGCGCCTGGTGTGGGTGGAGACGCCCACCAATCCGCTGCTGAAACTGGTGGACCTGAGCGCGCTGGCGCGCGTGGCCCACCAGCAGGGGCTGCTCGCGGTGTGCGACAACACCTTCGCGACACCCTTCATCCAGCGTCCCCTCGAGCACGGCTTCGACGTGGTGATGCACTCGACCACCAAGTATCTTAACGGACACTCCGATGCGCTCGGCGGAGCGGCGATCGTGCGCGCGGGCTCGGATCTCGAGGAACGGCTCGCCTACCTGCAGAACGCGGTGGGCGCGGTCCCGGGTCCGTTCGACTCGTTCCTGACGCTGCGGGGAATCAAGACGCTGGCGCTGCGAATGGAGCGGCACTGCGCCAACGCGCTCAGCATCGCGCAGTTTCTCGAGCATCACCCGCAGGTGGAGCGCGTGTACTACCCGGGACTGGCGAGCCATCCGCAGCACTCACTCGCGCGCCGGCAGATGACCGGCGGTTTCGGCGGCATCGTCACCGCGGTGCTGCGCGGCGGGCTCGAGGCGGCGCGGCGCACGCTCGAGCGCTGCCGCCTGTTCGCGCTCGCCGAGAGCCTCGGCGGCGTCGAGAGTCTGATCGAGCTTCCGGCGATCATGACGCACTCCTCGCTCCCCGCGGCGGTGCGCGCCTCGCTCGGCATCGGCGATGGGCTGATCCGCCTGTCGGTGGGAGTGGAGGACGTCGAGGATCTGATCGCGGAGCTGCGCCAGGCGCTCGGTTGAATGCTCTACGGACGCAACCCCGCCTCGCTGGTGAGATACACCGCGTAGGTGCCGAGCCAGTGCCCGCCCTCGTAGTGCTCGCCGGTCACGGCGGGCAGCGCCGCTTTGGCATGCTCGGCCGCAGTGGCGAGGAGCGGCGCAATGCGGCGATCCTGCGGCGGCAGGCCGTGCGCGATGCCCTGGAGCATCCACGCGCGGCTCAGGTTCAGGCCGTCGATGTGCGCCAGCTTCGGGTCCGCGCGGTCGGTGACCACGCCGGGCGTCAGCCAGCGCGCGGAGGCCGCGGAGAGTTTGCCGCTGCGCGAGTGCGGAATCTGCGGCAGAAACCCCGACAACCACTGAGCGAAAGCCGGCGGCGCGAGCACACGGCGCATGAAGTCAGCCTCCGCCAGACACGGCGACAGGAAATCCTCGCCCGAAGGCTCGTAGGCGAGCGGGCAATTACGGTCGTGCAGATAGAAGCGCTGCGCGGCATCGCTGAGGAGCGCGCGCATGTGCGCATCGCCGCTGAGCACTGCCCAATCCCATATGAGACCGAAGGAGAAGGCGGTCTGGTCATGCTCGCCGATGCGGATCGGGTAGTGCAGCTTCGGTAGCCAGCTCTCGAGGCGGGCCACCGCTTCGGTCTCGAGCGGGGCGAGCCCGGCAGACCAGAGGCGCGCGTAGCCGTCGTCCCAGCGGTGCAGCTCCGCCGCGAGCTGCAGCAGCCAGGCGAGCCCGTAGGGACGCTCGAAGGAGACGCGGCCCGCGCCGCGCAGATACGCAACCTCGCCGGCGATGTTCTCGGGCGTGAAGCTGCGCGACAGCTGCGTGCGCGCCTCGGTCGCGAACGGCCCATCCGGGAACAGGCGGATGAGCCGCACCAGCAGCCAGTGCCCGTGAACGTCCGAGTGCCAATCGAGGCAACCGTAGAAGGCCGGCGTCAGCTCATGCGGCGCTCGCGCATCCGCCGCGCTGTTGAGCGTGTGGCTGATGTGATTGGGATATTCCTGGTGCAGGCACTTGAGGGCCAGTGCGGCGAAGCGCGCCGCCGCGTCCGCGCTCAGTGCGCCGGCGGCAGGCGCGGCCGCTGCGGCCGGGGCGGCGAAGGCACCCGATGATGCCAGGCCGAGTGCCGCCAGAGCGGCGAGGGACACGACGCGGGCGCGGGATGCGGCAACGCTCCCGGCACGTAAAATGCGGTGTTTCATGGGCGCATGTTACGCTCGCGCACGTGATCGAGCCGCTTCCCGTCGTCCTGATTCCCGGGCTCCTCGACTCGGCGCGACTTTACGCGCCGCAGATCCCTGCGCTATGGCAGCGCGGTGCGGTGATGGTCGCCGATCACACCCGCGATGACAGCATGGCCGCGATCGGGGCGCGCATCCTCGCCAACGCGCCGCAGACGTTCGCGCTCGCGGGCCTGTCGATGGGTGGCTACATCGCCTTCGAGATCGTGCGTCAGGCACCGCAGCGCGTGGCGAAGCTGGCGTTGCTCGACACCTCGGCCCGTGCGGACACGCCCGAGCAGAGCGCCGCGCGCCGCGCACAGATTGCGCTCGCCGCGCAGGGCGGCTTCGCCGAGGTTCTGGAGGCGGCATTGCCGCGCCTGGTGCAGCGCTCGCGTCGCGAGGACGCGGCGCTGCGCCGCGTGCTTGAGCAGATGGCGCAGGAAGTGGGTGTCGCCGCGTTCATCCGCCAGCAGACGGCCAACATCGCGCGCAGCGATTCGCGAGCGACGCTCGGCAGCATCCGCTGCCCGACACTGGTGCTCGTCGGCGAGGACGACGAGCTCACCCCTCCCGAGCGCGCCGCCGAGATGGCCGACGCAATCGCCGGCGCGCGCCTGGCGAGCGTGAAGCAATGCGGGCACATGTCGACCCTGGAGCAGCCCGAGGAGGTCACGCGGGCGCTGCTCGAATGGTTGCGTGCCTGAGGCCGGCCGCGATGAGCACCGTCGAGGCACCACGGGCGCTGCTCTTCGCTCACCCCGACGCTGCGGGCGAGTGGGTATGGAGCATCGCCGTGGAGGCGCAGCTTACCCCCGGCGCGACGCTCGTTTGCCGCTACTCTCTTTATGGCGACATCGCGCACGTGTGCGTGCCGGGTGCGCGTGCCGGGCGCCGCGCGGATGATCTGTGGAAGCACACCTGTTTCGAGGCGTTCGTCGCCGCGGACGACATGCCGGGTTACTTCGAATTCAACTTCTCCCCCTCGCTCGACTGGGCGGCGTACCGCTTTGCCGATTACCGCGCCGGCATGAGCTTCGCGACGCTCGCGCAGGCGCCGGGCCTGCAGGTGCGCAGGACCAGCAGTCAGCTCGAGCTCACCGCCAGCGTGCACCTTGCCGGGCTCGCCCCGCTTTGCGACGCTCCGGTGCTGCGCCTGGCGCTGGCCGCGGTGATCGAAGAGGGCGACGGCAGGCTCTCGTACTGGGCGCTGCAACACCCGCCCGGTAGCCCCGACTTCCATCACCCCGACGGCTTCGCAGTGGAGCTGCGCAACGCATGAAGGTCGGTCTCGAGCGGCTCATCGAAGAGCCCGAGCTGCGCAAGCCGCTCGCCGGGCGGCGCGTCGCGCTGCTCGCGCATCCGGCGTCCGTCACGCGCGATCTCACGCATTCCCTCGATGCGCTGGCGGCGCTCGGCGACGTGCGGCTGACGGCAGCTTTCGGGCCGCAGCATGGGCTGCGCGGCGACAAGCAGGACAACATGGTCGAGTCGCCCGACTACGTCGACCCGGTGCACCACATCCCGGTGTTCAGTCTCTACGGCACAGTGCGCCGCCCGACCGCGGCGATGATGGACGCGTTCGACGTGCTGCTGGTCGATCTGCAGGATCTCGGCTGTCGCATCTATACCTTCACGACGACGCTGCGCTACGTGCTCGAGGAGGCCGCGCGGCTGCGCAAGGCGGTATGGGTTCTCGATCGCCCGAACCCTACCGGCCGCCCGGTGGAAGGGCTGACGCTGCGGCCCGGCTGGGAGAGCTTCGTCGGTGCGGGCGCGCTGCCGATGCGTCATGGACTCACCCTCGGGGAACTCGCGCGCTGGTTCGTCGCGACGCTGCGGCTCGATCTGCAGTGCGAGGTGGTGCGCATGCAGGGCTGGCAGCCGCAGGCAGCTCCCGGCTACGGCTGGCCGTTGCGCGAGCGTACCTGGGTGAATCCGAGCCCCAATGCGCCGAGTCCCTGGATGGCGCGCTGCTATGCCGGCACCGTGATGCTCGAAGGCACGACGCTGTCGGAGGGCCGCGGGACCACGCGGCCGCTCGAGCTCCTCGGTGGCCCGGATCTCGATGTCGCGGCGCTGCTGAAAGAGATGCACGCGCTCGCGCCGCAGTGGCTGCGCGGCTGCCGTCTGCGGCCGTGCTGGTTCGAGCCGACATTCCACAAGCACGCCGCGACGCTGTGTGCCGGTTTCCAGGTGCACGTCGAGGATGGCGCTTATTACGAGCACGAGGCGTTCCGGCCCTGGCGGCTGCTCGCGCTCGCTTTCAAAGCACTGCGACGGCTGCGGCCGGACTATCCGCTGTGGCGCGATTTTCCCTACGAGTACGAGCAGCGGCGCCTCGCGATCGACGTGATCAATGGCAGCGAGCTGCTGCGGCGCTGGGTGGATGATCCCACCGCCATGCCCGCAGATCTCGACGTGCTCGCCGCGGCGGATGAGTCGGACTGGCTGGCGCAGCGGCAGCTGGCGCTGCTGTACTGAGAGTCAGCGCGCGGGCGACTGCTTGCCCACACAGCTCGGGTACGGCGGCGCCTCGCCCGCAACGATCGGGCAGAGCCTGATCGGGCGCAGCTGATCGAACTGCCTGCTCCAATAGGCGGCGTCGAGCGTCAGCGGACGCGCGGCGTTCGTGGCCCGCTCGGCCCACTGCAGGGTGTAGTAGTCGCCCGAGCCCTTCACCGCCAGCATGATCGCCGTCTCGCTGTAGGCGTCCGCGCCGGACCCCTGGTGCCCGCAGCTCGCAATCCCCTGGAAAGCCTCGAACCCGTCGACGGTCTGCGGGCCGAGGAGGGCGCTGCTGAAAGTGTCCGGACAGTGGCTTCTGAAGCCGGCCGTCATGCGCTGGACCAGGCCTTGCGGGGTGGCGCTCGGGTTGGCGGCGAGGTCCCGGGCTCCCGTCAAGGTGATCATACGCGTCCACTTTTCCACCGACTCGCCCTCGGGAAGGTGCTCGCGGATATAGAAGCCGCCATTGGTCTTCTCGAAGACCGCCCGGAAATGCGCCGGCAGCGTAAATGCCACCAGCTGGTGAAAGATCGGGCTGATATTGGCCGCCGCAGCATTCAGGGCCGGGAGCCCCGGATCCTGCTGCGCGGGCTCAGCGCACGGCGCTGCGCGCTGCGCGAGCGCCGCCGCAGCGATCAGCGCCAACCAGAAGGCTCGATGTCGCATGCTTGCTCCGGCGAAGCAGACCTTGCCAGCCTAGAGCCATCCGGCGATTGCGGCAATCGGATCCGGCGGCGGCGCGCCTGCGGTGCGTAAGGGGCACGAGTTGCCTGGCGCCGCGAGTCGGCGCACAGTGATGGCAGAGGCTACCGTCGCGGTCGAGCCGCGCCGGACAACAACAAAAATAACTCTAAGGACCGGGGGTCATCGTGGTGGCCAGGCAAACCCAGCGGCGCTTCTTTGCCGCCGTGCTTGCAGCTCTCGTGTTGACATTCGCTGCAGCCGCCCTGGCGGCCGGCGTGCCGGTGCATATTGTCAAAACCGATCTCAAGCCGCTGATCCGGGCCGGCTTCAACTCGCCGGTGCAGTTTGCGGTGCTGGTGCCGCACGCGGTGTCCACTTCGAGCGGCGGGACCTAGTCCAGGGCCAACGGCAAGGCGACCTGGAGTTACGGCGTCGAGGTGCCGACGGCCGTATCGCTGTCCTTTCACGCCATCAAGTCCTCGCTCCCCGAGAGTGTGGTGCTGGTGGTGCGCGGCGCAAAGACCACCACGAGCTACGGCGCGCGCGACCTGCATAACGGGGAGCTGTGGAGCCGCATCCAGCCGGGCGAGGCGCTGCAATTCACGCTGACGGTTCCCGCCGACGATCGCAGCAAGGTTGCCTTTAGCATCGTCAGCCTGCAGGCCGGCTACCGCTCCCTCGGCGCAGGGGTCAAAGACCATCCTTACTACCTCGCGTTGAAGGCGCAACAGGCCGCGGCGACGGGCAACACCGCCTGTATCACGAACTACCAGTGTGAGGTCACCGCAAGCAACACGCCACCGGGAGCTGCGACGGTCGCCCTATCCATCGAAAATCTGTACGTCTGCAGCGGCTCGTTGATCAACGACGTGCCGGGCGACAATACGCCTTACGTTCTCACCGCGAGGCACTGCGAGACCGGTCAGCTCGGGGGTGGTAATCCAGGCGCGGCCTCGGCGGTCACAGTCTATTGGGACGCAACGACTCCCTGTGGTCAGGCGTTGGGTTCAATCTACGATCCCGGCATTCTGATTCAGACCGGCGCGCAAACAATGGTCGAGCAGCAGGACGCGTGGCTGATCAAGCTCTACGCCAACCCGGTTGTGACCGATGCGCAATTCACTGGCTTCGACGCTTCCGGCGGCGCCGTACTGGGCGGCTACACCATCCATCACGCGGAAGGCTACGACAAACAGTATACGGCCTGGTTCGGGCAAGCGGCCGCTGTGCAGGAGAGCGACGTACTCGGTTCGAGCTACGTCTCCAACTTCTGGGAGACGGTGAACCAAGTCGGGAACGTCGCGCCGGGCGCCTCCGGCAGCGGACTGTTCGATCAGAACAACCATCTGGTGGGCTCGCTCAGCTTAGGTCGTACGACTACCGACCCGTCGGGCTATGGAGCGTGCCCGGTTGCGAATCCGCCGAGTCCAAATGGGAGCAACGGCGTAGCGGACTTCACCGCGCTCTCCGCCGTGTGGAACTCGACCGCCGATACGAGCAGCGCCACCGGCGCCACGACGCTCAAATCCGTGCTCGATCCCGGCGACACCGGCACCGTAGTCGTGCCGAGTGTGCCCGTGCTGCCATTCAGCGCCGCGGCGAACAATGTCACCTTTGGCACGCTCGTGGGGCTTACCTGGAATGCGGCAACCGCTACGCAATGTACGGCGAGCGGCGGGATCGCCGGCGACGGCTGGTCGGGCGCGCTGCCGGCTTCTGGTACTCAGTCTGTGACTGAAACGGCAGCAGGGCCCGTAACCTACACCCTGACCTGCACATATCCTGGCGGCCGTACCGCCAGGTCGTCGGTGACAGTCACGTGGGTAGGTCCTACGCCCCAACTGCAGTTCACACCGTCCACCTACGTCGCCTGGGCCACGACTTCGGTGGTACTGAGCTGGAGCTCCAATGTTGCGCCTTGTGCAATCACCGGCGGCAGCGTCACGCTCAGCAATCTGCCGCTGTCCGGCACCACCAGCATCACACAGACTACCGCCGCTGACGTCACCTACACCCTCACGTGCGGCCCGACGAATGACAGTGGATCGATCCTGACGCAGGTGCAGTGGACCACACCCAGCCTGCTGTTCTACGCGAACGGCACGGACCGGCTGCTGGGAGCAGCGTTCACGCTGCAGTGGGCCGCTCCGCCCAACGCGAACTGTATACCTTCCGGAGGCGCCCCGAACGACGGCTGGGCGAACAACGCCTTCACCGGTTCGGGCGTGTTCAATCCACAGGTTAGGACACTCGGCGCCTACACCTACACCCTGACGTGCTCCGCCGGTTCGCTCTCTCTGCCGAAGAGTGTCACCGTAACGTTCGAAGACAATGCCCCGTATGTGACCGCCTCGCTCAGTACTTCGTCGGTGACGTTCAGCGACTCGCCGGCCGACTACGTGACGCTCAACTACAACTCGAATCTGTCAGGCTGCACTTTTTCATCCAACCCCAATATCCCGCTTACTAACAGTGGTGTGATCTTCCCGACCGGGGGACCTCAGGGCGTGCTGGCTCTTGCGCCCGCCGAGTCCGGCACCTACCAGTTGTCGCTCAAGTGCACAGCGCCCGGCATGGCCGTCACGCCCCTCATGATGCTTACCGTGCTAGCGCCGCCAACACCGACGGTGTCGATTTCCTTCAATCCGAGCAGCACGGTCGTGATCCAGGAGCCCTTTACGATCTCGTGGTCATCGACCAACGCGCAGAGTTGCAACCAAACGGGAGCCATTCCTGGGGAAAGGCAGTGGGGCGGAGCGTACGGTCTGGATCAGCCTCCCTCAGGATACGTCGAAGTTTCTGCCGCAGCGACCGGCCAGTTCCCCCTCGGCCTCACCTGCCAGAGCATCGATCCGAACACCGCCTCCACATCGACTACAGTGACCCTGAACGTCGTGAATCTGACGGCGAGTCTCACCGCTACCCCGACCTCCGTCACCAACGGCAGTTCATTTACGCTTACGTGGTCCTCAACCGGTGCGAGCGGCTGCACCGCGAGCGGCGGTGGTGCCAACGGCGCACCGTGGTCAGGTTCTCTCGGCACGGCGGGGACGACAACCCAGGCGGCCACGACGAACGGCATGTTTACCTACGCGATAACCTGCACTCGGAATAATGAGTTTGTTAATCCGCAGGCAGCTCTGACGGTCTCGGCGGCAAGCGGCGCAGCCAACCCAGCCAACAGCCCCCAGCCAGCGCCAGCCACGGCGGCGGCGGCGCGATCGGAGTGCTGGAGCTCGCGCTCCTGGCGGCACTGCGCGGCCTGCGTCGCCGCCTCGGCCCGCTGCGCGCACTCGGCGCCTGAGCGAGTGGACCTCAGCGCGCCGCGTCGCGCGGCCCCTCGATCACGCGCCCCATGGCGACGATCAGCGTGACGAAAAACGCGCGGTAGAGCGCGAGCATCCTGGCGGCGCTCATTGCGGCGGATCCGGCAGCAGGAAGGTGCGGCGCGCCGCCTCGCTCGCCAGGCGCTCCGGCCGATACCAGCGCGAGAGCGCGCGCTTGTCGAGCAGCTCGGGGTGAGCCCGCAGCAGGGCGGCAAAATCCAGCGCGCCTTCGCCTTCCATGCGCTCCGCAATCAGCGACAGGAATGCGATGGTGACCGTCTGGTTGAAGGCTTCAGGCTTGCCGGCTCTGGCCGACATCACGCGCAGGGCCTGCGAGTAGCGCTGCACCGTGGTGGCGAAGTCATGGCGCCGCAGCATCTCGAAGGCCATGCGCACATGCTCGCGATGCGGGAACGCGGCGGCGTCGATCTCACCGCGCACGAAGCGCTCGAGCTCGGGACAGTTGCACTCAGTCACCGCCGCCCTCGCGCAGCTGGTGGGAGTCGCGGGCGCTGAGGTCGAGGCCGTACACCGCGCGCAGCGCCTTGATCTTGCGCAGCGTTGCGGCCGAAAACGGCGCCTTGCCCTCGAAGGCGTGCAGAACGATGCCCTCGAGCAGATCCCCGAGCGACAGGTCGAGCTCGGTCGCGAGCGCCTTGAGCACCTTCAGCAGGCGGCTCTCGAGACGCACTCCCGTCTGGGTGCGGGTGATTTCCTTCATGGTCGCCAGATGTTACCATGGTAACTTGGTACCATCAACGGACCCTCTGTCGCAGTTCTGTTCTAATGTCCGGCTGCATGCATAGCGCACCCGACATCACCGGCTACCGCAGGCACTGGGCCGCACGCTTCGGCAGCGCGCCGTTCCTGCCCATGTCGCGCGCCGAGATGGAGCTGCTGGGCTGGGACAGCTGCGACGTCATCATCGTGACCGGGGATGCCTACGTCGATCACCCGAGCTTCGGCATGGCCATCATCGGACGGGTGCTCGAGGCACAGGGCTTTCGCGTCGGGATGATCGCGCAGCCTGACTGGCACAGTGCGGATGCCTTTGCGGCCCTCGGCCGGCCGAACCTGTTCTTCGGTATCACCGCCGGCAACATGGACTCCATGGTCAACCGCTACACCGCCGACCGGCGCGTGCGCAGCGACGACGCCTATACGCCCGGGGGGGCGGGCGGCCACCGACCGGATCGCTCGGTGATCGTGTATGCACAGCGCGCGCGCGAGGCGTTCAAGGACGTCGCGATCGTCATCGGTGGCATCGAGGCCTCGCTGCGGCGCATCGCGCACTTCGATTACTGGTCGGAGAAGGTGCGCCGCTCGGTGCTGCTCGATGCGAAGGCGGACATGCTGGTGTACGGCAACGGCGAGCGCCAGATCTGCGCACTGGCGCATCGGCTGGCCGCCGGCGAGGCGATCGGCGCCATCACCGACGTGCGCGGCACGGTGTTCGCCCGCAAGGCGATCCCGGAAGGCTGGATCGAGATCGACTCCACCCATCTCGACGCCCCGGGACCCTTGAATCCGCCCCTCGATCCCTATGCGATGGCGGCGAGCGCACCAACCGCACCGTGCGCCGGCGCAGCGGCCGCGCCGGGGGGCGAGAAGATCGTGCGCTTCGTGCGGGCCGTGAAGAACGCCGATCGCGAGCGCAGCGTGATCCGCATGCCCTCACACGAGGCGGTGGCGGCGGACCCGGTGCTCTACGCCCACGCCTCGCGCATCCTGCACCTGGAGTCCAATCCCGGTAACGCGCGCGCGCTGGTGCAGCGCCACGGCGACACCGACGTGTGGCTGAATCCGCCGCCGATTCCGCTCACCACCAAGGAGATGGACTGGGTGTACGAGCGAGCCTACCGCCGCGCACCGCATCCGTTCTACGGCGACGCCAGGATCCCCGCCTACAAGATGATCCGCTTCTCGGTCGCGATCCAGCGCGGCTGCTTCGGCGGCTGCACCTTCTGCTCGATCACCGAGCACGAGGGCCGCATCATCCAGAGCCGCTCGGAGGATTCGGTGCTGCGCGAGATCGAGGCGGTGCGCGACAACGTGCCGGGCTTCACCGGTGTCATTTCCGATCTCGGCGGCCCGACCGCCAACATGTACCGTCTCGCCTGCAAGAGCCGCGAGATCGAGAGCGCCTGCCGCCGCCCCTCGTGTGTGTACCCCGGCATCTGCCCGAACCTCAACACCGATCACTCGGCTCTCATCCGTCTCTACCGCCGTGCGCGCGCGCTCCCCGGCATCCGGAAAGTGCTGATCGCTTCGGGGGTGCGCTACGACCTCGCCCTCGAGTCGCCCGAGTACGTGAAGGAGCTTGCGCAGCACCACACCGGCGGCTATCTCAAGATCGCGCCCGAAGCGCTCGCCGCAGGGCCGCTGTCGAAGATGATGAAGCCGGGAGTGGCCGCCTACGACCGCTTCAAGGCGCTGTTCGAGCGCTACTCGCGCGAGGCCGGCAAGCAGCAGTACCTCATTCCGTACTTCATCGCCGCGCACCCCGGCACCTCCGATCAGGACATGCTGGAGCTGGCGCTGTGGCTGAAGCGCCAGGGCCTGCGCGCCGATCAGGTGCAGGCGTTTCTCCCCGGGCCCATGGCGACCGCGACCGCCATGTACCACTCGGGCAAGAACCCGCTCAGGCGCATCACGCGTGCGAGCGAGGAGGTGCTGATCCCGAGAGGCCTCAAGGTGCGCCGCCTCCACAAGGCCTTCCTGCGCTATCACGACCCCAACAACTGGCCGATGCTGCGCGAGGCGCTGCGCCGCATGGGACGCGCAGACCTCATCGGCAACGGCCGCCAGCAGCTGGTGCCCGCTTTTCAGCCTTCCGGCACCGGCGGCTCTCCCGAGGGCGCGCGCGGCGGCACGCGCTTTCGCACCCAGCACACAGGACTGCCGCGGGTACCACGGCTGCCGGGCAGCCGGCCCCGTCAACGCAAGCCGCCGGCCAACTGAGGAGCGCCGCCGCTCCCGGGCGCGAGTGGGCGCGAGCGCACGCGCGGTGCCGGGAGCGTGCGCGATTGCGGATGCAGGCAGCGCGAGAGTAGGGTGGCCGTCATGAGAGCACCCGTGCAGCGCACCCGCAGCGCCGGGCCAGGCACCTGCAGCGCCGGGCGAGCCGCGGTCGCTCTCATCCTCCTTCTTGCACTCGCCGCGGCTCAGGCAGCCGGTCAGGTCGCCTCGGGCGGCGATGATGCCGGTACGGCCGCGGTGCTCGAGATCAACGGGGCGATCGGCCCTGCCACCTCGCGCTACGTGGTGCACGGGCTGGAGGCGGCCGAAAAGAGCGGCAGCCGCCTGGTGGTGCTGCAGCTCGACACCCCCGGCGGACTCGACAGCGCGATGCGCGACATCATCCGCGCGATCCTCGCCTCGCCGGTGCCGGTGGTGAGTTATGTCAGTCCCCCCGGTGCGCGTGCGGCGAGCGCCGGAACCTACATTCTCTACGCCAGTCACATTGCCGCCATGGCGCCGGCCACCAACCTCGGCGCTGCAACGCCGGTTGCGATCGGCGGCGAGCCGGAGCCCGCGCCCCTGCCGCTGCCGGGGAGCGGCCGTCCCGCGGGCAAGGCGGACGAAGGCACCGGCAAGGGGGACGAGGGCACGGGTAAAACGCCGACGGGCGGCACGGGCGGCAGCGAGTCAGCCCCCGAGCCGCACAGCGCCATGGAGCGCAAGGTCGTCAACGATGCGGTGGCCTATATCCGCAGCCTCGCCGAGCTGCGCGGCCGCAACGCCGACTGGGCCGAGCAGGCGGTGCGCGGCGCTGCGAGCCTCTCGGCCACGGCGGCGCTGCAGCAGAAAGTCATCGATGTCATCGCCCGCGACCTGCCGGACCTGCTCGTGCGCATCGATGGGCGCGAGGTGAAGATCGCAGACAATCGCACCGTGAAGCTCGCCAGCCGCGACCTCACGGTGGTGCACATGAAGCCGGACTGGCGCACCGAGTTGCTGGCGGTGATCACCAACCCGACCGTCGCCTACGGGCTGATGGTGATCGGCATCTGGGGCCTGCTGCTCGAGGGTTACAATCCCGGCGCCGTGCTGCCCGGCGTCGCCGGCTCGATCTGCCTGCTGATCGCACTGTTCGCGTTCCAGATCCTGTCGGTGAACTACGCGGGGCTGGCGCTGGTGGTGGTGGGCACTGCGATGATCATCGCGGAGTTCTTCTTTCCGACCTATGGGTCGCTCGGCGTTGGAGGGCTGATTGCATTCATTGTCGGTTCGCTCATTCTGTTCGACACCGACGTGCCGGGCATGAATGTCGGCCGGCCGCTGATCGCCGCGTTCGCCACCGTCGGCGGCCTGATGATCGCCGGCATCGTGTACCTCGCAACCCGCTCCATGCGCCATCCGGTCGTAACCGGGGCGCAGGCGATGATCGGCGCCTCCGCCGAGGTGGTCGCGGATTTCACCGGCAAGGGCCGCGTGCGCTACGGCGGGGAGCTGTGGAACGCGCGCAGCGAGCGCGCGCTGCGCGCCGGCGACCTGGCGCGCATCGTGAAGGTGGAAGGTCTAACATTGTGGGTCGAGCCGCAGTAAGCGCGCTGTAGCCGTCCACTGGAGAAACTCATGCCCTTCGGGATCGCCATTGTCGTACTGATCCTGGTGCTGCTGTTCAGCGCCCTCAACGTGCTGAACGAATACGAGCGCGCCGTGGTCTTCACGCTGGGGCGCTTCACCGGCATCAAGGGCCCGGGGCTGGTGCTGATCTTTCCCGCATCGCAGCGCATGCGCCGCGTGGACCTGCGCGTCATCGTGCTCAACGTGCCCAAGCAGGACGTGATCACGCGCGACAACGTGTCGGTCAAGGTGAACGCGGTGGTCTACTTCCGCATCGTCGACCCCGGCAAAGCCATCATCCAGGTGGCGAACGCCTTCGACGCCACCAGCCAGGTGGCGCAGACCACGCTGCGCTCGGTGGTCGGCCAGCACGAGATGGACGACCTGCTCGCGCAGCGCGACAAGCTCAACGTCGACCTGCAGCGCATCCTCGATCAGGCCACCGAGGCGTGGGGCATCAAGGTCTCCACCGTCGAGATCAAGGACGTGGACCTCGATGAGAGCATGATCCGCGCCATGGCGAAGCAGGCGGAAGCCGAGCGCACGCGGCGCGCCAAGATCATCCACGCCGAAGGCGAGGCCCAGGCGGCGCAGCAGCTGGTCGAGGCGGCGCGGGCGCTGGCGCTGCAGCCAAGCGCCCTGCAGCTGCGCTACCTGCAGACGCTCGCCGACATCGCCCACGAGCGCACGCAGCTCATCGTCTTCCCGTTGCCGCTCGATCTGATCAAGCCGTTCCTCGGCCCGCACGGTGAGTAGCGGCCGCACGCTCGCCATCGCCGCCCTGCTGCTGGCACTCGCCACCGCCTGCGGGGCCTTCGGCGCCCACGCGCTGAAGACTCACCTCGCCGCCGAGCGGCTGCAGCTGTGGGAGACCGCCGTCCGCTATCACTTCTTCCAGGCCCTCGGGCTGATCGGCGTGGGCCTCACCCTGCGCGCCATCGACGGCAGCGCGCTGCGCGCGGCGGCGGCGCTGATCGCAGGCGGCATCGTGCTGTTCTCGGGGAGCCTGTATGCGCTGGCGCTTGGCGCACCGCGCCCGCTCGGCTTGCTGACGCCGCTCGGCGGGCTCGCCTGGATCGGCGGCTGGCTGCTGTACGCGTGGGGCGTGTGGCGTCACTGACACGAGGACTTACGCAGGCGGCGGCGGGGGATAGCGCCGGGCGCCCGCGGCACGCGTGAAGTCGGGGCTGCCGATCGATGCAGCGCTGCCGGCGCTGCGCGAGGCCCTGAGGACGCACCGCGCGGCGGTGCTGCAGGCGCCCCCGGGCGCCGGCAAGAGCACCGTGGTGCCGCTGGCGCTGCTCGGGGAGGACTGGGCGCGCGGCCGGCGGCTGCTGATGCTCGAGCCGCGCCGGCTCGCGGCGCGCACGATCGCAGCGCGCATGGCCCACACCCTCGGTGAGAGCGTCGGCGCCACCGTCGGCTACCGCATGCGCCTCGACACGCGCATCTCGCGCGCCACGCGCGTGGAGGTGATCACCGAGGGCGTGCTGACGCGGCTGCTGCAGGATGACCCGGCGCTCGAGGGCGTCGCCGCCGTCATCTTCGATGAGTTCCACGAGCGCAGCCTGCAGGCGGACCTGGGGCTGGCGCTCACGCTCGATGCCCGCGCGCTGCTCTCGCCGCAGCTGCGCATCCTGGTGATGTCGGCGACGCTGGAGGGGGCGGCGGTGGCGCGGCTCATCGGCGATGCGCCGCTCATCAGCGCGCCGGGGCGCGCGTTCGCGCTCGAGACACGCTATGCGGGCAGCGGGCCGCCGCTCCTGCCCGCGCCGCCCGCAGTTGCCCGCTCGCCGCACGCGCCGGAGCGCCTCGTCGCACAGCTCGTGAGGCGCGCACTGCGCGAGGAGCACGGCGACGTGCTGGTGTTCCTGCCGGGCGCGGCGGAGATCCGCCGTGTGCGCTCGCTGCTCGCGGGCGCGGACGTCGGCGCCGGCGTGCAGATCCTGCCGCTCTACGGCGAGCTCAGCGGCGAGCAGCAGGATGCAGCGCTCGCGCCGGCCGTGCACGGCACGCGCAAGGTGGTGCTCGCCACCAACATCGCGGAGACGAGCCTTACCATCCCCGGGGTGCGCGTAGTGGTCGACTCGGGGCTCGTGCGGCGCGCGCGCTTCGATCCGGTGACCGGCATGAGCCGGCTCGAGACGCAGCGCATCTCGCGGGCTTCCGCCGAGCAGCGCGCGGGCCGCGCTGCGCGCATTCAGGAGGGGGTCTGCTACCGCGCCTGGAGCGAGGGCGCGCACGGCTCGCTGGCCGCCTTCACGGCGCCGGAGATCGCTGATGCGGACCTTGCGCCGCTGGCCCTGGAGCTTGCCAGCTGGGGAGCGCGTGAGGCGGCGCAGCTGCGCTGGCTCGATGCGCCGCCATCCGCGATGCTCTCGAGCGCGCGCGAGCTGCTGCAACGCCTTGGCGCGCTGGACAGCGATGGCCGTATCAGCGCCCACGGGCGCGAGATGGCGCGGCTCAGCGTGCACCCGCGCCTGGCGCACATGCTGCTGCGTGCCCGCGCGCTCGGCCAGGTGCCGCTCGCAGCGCAGCTGGCAGCGCTCCTGTCGGAGCGCGATCTGCTGCGCGGCGGCGCCGGCGCTCGCGACGCGGATGTGCGCGCGCGGCTCGAAATCCTGCGTGGTGAGCACGCTGTCGCGGGATCCGAGCGCGCGTCGCTGCAACGCGCGCGCCGCACGGCGCGTGATCTCGGGCGGCAGCTGCGGGAGGACAGTGTACGCGCCGGGCCGCAGGCGGCTCGTGCGTCACCGCCCGCGGGGGACGAGGATGCGGGACTGCTGCTCGCCTTCGCCTATCCCGACCGCATCGGTCGCCGCAGAGCCGGCGGCGAGCCGCGCTACACCCTCGCCAATGGCCGCGGTGCCGCTTTCACGGAGGCGCAGCCGCTGGCACGACGCGAGCTGATCGTGGCCGTCGATCTCGATGACCGCGAGCGCGACGCACGCATTCTGCTCGCTGCGCCGCTCGAGCGTGGCGCGCTGCTCGAGCACTTCGCGGACCGCATCCGCCGCCGCGAGTCGGTCGAATGGAGCACGCGCTCGCAGTGCGTGCTGGCACGGCGCACGCTCGAGCTCGATGCGCTCGTGCTCGAGGAGCAGCCGCTGGCAGAGGTGCCCGTCGCAGCGGCCCGGCGCGCAATGCTCGCAGGCGTACGCGAGCTCGGCATCGCGGCGCTGCCGTGGAGCCCGCGAGGCGCGCGACCTGCAGGCGCGGATTGAATTCGTACGCAGCACGCTCACCGCCGCCACAGGTACGCACGCTCCCTGGCCGGCGGTGTCCGACGCCGCGCTCAGCGAATCGCTCGAGAGCTGGCTTGCGCCGTGGCTCGAGGGCGTCACGCGCCGCGAGCATCTGGCACGGCTGCCGCTCGCCGATGCGCTGCGCGCGCGGCTCAGCGCCACGCAGCAGCGCGAGCTCAAGGCGTGGGCGCCGACACACCTCACGCTGCCGGGCGGCTCGCACGTGCGGGTCGACTATCTGGGTGAGCATGCGCCGGCGGTGTCGGTACGGCTGCAGGAAGTGTTCGGGCTCGCCGCCACGCCGCGGCTCGGGCGTGCCCAGGTGCCGCTCACCTTCCGGCTGATGTCACCCGCGCAGCGCCCCGTGCAGGTGACGCGCGATCTGGCGAGCTTCTGGCGCGGCGCCTACGCCGAGGTGCGCAAGGACCTGCGCGGCCGCTATCCCAGGCACTACTGGCCGGAGAATCCCTTTGAAGCGCAGCCGACGCGCGGCACCCGTCGCCCACGCTGAGGTTCGCGCTGGCCGCGCGCGCGCGGCCCTGAGGGCTAAGAAAGCCCGGTGCAACGGCCGGCATCGGCCGCTGCACCGGGGAGGGGCCGCGCACCGGGAGCCGGCGCGCGGTTGGGGGGTGTTGCTTGCCTCAGCCGCCCTCGCTCTTCATCTTGGCTTTTGCATCCTTGCACTCGGCTTTGGTCATTTCCAGGAAGCCCTTGCCCTTGCAGGAGTTCTGGCCCTTGCAGGCATTGTTGGCGCTCTTGCAGGCCGACTGACCCTTGCAGGCGTTCACGCCCGTGCAATGGATCGTCGCGTCAGTGCCCGCGACCGCGGTGCTGATCAGACCCGTACCGAAGAGCATGGCGGCGGCAGTTGCCACGGCTACGCCGGAGGTGTTTCTCAATCGCATGGGTGCATTCCTCATTGATGTGAAAGTCGGGCGCGAGGCCCGCTCGGGGAGGAGACCGGCGGTCGCGGCAGTTTGTCACCCGCTGCCGGCGCCGGCGCGCGCGCCCGCGGCGGAAGTCCCTGCGCCGCGGTCGAACCAGCGCTGCAGCCACCGATCGACCGACACCGCGCCGGGTCCGGCAATCGCGAGCCACAGGAACAGCGCCAGGTACTCGAACTCATCGAAGCCGAGCAGGGTCTCGAGCGAATCGACGTCGGCCCACTTGGCGGAAGCGATGGCGACGATCATGGTGATGCCGAGTGCACCCGCGGAAACGCGAGTGAGGAGCCCGAGCAGCAGGAACAGTCCGCCGAAGAACTCCACTGCCGACGTGAACGGCGCCAACAGGTGCGGGGCGGGAATTCCCCAGCCGACGAAGTTCTCGGTCACCTGCGGCAGCGCATGCAGCTTGCCCCAGCCGCTCCAGAGGAATACCCATCCCACGGTGATGCGCGCGAACAGCGGCGCGAGCCAGGCGAGGTGCGCGGCGACGCGCCGCGGCCAGTCGATGAGCCATTGAATGAGAAACCTCACGGGGTGCTCCTGTTATTTGTCAGTGGGAACCGTTGGCCGATAAGACCGGGCAGCTGGCCGCGATATTACGAGGGCGCCCCCGCGCGCATGCGTATAATCGCGCCGTCGGCAAGCGAGCGTCATGCGCAATTCTCAGCCTGAATCCCCGGTCTCCTCCATTGGTGAGCGGCCATCGGCGCCGGACTCGCAGGCCCCGATCGTGCAGCTGTTCGAATCGCTGCGGCCGGACCTGCTGCGCTTCGCACATTGGCTGGCGCGCGACCGGGCGCTCGCGGAGGACATCGTGCAGGAGTCGCTGCTGCGGGCCTGGCGGTCCCGGGATGCGCTCAAGGATCCCGGGGCGGCACGTGCCTGGCTGCTGACCATAGTGCGCCGTGAACACGCGCGGCTCTACGAGCGCAAGCGCCTGGAGCTGGTGTCGCTCGACGAGGCGCTCGAGACCCCGGCGGGCCCGAGGCTCGCAGAGCCTGACGACAATCTGCTTACGCTACGCCATGCGATCATGAGATTACCGATTGACTATCGCGAGCCGCTCGTGCTGCAGGTCCTCGGTGGCTTTTCCACCGAGGAGATCGCGCGCGAGCTTACCCTCTCCTCCACCGCGGTGCTGACAAGGCTGTTCCGCGCACGTAACAAACTGCGGGTACTCTGCGGCATGACGCCGGCCCCGGACGCCGCGGACGGCGAGGCGGCAAAATGACCTGCGGCGAGGCGCGCCTGCTGATCGGCGCGGCTCCGGCAGTCACGACGCCGGCTCTCGAGGAGCATCTGCAGTCGTGCGCGGCCTGCGCACGATTCCGCGAGGAGATGCGCGCCCTCGATGCCGACATCCATCGCGCACTGCAGCGTCCGCCGGAAGTGAGCCGTAGCCGCGCGCGCCGGCAGCCGGCGGCGCTGTGGCGACAGTGGGCGTTGGCCGCGAGCATCGTGCTGGCGACACTGCTGGGCGTATGGGTGCTGCGGCCGAGCGATACGCTGGCGCGCGAGGTGGTCGCCCACGTGCAGGGCGAGCCCCAGAGCTGGCTTGCCTCGCAGCACGTCAGCGCCGCCGGCATCGATGCGGCACTGCGCGGATCCGGAGTCGAGCTCAATCTGACTTCCGACAAGGTCATGTATGCGCAGAGCTGCTGGTTCCGCGGCCACTACGTGCCGCACCTGGTGGTGCAGACCGCGCAGGGCCCTGCCACGGTGATCATCCTGCGGCACGAGCAGGTGCACGGGCGCAGCAGCTTCCACGAGGCGGGGATGAGCGGCGTGATCGTGCCCGCCGGCGCGGGCAGCCTCGCGGTGCTGACCCGCGGTAACGGTGACGTCAACGCTGTCGCCGGCGAGATGCAACAGGACATCCGCTGGGTGCCGCAGCCGCATTGAGCGGCGCGCGCGCCGCGCCCTGCGGCGCAAGAATCCGCTGGGTTGAAGCAGACACAGGAGCGGTATGGGTGCAGTCAATCGTCGCGAATGGTTCATCGGGGCGGGCAGCGCGCTCGTGGCCTTCCTGACACGGCGGGTGCGCGCAGCTGCCGCCGCGGGCATCCCGCCGGCGCCGGTGGCGCGGGTCGAAGTCGTCAGGGACACCTACTTCGGCGAAACCCTCAGCGATCCCTACCGCTGGATGGAGAACGATCAGGACCCGCACTGGCTGCCGTTCCTGAAGGGTCAGAACGCGCATGCGCGCGCGGTGCTCGATCGCATTCCCGGCCGCGAGCGGCTGTTGAAGCGCATCGGGCAGCTCAGCGGCGACGCCGCGATGACGCGCCGCGTGCGCCGCGCCGGAGGGCGGCTGTTCTTCGAGCAGCGGCCGGCGGGCGCCGACAACTACAAGCTGTTCGTGCGCGAGAAGGGTGCCGATCGTGTGCTCATCGACCCGACGCTGCCCGGCGACTCGGACGGCCATCAGTCGCTCGACTGGTGGGAGCCCTCGCCGAGCGGCGCGCACGTGGTCTACGGGCTGTCGAAGGACGGCAGTGAGGACTCGATCCTGCATGTGCTGGGCGTCGCCGATGGCCGCGACCTCCCCGAGCACATCCTCGACACCGAGGCCGCAAATCCCAACTGGCTGGATGACGGCAGCGGTTTTTTCTACAACCAGCTCACCGGCAAGGTCGATACGCCGGAACGCTATCTCGACAGCCAGGCGCGCTTTCACCTCCTCGGAGCCGATCCCGCCTCCGACCCGGTGCTGATGAAGCGCGGCCTGGATCCGGACGTCGCGTACGAGCGCATCCAGGCGCCGTACATCTACACGAGTCTGGGCTCGGACCATGCGCTGCTCGTACTGCAGGATGTGCGCTCGGAAATGCGCATCCTCATCGCCTCGCTCGCCGACCTGGCGGCGAACCGGGCGCACTGGGTGCCGGTGGCCGGTTTCGAGGAGGAGATCACCGATGTGGAGATCGACGGCGGCATGCTGTGGCTGCTGGCGAACAAGGGACATCCCCGCGGCCGACTGCTGAAGAGTGCCGTCACCGCGCCCGCCGTGACCCATGCCACCGAGGTGATCCCCGAGACAGAGGTAGTCATCGAGAGCTTTCAGCGGGCGACGGACGGGCTGTACCTGGTGCTGCTCGACGGCGGCATCAGCAGGCTGCGGCGCCTGGGACGCGACGGCCAGGTCGCCGAGATCACGCTGCCCTTCGAGGGAGCGCTGCAGGGCCTGGCCTGCAATCCCACCGAGGACGGCGCGCTATTCTCGTTCACCGGCTGGCTCACTGCGGCAGATATCTGGTCCGTCGATGCACAAGGGAAGGTCGCCGCCACCGCTCTCACCCCCAGGCCGCCGATCGACGTCAGCGCCTACGAGACCCGGCGTCTGTTCGCGACGGCCCGGGACGGCACGCAGATCCCCTGCACACTCATTCATAAGAAAGGCCTGAAGCGCAACGGCCGCACGCCGGCGTGGATTTCGGCGTACGGCTCTTACGGCATCGTCGGCTATGCGCCGGCATTCGCGGGCAAGACCCTGGCGCTGATCGATGCGGGCTTCATCGTCGGCTACGCGGGCGTGCGCGGCGGCGGCGAATACGGCCGCGACTGGCACAAGGCCGGACAGCTGATGAACAAACCCAACACGTGGCGCGACCTGATCGACGTGTGCGAAGAGCTATGCGCGAAGAAGTACACCGCGCGTGAGCGTCTGGCCATCGGCGGGCGATCGGCGGGCGGCATCAGCGTCGGACGCGCCATGACGGAACGCCCGGAGCTGTTCGCCGCGGTCATCGACGGCGTCGGCTGGTCGAATCCGCTGCGCTACGTGGCCGAGCCGAACGGCTACGGGGAAGAGCCCGAGTGGGGCGCGATATCGGAGCAGGCGGGCTATCGGGCGCTCAAGCTGATCGACAGCTACCAGGCCGTCAAGGACGGGGTAGCCTATCCGGCGGTGCTGCTGACGACGGGCGTGACCGATCCGCGGGTCGGGCCGTTCCACGTCGCGAAAATGACCGCGCGACTGCAGGCCGCCAGCAGCTCCCGCAAGCCGATCCTGCTGCGCGTCGATTTCGATGCGGGTCACGGCATCGGCTCGACCCGCGCGCAGCAGGACCGCGAGGCGGCCGACACGTACGCGTTTCTGCTGTGGCAGACGGGCGTGAAGGGTTATCAGCCGGCGTGAAGCGCGCGCATCGCTCGCGGGCCGCGCAGTTCGCTGCGCGAGTGCGTGCGGCTATTCGCGCCTCGGGAGGGTGACACCCCGCTCGACGGCCGGACGCGCGACGAAGGCCTCGAGGGTGCGCGTGACGTGCGGGTACTCGCCGATGCCCACCAGCTCGCCCGCGTCGTAGAAGCCGATCAGGTTGCGCACCCAGGGGAAGACGGCCATATCGGCGATGGTGTAGGTATCACCCATCAGCCAGGTGCGTGCGCTGAGGCGCGCTTCGAGCACCGCGAGCAGGCGCCTGGATTCCGCCACGTAGCGATCGCGTGGGCGCTTGTCGGCGTAGTCCCTGCCCGCGAATTTGTGGAAGAACCCCACCTGGCCGAACATCGGGCCGATGCCGCCCATCTGCCACATGAGCCACTGCAGTGTCTCGTAGCGTGCCGCCGGCTCGCGCGGCAGGAACTGGCCGGTCTTCTCCGCCAGATAGATCAGAATCGCCCCGGACTCGAACAGCGCCAGCGCCCTGTCGCCCGGGCCCTGCGGATCGAGGATGGCCGGGATCTTGCCGTAGGGATTGAGCGAGCGGAACTCGCTCGAGCTCTGATCGTTGCGATCGAAGTCGACCAGATGCGGCTCGTACGGCAGGCCGGTCTCCTCCAGCATCACCGAGACCTTCACGCCATTGGGGGTCGGCAGCGAGTACAGCTGCAGCCGCTCGGGGTAGCGAGCAGGCCACTTGCGCGTGATGGGAAATGCCGACAGGTCGCTCACCGCATCGCTCGCGCCGCGATTGCGCGCGTGCCGCCTGCGGCGCAGGAGAGCCGCCGCAGGCGCAATCGCCCCTTAGCTTCAGCCGAAGATGCCGTATTCGACCTGCAGGATCTCGCCGGTCTGTATGTTCACCAGCAACGCGTCGTCGTCGTCGCGCACCCACTCGAAGCCGACGGGCGGCACTTCGAGGCCGAAGAGCCAGTAGTCGCCGATGAAGTACTGCGGCCCGAAGTAGACCCGCGGCAGGATCTGGCCGTAAGCCCAGCGATGCGCGACCCAGCCTCCCGGGCGATGGTAGGGTCCGATGTGGTACACACGCGCCGCCTGGAAGTTGTGCTGGTAAGCGCCGCGGTCGACGGCCTTCGGTCGGGTGTTCCAGCCGCGCGGCTCGGGGGCGCGCTCATAGCCGCGCGGTCCGGGATGAGGCTCACCGTGCGCCGCAGGCCGCGACGCCGGCCCGCCGCCGTGCTCCTCACGCTCCTGGGCTGACGCCATTCCACCGATGCAAATCAGCGCAACCGCGGCGCTCAGGCCGATCTTCAGCGTACCTGTCATGACACGTCTCCGTCCGGGATGTAGCCCGATGATAGCCGCCTCCGCCACGCACGAGCCAGCGATGTGTCGGCAACGGACACGCTGGCGAGTCTGGGCCCGGTAGGATTCGAACCTACGACCAAGGGATTCACTTCGCCCCGGCGTTTCCCCCGGGAGTGGACTATCTCTTCACCCGCGCACGCGCTTCAGCGTGCGTGTGGGTGCGGGATGCTCCAGCCTGTCATCAAGGGCGCTCGAGCCCTCAGGTAGTCTCTGCACCTTCCGCCGGTGTACCGGCGGCTCGGCTCAGGGTTGCCATGGGTGTGAGGCCCCGAAGGTTTCCCTGAATTCATCCCGTCCACTTCGCGCGTTTCCACGCGAAGGCACCTTGTCGATGAGTCCCCTGCACTAACCGCTGTGCTACAGGCCCAACGGCTGCGATTGTAGCAGCCGCCTGCGCGCGCGATAGCGGCGCGGATCGCGGACCGGGGACAGGCTCGGGGCTCTTGTTAGGGCAGCCGCCCAGCATGATCGCCGCACCGACGGCCACCGCCGTGATCAATAGCGCCTTCATGGCACTGCCCTCTTGCCAATGCGGTATCCAACGTTAGCATGGCTCTCCCGCCGCGGACATGCGTACGGCTGCCGCTTGCGGCCCAGACAAGGAGAGCTGACGTGAAACTCTACTATCTCTCCGGTGCCTGCTCGCTGGCCTCGAACGTCGCGCTGCGCGATGCCGGATTGAAATTCGAACTGGTCAAGGTCGACCGGCGCACCAAGCGCACCGCCGACGGCCTGGATTTCAACGAGTTGAATCCCAAGGGCTACGTGCCGGCGCTCAGGCTCGACAACGGCGAAGTGCTGACCGAGAACGTCGCCGTGCTGCAGTACATCGCCGATCGCAACCCGGCGGCGAAGCTTGCGCCGCCCGCCGGCACCATGGAGCGCTACCGCCTGATGGAATGGCTCAGCTTCATCAACTCGGAAGTGCACAAGCAGTTCTCGCCGCTGTTCCGCCAGGAGTCGCTCAAGGACACCAAGCAATACGCGCGCAACATTCTCAGCGCGCGCCTCGAGTACCTGCAGCGCACCATGGGATCGAACCGCTTCCTGATGGGCGAGCAATACACTGTCGCCGACCCTTATCTGTTCACTGTGCTCAGCTGGGGCGCCCATGTCGACTTCGACATCGGCAAATGGCCGCAGCTGAAGCGTTACGTGGAGCGTATCGGTGAGCGCCCGAACGTCATCGAGGCGCGCACGGCCGAGGGGCTGGTCAAGTAGCGCTGCAGCATGGGCCGCACCCGCCCTTAGGTGGACGCCAGCCATTTGACTGTTACCATCGGCGCCACGTGCAGCGGTTTTGCGAGAGGACGCGATGGCTACCAAACTCAACAAGTTGCTGAAGCGCGAGATCGACGTGGATGGCAAGCCCTACATGGTCACGCTCTCGCCCGCGGGGCTCAAGCTGACGGAGAAGGGCAAGCGACTCGGGCGCGAGCATACCTGGAAGGACCTGCTGGGCGCCGACGCCGACGCGGGCGCCTCCACAGCGCCGGGCTCCACGTTCGGCGCCGCGAGTTGACGCTACCGGCGGGCAGGCAATGACACAGGAGAGCCTGCGGGAGCTGCTCGCCCGGGTGCACCAGCGCCTGGCGGCGAGCGGCTCGCTCGATGGCGAATCGCGCCAGCTGCTCGGCACGCTGATGCGCGATATCGAGCGTGCGCTCGGCATGGGCGGCGCGGCGACGGCGGCTACGTCGCCCACGCCGGCCGCAGCCGCGCACGCCCCAAGGCTCGAGTCGCTCGCGGTGAAGTTCGAAGCCGGGCACCCCGGGCTCGCCGAAGCCCTGCGGCAGCTCATCGACGCGCTCGGCAAGGCCGGAATCTAGGCCTCGTCCGCGGATGAAAAAAGGCCCGGCGTTGTCACCAACGCCGGGCCTTGCGCTTCTCGGGCAGCGCGCCGGGCGCGCTTCAGTCGTCCATCAGAAAGCTGCGCAGCTGCTCGCTGCGGCTCGGATGGCGCAGCTTGCGCAGCGCCTTGGCCTCGATCTGGCGGATGCGCTCGCGCGTGACGTCGAACTGCTTGCCGACTTCTTCCAGCGTGTGATCGGTGTTCATGTCGATGCCGAAGCGCATGCGCAGCACCTTGGCCTCGCGCGGGGTGAGCTGCGCCAGCACCGAGTGCGTCGTCTCGCGCAGCGACTCCATGGTCGCCTGGTCGATGGGCGAGGAGACCGAGGTATCCTCGATGAAGTCCCCGAGGTGCGAGTCCTCGTCGTCGCCGATGGGCGTCTCCATCGAGATCGGCTCCTTGGCGATCTTGAGTACCTTGCGCACCTTGTCCTCGGGCATCTCCATGCGCACGGCCAGCTCCTCGGGGGTGGGCTCGCGGCCCATCTCCTGCAGCATCTGCCGCGAGATGCGGTTCAGCTTGTTGATGGTCTCGATCATGTGCACCGGGATGCGGATGGTGCGCGCCTGGTCGGCGATCGAGCGGGTGATGGCCTGGCGGATCCACCAGGTCGCGTAGGTGCTGAACTTGTAGCCGCGGCGGTATTCGAACTTGTCGACCGCCTTCATCAGCCCGATGTTGCCTTCCTGGATGAGGTCGAGGAACTGCAGTCCGCGGTTGGTGTATTTCTTGGCGATGGAAATCACCAGGCGCAGGTTCGCCTCGACCATCTCCTTCTTCGCGCGGCGTGCCTTGGCCTCGCCGATCGAGACTTCACGGTTTACTTCCTTGATGTCGTTGATGGTGAGGTGATAGAGGCCCTCGAGCTGCTCGAGCTTCTTCTGCCGCCGCTCGATCTCGTCCTTGAAGCGCGCGAGCGGGGCGGAGTACTTCTTGCCGCTCTTGACGTGCTTGCCGAGCCAGCGCGGGTTGGTCTCGTTCTTCGGGAACGAGGCGATGAAGTCCTTACGCGGCATGCCGGCGTCGCGCACCGCGATGACCATGATCTCCTTCTCGAGCTGGCGCACCTCGGCCACGTGCGTGCGCAGGTTGAGGATCAGCGCATCGAACATGCGCGGCGAGAGGCGCAGCTCCATGAATTCGTCCGCCAGGCGCTTGCGCTGGCGCAGCGTCTTCGGATCGCGGGCGCCGAGCTTGGCGATCGAGCCGAGCACCTGGGCGTAGATCTTGGCGATGGAGGCGAAGCGCGAGGCCGCCTCGAGGGGATCCGGCCCGGTGTCGACGACCGCCTCCTCTTCGCTGTCGCCGTCCTCCTCGCCTTCCTCGTCGTCGTCGGCCTTCTCGTCGGCTGCGACCACTTCGACCTTGGTGGGGTTCTGCGGCTGCGCGATGACGTCCGGCGCGTTCGGGTCGATGAAGCCGACGATCACGTCCACCAGGCGCGCCTGACCGGACTTCACCGGCTCGTAGGTCCTCAGCAGAAAGTCATGGGTCGGCGGGTAGAGCGCGAGCGCGCTGCGCACCGCATCGAGGCCTTCCTCGATGCGCTTGGCGATGCGGATCTCGCCCTCGCGGGTGAGCAGCTCCACCGTGCCCATCTCGCGCATGTACATGCGCACCGGGTCGGTGGTGCGGCCGAGCTCGGCATCGAGCGCCGCGAGCGCCGCGGCCGCCTCCTCGATCGCTTCCTCATCGGCGGGCGCCGACGGCTCGGTGGCGAGCAGCGACTCGGTATCCGGTGCCTTCTCGTACACCGGGATGCCCATGTCGTTGATGGTGTTGACGATGTCTTCGATCTGCTCCGGGTCGACGATCTCGGAGGGCAGGTGGTCGTTCACCTGCGCGTAGGTGAGGTAGCCCTGCTCCTTGCCGCGCGCGATCAGCAGCTTCAGCTGCGACTGGCGATCCTCCGGCATGACCGGCACGCGCCGCTCGATACCGAGCGGACGGCGCTCGGCGCCGTGCTTGCCGGCGGTCCTGGCGTCCGCAGCGCGCGCACTGTCGTTCACCTTCACCTGCGCCACCGGTGCACGGACCGGCGGCGCCGCTTTCCTGCTCGCGGCGGCGGCACCCTTGCCGCGGTCCCTCTCGCGCAAGCCCGCCACGGCCGTAACCGTCTTCTCGGCGGCGGCCGATCTCACCGGTTTTCGGGCTTCGGTGGTGGGGCGCTTCTTGTGTGCAGTCTGGGGCTTGTGCTTGCGTGTCATGTGCTGGGGCGCGCTGCGGGCTCGGTATCCCCTATGTGCTGCCGGAGGCGGGCGGCTCAAGGGGCGTAAAAGGCAAAGCGGGCAATTTTATTGGACAACCGACCAATCACCAAATCGATTTAGGGGCCGCGGGCCTCGCGGCTGCTCATCTTCATAATAAGTCGTTGAAATTCCTCAAGTTCATTGCCGGCCAAGCTGCCGGCCCGGCTTTTGGCCTCCAGCGCCTCGAGCCGCCGCCCGGCCGCCTGGTCCGCAAGCCTCACGAGCGCTGCCCGCAGCTCGCCCGCGGCGGCTTCCCGCTCTGTAATGACTTCCTCGCGCTCGAGGAGTTTCTGCAGCGCCTCGCCCCCTTCGCGCCCGGCCCAGCGCTCGATCACCTGCGCGGCAATCTGCGCGGGCTGCTCGCGCAGGTTATCGAGCAGCTCGCGCAGCAGCGCCACCCCGGGCTCCTCGCTTGCATCGAGTCCGGCGCGCTCGGCGAGCGTCACTTCCGTGGCGATGGCGGGGTAGTGCAGCAGCCGCACGATCGCCTGGCGCACAAGGCTGCCGCGCCCGCCGCCACGCGGCGCGCCGCCTCTGCGGGCGGCGCGTGGCGCAGCGGGCAGTGTGGCGGCCGGTGCACCCGCGCGCGGCTGCGCCCACAGCTGCAGCAGTCGCGCAGCACCGAGGCCCACCACCTGCGCCAGCCGCTCGAGCAGCAGCTCGCGGTAGACGCCCTCGGGCACCTTCGCAAACAGCGGCCGCGCAGCCTCCGCAAAGTGCGCGCGCCCGTCGGCGGAGGTCAGATCGCTTGAGCCCGAGAGCTCGCGCACCAGGTACTCCGACAGCGGCACGGCCTCGCTTAAGCGCTCCTCGAACGCCGCACGCCCCTCGGCGCCGACCAGCGTGTCCGGATCGTGACCCTGGGGCAGAAACAGGAAGCGGATCTCGCGCCCCTCGCGCGCCTCGGGCAGTGCCTGCTGCAGCGCCCGCCACGCGGCCGCGCGGCCGGCGCGATCGCCGTCGAAGGCGAACACCACCGTGGCCACCAGGCGAAACAGGCGCCGCAAGTGCTCGGGTGTCGTGGCCGTGCCGAGCGTGGCCACCGCGTAATCGAGGCCCGCCTGGTGCAGCCGCACGGTGTCCATATAGCCTTCGACGACGATGAGGCGCGAGAGGTTGGGACGTGCGCGGCGCGTCTCGTACAACCCGTACAGCTCGCGGCCCTTGTGAAACAGCACGGTCTCGGGCGAGTTCAGGTACTTCGGTTCGCCCGCATCGATGATGCGTCCGCCGAAGGCGATCACGCGGCCGCGCGCATCGCGGATGGGGAACATGATGCGGTCGCGGAAGCGGTCGTAGTAGCGCTCGCCGCCCTGCAGCTGAGCGCGCTCGACGATCAGACCCGCATCCGTGAGGCGCTTGCGCTCGGCGTCGTCGGCGCCGCAGCGCCGCAGCAGCTCGTTCCAGGAGTTCGGCGCGTAGCCGATCGCGAAGCGCTCGAGCGTTTCGGGCGTGAGGCCGCGCTTCGCCACGTAGTCGCGGGCGCGCGGCTCGTGCGCGAGGCTCTCCGTGTAGAAGCGCGCCACGCGTGCCATCAGCTCGTACAGCGGCTCATCGGCACGGCGCGCACCGCTGGCGGCGAGCGCCTCGCGCGGCACCTCCAACCCCAGGCGCGTGGCGAGCTCCTCCACCGCCTCGGGGAAGGCCATGTGATCGTGGTCCATGAGAAAGCCGAGCACCGTGCCGTGCTTGCCGCAGCCGAAGCAGTGATAGAACTGCTTGTCGGGACTGACCCAGAAGGAGGGAGTCTTCTCGGCGTGGAACGGGCAGCAGGCCTTGTACTCGCGGCCTGACTTCTTCAGCTGCACGCGCGCGCCGATGATCTCCACGATGTCGGCGCGGGCGATGAGCTCGTCGATGAAATTCTGGGGGATGCGTCCCAAGGTGCCGCGCCCCTTGACCGAAATCTAGCTGCTGAGTCTCTGCTTGATGCGCGCGCTCAGTGCACCCATATCGGTGCGACCCTGCGCCTTCGGCTTCACCGCCGCCATCACCTTGCCCATGTCCTTCATGGAGGCGGCACCCGTCGCAGCGACGGCTTCCGCGATCAGCGCCTCGATCTCCGCATCGCTGAGGGGCGCGGGCAGGTATTGCTGCAGCACCTTGATTTCCGCGCTTTCCTTGGCCACCAGATCCGCGCGGCCGCCGCTTTCGAACTGGGTGATGGCCTCGCGCCGCTGCTTGATCATCTTCTCGAGAACGCTGAGCACCTGGCCGTCATCGAGCGTGATGCGCTCGTCGATCTCGCGCTGCTTGATCGCGGCGAGCGCGAGGCGGATCGCGCCGAGCCGCTCTTTCTCGCCGGCCCGCATCGCACTCTTCATGTCTTCGGTGATGCGATCCTTCAGCGCCATGGCGCGCGGAAGTCCCTAGCGGGAGCTGCGCATGCCGTCGCGGGAGACGCGCTTCATGTGGCGCTTGATGGCGGCGGCCTTCTTGCGCTTGCGCTCCTGCGTGGGCTTCTCGTAGAACTCGCGCCGGCGCAGCTCGGTGAGAATGCCGGCCTTCTCGCAGGCGCGTTTGAAACGCCGCAGGGCGGCATCGAAGTACTCGTTCTCACGAACACGAACGCTCGGCATCGAAACCTCAAGTCATTGATCGCAATTGGAAATCAAGCCCCGGCCGGCGCGCCCGCACGCCGTGGGCGGCCACACGGGGGCGGGGGATTCTAAAGGAGGGGCCGGGCAAAGGCAAAAGCGCAAAGCGCCCCGCCCGCATCGCGGCCTCCAGAGGCTGCAAGGCATGCACTAAGATTCGCACCATGCGGGTGCTGGCGCTGGAATCCTCCTGCGACGAGAGTGCGGCCGCGGTGCTCGACAGCGGCGCCGGGCTCCTTGCGCACGAGCTGTTCAGCCAGATCGAGCTACACCGCGCCTACGGCGGCGTGGTGCCCGAGCTCGCCGCGCGCGATCACGTGCGGCGGCTGCTGCCGCTGGTACGCCGCGCGCTCGAGCGCGCGGCGACCTCGCCGCAACAGCTCACCGGCGTCGCCTACACCGCCGGCCCCGGGCTGATCGGCGCGCTGCTGACGGGCGCCTCACTCGCGCGCGCTCTCGCGTACGCCTGGGGCGTGCCGGCCATCGGCGTGCACCACCTCGAGGGGCATCTGCTGGCGCCGCTGCTGGAGAGCGATCCGCCGCCATTTCCACACGTGGCGCTGCTGGTATCGGGCGGACACACCATGCTGATCGAGGTGTCGGGCGTCGGCGCTTACCGCCTCCTCGGGCAGACGCGCGACGATGCCGCCGGTGAGGCCTTCGACAAGAGCGCCAAGCTCTTGGGTCTGCCTTACCCCGGCGGTCCGCAGCTCGCCGAGCTCGCCGCGCGCGGCACCGCCGGCGCCTTCTCTTTCCCGCGGCCGATGCTCGATCGCGCCGGGCTCGAGTTCAGCTTCTCGGGGCTGAAGACCGCGGTGCTGCACGCGGTGCGCGCCCGCCCGCCCGATGCACAGGAGTGCGCAGACCTCGCGTACGCGGTGCAGGAGGCGATCGTCGAGACGCTCACCGCCAAGGCGCTGCGCGCGCTGCAGTACACGGGCTTGAGCGTGCTGGTGGTCTCGGGCGGCGTGGCCGCCAACCGCGCGCTGCGCGAGCGGCTCGACGCGGCCGTCGGCCGCCAAGGCGGCCGCGTGTACTATCCGCGCTTCGAGTTCTGCACCGACAATGCCGGCATGATTGCCGTGGCCGGGCTCGCGCGTCTCGCCGCCGGCCAGCACGACGGGCTCGCCATCGAGGCGCGCGCGCAATGGCCGCTCGAGTCACTGCCGCCGGTGGCGGCGTGAGAACCCTTTCAGCCTCAGAACAGCCTGCGCCATGAGCCAAGTCCGCTATTGCGGTGACCGCATCTTCGTGCACGGGCTGACGACCGAGTGCGTCATCGGCTTCATCGACTGGGAGCGGCGCGTCAAGCAGACGGTGGTCGTGGACCTGGAGCTCTCGGCCGACTGCCGTCGGGCGGCGCTCACCGACGAGGTGGCTGACACGCTCGACTACCGCAAAGTCGTCAAGCGCGTGCTGGCGTTCATCGAGGCCTCCGAATGCCACCTCATCGAGACGCTCGCCGAGCGCCTGGCGAGGGTGGTGCTCGAGGAGTTCGGCCTCGAATGGGTGCGCATCTCCCTCAGCAAGCCCGGGGCGTTCCGCCATTCGCGCGATGTCGGCGTCACGCTGGAGCGCTCGCGCGCCGAGCTTGCGCCGGGGAGCTGATCAGTGCCCGAGGTCTACCTCGCCGCGGGCAGCAATGTCGCGCCCGAGCGCCATCTGGCCTGCGCCGCGCGCGAGCTCGCGCGCGAGTTTCCCGGCGTGCGCTTCTCGCCCTGGTACCGCAACCGCGCCGCCGGTGCGCTCGGTGCCGACTTCATCAATCTTGCCGCCGGGTTCAGCACCGCGCTGCCGGTGCGCGAAGTGCAGGCGCGGCTGCGGGCGATCGAGAGCCGCTGCGGGCGCGTGCGCGAGGGTAAGGGCGCCGGCTCACCGCCCGCGCTCGATCTGGATCTCCTCCTGTACGGTGATCTCGTGTGCGACGAGCCCGGGCTGACGCTGCCGCGGCCGGAGTTGCTCACGCGCGCCTACATGCTCGGTCCGCTCGCGGCGCTTGCGCCGCAGGTGATGCATCCGACCGAACACTGCAGCATCGCCGAGCTGTGGCAGCGCTTCGACGCTTCCGCGCACCCGCTCGAGCCGGTGCGGCGGTAGCGGGACACGGGCGACAACGCCCGCGTGGTGCGTCCACCGTTACTGAATCAACTTCAGTATCTTCTGGTAACGGGGGAGGGCGCGCAGGGCGTCGAAATCCGAGTCGTACTTGATCCAGGACTTCATCCAGTCGCTCGCGGCCGGCAGCACCTTCTCCAGCAGGTCGAAGGCCGGTTCGAGTTCGCCCAGCTTGCAGTACGCGCAGGCCACGTTGTACTGCGTCATGCCGTCGTCCGGGTCGATGGCCATCGCCCGCGACAGCCATTCCCGGGCGCGCTCCGGCTCGCCGAGCTCGATCAGGCAATTCGCGCCGAGATAGGCCGGACGCGGGTTCTCGGGACGCAGCGTCAGTTCTTTCTCGGCGCGCTCGAGGGCTTTGAGTGCGGCCGCCTTGATCTCCCGCGTCGCGGCCGAGCGCCCGGTAGACCGCCATCACGATGGCAGGCGCCTGATAGTCGTCGGGCCTGATCTCGGCGGCACGCTCGAAGAGCTCGGCCGCGCGCTCCAGCTTGTTCTCGGTGAAGCAGGCACGCGCGTAGAAATAATGCGCCTCGAACGAGTTCGGATCGAGGCGGATGGCCCGCTCGAACTCCGCCGTTGCCTCTTCGTTCCGCTTGACCAGCGACAAGGCCAGCGCGCGGGAGGCGTGCGCTTCGGCGAGGCCCGCCTCGAGCTCCAGCGCGCGGGCGCTGGTGGCAAGGATGCTGTCGAGCGCAACGTCGGCGTGATAGTGAACGAACAGCAACGAATCGCAGTCGGCGATGCCGGCATACGCGCGCGCGTACATCGGGTCAAGCTCGACGGCCTTGGCGAACATGCGCCTGCGCCATCAGGTAATAGGCCTTCGAGTGCTGGTGAAAGAACTGCCGGCCCCTCAAGTAGTAGGTGTACGCTTCGACGTTGTCGGTCTGAGCCTGGGCGATCGACTTCTTCTCCTGCGGCAGCAGCTTCACTTTCAGCTGCTCGACGATCGCGTGCGTGATCTCGTCCTGGATCGCGAAGATGTCGGTGAGGTCGCGGTCGTAGCGGTCGGCCCAGAGATGCCCCCCGTCCTTGCCGTCGATGAGCTGCCCGGTCACGCGAACGCGGGCCCCCGCCTTGCGGACGCTTCCTTCCAGTACGAACTTGACGCCGAGGTCCTGGCAGATCTCCTGGATCTTGAGTTTCTTGCCCTTGTAAGTGAAGGCCGTGTTGCGCGCGACTACAAAAAGACCTGACACCTTGGAGAGATCGGTGATGATGTCCTCAGTGATGCCGTCGCTGAAGTACTCCTGCTCCGGGTCGCCGCTCATGTTGTTGAACGGCAGCACGACGATCGACGGCCGGGCCGCGCCGGTGGGAACAGGGCCTGCGTCTGCCTCACGGGCGGTCCCCGTGCCGAGCATGCGCCGCGCCGTTGCCACGAGAGTCGCGATGTGGGGTCCCATGGGAGGGGTGAACGCATCGAGCCAATGGGTATTGCCGAGCGCGTATTCCATGGCTCCGGTGGGCTCGACGTCCTCGACGCGGAAGGGAACGATGGTCTTCTCCGCCGAGACCGCGCGCTCGACCTCGCGGCGCACGTGCGGGGAGGCGTTGGCGCTCGCGGAGAAGATCACCACGAACAGGCGGCAGCCCTTGACGGCCTCGATGATCTGCTCGCCGTATTCCGACCCTGCGGGTATGTCGCGCGGCGCCATCCAGCAGCGCACGCCGTGGCTTTCGAGGCCCGTTACGACAGCCTGCGCGGTGGTCTTGTCCGCGGCCGCATAGCTGAGGAAGACGTCGTGAGTCATTGGAATTATTCTGTCCGCAGCGCGATGTTACCACCCGATACTGCGGCCGCCATCCACCGCCAGCACCTGGCCGGTGACGTACGGCGCCTCGGTGGCGAAAAACACGCAGGCGCGCGCCACGTCTGCAGCGCTGCCCGCGCGCTTGAGCGCCGTGCCGCTGATGATGCGCGCCCGCAGCGCCTCGTCCAGCCCGTCCTCGGGCCACATGACCGGGCCCGGCGCCACCGCATTCACGCGTACCTGCGGGCCGAGCTCGCGGGCGAGGCATTTCGTCAGCATGATCACGCCTGCCTTGGCGAGGCTGTACACCGGGTAACGCCGCAGCGGCCGCGTGCCGTGGATGTCGGCGAGATTGATGATGAGTCCCTGGCGCGCGTGCAGCAGCGGGGCGGCGGCCTGGGCGAGAAACAACGGCGCCTTGAGGTTGGTGCCGATCAGATCCTCCCAGTCGATCTCGCCGATGTCTCCGACGGGCGTCGGATAGAAGGTCGAGGCGTTGTTCACCAGGATGTCGAGCCCGCCGAACACGCGCGCGGCCTCGGCCACCAGCTCGGGCAGCTCTGCCACGCGCAGCAGATCGCATTCCGCGGTCGCGGCCGAGCCGGAACGTGTCTGGTTCAGCTCCGCCGCAAGCCGCGCGGCATCGTCGCCGGAGCTGCGGTAGTGCAGCAGCACGCTGGCACCGGCGCCATGCAGGCCGCGGGCGATGGCAGCGCCCACACGCCGCGCCGCGCCGGTGACGAGCGCGGTCTTGCCTGCGAGTGCGCCCGCTGCGGCGGGGTGGGGAGCCTCTGCCGTAGGTTCGTGCGCCATAGGGCGCGATTATGACCGCATCGGCCGCGCGCTCAATGCTGCCGCCGCTCACCCCGCCGGAACGGCGCCACAGCGAGGCCCTCGCCGGCCTCATTCGCACCGAGCTCAGTGCTGCGGGCGGCTGGCTGTCCTTCGAGCGCTTCATGGACCTGGCGCTCTACGCGCCGGGGTTGGGCTACTACAGCGCCGGGAGCGTCAAGATCGGCCCCGGAGGCGATTTCATCACCGCCCCGGAGGTGTCGGCGCTCTTCAGCCGTTGCGTTGCGCGCCAGTGCGCCGAAGTGCTGCGCGCCACCGGCGGGGAGATCCTCGAGCTCGGCGCCGGCACCGGCTCGCTGGCGGCGGCGCTGCTCAGCGAGCTCGCCGTCCTCGGCGTGCTGCCGCAGCGCTACGCGATTCTCGAGGTCAGCGCCGATCTCGCCACCCGCCAGCGCGAGCGCCTCGCCCGGTTGCCGCAGACGCTGCGTGAGCGGATCGTGTGGCTCGAGCGGCTTCCCGAGCGGGCGCTGCGCGGCCTGGTGCTCGCCAACGAAGTGGCGGACGCTTTGCCGTGCCGGCGCGTGAGCTGGGGCGAGGAGGGTTTAAGAGAGATCGGCGTCGCCCTCGCCGATAGCTGCGAGGGCGCCGGCAGCGCCGCTGCGCAGGTCGGCTTTCGCGAGCAGCGCGTGCTCCCCGATGCCACCCTCGCGCAGGCGTGCGCGCAGATCATTGCGGCGTTGCCCGCGCCTTTGCCTCATGGCTACACCTCGGAGGTGTGTCTGCGCACTGGGCCCTGGATCGCATCGCTGGCTGACTGCCTCGAGCGCGGCGTGCTCCTGGTGTGCGACTACGGCCTGCCGCGGCGCCACTACTATCATCCGCAGCGCGCCCGCGGCACGCTGCGCTGTCATTTCAGACAGCGTGCGCACGACGATCCGTTCATCAACGTCGGCGTGCAGGACATCACCGCGTGGGTCGACTTTACGCGCATCGCGCAGGCGGCATGCGCGGCGGGGCTGCAGGTGAGCGGCTTTGCGACCCAGGCGGCGTTCCTGCTGGCGCTTGGCATCGAGGGTCTGGTGGCCGCGACAGCGGACGGCGTCGCGCGCGCGCGCCTGGCCGGTGAGGCACGCCGCCTCATGATGCCCGAGGAGATGGGCGAGGCGTTCAAGGCGATGGCGCTCAGCCGCGATTACGACGCGCCACTTGCCGGCTTTGCGGTGCAGGACCTGCGAGACTTGTTATGACACCTCAAGGAATCAGCTGATGTCGCCACTGAAAGTGATCATTCTCGCGATCGTGCAGGGCCTGGCCGAGCTGCTGCCGGTGTCGAGCTCCGCCCATGTCGTCGTGGCCGAGAAGCTCCTGGGCCTCGATCCGTCATCGCCCCCCATGACGCTGCTGCTCGTCATGCTGCACACCGGAACCATGTTCGCGGTAATCGTGTATTTCTGGCCGCAGTGGCGCGGCAGCTATTTTCAAAGCACCGCGGCCTTCAGGAGCATTGCGGTGCTGGTCGTGATCGCGACCGCCTGCACGGCGGTGATCGGTGAGGGCATCGTGATGGTCATCGAGCGCACCGTGTTGCGCGGCGTGCCGCACGCGCAGATCGAAGACCTCTTCAGCCACCTGGAATTCATCGCTCCCGCGCTCGCCGCCGCCGGCGTCCTCATCGTGATCGCGGGCGTTTTCGGTAACCGCCATCCCACGGCAGCGCTGACGGCGGCGAATGATCTGAACGCGAAGCGCGCGGGAGTGATCGGCACGGTCCAGGGGCTGTGCCTGCCGTTTCGCGGCTTCTCGCGCTCGGGAGCGACCATCTCCGTCGCGATGCTGCTGGGCGTGGCGAAGTCGCGCGCAGAGGCCTTCAGCTTCGCACTCGCCGTGGTGTTGACTCCGCCGGTGGTGGCGCGCGAGGTGCTGCGCCTGGTGCAGGCCGCGCGGCTGCAGGGCACGGCCGATCTGGCCTCGGTCGGGCTCATGAGTGTGCTCGGGGCGGTGGTCGCGTTTCTCGCCGGGCTGCTTGCGCTGCGGTGGCTCAGCCGCTGGCTCGAGGGCGGGCGGTGGTACCTTTTCGGAATCTACTGCCTGGCGGCGTCAGCGGCGGTCGCGCTGTTGCAGCGCGCAGGCTATTGAGCGGCCGTGCGCAGCGCGGTGATGGCAGCAAGCCGGCGCCGGCGCACGGCTTCCCCGATCGCAGCTCCTGACAGGCCCCGCCGTTCCTCCTCGGTCAGGGCTGCCGCCGCGGCGGCGGCGAGCGCGCCCTGGAGGTACGCGGCCTGGGGATAGGGCTCCTGCTCCCGGCCGGTGCGGCCGCGGGCGTCCGCCTCGCACGCCAGCAGCAGCTGCGCGAAGCGCTCGGGGCGGCGAAGGGCGTCGCAGTTCTCGAGCAGGCCGAGCAGCGTGGCCGGTTTCAGCTCCGCGGCGCGATGTACCAGGGTGTGGTAACGGGCGGCGAGGATCGCGAGCTCGCGATGGGTGTTGGGCACCTTGAGGCGATCGCACAGCGCCTCGATCAGCGGCACACCCAGCTCCTCGTGGCCGTGATGACTCGGCCAGTGCTCGCGCGGCGTGCGTGCCTTGCCCAGATCGTGGGTGAGCACCGCAAAGCGCACCGCGCCGGGGGCGCCGAGCGTCGCCGCGCAAGCCAGTGCCAGCATCACGTGCACGCCGGTATCGATCTCCGGATGCCAGCGCGGCGGCTGCGGCACCCCGTAGAGCGCATCGATCTCCGCAAAGATCACCGCGAGCGCGCCGCACTCGCGCAGTGTCTCGAAGAATACCTGCGGCTGCGCCTCGCCGAGTGCCCGCTCGGTCTCCTGCCACACGCGCTCCGGCACCAGCGCCTGCGCCTCGCCGGCCGCCGTCATGCGCCGCATCAGTGCCAGCGTTTCCGGCGCGACGCGAAAGCCGAGCGCTGCAAAGCGCGCGGCGAAGCGCGCCACGCGCAGGATCCGCACCGGGTCCTCGACGAAAGCCTCCGCTACGTGTCGCAGCCGCCGTGCCGCGAGGTCTGCCTGCCCGCCGTACGGATCGATGATCTCGCCGCCCTCGCTCTCGGCCATGGCATTGATGGTGAGGTCGCGGCGCTTGAGGTCCTCCTCGAGCGTCACGTCGGCCGAGAACTGCGTGGTGAAGCCGCGGTAGCCGGGGGCCACCTTGCGCTCGCGCCGCGCGAGCGCGTACTCCTCGTGGGTCTGCGGATGCAGGAACACCGGAAAGTCGCGTCCCACCGCCTGGTAGCCGGCGCGCTCGAGCTCCTGCGGTTGTGCACCGACCACGACCCAGTCGCGCTCGCGCACCGGCAGACCGAGAAGACGGTCCCGTACCGCGCCGCCGACCAAGTAGACTCGCATGGTGTGCATGTTAACCGAGACGCCCGCAGGGGGCGCGGCGGCGGCAGGTGTTGCCGCGCGCGCAGGGCGCGCCGCGTGCGTGCTCACGCTCGCCGCGGCGTGCATGTTGCTTGCGGGTTGCGGCACGCCGTACCTGCTGCAGGCCGCAGATGGGGAATGGCACGTGCTGCACGAGCGCGTGCCGATCCAGCGGCTGCTCGCCGACCCGCACACTCCGCCCGAGCTGCGCGCGCGCCTCACGCAGGTGCAGGCGGCGCGCGAATTCGCCGCGCACGAGCTGGGTCTGCCCGACAACAAGAGCTACCGCAGCTACGCCGACATCGGCCGCCCGTACGTGGTGTGGAACGTGGTTGCGGCGCCGGAGTTCTCGGTCGCACCTAAGCGCTGGTGTTTCCCGATCGCAGGTTGCGTCGCCTACCGCGGCTACTTCCGCGAGCAGCGCGCGCGCGACTTCGCGGCTTCTCTCGCGGTACGCGGCTTCGACGTCGCCATCGACGGCGTGCCCGCCTACTCGACGCTCGGCAGGTTCGCCGATCCGGTGCTCTCGAGCATGCTGCGCTACGATGACGACGACCTCGCCGCCACCATCTTCCACGAGCTCGCGCACCAGCTGCTGTACGTGCGCGATGACTCCGAGTTCAACGAGGCGTTCGCTACCACGGTCGAGGATGTCGGGCTCGAGCGCTGGCTCGCGCACCAGGGAGAGGCGCAGCGCATGCGGGCATTTCGCCAGGAGCAGGCGCTCGATGAGAAATTCGTAGCCCTGCTGGCAGGCGCCCGCGCACGGCTTGCGCGCCTGTACGCCTCGGGTCTGCCGCGCGAGGAGATGCGCGAGCGCAAAGCGGAGATCTTCAACACTCTGATGGCCGATATCCGCGCGCTCGAGCAGCGCGCGGGCTTAGGTCTGCCGCTGTATGAAGAGTGGCTGGCCTCGGGGCTGAACAACGCGCGCCTCGCCGCGGTAGCGACGTACTACGACTGCGTGCCCGGCTTCATGCGGGTGCTGCAGGAGCAGGGCAACGACCTGCCGCGCTTCTACGCCGCCGTGCGCGAGCTGGCGACGCAGCCGCGCGCCGAGCGGCATGCGCGCTTGTGTGGCACAGCGGGCGCGACCGCCGACTGACGCGGGCCGAACCCGCTAGGCGAGCACACCCTCCGGGCGCGGGCCGAGATACCCCGGCAGCACTGCGAGCATCGGTGCAGGGACGATGCCGAGCGCGGCGCAGCCGTTCTCGCGGCACACGCTGTCGATCGTGAGCGAGCGGAAGTTGTCGAGGGAGAAAGGCTTGCCGGGCAGCAGGCCCATCGCCATGCCCTGCAGGCGCGCGATGACGTCCGGCAGCGGCACGATGTGGCAGGGGAGTCCCGCCACGCGCGCGGTGAGGCGCACGATCTCTTCCAGTGTCATCACTTCAGGTCCGCACAGCTCGTAGGTGGCGCGTGAGCTCGCCGGCGTGCCGAGCGCGTGCACGAAGGCCTGCGCTACGTCGAATACCCAGATCGGCGCGAAGCGCGTCCGGGCGCGCGCCAGCGGCAGCCAGCCGGCGCTCAGGCGCAGCAAGGCGGCGAAACGGTTGGTGAGAGAATCGTCGGCCCCGAAGATCACCGACGGCCGGAAGATGCTGACGGCCGGCGAGGAATCCGCGTGTGAGGCGCGCAGCTGCGCCTCGGCGGCGCCCTTGGAGCGCAGGTAGCGGCTCGGCGCGTGCTCGTCGGCGCCGAGTGCGCTCATCTGCAGCAGGCGGCGCACGCCGGCAGTGCGCGCGGCGGCCATGACCTTGGCGGCGAGCACGGTGTGCACGGCCTCGAAGCTCGCACCGCGGTGCGGGTTGAGGATGCCAATGAGGTTGATGACCGCGTCGCAGTTGGCGAACAGCTGGCTCAGGATGCGCGGCTCGTGCACGTTTGCGAGGCGCAGCTCCGCCGTGTCGAGCACGCGCAGGCGCTCGGCGTGGCGCAGATTGCGCGTCGGCACCCGTACCCAGTGGCCGGCGTAGACCAGCCGCGTCACCAGCTCCGTGCCGACGAATCCGCTGCCTCCGAGCACACAGACGATCACTTGAGTCCCCTTCCGCCCGGCGCGGTGCGCCGTCAACGCAGCGGGATGAGCAGAACCGTATTGCCGCGGCGCACTTCCAGCACCAGCACCGCCGCGCCCCGGGCGCGCTCGCGCAGCTCGCGCATATTCCCTACACGGCCGCGATTGGCGCCGACGATGACGTCATCCGCCCGCAGGCCGGCCTGCGCAGCGGCGCTGCCCGGCTCGACGCTGCGCACCAGCGTGCCGCCGGCGTCGGCTGCATCCGCGAGTGTCGCGCCCTCGAAACCCTTGTGAATGGCCGCAGGTCCGCCGGTGAGCTCGAGGGTGGTGTCGGCGATCACCGCCGTCACGCGCAGCGGCTTGCCGTCGCGCATCAGGCCGATGTCGACCTTGTCACCGACCCGCAGCAATCCGATGGTGTTGCGCAGCTCGCTGTTGGATTTGACCGGCTGCCCGTTGACCGCGGTGATCACATCGCCGGTGCGGATGCCGGCCTTGTCGGCGGGCGAGCCTTCCACCACCTGCGACACCAGCGCTCCGACCGCGCTGGGGAGCCCCAGAGAATGCGCAATATCCGGGGTGACGGTGTACATGCTCACCCCGAGCTGGCCACGCTTGACCGAGCCGTACCTGATCAGCTGCTCCATCACCCCGTGCGCCATGTTCACCGGGATGGCGAAGCCGATGCCGATGTTGCCGCCGCTGCGCGAGAGAATGGCGGTGTTGATGCCGATCAGCTCACCGCGCAGGTTGACCAGCGCGCCGCCGGAGTTGCCGGGATTGATGGAGGCATCGGTCTGGATGAAATCCTCGTAGCCGTCCGGGTTGATCCCCGAGCGCGACAGGCCGCTGATGATCCCCGAGGTCACCGTGTGCTGCAGGCCGAAGGGGTTGCCGATGGCCACCACGAAATCGCCCACCTCGACCTTGGCGGAGTCACCGAGGGTGATCTGCGACAGCCCGTCCGGCTTCACCTTCAGGACCGCGACATCGGAGGGCGCATCGCTGCCGACCACGTCGGCCTTCAGGTCGCGCCCGTCCTGCAGGGTGACGGTGATCTCGCTGGCGTTCTCCACCACGTGCGCATTGGTGACGATGTAGCCGCTCTTGGCGTCGAAGATGACGCCCGAGCCCGCGCTCTGGAACGGCCGCTCGCGCGGCCCGGCGTCCGGGGGCACGTCGAAGAAGCGACGGAAGAAGGGATCATCGAGCAGCGGGTTTTGCGGGCCGCGCTCGCGAATGGTGCCGCGCGTAGCGATGTTCACCACCGCCGGGGACACCTTCTTGATCATCGGCGCCAGTGTCGGCACCGGTGTTTCGCCGACCGCCGGAGGCATGGCAGCGGGCAGCGCTGCGGCGGCCAGCGCCGCGATCAGCCACCAGGCAACCTGAGCGCGTCTCATGCTTTGGGAATTCTAGCCCTAAGCGCCTGGGAACAGACCGGTAACACGCGACGCGTGTTACCGGTCTGCCTGAACGGGCCGGCGTTACCGGCCTGCCGGAACGGACCGCTTCAGGCGGCCTGCACCGAAATGCGCCGCGGCTGCTCCTGCGGGCGCTTCGGGATGGTGACTTCCAGCACCCCGTTGACGTGCGTCGCCTTGATGGCCTCGGCATCCGCAGTCTCGGGGAGCGTGAAGCGGCGCAGGAACGAGCCGCTGGCACGCTCGACGCGCTCGAAACCGTCCTTGGAGGACTTCTTCTCCACGCGGCGCTCGCCCTTGATCGTCAGCACGTCCTTCTCGGCCGTGATTTCGATGTCCTTGCCTTCGACGCCCGGCAGATCGGCGACCACGACGAAGCGCTCGTCTTCCTCGTGAATGTCGACTCGCGGGATCCAGCTGACGGTTGCGCCGTCAGCAACCTCGCCCAGGGCGCGATCGATGTGCTGCTGGAAGCGGCTCACGAGCGTCCAGGGCTCGTAACGAACGATGGTCATAAGAACTCTCCTGTTGGAAATGCGGTTAAAAAATCGGTTGAAAACTTGTGGCGCAGAGCGCACGTACCTCCCGATGTGGGAACGGCCTTGAGCGTTTCAAGAGGCAGAGTGGGCGGTGCGGCGCGGGCGGGCTCGATGGGCCAATCAGCCGCCCGGCGGTAGCGCGCACGGTGACGCTCGAGGGCTCCTATTGCCGCGCCCGAGGTGAGTCTTTTGTGGGCAGGCTGTGCAGAACCTGTGCCTGCCCTGGGCACAATATATTGAGGTTGACCGCCTCGAGCCCGGAGGGGCAATTCTGGAAAAAATGTCGCGAAAGTTACAGCCAATAATGCCATAACTTATTAAAAAATATCATAAAAAATGACGTTACAAAATGAGGTCAGGAATCTTGACGCACCCTGGGACCGTCATTAGTCTTTTGACCCCGACACAAGATCTTGTGTTCGTGCGAAGCGATTCAAAGGGTCACGCGGTCGGGGGGAGGTTTCAGGGACCTGACTGTCGGAAAGACAGACAGGTACCGGTCAGGCTCGCGGGGGCTCGATAGCTCCACCATGCGCTTCGGCTGGGATTTCCCTGCAATCCGTTGGGTAAGGCGTCAAGAACATTCGGAGCGCCGCGGATTACATGAACACTGTCGTGAAGATCGATCCCAGGGATATCGATGCCGTTCCCTTCCAGGAAGCATCGCTCGATATCTGGGATAAGAAGTATCGCCTCACCGCGAAGGACGGCACGCCCATCGACCGGACGATGGACGATACCTACAGGCGCGTCGCGCAGGCGCTCGCCGCGGTCGAGAGCGAGGATGTGCGCGAGCACTGGAACGAGCGCTTCCTGTGGGCACTGCGCCGCGGGGCGATTCCTGCCGGCCGCGTGACCTCCAACGCCGGCGCGCTCGAGCACAAGCCCGCCACCTCCACGATCAACTGCACGGTCTCGGGCACGATCCACGACTCGATGGACGACATCCTGAAGAAGGTGCACGAGGCGGGACTGACGCTGAAGAGCTGGCAGCGGAATCGGCTATGAGTACTCCACGCTCCGCCCGCGCGGTGCGTACGTATCGGGCGCGGGTGCCTACACCTCCGGTCCGCTGTCGTTCATGGATATCTTCGACAAGATGTGTTTCACCGTCTCCTCCGCAGGCGGGCGGCGCGGTGCGCAGATGGGCACGTTCGACGTCGGCCATCCGGACGTTATGGAGTTCATCCGCGCCAAGCGCGAGAGCGGGCGGCTGCGGCAGTTCAACCTCTCGCTGCTGATCACCGACGAGTTCATGCAGGCGGTGCGCGAGGATCACGAGTGGAAGCTCGCTTTCCCGCTGTCGCAGCGGGAGAACGAGGCGGACAAGCCCGATCTCAAGGATCCTGCAAGGTTCGTGTGGCGCGAGTGGCCGGTGCACGAGGGCTACGTCGTCAACGAGGAGGGACTCGTCGCCTGTAAGGTGTACAAGACACTGCCGGCACGGCGCGTGTGGGACGTGATCATGACGTCCACCTACGACTTTGCCGAGCCCGGCTTCATACTCATTGACCGCGTCAACGAGATGAACAACAACTGGTGGTGCGAGAACATCCGCGCTACCAACCCATGTGTCACGGCCGATACTCGTCTCGCTACGCGTTACGGTCTGGTGCGCATGGGCGATCTCTACGACGCGCGGGTCGACATCCAGGCGACCGTCGATAGGCGCGCTTTGGGCGAGGGCCCCGGAGTGGCCGTGCGCGAGGCAGTGCCGGTCTTCATGACCTCGCCGTCTGCGGACGTCTACCGTGTCGTGACCGCGGATGGCTACGAGATCAAGGCCACCGAATGGCACGATTTCTACACCACGCGCGGCAAAATCAAGCTGAAAGACCTCAAGCCCGGTGATGAGCTGCTGGTGCAGTCGGGTAAAGGTCAGTTCGGCGGCTGCGGGAATCAAGAGCTCGGCCTGCTGCTGGGACTCATCACCGGCGATGGACATTTCACCAGCCGTGGCAAGGGTAACAACGCAGCGGTGATAGATCTGTGGGGAGAGGATCGTGATTTCGCGCATGAGGTTGTCGACCTGGTCAATTCGCTGATCGCAAGCTGGGCACGTAGCGCTCGCCGGTACCAGGTCGCTGCGGTCGCGGTGCCAGAGCGCAACCAGCTTAATATCAGATCGGTGATCCTGGCTCGCGCTCTCGAGCACTACGGCATTACCGCGAAAGCCAAGAAGCGGGTGCCGGAGATCATCTGGCGCGGCAACGAAGACTGCGTGCGTGGCTACCTGCGCGGACTGTTCCAATGCGATGGCACGGTTCAGCGCGATGACAAGAATGCGTACTGCAGCATCCGCTTGGCCTCGAGCGAGCCGTCCCTGCTCAAGGATGTACAGATGCTGCTCACCAACCTCGGCATCTTCTGCAGGGTTCTCAAGCGTCGTGAAGCTGGCCAACGCCTGCTGCCCGATGGCAAAGGGGGGCGGCGTCTCTATGACTGCAAAGCGGATTACGAGCTGATCATCGGTTCCGGGTCACGCGAGCGCTTCATGGAGGAGATTGGCTTTATCACGGCAGCGAAGAACGAAAAGTACCGCGAGTGGAAAGCGCAGCGTTCCTCGACGTACCGGGAGAAGTTTGTCAGTGCGATTGCGAGCATCGAATACGTTGGCCGCGAGGCGGTGTTCGATACAACACAACCCGATCAGAACAATCTCATCTTCAATGGCCTGGTGACAGGGAACTGTGGTGAACAGCCGCTCCCGCCTTACGGCTCATGTCTGCTCGGCTCGGTGAACCTCACCCGCTTCGTGAAACACCCCTTCACCGAATTCGCCGAATTCGACTGGGGCGAGTACCGCGAAGTGGTGAAGGTCTTTACGCGCATGCTCGACAACGTGGTCGAGGTCAACGGGCTGCCGCTCGAGAGGCAGCGCGAGGAGATCCTGCGCAAGCGCCGCCACGGCATGGGGTTCCTCGGGCTCGGCAGCACGCTCACGCTGCTGCGCATGAAGTACGGCTCGCCCGCGGCGGTGCAGTTCACCGAGGACGTGACGCGCGAGATGGCGGTCGCCGGCTGGGAGGCGGCGCTCGAGCTTGCGCGCGAGAAGGGCCCGGCGCCGATCATGAACGAGGAGTTCACGGTGACGAAGGAGATGCTGCGCAAGCGCCCGGAGATGGCGCGTGATGGCTGGAAGCCCGGAGCGAAGATCGCCGGTCGGCTGCTGCACGCGAAATACAGCCGCTACATGCAGCGCGTGGCGCAGGCGGCGCCGCAGCTGGTGCACGAGCTCGCCGAGACCGGCGCGCGCTTCACGCATCACACCTCGATCGCGCCCACCGGCACGATCTCGCTGTCACTCGCCAACAATGCGTCCAACGGCATCGAGCCGTCGTTCGCACATCACTATTTCCGCAACGTAATCCGCGAGGGCAAGAAATCCAAGGAGAAGATCGACGTCTATTCCTTCGAGTTGCTGGCGTACCGCGAGCTGGTCAACCCGCAGGCCAAACCTGGAGCCACCAACGATGCTGAGAGACTGCCGGACTACTTCATCGCCTCCGAGGACATCACTCCCAAAGAGCATGTCGAAGTGCAGGCTGCGGCCCAGAAGTGGGTCGATTCATCGATTTCAAAGACGGCGAACGTGCCTACGGATTTCCCCTACGAGAAGTTCAAGGACATCTATCTGTATGCACACGAGCAGGGCCTGAAGGGCTGCACCACGTTCCGTTTCAACCCGGAAGCCTTCCAGGGTGTGCTGGTGAAGGAGCAGGATCTGAAGAACACCCTCTACAAGTTCACCCTCGAGGACGGCGCGGTGGTCGAGGTGCGTGGCGACGAGGAGATCGACTACGACGGCGAGATCCATACCGCCGCGAATTTGTTTGATGCGATCAAGGACGGCTACTACGGGCGTATGTGAGGCATTGACTATGGCCATCAAGATCGAACGAAAAATCGTCAAGTACCAGGTGCAGAAGCCGGAAGACAAGCCGGCGGACAAGGCAGCGGACAAACCGGCGGCCAAAGTGCCGGAGACCCGGGCCGCGCCGCAACCCGGTGAGCCCGAGCTGGTGCGCGACAAGAACGGCCGCACCGCCACGGTCATCCGCATGCACGAGAAGCTCGAGCGACCGGAGGTACTGGTCGGCTCGACCTACAAGATCAAGACGCCGATCTCCGATCACGCGATGTACGTGACCATCAACGACATCGTGCTGAACGAGGGGACCGAGTACGAGCAGCGCCGGCCGTTCGAGATCTTCATCAATTCGAAGAACCTCGATCACTTCCAGTGGATCGTGGCGCTGACGCGCATCATTTCGGCGGTCTTCCGCAAGGGCGGCGACGTCACCTTCCTGGTGGATGAGCTGAAGGCGGTGTTCGACCCGCGCGGCGGCTACTGGCAGCCAGGCGGCAAGTTCATGCCCTCGATCATCGCCGAGCTCGGCTACGTCATCGAGAAGCACCTGCGCACCATCGGCCTGCTCCGCAAGACGGGGCTCGATGTGCACCAGCAGAAAATGGTCGATGCGAAGCGCGCCGAGTTCGAGGCGCGCGGTCGGCAGGCCGACGCCTTTGCCAAGTCGCACTTCCCGGAAGGCGCGCAGCTTTGCACCCGCTGCAGCACCGCCGCGGTCGTCATGATGGACGGCTGCATGACGTGCCTGAACTGCGGCGATTCCAAGTGCGGCTGAGGCGCCCATCAGTATTTGCGACAGCCAACACCAACCGACACATCTGACAGATCGAGTGCGAGGCAGCCACCCGGCCGCCTCCTTTTTTTAATTCAGTGCCGACTGCAGCGCGAGGCTCCGCGGCGCCGCGAGGCCGCCGAAGCGCACATCGATCTCGGTCAGCAGCTTCTGCGCCTCGGCGCGCCTGCCGCCGGCGGTGAGCGATTCCACCTTCTGCAGCTGCGAGTCGAGATTCCTTTCAATGCCCGACCGGCATGCGGCGAGCTTCGAGGGATGGGTGTCGACCGGGGCGAGCAGTGCACGCAGCGCCGCGCTGAGCGCCGCCGGGGTGGCGACCTCATGAGCGGCCCCCGGGATGCTCTCGGAGTCGAGGTTGAACACGCACCAGCGGCGCAGCGACTGCAGGCTGCGGGCATCCATGGCGAGATTGTCCGTGTCGCGCTCACCGGTCACGTACACGACGCGCGTCGACTCCTGCAATTGCTGCAGCAGCTCCCGCGGGGGCGGCGGTGCGCCGCCGCCGGGCTCGCCGAGCGGATCGCTCCCGGCATTCAGCAGCGCGCCGCGGAATACGTCCGGATAGCCGAGCGCGAGGCGCAGCGCGATGCGCGCGCCGCCGGAAAAGCCCCCGACGTAGACGTGCCCGGCCTCCGCGGCATAGCGGCGCATGACGTTTACCGCGGCGAGCAGCGCGAGCGGCTCGCGCCGCCCCAGCACGTTCGCGTCGTTCCCCGAGCGCGCGGCGCTGACGAAGATCATCCCGAAGCGATCGAGCACCGCCGCCCACCCCGGCGGCAGCCGCGCCTCCTGCCACGGCGGAACGAACACCAGCACCGCATACCCGTGCGGCGGCGCCCGCGCGGGCACGTAGAGGAGGAATCTCTCCGCAGCCAGATCGATGGACTGCTCGATGAGGCGCTGTGTCGATCGCGCCAGGGTGGCCTGGGCCTCAGCCGCGGCGAGGGGGGTCAGGAGACGGCGCACGAGCTCGGCGTTCGAGGACAGCGGCGAGTATTCGCTGAAGGCCACCTCGGGCTGCAGGCCGGTCGGGGCGGGCGCTTCCTGCGGCCGGGCAGGCCGTTCGAGGCCGCAGGCGCTGAGCGCCAGCAGGCAGGCGGTGCTTGCGCGCGTCGCAGGCCTCATCGGCGGCAGTGTGCCATTGGAGTGGCCGTCGCTCACCCCGCCAAAAAAAACCCCGCTCGGGGAGCGGGGTGTCGGTCGCTTGCTTGTGTGGAGGAGTGTCGTTCTCGTTGTTATCCGGTCTGCGCACGGTATCCGACGAACCGTCGGGCTACATTCCGGATCCGTGCTTTCTTATTTCGGTTTATCCCGTGGCGTCGTTTCCTTTTGCGGCTTTCGTCGCTGCTGCTAAGTAGATGAGCAACACTCGTGCCAACGGCCGCCTCTCTCGCCCCCGCTGCCGACTTATCTCTGATCAAGCGCTCAAACGTGACGCAGTGCACATTGCCGCCCTCAGAAGCGTGAACAGGCTCACACGGGGCCGCGGGCGGGCCGGGGGGGTGTCGGTCCAGCCGGCGCGGAAGTGTCAAAATAGCCGACACATTCGGCGGCACGCGCGCTGGCGCCCAGGACAGAGCTTGTTACAAGCCATTGAAGGCACAGCAGAAGCGGCTTCTTTCCAGGGGTGTAAATGAACTCGACACGGGGCGGGCGCCGCCCGAAGGTGACCTTCCGCAGGCTTTTCGCGGTGCTGGCGTGCGCTCCCGCGTTCGGTGCGCTGCTCGTGTGCGCGAGTGCGTGGGCCGGTGATGATCCGATGCCGCGCCCGCCGCAACTCGAGCGCGATGTGCAGTTCTGGATCCGTGTCTATACGCAGGTCGACACCAACGGCGGATTCCTGCACGACCAGTACAACCTCGGCGTGGTGTACGACACGCTGCACTTCGCGCCCAATACCTCCCCGGCCGAGCGCCAGCGGGTGGTGGACCAGGCCCGGGATCGCTACGTGGCGGCGCTGCGCCGCATGGCCGCGGCCGGCGACGAGCCGCTGTCGGCTGAAGACCAGCGCATCAGGGACCTGTGGGGCGCGGAAGGCTCGCCCGCGCGGCTGCGTGAGGCGGTCGATGACATCCGCTTCCAGCTCGGACAGGCGGACCGCTTCAGGAGCGGCCTGATCCGCTCCGGGGCGTGGGAGACGCACATCGCCGAGACGCTCGCGAACCTCGGGCTCCCGCCCGAGCTCGCGGTGCTGCCGCACGTGGAGTCCTCGTTCAACCCCAGTGCGTATTCCAAGGTCGGCGCAGCCGGCCTGTGGCAGTTCATGCGCTCGACCGGGCGGCGCTACATGCGCATCGACGGCGCGGTGGATGACCGTCTCGACCCGTTCCGCTCCACCGAGGCTGCTGCGCAGCTGCTCGCCTACAACTACCGGGTGCTGGGCAGCTGGCCGCTGGCGCTGACGGCGTACAACCACGGCACCGCCGGGGTGCTGCATGCCAAGGACACCCTCGGGACGGACGACATCGTGCGGATCGTGCGCAGCTACTCGAGCCGCACCTTCGGCTTCGCCTCGCGCAACTTCTACGTCTCGTTCCTCGCCGCGCTCGACATCGACCGCAATCCGGAGAAGTACTTCGGCCCCCTGCAGAAAGACGGCGAGGTGCGCTTCCACGACGTGCAGCTGCCGGCCTACGTGCCGGCGAGCGCGCTCGAGCGCACCCTGAAGATCGACGCCGCGAGGCTGCGGGCGCTGAACCCCTCGCTCCTGCCGGCGGTGTGGAACGGGGCGCAGCGCGTGCCCAAGGCTTATCGGCTGCGCCTGCCGCTCGATGGCGCGCAGTGGAACAGCGAGCTGCTCGCACAGCGGCTCACCTCGACAGAGATGTTCGCCGCCCAGCGCGGGCCGCAGCGCTATCGCGTGCAGCCGGGCGATACGCTCGCTGCTCTCGCCGAGCGCTACGGTGTGCCGATCGAGCAGCTCGCCCGGCTGAACCGCATACGCACCAGCGCGCAGCTGCGTCCTGGGCGCACCATCAGCGTGCCGGAGGCCGCCCCGGTGACCCTCGCCGCGGCGACCGCACAGGCCGCCGCGCCCCCCGAAACCGCCGCTGCGGGGACGGCGGCGGGGACTGTGGCGCCGCCCTCACCCGGCGGGGCCGTATCGGCGGATGTGGCCGAACGCGAGAGCGCCGAGGACGCCGCCGCCGCGGCGGCGGCCCGGACGGCCGCGAAAACACGCACGGCGGCGGCCACGCCGCAACCGGTGTCCGCCGCGCAGGCCGAAGCGCTCGGACCTGCGCTCGGACCCGTCACCGAAGCCGGGCAGAGCGCCGACCCCACCGATTACAGCGTCGCGCATGACGAGACCATACGCGTGGCTGCAGAGGAGACCCTGGGGCACTATGCCGACTGGCTCGACGTGAGCGCCGCGCGGCTGCGCGAGCTCAATCACCTGAAGTTCCGCACTCCAGTGCGCATCGGTGAGCGCATCCGGCTGGACTTTCGCAGCGTGACGCGCGAGGCGTTCGAAGCGCGCCGGCATGCCTATCACGAGCAGCTGCAGGCGGCCTATTTCGCGGCCCATCGCATCATCGGCACCGAGGTGCACATCGTGCGCTCGGGCGATTCCATGTGGACGCTCCTGCAGCACGCCGGGCAGCTGCCGTTGTGGCTGCTGCAGCAGTACAACCCGGCTATGGATCTCGCCGATCTGCACCCCGGCACGCAGATCGTCATGCCACGCGTGGAGGAGGTGAGCAGCGGTGGTTGACCGGCCGCCACGCCGGCACGCGGCGCACGGTGGCCCCGGCGCCCGCACGCCAGGCCCGTCGCGACCGCTGTGACGGAGACACATGCGAGCGATCTGGTGCTATGCCTATAATCGACTCCGAGTGCTCGGGCTGGCCGGAAAACGATGACTTTCAGAAGCTTAGCGGCGATGCTGGTGGCCGCGTGTGCAGCAGGCGCGGTGCAGGCGGACGCCCTGCCGCAGGCGGACGGCCTGACGCAGGCGGAGCCGGTCATGCTGCGCCCGCCAACCGCGGAGAGCCTGCCGCTGGTCGATCGCGTCGTGGTGCACAAACGCGAGCGACGGCTGCTGCTCATGCACGGGGGCAACATCGTGCGCTCCTATCGCGTCGCGCTCGGGCTGAACCCCGTGGGACAGAAGCAGCGCTCGGGGGACTTCCGTACGCCGGAAGGCACTTACCGGCTCGAGCGGCGCAATCCCCGCAGCGACTACTTTCTCTCGATCAAGGTGTCCTATCCGAACCGGACCGATCTCAGGCGCGCCCACGTCGGGCACTGGGACAGCGGCGGCTCGATCATGATCCACGGCCTGCCTAACTACCTCAAGCACGACCCTGACTACTACCAGACCCACGACTGGACCGACGGCTGCATCGCGGTGTCGAACGCCGATATGGTGGAGATCTGGATGCTGACGCCGGACGACGTGCCGATCGATATCCTTCCCTGAGTTAAGTGAGCAGCGAGTTTTCAGAATTCGTCGACGCGCGCGTCGGTCCGCGCGGTAGTCTCGAAAATCTTTCGCAGACGGAGATCGACAAGCTGCTCGACACCGGGCAGGGGGGCCTGTACCCGCTGTTCCGCCGCTGCGCGCTGGCGGTGCTGAACTCCGGCGCCCCGACCGACAACGCCAAGGAGATCTTCGACCGCTACCGCGATTTCGACATTCGCATCGTGCGCCACCCCTGGGGGGTGAAGCTCGAGATGCAGAACGCCCCGGCGGCCGCCTTCGTCGACGGGCAGATGATCCGCGGCATCAAGGAGCACCTGTTCGCCGTGCTGCGCGACGTGGTGTTCATCTCCAACGAGATCAACGCCAGCGGCCGCTTCGACCTCAACGACTCCGCCTCGATCACCAACGCCGTGTTCCACGTGCTGCGCAATGCGCGCCTGCTCGACTACAAGGCGCGGCCGAACCTCGTGGTGTGCTGGGGCGGACACTCGATTCCCGCCGAGGAGTACCAGTACACCAAGAATGTCGGCTACGAGCTGGGACTGCGGGGCCTCGACGTGTGCACCGGCTGCGGCCCGGGTGCCATGAAGGGTCCGATGAAGGGAGCCACCATCGGACACGCCAAGCAGCGCATCGAGCACAGCCGCTACATCGGCATCAGCGAGCCGGGCATCATCGCCGCCGAGCCGCCCAATCCGATCGTCACGCAGCTCGCGATCCTGCCGGACATCGAGAAGCGCCTGGAGGCGTTCGTGCGCCTCGCTCACGGCATCGTGGTGTTCCCGGGCGGCGCCGGCACGGCGGAGGAGATTCTCTACCTGACCGGGATCCTGCTGGACCCGGCCAACCAGGAGCAGCCCTTCCCGATCGTGCTCACCGGGCCGGGCCGGAGCGCTGCGTATTTCGAGCACATCAGCCGCCTCATCGCCGGCACGCTCGGCCGCGACGCCGCGAAACGCCTCACGGTCATCGTCGATGATGCACCGGAGGTCGCGCGGCGCATGGTGCGCGGCATGGAGGCGGTGCGGGAATTCCGCCGCGAGAGGAGCGATTCGTACAATTTCAACTGGCTGCTGTCGATCCAGCCGCAGTTCCAGCGCCCCTTCGAGGTCACGCATGACACGATGCGCGCCCTCGACCTGCGCCGCGCTCAGCCCGCTCACGAGCTGGCCGCGAACCTGCGGCGCGCCTTCTCCGGCATCGTCACCGGCAACGTGAAGGAGTACGGGATCCAGGCGATCGAGCGCGAGGGTCCCTACGAGCTCGCCGGCGACCCGGCGATCATGCGGCTGCTCGATGAGCTGCTCGCCGCCTTCGTCGCGCAGGGGCGCATGCGCCTGCCCGGCAGCGCCTATCGTCCGGTCTATCGACTGGTGGCGTGAGCTCCTCGGCCGGCGCGGCTGCGCGCTGGCTGTCGCAGCTGGCGCTCACGCGCCGCGCGCCGCCGCCTACCGTGACATAACGCTTTCGCCGGCCGCACACTTTGCGCCGGCGGCACGAGAGCTGCGTCCCAGCGTATGCGCGTGGCGACATGCCTGTGAACCAGTTCCTGCGGCGCCTGCCGCGAAACTCGTACGCTCGCAGGCAAATCCTAAGGAGCTTCTCATGGGGTCGAATGACAGGGGGCGAGACAACGCGCCGGGCACGCACCGCGACCCGGCCCCCGCCGGCAGTCCGACCGGCGGCGCCGATGCGTACGCCACCTGGCTGGATCGCATGCAGCGCGCCCGCGCCCGTCAGGCCGCGATCACCCGCAACCTCTATACCTGGTCGAACTACAAGAGCTGGGCTGACCAGGTACGCGATTCCTGGGCCGCCAGCGATGCCGCACACGCGGCTGCCGGCAAGCCCAAGAAGTAGCCCTCACCCAGGCGCGAGCGCTAAGCGCTCGCACGCCTCGGGCGCGGCAGACCCGCGCCCAGCCTGAAGCGCCGCGGATCCTTCAGGCGGTCGCCGCCTCTGCCGACGCCTCGGCCAACGGCTCTGACTCCCCGCTGACAGCGGCCGCTGCGGTCGCGCCCGGCTGCGTACCGCCTGTGGAGCCGCCGGGCAGAGCGTCTGCCCCGGCATCGCGCGACCCGGCGGCGAGCCAATCCACCAGGGGCACCCACTGCTCGAGGTCGGCCTGCGCCACGTAGCTCTTCATCTCGTGTATACCAAGGCCCAGCTCCGCGGCGCGCACGTAGTTCTGCGAGTCGCGCAGTGTTGCGACGATCGGGATGCTGAGGGTATGCAGGAAGCGAATGAGAGCCTGGTAGGTGAGGGTGTTGCGGCGCACGCGGTTGGCGATCACACCGAGACGGCCGCTGTCACGGCGGATCTTGGCCACCAGCAGCAGGTCGCCGATGCAGCGCGAGCAGGCATGGATATCGATGTCGGACGGCAGCACCGGCACGATCACCTTGTCGGCATCGCGCGTCATCTCGGGCAGCTGGCGCGGCTCGAGCGCGGCAGGAGTGTCGACGATGACGTGCGTGGCCATATCGGGCACGCGCAGTTGGAACGCGCGCGTGGTTCGTATGTCTTTCTCAAAGGCGGCGATGACGTGAACCGCAGCCTGTGTAGGTTTGCGCTTCTTCACCCAGCGCAGCGATGACCCCTGCGGATCGAAATCCATGAGCACTGGCGTATGGCCGCGAGAGGCGAGATAGCTCGCCAGGTTGATCGCGATGGTCGTCTTGCCGGACCCGCCCTTGGGGTTCAGGACGACGATACGCTGCATGATGGCCTTGTTCTGTCACATCCGCGTGGTGACGCGGTTCGCAGCCAAGCCTACGCACGCCTCACCGCTCCTGCAACAGCATACGTAGTCGCCGCGAGTGTGAGCGCGCGCACGCCCGCGCCCGCGGCGCTTCCGTAGAGTCGACCGCACATGGGAGAGCATTTTGCGCATCTGTGGGACGAACTTGACGATGTCGCAGGCGTCTGTCGTCACGTCGCGACCTGCGCGGTCGCGGAAGTCGTCGCCGCCGCACCGCTGATTGCCGCCGTCTCCGGGGCGCTGCTCGCCGGGGCGGCGACGCTGCTGCTCTCTCACCGCCAGCTCCTCGACGTCCTGACCTGAAGCCGACCGCCGCTGCGGCGCGCCGCCGCAGCAGCGGCTGTGGGCTCCCCGCCTGTCCAGGGGACCGCGGCAGGCGCTGCGGGCTCCCCCGCCCGTCCAGGCGGCCGCGGCAGGCGCTGTGGGCACCGCGCCTGTCCAGGCGGCCGCGGCACGCGGCGCTTGAAAATCCCGCGCCGATTCCCAAGATCGCTCATCTGAAGGCCGCTACGGCCCGCGGAACTTACGAGCATGCAATCCGGACAGCCCCAGAAACCCGACGGTGAGAGCTCAGGCGCGCGCGAGACGCACGGCTTCCAGGCCGAGGTGCGCGAGCTGCTGAAGCTCATGATCCACTCCCTCTACAGCCACCGGGAGATCTTCCTGCGCGAGCTGATCTCCAACGCCTCCGATGCCTGCGATCGGCTGCGCTTCGCGGCGATCGCCGACAGCTCGCTGCTCGCCGATGACCCCGAGCTCGGCATCCGCGTCGACGCCGATGCCAGCGCCGGCACGGTGACCATCACCGATAACGGCATCGGCATGACGCGCGAGGAGGCGATCGCCAACCTCGGTACCATCGCACGCTCGGGCACCGCGGAGTTCTTCCGCTCGCTCTCGGGCGATGAGCAGAAGGCCTCCGCCCTCATCGGCCAGTTCGGCGTCGGCTTTTACTCCGCGTTCATCGTTGCCGATCGCGTCGAGGTGCACTCGCGCAAGGCCGGCGCGCCGGCGGAAGCGGGCGTGCACTGGGAGTCCGGCGCAGACGGGGAGTTCACCGTCGCGAGCGTGACACGCGGCGCGCGCGGCACCGCCGTCACGCTGCACCTGAAGGCCGAGACACGCGAGTTCGCCGACCCGCTGCGCCTGCGCGGGCTCATCCGGCGCTACTCCGACCATATCGGCTTTGCGGTGCGCATGCGCAAGGAGGGCGAGGCCTCGCTCGAGTACGAAATTGTCAACCAGGCGAAGGCACTGTGGACGCTGCCGCGCACCGAGATCCCCGAGGAGGAGTACCGGCAGTTCTACCAGTACCTCGCGCATGACTTCACCGACCCGCTCGCCTGGAGCCACAACAAGGTGGAAGGCAAGCGCGAGTACATAAGCCTTCTGTACGTGCCGGGACGCGCACCCTTCGACCTGTGGCAGCGCGATGCGGCGCGGGGATTGAAGCTGTACGTGCGTCGCGTCTTCATCATGGACGACGCCGAGCAGTTCCTGCCGCTGTACCTGAGGTTCATCAAGGGTGTGGTGGATTCCAGCGACCTGCCGCTGAACATCTCGCGCGAGCTCCTGCAGCAGGATCCGGAAGTGGAGGCCATCAGAAGCTCCCTCACCAAGCGGGTGCTGGACCTGCTGGCGCGGCTGGCGAAGGACGAGCCCGGGAAGTACGCCACCTTCTGGAAGGAGTTCGGCACGGTGCTGAAGGAGGGCGTGGCGCAGGATCACGGCAACCAGACGGCGATCCTGCCGCTGCTGCGTTTTGCCAGCACGCACGAGGCGAGCGACATCCCCTCGGTCAGCCTTGCCGACTACGTGTCGCGCATGAAGCCCGGCCAGGAGCGCATCTACTACGTGATTGCCGAGAGCTTGGCCGCAGCCCGCGGCAGCCCCGCGATCGAGCGCTTAAAGGAGCGCGGCCTCGAGGTGCTGCTGCTCGCCGAGCGCATCGACGAGTGGGCCATGGGCTACGTCGAGAGCTTCGAGGGCAAGCGCTTCAAGGACGCCGCGCGCGGGGACCTCGAGCTTGGAGCGCTCGCGAGCGAGGCGGACCGCAAGCAGCACAGCGCCGAGCTCAAAGAGAGCAAGGGCCTGCTCAAGCGCATCAAGGATTCTCTTGGCGATCGCGTCACCGAGGTGCGCGTCAGCGAGCGCCTGAAGGAATCCCCCGCATGCCTGGTGCTCGGTGAGCACGATCTCAGCGAGCACATGCGGCGCATCCTCGCCGCCGCGGGGCAGAAGGCCCCTGAAGCGCGACCGCTCATGGAGGTGAACGTCGTCCATCCGCTGGTGCAGTACCTGGACGCCCTCGCCGATGCGGGCCAGTTCGGCGAGCTCGCGCAGCTGCTCTACGATCAGGCGGCGCTCGCGGAAGGCTCGCCGCTCGCTAATCCTCCCGAGTTCGTGCAGCGGCTCAATCGCCTGCTGGTGCGGCTCGCCGGCGCAACGTCGACGCCGCCGCAGGCCGATGGCGACTAGGCCGCCGCAGGCGCAGCGGCTGACGCTGGCAGGACCGGCCGGCGCCCTGCAGGCGCTCCTGGAGACTGCGCAGCCTGAGGGCGAGCGCGCGCCGCACGCCTTCGGCGTGGTCTGCCACCCGCATCCGCTGCATGGCGGAACGCTGGACAACAAGGTCGTGTGGACCGTGTCGCGCGCGTTTCAGCAGCTCGGCGCACCGACCTTGCGCTTCAATTTCCGCGGCGTCGGGGCGAGCGAGGGCACTTACGACGAGGGCCGCGGCGAGACGACCGACGCACTCGCCGTCATCGCCTACGGCAGGCAGCGCTTCCCCGGCGCCGCACTGTGGCTCGGGGGGTTCTCGTTCGGCGGCGTGGTCGCGGTGCGGGCCGCAGAACAGGCGCACCCCGTACGCCTCGTGCTGGTGGCGCCCGGCATCACGCGCATCGACGCCCACGGCGCGGCGCCGCCGGCATGTCCATGGCTCATCGTGCAGGGCGATGCCGACGACGTGGTACCCGCGCAGGCGGTGCTCGGCTGGGCGCGCGCGCTCTCGCCCGCGCCCACAGTGCGCGTGCTCCCCGGGGCCGGGCACTTCTTTCACGGCCGCATCAACGAGCTGCGCGATGCGGTGGTGGATTTCATGGCAGACGCGGTGCCCGCGCAGGCGCCGACGGCGGGCACGGTGCGCTGACAACAAAAAGCCCGGCAGGGGGATGTTCCCTGCCGGGCTCCTGCCCGCGGTTTGCGGAAAAAGTCTTACGTGTTGACCATCGCCTTCAGGCTCTTGAGCGGCATGACGCGAACCTTCTTGCTCGCCGGCTTGGCCTTGAACATCATCTTCTCGCCGGTGAACGGATTGACACCTTCACGGGCCTTGGTCGCCGGCTTCTTGACGACCTTCATCTTCAGCAGGCCCGGCATGGTGAACAGGCCGTTACCGCGCAGGCTCTTCTTGATCACCCCGCCCAGCGAATCGAAGACGCCTCCAACCTGCTTGCGCGAGAGACCAGTGTCTTTGGAGATGTGTGTCAGGACTTCCGACTTCGTCGGTGCGCCACCCTTTTTCGCCATTTTGCGCTACTCCTCGAGAAATTAGTGTTGCGAAACGCGTCCCGTGCGGGCCGCGCGATGAGAATCGGGGCGGGAAAATAGCACATGCGCGCGCTTTCGCAAGCGGTTTTTTTGGTGCAGCTGTTGCGGAAACGCCTTTTTTATCAGGGTTTCCTGCAACACGGCCGCCGCGCCTGCGGCGCCGCCGTGCTGCCCGAGCGCTCAGCGCGAGCTCACCTGCGAGTCGGCAATGTTGCCAATCTCGTTGCGAAGTCGGCGCTAAGCGCGTGTTCCGCCAGCGCAACTGCGCGTGCGCACCGCCGGCGCAGATGCAGGAATTGCCGCGATTTCAGCGCATCCTTAGCGCAACAGGATGAGAATCGCCTGGATCGCGATGATTGCCCACAGTGGCGAAAGATCCAATCCCGCGACCGCCGGGATCACCCGCCGGATCGGCCGCAGCACCGGCTCGCACAGCGTGCTCAGCACCGATTGCAACGGGGAGTAGCCACCCGGAGCGATCAGGCTCAGCAGCGCATAGAGGAAGATCGCGTAGAAGTAAGTCCACAACAGCGTGCGCGCGATCTCGCTGAGCACCGGACGCACCCACAGCAGCGGCGGGGGCAGGCCGACACCGTGCAGCGCGAAGATGCAGGCGACGTCGACGATGGCAACCAGCAGCACGGCCACCACCGAGGCGGTGTCGAGCTTGCCGATCGGCGGCAGCACGCGCCGCAGCGGCAGGATGAGTGGATTGGTGATCCGCACGATGGCCTGGCAGAGCGGATTACGAAAATCGGCGCGCGTCCATTGCAGCAGCAGCCGTGCCAGCACCACGAACAGTGCGAGCGACAGCAGCGTCTCGATGATGAAGATGATCGCGCTCATGAGCCCCCCGGCGGTAAGCGCCGTTTCAGGTTGCAGGCGCCGCGGCCAGCTCGCGGCTGCGCTGCGCCGCGGCGTTGAGTGCCTGGCGGACCGTGTCGCGAAGGTTCGCCGCCTGCAGCGCCTTGAGCGCCGCCTCGGTGGTGCCGCCCCGCGAGGTTACCTCGGCGCGCAGCTGCGCAAGATCGCGATCTGCCGAGTGTGCGAGGAGCCCGGACCCGTAGAGGGTTGCCGCCGCCAGGCGGCGCGATGTTTCTGCCTCGAGCCCGAGTTGCTCACCGGCCTCGGCCATGAGCTCGGCGAGGAGAAAAAAGTACGCCGGGCCGCTGCCCGAGAGGGCCGTCACCACATCAAGCGCATCCTCGGTGGGCACCCAGGCCACCTCGCCGACCGCCTTCAGCACCCGCTCGGCCGACGCGCGCAGCGGCGCGCCGACGCTGGCCGGGGCATACAGACCCGTGGCGCCCGCACCGATCAGCGCCGGGCGGTTGGGCATGGCACGCACTACGGGCGTATCGCGCCCGCACCAGCCCTCGAGCGTCGCGATTCGCACTCCCGCCGCCACTGAGACGAGCAGCGGGCGCGCCGCGGTGAGCGCAGCGGCGAGCGGGGCGAGCACCGCTGCAGCGTCCTGCGGCTTCACCGCCAGCACCACGATGGTGGCGCCGGCGATCGCTTCCCTGTTGTCGGGCACTGCAGTGACACCCAGCTCGCGTGCCAGCACCTCGCGGGCTGCCGGCTGGCTCTCGCCGACGCTCAACTGCTCGGGCCGCGTGCCCGAGCGCAGCAGCCCGCCGATGAGCGCGCGGCCCATGTTGCCGGCTCCGAGGAATGCAATGCGCCTGAGGGTCATGGCGGCGCGAATTGTACTAGCTGATTGGGAGAAAGCGCCTGCGGCGCTTTCTCCAGGCCCACCGATCGGCATCTGCAGGCGAACAGATCGCTTTCGAAGCGCGGCGCTTCAGCCAGGGCGCGCGCCAAACAGCACAGTTCCCAGACGCACGATGGTGGCGCCCTCCTGGATGGCGGCCTCGAAGTCTGCGCTCATGCCCATCGAGAGCGTATCGAGGCCGGCGCCCGCGGCGTTGGCCTCGTCCTGGAGCGCGCGCAGCCGTGCAAACCACGCCCGCTGGCGGGCGACGTCGCTCTCCTCCGGCGGGATGCACATCAGGCCCCGCAAGGCAATGCGCGGCAGCCGTCCCACCGCGGCGGCGAGCGCGGTCACCTCGGCGGGCGCGACGCCGCCCTTGCTCGCCTCGCCCGCCACGTTCACCTGCAGGCAGACGTTGAGCGGGGGGGCCTCTTGCGGACGCTGCGCGGAGAGCCGCTCGGCCACCTTGAGGCGATCCACGGCGTGCACCCAGGCAAAGCTCTCCGCGATCGGGCGCGTTTTGTTCGACTGCACCCGGCCGATGAAATGCCAGGTGAGGCGCCGCCTCTGCAGCGCCGCAATCTTCTCCAGCCCCTCCTGCAGGTAGCTCTCGCCGAAATGCTCCAGCCCCAGGTCGGCGGCCGCGGCGAGCAGCTGCGGGGGCTGCGCCTTGCCGACGGCGAGGAGTGTGACCGACTGCGCACTCCGGCCTGCGGCGGTGGCGGCCCGCGCCATGCGTTCGCGCACCTCTCGCAGCGCTGCGGGTAAATTCTGCGGACCCATTAACATATTGGATGTATGACCCCTCCGTTATACTGCCGACACGCCTGGAAAGTGCTGCCCTTGCAGCGCTCGTCCTGCCTCCCTTAGGCCCGTTCCGGAGCATCAATGGCCGTCGATATCGCGCAACTCCTGGCATTCGCCGTCAAGAACAATGCCTCGGATCTGCATCTGTCCTCGGGCGTGCCGCCGATGATCCGCGTCGACGGCGACATGAAGCGCATCAACATGCCGGCGCTGTCGCACAAGGAAGTGCACTCCATGGTGTACGACATCATGAACGACAAGCAGCGCAAGGCCTATGAGGAATTCTTCGAGACCGACTTCTCCTTCGAGATACCGAAGCTGGCGCGCTTTCGCGTCAACGCCTTCAACCAGAACCGTGGCGCGGGCGCGGTGTTCCGCAACATCCCCTCGGTCATTCTCTCGCTCGATGACCTGGTCGCGCCGAAGATTTTCCGCGACCTGTGCATGCTGCCGCGCGGGCTGGTGCTGGTCACCGGTCCCACCGGCTCGGGCAAGTCGACGACGCTGGCGGGCATGGTGAACCACTGCAACGACAACCGCCCCGACCACATCATCACCATCGAGGACCCGATCGAGTTCGTACACGACTCCAAGCGCTGCCTGGTGAATCAGCGCGAGGTGCACCGCGACACCCTCGGCTTCAGCGAGGCGCTGCGCTCGGCGCTGCGCGAGGACCCGGACGTCATCCTGGTCGGCGAAATGCGCGACCTGGAGACCATCCGCCTGGCGCTCACCGCCGCCGAGACCGGGCACCTGGTATTCGGCACTCTGCACACCAGCTCCGCCGCCAAGACCATCGACCGCATCGTCGATGTGTTCCCGGGTGAGGAGAAGGACATGGTGCGCTCGATGCTGTCGGAGTCGCTGCGGGCGGTGATCTCGCAGACCCTGATGAAGAAGAACGGCGGCGGGCGCGTCGCCGCGCATGAGATCATGATCGGCACGCCTGCGATCCGTAACCTCATCCGCGAGGGCAAGATCGCGCAGATGTATTCCGCCATCCAGACCGGCGGTGCGCAGGGCATGCAGACCCTCGACCAGTGCCTCACGGAGCTGGTCACCCGCGGGGTCGTCAGCAAGGAAGAGGCGCGCTACAAGGCGCAGAACAAGGACGCGATGTAGCCGGCTTCGGGGGGCGCAGAAACATGGATCGCGATCAAGCCATCAAGCTGATGCAGGACCTGCTGCGGCGGGTCACGGAGAAGAAAGCCTCCGACCTGTTCATTACCGCCGGCTTCCCGCCGGCCATCAAGGTCGACGGCGAGATCCGCCCGCAGAGCGAGCGCGCGCTCACTGCCGAGCAGTCGGCGACGATGGTGCGCGCCATCATGAACGACCGTCAGACCAAGGAATTCGACGCTACCAAGGAGTGCAACTTCGCGATCGCGCCGCCGGGCATCGGGCGCTTCCGGGTGAGCGCCTTCGTGCAGCAGGCGGCGATCGGCTGCGTCATCCGCCTGATCAACGCCAAGATCCCCACCTTCGAGGAGCTCGAGCTGCCGCCGATCCTCAAAGAGGTGGTGCTCTCCAAGCGGGGACTTACGATCATCGTCGGCGGCACCGGCTCGGGCAAATCCACCACGCTTGCCGCCATGGTCGGCTATCGCAACGAGAAGACCCGCGGGCACATCGTCACCATCGAGGATCCGGTCGAGTTCGTGCACACCCACAAGGGGTGCGTCATCACGCACCGCGAGATCGGGGTCGACACCGACTCCTGGCATAACGCGCTGAAGAACACCCTGCGTCAGGCGCCCGATGTCATTCTCATCGGCGAGATCCGCGACCGCGAGACCATGGAGTATGGCATTCAGTTCTCGGAAACCGGGCACCTGGTGCTGGCGACGCTGCATGCCAACAGCGCCAACCAGGCACTCGATCGCATCATCAATTTCTTTCCCGACGAGCGGCGCGACCAGCTGCTGATGGACCTGTCGCTGAACATCCGCGCGCTGATCTCGCAGCGCCTCATCCCGCGCGAATCGGGCGCGGGGCGCATCGCGGCGATGGAGATCATGCTCAACTCGCCGCTGATCCAGGATTTGATCTTCAAGGGCGAGGTGGCCAAGATCAAGGATGTGATGTCACGCTCGACGCGCCTGGGGATGAAGACCTTCGACCAGGCGCTGTTCGAGCTGTACGAGACTGGTTTCATCTCCTACGAGGACGCGCTGCGCAATGCCGACTCGAAGAACGAACTGCGGCTGCGCATCAAGCTCGACAGCAAGCGCGAGCAGAAAAACATCGACGACGGTGGCACACTGCGCATCGTTGAGGAAGAGCAGGGCCGTAGCCTGTGAAGGTCGCCAGGGGCGTGAAAAGCCGCGACGATCTCACTGAGACCGGCACGCAGCAGGTGCTGGGCGCTGATCCGCTGGCGGTGAGCGCGCGTCATCCGACGCTCAACACCAAGCCGCTGTTCAAGCTGATGGTGGAGCGCAAGGCCTCCGACCTGTTCTTCACCTCCAACGCGCCCATCAAGATCAAGATCGAAGGCCAGATACTGCCGGTCAACAAGCAGGTGCTGACGCCGGAGACGGTGCGGCAGACCGCCTTCGCCATCATGACGCCCGAGCAGCGCGAGCACTTCCTGCAGGAGTGGGAGCTCGACTTCGCGGTCTCCGAGCCCGGCCTCGGGCGCTTCCGCGTCAACGTGTTCATGCAGCGGGGCTACCCCGCCATGGTGATGCGCTACATCACCGCCGACATGCCGCGGCTGGATGCCCTGGGGCTGCCGGAGATGGTGAGCGAGCTGACGCTGATGAAGCGCGGGCTGGTGCTGATGGTCGGGGCGACCGGCTCGGGCAAGTCCACCACGCTCGCGGCGATGATCAACTACCGCAACGAGAACCTCTCCGACCACATCGTCACCATCGAGGACCCGATCGAGTTCCTGCACACCAACAAGCGCTCGCTGGTGAACCAGCGCGAGGTGGGGCTCGACACCAAGAGCTACTCGCGCGCGCTGCGCGGGGTGGTGCGTGCGGCGCCGGACGTAATCCTGATCGGCGAGGTGCGCGACAGGGAGGGCATGGAGGCCGCGATCAACCTCGCAGGCACCGGCCATCTAGTGCTCGCTACGCTGCACGCCAACAACTGTGCCGAATCGCTCGATCGCATCATCAACATGTTCCCGCGCGAGCAGCACAACCAGATCTTCCTCGACCTGTCGCAGTACCTGCGCGCCATCCTGGCGCAGCGCCTGGTCATGGGTAAGGACAACCGCCGCGTCGCCGCGGTGGAGGTCATGATCAACACCCCGCACATCGCCACCCTCGTCAAGAAGGGTGACGTGGTATCGATCAAGGAAGCCATCAATGCCAGCGCCGAGAAGCACATTCAGAGCTTCGACGTGGCGCTGCTCGGGCTGTACCGGCAGGGACGTGTGACGCTCGAGGAGGCGCTGAACAACGCCGATTCGCGCGCCAACCTCGAGGCGAAGATCAACTTCGGCTAGGGCAATTTCCCGTTGCCGCCGGGCTGCACCGCGCGCGGCGCGTCGACTGGCTGCGGCGGCGGCGCTGCGTTCGGCGTCGGGGATTGCGATGCCACCGGGGCCGGAGCTGCGTTCGGCGTCGGGGCCGGGACAACCTGCCACGCGTCGATGAATTTCCAGATCTGCGTATCGATCTCTTGCCAGCGCGGCAGGTTCCCGGCGTACGTGCGCCAAGCGATCCGCACTCCGCCGTAGCGCTTGGAGAAGTATCGCGCCTGCATCTGCGGGAAAGTGACTCCTGGCGGGTACGGCGGCAGGAATGTGTAGAGCAGGATGTCCTCGCCACCCGTGTCGCGCCTGCCGTAGCAGGCAACGCGGTCCGAGAGGTTGCGGCCCCGGTAGCAGCGCAGCCCGTACATATCCTTGTAGTCCGCGGGGTTGAGGAAGTCCCGCAGCGAGCGCTTCAGCATGTTGGGCGGGTACTCACCAGGGGCATCCGGCTCGGCTTCATGCGGGTCGCCCGCGTGCAGGTAGACGATTTCGACCTTGTTCTCGTCAGATTCATTCTGATAGTTCTGCAGCGTATAGCCGCTGAAGTCCGGCAGAAAGAAATCGAATTGCACCTCCGAGCGATCCGACTGCACCGAGATCAGTGCACGGACTTTGTGCTCGTGGGAAATCGCCGAGCGCTCGTATTGCAGCGGAATGGCTAAAGTGAGCGCGTCGGTGACCTTCAACGGCGCCGACACACCTTGCGGCCAGCTGCGCAGAATCTCGGCAGGCTGCGCGGCTGTGCCGGAGCCGCTGTGCTTGCGGGCGCAGCCGGCGGCGCCGAGGGCGCAGATCATCAGCAGCGCTGCGCAGATCAGGACCACGCGCGGCTGGTCAGAACACGGTGTACGCATCGAACACCGGCCCATCGACGCACACGCGCTTCATCGCCGGACCCTGCGGCGTGCGCACCGCGACCGTGCAGCCGGCGCAGCCGCCCACCGCGCACGCCATGAACTCCTCCAGCGACACCTGGCAGGGCAGGCGGTAGCGGCGCGCGAGCTGCGCGCTCGCCTTCAGCATCGGCGTCGGTCCGCAGGAGAAGATTTCGACCTCAGCGAGCTCGATCGCGCTCAGTGAGGCGAGCCAGGCGTCGGCGAGCTCGGTAACGAAGCCGGAAAAGCACCCCGGGAAGTCGGCGCAACTCGCAAGCCGGCTCGGCACGCCCCATTCCTCGAGCAGCGGCAGGCAGGCGATGCTGCCGGCGGGTATGCCGGGAACGATGATCGTCGAAGGGCGGGTGCGAAACGGAAACGCTACCTCCGAGCCCATGAGCACCAGTGGCTTCCAGGGCGCATCGCCCGGCGCGCGGCTCTGCGCGCGCAACCGCTCGGCGAGGAACACCATCGGCGGGATACCGACGCCGCCACCGAGCAGCAGCGTGCGCGGCCGCTCGGGGCGCGCTCTGAAGGGCTGCCCGATCGGGCCGAGCACGCTCACCTCATCGCCCGCCTTGTGCCCGGCGAGGGCGCGAAGGCCCGCGCCCTCCACCTTGTAGAGCAGCTCGATCCAGCCCGCCTTCGCATCCGCGCGCATGATCGAGAGCGGCCGGCGCATCGGGATCGTGGCGTCGCAGGTGATGTGCACGAAGCTGCCGGGCTCGGCGTGCGCGGCGCACCTCGCGGCCGCCACGCGCAGCACGAACTGCTGCGCCTCGTAAGCCAGCTGCGAGATGACGCGCGCCGTCTCGAGAAAGATGCTGCCGCGGGTGCCAGAGCTCGTCGGCGTGCCGGAGCTCATCGGCGGTCGCCCGGCGCCGGGCGGCGCGCCGGCCTGTGCGCGGTGCGAGTCACCTGGCGCCTGCGCGCGAGGTCAGCACCTGCTCGAGCACCGCCATGCGCACGGCGACGCCGTTGCGCACCTGATCGCGGATGACCGACTGCGGCCCATCGGCGACCTCGGAGGCGATCTCGATGCCGCGGTTCATCGGCTGCGGATGCATGACGATGGCGTCGGGGCGCGCCAGCGCCAGACGCTCGCGCGTCAATCCCCAGGCTGCGAAATAGCGCTCGCCATCGGGCAGGTCCGCATCATTCATGCGCTCCTTCTGGATGCGCAGCATCATGACGACGTCGGCGTCCTTCAGCGCGGTTGCAAGGCGGGTGTGCCGCGCACCGCCGGGGAATTCGTCGCCCGCCGGCATGAGTGCCGGCGGGGCGGCCAGCCGGAAGTCGCTGACGCCGAGGGTGCGCAGCGCCTGCCAGGCGGAGCGCGCCACGCGCGAGTGGCGCAGGTCGCCGACGATGGTGACTGCGAGCCCCTTGAAGCGCCCCTTGCGCTGCGCCACGGTGAGGGCATCGAGCAGCCCCTGCGTGGGGTGCGACAGGTGCGCTTCGCCCGCCGACAGCACGCTCACGTGCGGGGCCACGTGCGCAGCGACGAGTCCGGGCACCCCGGCTTCCGCATCGCGGATGACGAAGGCGTCCACGTGCAGCGACTGCAGCGTATAGACGGTATCGAGCATGCTCTCGCCCTTGACGCGCGAGGACAGCTGTACCTCGAGATTCACGACCTGGGCGCCCAGGCGCTTCGCGGCGAGCTCGAAGCTTACCCGCGTGCGCGTCGAGGGCTCGGTGAAGAGGTTGGCGACGGTGGCACCCTTGAGCGCCTCGCTCATCGGCGGCGTTGCGCCCAGGGGACGCACGTAGCTCTGCGAGCGCTCGAGCAGCCCCTCGAGCTGCGCGCGCGAGAGCGTCTCGAGCGTCAGCAGGTGGCGGAGCGACCCGTCGGCGCGCAGCTGCTCGATCATGGATTCACTTTTCCTCGTGCCCGTCAAACCAGCGCCCGAGAATCACGGCCGCGGCCGCGCTGTCGATGTCCGCGCGCCCCACCCGCCGCCGCCGCTGCCCGCTCGCGCGACGCGCCTTGAGCGCCGCGCTCGCCTCGAGAGAGGAGAAGCGCTCATCGATGAAGTGGACGGGCAGGGCGAAACGGCGCTCGAGCTCGGCGGCGAAGCCGCGCGCGGCGCGCATGAGCGCCCCCTCACTGCCGTCGGCATTATACGGGGCTCCCACCACCAGCAGCCCCGGGGCGAGCGCGCGCACCAGGGCGGCGATTGCCCGCCAGTCCGGGCCAGAGCGGCCGACGGCCGCGACACCGCATGGCGCGGCGTGCCGGGTTAGCGTGTCGCCGCAGGCGATGCCAATACGTTTCAGTCCGAAGTCGAAGGCGAGGACGGTCTGTGCCCGCGTCATGCCCTGGACGGTGAGGGTCTACGCATGGCCGGCGTCGGGACTGAGGCGCTCGACGTCGATGCCGAGCAGCCGCCAGGCGCCCGCCCAGCGCTCCTCGAACGGCAGCTCGAACACCACGCGCGGATCGACCGGCATCGAGGCCCAGGCGTTCTCCTTGATCTCGCGCTCGAGCTGCCCGGACTCCCAGCCGGCGTAGCCGAGAGCGATGAAGGCGTCCGAGGGTCCCTCGCCACGGGCCATGGCGGCGAGCACGTCGCGCGAGGTCGTGACCTGGATGGTGTCGGACACCTTATGCGTGTGGTCCCACTGCCCGCCCGGGCGATGCAGCACGAAGCCACGATCGGTGTGCACCGGCCCACCGCGCAGCACCGGCTGGGCGGCGATGGAGGCGCTGGTGGGCTCGAGCTTCATCTGCGAGAGCACGTCCGAGAGCTTCATCGGCAGGGGCTTGTTGAGCACAATGCCGAGGGCTCCCTTGTCGGTGTGCTCGCAGATGATCGCCACGGTCTGCGCGAAGTTGGGGTCCGCGAGCTGCGGCATCGCGATGAGCAGGTGGTTGGTGAGGCTGCCAGCCTCGGCGTCGGCGAACATGGGGCTGTCGTCGCCGGCGATCTCCTCAGCCGGGGGGTCGCGGCTCATCGAGCTGTGCTTGCCGCCCATGCCGCAAGTATGGGCATGGCAGCTGCCAGTCTCAAGGAACCGTTGACACGATTCCGCTGCCGACGCGCCCGCCCGAGAACTGCCATTCGTAGGCAAAGTGCAACACGCGATATTGCGCCGCCAGCTCGGGCGGAAACGGATCAAAGGGGCTGGCGAGCTTGAGTATGGCGAGAGCGGACTGGTCGAGCTCAGGGTCGCCGCTCGAGCGGCGAATCACGGCCTTGTCGAGCGTGCCATCGTCGCCGATGGCCACTTCGACCACCGGACTTAAGCCCGTGGCTGCGGAACGCGCGGCGGTCGGGTAGTTGAGCGTTCCGATGCGCTCGACCTTGTGTCGCCAGGCATCCAGGTAAGGCGCGAGCGTCGCCGCACGCGTGTCCGGGGTGATCCACAGCTCATCGCGCTTCGGGCCGCGCAGCTGCGCCGGCCCCTGTTCGTCCTCCGGCCCGGGGTCGGCGACCTGCGGCGGATCAAGCAGCAGGGGCTGCTCGCGGGGGCTCGCCGTGGCACCGGCATCGGCGAGATAGCGCACGTTGGTGCTCCAGGCCGAGGTGGTTAGCACGCGCTCCTCCTGGCTGCCGCCGTGGCTCTCGCTCGCGGCCAACGACTCGCCCTCGGGGGCGCCCGCGTGCTTCAGCGCGGCAGCCGCCGAGGCGCGGTTGTGCGCGGCCACCGGATCGCGGGTGTTGCCCGAGCCCTGCTGCGTACGCTGCGCGAGGTAGGTCGCGGTCGGGTTCTGGTCGCTTTCCGGGAGCTCATCGGACACCAGCAGCACTTCCAGACCCGGTGCAGCGCCCTTATCGCCGGCGGCGGCATCGAAGGTGATCCCGAGAATGAGGAGTGCGTGCAGGAGAGCAGCCAGGAACAGCATGGTAAGCAGGCGGTCCCAGACCGGGGCGTTGCCCTCCCGCAGCATCAGCGCGCGGCGTGCCATGCGAGCGGCGTCAGTCCTTCGGGCGCGCTGGCGCGACCGCGCTCGCGCGCCCCCCGGCTGCTGCGGCCTTCAGGCGCCGCTCGATCGCTGCGATCACGAGCTCGCCAATGTGGATGCCGAACTGCTTGTCGAGCTCGCGGATGCCGGTGGGACTCGTCACGTTGATCTCGGTCACGAAGCCGCCGATCACGTCGAGGCCCACGAACAGCATCCCTTTGGCGGCCAGCGCCGGGCCGATCTGCCCGGCGAGCCAGCGGTCGCGGTCGCTGAGCTCACGGCCGACCCCGCGCGCGCCCGCGGCGAGGTTACCGCGGTGATCCTCGGGGGCGGGGATGCGGGCGAGCGCGAAGGGCAGCGCCTCACCATCGATCAGCAGCACCCGCGAGTCGCCCGATTCCGCGATCTCGGGAATATAGCGCTGGGCCATGGCGAAGCGCTGGCCGTAGTCGGTGAGGTTCTCGAACACCACCCGGGCGTTGCGATCGTCCTTCACCAGCACGAAGATCGAGCGCCCGCCCATGCCGTGCAGCGGCTTGACGACGATCCTGCCGTGCTCGGCGAGGAAGGCGGCCATCTCCCCCATGTCGCGCGTGATCAGCGTCGGCGCGCAGCACTGCGGGAACCAGGCGGCGTAGACCTTCTCGTTGATGTCGCGCAGCCCCTGCGGGCGGTTGACCACCCGCACGCCTGCCTCTTCTGCACGCTCGAGGATGTAGGTGCTGTAGATGTACTCGATGTCGAACGGCGGGTCCTTGCGCATCAGCAGCACGTCGAGCGCGCCCAGGGGGGTGAGGGCGGGCGGCCCGAGTGCGAACCAGCCGGCGGGGTCCGCCCGCACGCTGAGCGGTCGCATGCGCCCGAGCGCCACGCCGTCGCGCAGCGACAGATCGCGCTGCTCGAGGTAGCTGAGCTCAAAGCCGTGCTCCTGCGCCGCGAGCAGCATCGCCAGCGTCGAGTCCTTCGCGTAGTTGATGGCGCCGATCGGATCCATCACCACGCCGAGGCGCTTGCCGGTGCTCATCGGGGCAGTCGCTTCCGGGTGCTCATCGGGGCGATTATGCTCGTCGGCGGCGCGAATATGTCTGCCCGGGCGCCAAGGTGGCGCGACGCGCGTGCCGACCTTTGAAAAACGTGACGCGCGTGCCATAGCCGGGGGTGTACCGATATGTTAAAACCGCGCTGCACTTGCCCGCACACTGCGGCCCCCGTGAAACTAAAGGGCTTGTGTGGATGGGGTGAGCCCGCCACGCGCTTGGCTTACCTGCGGGCCCGTGGACGCAAACGCCGCACAGGCTTCGAGAAAGGAGTTCCCTGATCGTGAACGGCAGCAACACGAAGCTCCAGGGTCTCAAGGTGCTCGTCATCGACGACAGCAAGACCATCCGCCGCACCGCGGAGACACTGCTCGCCAAGGAAGGTTGCGAAGTTTTCACCGCGATCGACGGCTTCGATGCGCTCGCCAAGATCGCCGACCACCAGCCCGACATCGTGTTCGTCGATATCATGATGCCGCGCCTGGATGGCTACCAGACCTGCTCACTGATCAAACACAACAAAGTATTCCGCTCGATACCCGTCATCATGCTGTCCTCCAAGGACGGGCTGTTCGATCGCGCGCGCGGCCGCATCGTCGGTTCCGAACATTACCTGACCAAGCCCTTCACCAAGGACGAGCTGCTGTCGGCGATCGAGACCCATATCGGGAGATGATGGTCACATGGCGTTGATCCTGATCGTTGACGACTCGCCGACGGAGCTGCACGTCATGCAGAAGGCGCTCGAGAAGCACGGCTACCGCACCGCCGCGGCCGCCGACGGGGCGGAAGGGGTGCGCCTGGCGCGCGAGATGAGCCCCGACCTCATTTTCATGGACATCGTCATGCCGGGCATGAACGGCTACCAGGCGACGCGTGCCCTGGCCAACGATCCGCGCACGCGCACCATTCCCGTCATCATGGTCACCTCCAAGGGGCAGGAGACCGATCGCATCTGGGGACTGCGCCAGGGCGCGGTCGATTACATGGTGAAACCGGTCTCGCCCGATCAGCTGGTCGCCAAGGCGCAGGCGACCCTGTCCGCGTGAGCGCCACCGCCGTGAGTGTCACACACCGCGCCGCCAGGCCATGAGCGATCCCCCCGCCTCACCGGAAGTCGAGCTGAAGTCCCTGCGGGACCGGCCGTTCGAGCTGCTCGCGGAGCTCGAGCGGCGCGGCCGTTCCGTATCCGCACAGCTGAACCAGGAGGCGGCCGCGGGGCGCGAATGGGTCGGGGTGGCGCTGCGGATGGCGGGCGATCTGTACCTGGTGGCGCGCGAGGAGACACGCGAGGTGCTGGGCGTGCCGGCGAGCACCACGCGCGTGCCGGGCGCCAAGTCCTGGATCAAAGGCCTGGCCAACGTGCGCGGGCAGCTGCTGCCGATCATCGACCTGAGGCACTTCCTCGGCAGCGGCATCACGCCGATCACCCGCAACACGCGCGTCGTGGTGGTGAATCACCGCGAGATTCCCGCGGGACTGCTGGTGGATGAGGTGCTCGGCTTCCGCCGCTTTGCGGAAAGCGAGTTCTCCGGCGATGCGCCACCGACGGTGGCGCGCTGCGAGCGTTATCTGGCGGGCGCTTTCCGCCGCGCCCACGAGCAATGGCCGGTCCTGAGCCTGCGCTCGGTGCTCGAGAGCACGGCATTCGCGGAGGCTGCGGCATGAGCGCCGGCGCCGACCGCGCACGCACCCCGAGCGGACTCGCGCTGCTGCTGGCGCTGGCGGCGCTGTTCTTGATTGCCAGCGGCGTCAATTATTACCTGCTGCAGTCGCGCAGCGCGGCCGCCGCTCATGCGCTGCCGGTGCACGCGCTCTACAGTCTCGCCCTCGATGCCGCCGGCGCCGTTGCGGGCGAGACGGACGCGCTGACGCGCTTCCAGCAGAGCCAGAAGACTCTCGAGGATGCGGCCGCCCGCGATGCGCGCGCGCCGTTCGCGAGCGATGCGCGTTTCACGCGGTTGATGAACAATGCGGCGGTGGTTCTCAAAGCGCGCGCGCAGCTCACCACCGCCGCCGCCGCGGCGCACGACACCGCGTCGCTGGTGCCGCGCCTCACGGGCGAAGCCGACGCGCTCATCGCCAGCCTGCCGCCTGCGACCGCGAGCGCCGCCACCGCGCCGCTCGAGCGCTTCGCCGCGCGTGCCGAGCGGCTGCAGCTGGATGTCAGCGAGCTCAGCGCGGGCGCAACCGATCCGGGGCAGGCCGCGCAGCGCATCGCCGAGGGCAGCGAGTATCTCGGCCAGGTGATCGCCGGCTTTGCCGGCGGCAGCTCCGCGCTGGCGCTGCCGCACCTGACGACGCCGGACGCCGCGAAGCACCTGAAGACGCTCGACTCGATGTACAGCGAGCTCGCCGCGGCGGTGAAGCGCGCGGTCGCCGCAGCTCCCGCGCTGCCTGCGGCGCAGAGCGCCGCGCGCGCCATCGCCGTCGATGCGCGCGAGCTCGCCGCGAGCGCCGCGAACGCAGCCCCCGGGGGTGCGGGCATGCTCGAGTGGGTGCCGCTGGTGCTGCTGGCGGGCGGGCTGGGATTGCTGCTCGCAGGGTTGCACGCGGCACTGCGCCTGCATCGCATGCTCGAGCGGCAGCGTCTCTCGGTGGAGGCGCAGCGTAAGGAGAGCGATCGCAACCAGCAGGCGATCCTGCGCCTGCTCGATGAACTCTCGAGCCTCGCCGACGGCGATCTCACCGTGCAGGCGACCGTCACCGAGGACATCACCGGCGCGATCGCCGATTCCATCAACTACGCCGTGGATGCGCTGCGCGGGCTCGTCACCACCATCAACGGCTCGGCTATCCAGCTCGATTCCGCCACGCGCCAGACGCAGGCGCTGTCGGCGCACCTGGCGAAGGCCTCCGGCGCGCAGTCGAAGCAGATCGCTTCCGCGACCGAGTCCGCCGCGAGCATGGCGGGCTCGGTCGAAGAGGTGTCGGGCAACGCCGAGCGCGCCTCCGATGTGGCACGGCACTCGGTGGAAGTGGCGCACAAGGGCGGGGACGCGGTACGGCGCACCATTGATGGCATGAACACCATCCGCGAGACCATCCAGGAAACCTCCAAGCGCATCAAGCGCCTCGGCGAGAGCTCGCAGGAGATCGGCAACATCGTCGAGCTCATCAATGACATCGCCGAGCAGACCAACATCCTGGCGCTCAATGCCTCGATCCAGTCGTCGATGGCGGGCGAGGCCGGTCGCGGCTTCGCGGTGGTCGCCGACGAGGTGCAGCGCCTCGCTGAGCGCGCGGCGAACGCCACCAAGCAGATCGAGGTGCTGGTACGCACCATCCAGACCGACACCAACGAGGCGGTGGTGTCGATGGAGCGCAGCACGACGGACGTGGTCGGCGGTGCGCTGCTCGCGGAGAACGCCGGCGCCGCGCTCGAGGAGATCGAGCAGGTCTCGAACCAGATCGCGAGCCTGGTGCAGAACATTTCCGGCAGCGCCCGCCAGCAGACCGGCGCGGCCCAGAACATCGCCCGCAACATGCAGGTTCTCAAGGAGATCAGCGCGCAGACCGCCGAATCGACCAACGCCACCTCGATCGCCATCGCCAAGCTCGCGGAGCTCTCCGCCGGGCTGCGCAAGTCCGCCGCCGGCTTCCGCCTTCCCGGGGCCACGGGCGAGCGCAGCAGCAGCAGCAGCGGCCTGGTGAAGCGCCTCGAGGACGCCACGCTGACGACGGCCAAGGTGCGGCAGATCTCCGCGCTTGGCGGCTCGTGATCTTCCTGCGAGAGCCACTGCATGCCTGACGTCGCATCCCAGACATTCGATGTCGTCGGTCGTGAGGTCAACGCTACGCTGGCGGAGGCCAGAAGCGCCCTCGAGAGCTACGTCGAGCAGCCCGACAACGCGCAGCTGCTCGAGCGCTGCGCGGCCGAGCTGCACCAGGTGCAGGGGGTGCTGCGGGTGCTGGAGATCTACGGCGCGGCGCTGCTCGCCGAGGAGATGGAGCACGTCGCGCAGTACCTGCTGGCGACCCATACCGAGCGCAAGAGCCAGGCCGAGAGTCTCGATGCGCTGATGCGCGCCATGGTGCAGCTGCCGGGGTACCTCGAGCGCGTGCTCGCCGGTGGCCGCGATCTGGCGCTGGTGCTGCTGCCGCTGCTCAATGACCTGCGCGCGGTGCGCGGCAATTCGCTGCTGTCCGAAGGCACGCTGCTGGTGCTGAACCTCAAGTCCGACAAGCAGCCGCAGCCGCTCGCAGCGAGCGCCGGCGAGCCGCCGATGACGGTCGAGCATTGGGCGCGGCGGCTGCGTGCGCGCTACCAGGTGGGCCTCATCGGCTGGATCCGCGGCGAGCGCATCGTGCAGAACCTGGAGATTCTCGCTGCCGTGGCGCGCAAGCTCGAGCAGATCGCCACCCGCCAGCCGGTGTTTCAGCTGTGGTGGGTGATCGGCGCGGTCATCGAGGCGCTGCAGGAGAACGGGCTGCAGGGCGGGCAGTCGGTGAAGCGCCTGCTGGGACTGGGCGATCGCGAGATCCGCCGCCTCTACGAGCAGGGTGAGGCGCGCTACTCGCAGGCGCCGCCGGTGGAGCTGCTCAACAATCTCCTCTACTACGTCGGCCGTGCCGAATCCTCCGGCGGCCGCGTGAACGCGGTGCGCGCATCCTTCCGCCTTGCGGAGCTGCTGCCGGTGGACGAGAGCATCGAGCAGGAGCGCGAGAACCTCTCCGCACCCTCCGTGAAGCTCATGAAGACGGTGGCCGCGGCGATCCGCGAGGACCTCTCCAAGGTCAAGGACGTCCTCGATATCTTCGTGCGCCGCGGTGCGGGGCAGCCGCAGGAGCTTGCCTCCCAGGTCGAGATGCTGCGCAAGATCGGCGACACGCTCGGCGTCTTGGGTCTCGGGGCGCTGCGCGCGCAGGTGCAGGCCGAGACCGAGCGCCTCGGCAAGATCGTCGCCGGCACGCTGCGGGCCGATGAGGCGACGCTGGTGGAGATCGCCGCCACGCTCATCGGCGTCGAGGACCGGCTCGATGACAGCCTGGTCGGCATGATCCTGCCGCCGCAGGACACCGAAGCTGCGCAGCCCGCCGAGGACAGCGAGTTCCAGCAGGTGCAGGCCGCGGTGCTGCGCGAGTGCGTCGTCAACCTCGCGCGCATCAAGGAGGCGGTCTCGCAGAGCGTCGGCGGCACGCTCGATGCCTCGGGACTGGACAGCTGGCAGGACCTGATGCGCGGCATGAAGGCTGGACTGCTGCTGCTCGGCAAGTCGCGCGCGGTCGAGATCATCGAGGCGATCACCACGCAGCTGAAGCGCGTCATGCAGCCGGGCGTGCACGTGCTGCCGCCGGGCTTCATCGATCGCCTGGCCGATGCGATCGTGAGCGTCGAGTATTACATGGAGACGCTGCAGGCCGGCCGCTCCGACCCCTGGTACATGCTCGACAACGCGCAGTCCTGCGTGGCGGCGCTCGAGCAGCAGGAGGCCCCCGCAGCCCCCACGGTGCCACCGCTCGAGCCCGGCGCGTACGCGAAGACCGTGCAGATCCCGAGCGTCGCTCCCGCGCCGGCCGCCGCGCCCCCGGACCTGCGCGCGGTGGATGCGGCGGCGCCGACGCTCGCCGCCTCGCCGGCAAAGCCGGCCGCGCCCCCCGAGCACGCCGACCCGGAGCTCATGAAGCTCTTCATCGAGGAAGCCCACGAGGAGCTCGGCAAGATCCAGCGCGGCTTCCCGCTCTGGTACCAGAACCCGCTCGAGCGCGAGTCGCTGCTCACCGTGCGCCGTTGCTTCCACACGCTGAAGGGCAGCGGGCGCATGGTCGGCGCGCGCGAGCTGGGCGAGTTCGCCTGGTCGATCGAGAATCTGCTGAACCGCGTGCTCGACAACACGCTCAGCCGCTCGCCGCCGATCCTCGACACGCTGCGCGCGGCCGTGGCGGCGCTGCCCGAGCTCGTCGCGCAGCTCGAAAGCGGCGCGGCGGCCAGCGCGGACGTAGTCAGTATTTCCTCGCGCGCCCATGCACTTGCCGCGGGCCGCGGCACCGCCGCGCCGGCGCCGCAGGCGGCGGAGGATCAGGCCGAAGCGGCGGGCACCTTGAGCGCCACGGCCACCAGCGCCCGGCGCTTGAGCGAGGCCGCACCCGACGCCCCGGCCTCCGGCGCACCGCTCAGCGCGGCGCCCGCACCCCCGACGGCCCCCCCGACCCGTCCGGCGCCGCTCGCCGCGCAGTCCCTGCCCGCCGGGCTCGGCGCCGCGGCATCCGTGCCGCACGCTGCCGGCGCTGCGCCCGCACGCGGTGCTGTGCTCGCTGGCGGCACTGCGCAGCCGGCCGTGCCGCCCGATGACACGCTGCGCGACATCTACGCGCGCGAGACCGCGGCACACATCGCCACGGTGCGCGGCTTTCTCGCCCGTGAATCGACGCTGCCCGAGCCGCACGCCCTGACCGAGGATGTCTATCGCGCCTGCCACACGCTCTCGGGCAGCTCGAAAATGGCCCAGGCGCGTCACGGTATCCGTCTCGCCGAGCCGCTCGATCACTGGCTGCGCCGTGCTTTCAGCAGCGGCGCGGGACTGAGCACCGAGGATCTGACGCTGCTCGGGGATTGCATGGTGGCGATGGAGGCGGTCGCGACGCACCTGGACGAGCCGACGGGCTTCTTCGTCAACCACTGGCAGCTGCTCGAGCGCATCGAGCGCGCCGACCGGGGCCTCGAGCAGCGCATCGCCGCAGCCGCCGCGCACGCCGGGTTGCAGCCGCCGGCCGCTGCCGGCAATGGCGCGGACACCGAGGCGGAGGCCGATGAGGGGATGGACTTCGATCCCGAGGTCGCCGCCATTTTTACCGACGAGGCGACCGAGCTGATCGATGCTGCCGAGCACGCGCTCGCGGACTGGTGCTCGCAGCCGGCGAGCGCCGACTACCGCCTGAGCCTCAAGCGCCCACTGCACACGCTCAAGGGCGGCGCGCGCATGGCGGGCATCACGCCCATGGGGGACCTGAGCCACGAGCTCGAGTCGCTCGTGCTGCTGGTCGAGACGGGCAAGCTCACCGCCGATGCCGAGCTGTTCGATGCGATCCAGGCGAGTCTCGACGAGCTGGCGCGCATGCGCGAGCAGGTGGTTACGGGTCAGCGCGTCGCGCCGGCGCGGGCCATTATCGTGCGGCTGCAGAACCTGTCGCGGCCGGGCGGAGCAGCGGCAGCTGCGCCGCCGGAGGCGCCGGCTGCGGAGGCGCCGGCTGCGCAGCTGCAGGCTGGCTCGCCCACGCCTGCAGCACCGCCGATGCCGGTCGCGGCTGCACCCGAGGCGCCGGCGGTCATCGCTCCTGTGGCGGCGCCGCCGGCGATGGAGGCGGAGCGTGAGACTCGGGTGCGGCCAGCGCCGGCCGTGGTGCCGGCATCCGCCGCGCCGTCACTCGAGTTGTATCAGCCCGCCGAGGTGGATACGGCGCTCGCGAGACTGAATGCGGAGCTGCAGCTTGCCGCGGCTGAGGCCGATCGTCAGGCCGCGTCGCCGCCGCGGGAGGAGCGCGCGCCTGCGGGCGCGCCATCTGAGCCGGCTGCCGAGGTGGCGGCAGCATCGGCCACGGCGGCAGCCGCGGAGCCCGCAGGGGCGCTGGAGGCGGCGCAGGCGGCTTCACCGGCGAGCGCGGAAACTGCAGGCGCGCCTGCGGTATCTGCGGAATCGGCCCCGGCTTCGATCAGCGTGCTCGCGGCAAGCTCGCCGCTCGCGCGCGCGCGCGCCGCCGAGGCACACGCAGAGGAGGCCCTCGCGCCGCCACAGCCGGTGCCGCCGGGACGCGAGCCGGTGGCGGCCGGCGAGCGCCAGGAAATGGCGCGCGTCGACGCGGAGCTCCTCGATCAGCTGCTGAACATCTCAGGCGAAGCGAGCATCGCCCGCGCGCGCCTGGAGCAGCAGCTCGGCTCGTTCGATTTCAATCTCGGGGAACTGTCGCGCACGGTCACGCGGCTGAAGGAGCAGCTGCGCAGCCTCGAGATCGAGACCGAGGCGCAGATTCTGCACAAGCACGAGGACGAAGGCCCGCACCGCAGCGAGTTCGATCCGCTCGAGCTCGATCGCTACTCCTCCATCCAGCAGTACTCGCGCGCGCTCGCCGAGACGGCCAACGACGTGGCGAGCATCCAGCAGCTGCTCGAGAACCTCGCCAAGGACACGCAGAACCTGCTGCAGCAGCAGGCGCGCACCATCACCGAATTGCAGAACGGCCTGATGCGCACGCGCATGGTGCCGTTCCAGCGCCACGTGCAGCGCCTCGCGCGCATCGTGCGCCAGGCCGCCTCCGAGACCGGCAAGCGCGCCGAGCTCATCGTCGAAGGCGCCTCCGGCGAGCTCGACCGCCAGGTGCTCGAGCGCATGCTGCCGCCGTTCGAGCACATGCTGCGCAACGCCGTGGTGCACGGCATCGAGAAGCCCGAGGAGCGTGTCAAACGCGGCAAGCCCGACACCGGTCGGATCTTCCTCGAGCTGCACCGCGAAGGCGCGGAGGTCATGGTGCGCCTCACCGACGACGGCGGCGGCATGAACCTGAAGGCGATCCGCGACAAGGCGCGCTCGCTCGGGCTCATCGGCGCGGGCCAGGCTTTGAGCGACGAGGAGGCGATGCAGCTGATCCTCGAGCCGGGTTTCTCCACCGCCGGCGCGATCACCCAGCAGGCCGGCCGCGGCGTCGGCATGGACGTGGTCGCGACCGAGATCAAGCGCCTGGGCGGCGCGCTGCACATGGAGACCAGGGCGGGCGAAGGCACCACGTTCACCATCCGCCTGCCGCTCACGCTCGCGATCAGCCACGCGCTCGTGGTGCGTACCGACGAGGAGTACTACGCGCTGCCGCTGCCGACGGTCGAGGGAGTGCTGCGCCTCTCGAAGTCCGAGGTCGCCATGCACCTCGGGCGCGATGCGGCCGTCTTCGAGTACGGCGGCCAGAAGTACCGCTTCCAGCACCTGGCGGCGTTCGTGGGACTGACGCCCGCGGAGCTCCCCGGGCAGGACGTGACCATTCCGGTGGTACTGGTGCGCGCCGGCGAGCATTCCACCGGACTCGTGGCCGATGAGCTGGTGGGCAGCCGCGAGATCGTGGTGAAGTCCGTCGGCCCGCAGATCTCCGGCATCCGCGGCATCTCCGGCGCCACCATCCTCGGCGACGGCCGCATCGTCATCATTCTCGACATCGGCGCGCTGGTGCGCGCCGAGTGGCGCGCGCGTACGCTGCCCGGCGCGGCCCCCCGGGAGCGCGGCGGCGACCGGCGCACCTTCGCCATGGTGGTGGACGACTCCATCACCGTGCGCCGCGTGACCCAGCGCCTGCTCGAGCGCAACGGCATGCGCGTGCTGACGGCGCGCGATGGCATGGACGCGGTGACGCTGCTGCAGAACAACGTGCCGGACGTGATCCTGCTCGACATCGAGATGCCGCGCATGGACGGCTACGAAGTCGCCGCCCACGTGCGCAACGACCCGCGGCTCAAGGACGTGCCGATCATCATGGTCACCTCGCGTGCAGGCGAGAAGCACCGCGCGCGCGCCATCGAGCTCGGCGTCGATGATTACCTCGGCAAGCCCTACCAGGAGGCGCAGCTGCTCGATGCGATCGCGCCGCTGGTCGAGCGGCGCCGTGCGGCGGCGCGCACCGCGCTGGCGGCCGGCGGCTCCGGGAACTGAAGCAGCCGCAGCTAAGGACGAGCCATGGCCGAGCGCGTCGCCGAGATCTACAGCCTGCTGGTTCCGCTCGCCGACGGGCGGCTGATCATCCCGCGCGCCTGCGTAGCGGAAGTGATCGGCTACCAGATCCCCTCGGAGATGACCGGGGCGCCGCCGTGGTACATCGGCACCGTGCCCTGGAACGGCAGGGCGGTGCCGCTGGTGTCGTTCGAGGGCGCCTGCAGCCAGATGATCCCGCCGGCGAGCGGCCGCACGCGCATCGTCATCCTGCACGCGCTCGGCACGCGCGTCGAAGGCGGCAACTTCGCGCTCGTCTCGCAGGGCTTCCCGCAGCTGGTGCGGGTGAGCTCGGACGTCGTGCGCCCCGACAACTCGCGCGTCTTCCCCGACCGCACGCCGGTCATCTGCCAGATCCGCATGGTGAACGAGACGCCGCTGGTGCCGGACCTCGAGCGCCTCGAAGAGATGATCGCGGAGGAGACCAGCATCGGCGCCGCGTAGGGCGCAGCGCGCTGCGCCTAGAGGTCTCCGAACTGCTGCTGCAGGAGCGCAAGAGCTGCGATCGCTGCGGTCTCGGTGCGCAGCACCCGCGGACCCATGCGCACGGGGATGAAGCCTGCGTTGCGCGCGGCCTCCTCCTCGGCTTCCGCCAGCCCACCCTCGGGGCCGATGAGCACCGTGACGCCGCCTTGCGCTCGCGACACCTCGGCGATCCGCAGCGTAGCCGCCGGTGAGAGCAGCAGCCGGGTGGGCGCGCCGGCAGTGCCGGCACTGCCGCCCGCGCAAGCCTGCGCGCCGCTGCGCAGGAAGTCGCGCAGTGTCGCCGGCGCCATCAGCTCCGGCGGACGATTGCGGCCGCTCTGCTCGCAGGCGGCGATGGCGATGGCGTGCCAGTGATTGAGCTTGCGGTGCACCTGCTGCGCGTCGAGGCGCACCACGCTGCGCTCGGTGAGTAGCGGCACGAGCTGCCTGACACCGAGCTCGGTCGCCTTCTGCACCACGAAATCCATCCGCTCCCCGCGCGAGATGCCCTGCGCCAGCGTGAGGTCGAGCGGTGACTCGCGCTCCTCGGCGCGCCGCTCACCGACCGCGACCGTCACCGCCCCGCCGCCCGTCTTGTCGATGCCGGCCGCGTACTCCCCGCCCTCACCGTTGAAGAGCGTGAGCGCATCGCCGGCGCGCAGGCGCAGCACGCGCGTCACGTGGCTCGCGGCGCCTCCTTCGAGCGTGATGCGCGTGCCTGGCTCGAGCGGCGCATCGACGAAGACGCGCGTCAGACGCATGTGGCCCGCCCGCTGCCCGCGCGGGCGACGTACGCGCTGTTGGCGGAAGTCATGCCGGTCATTTTCGCATGGTAGCGCAATGACAAACATGCCCTGTCATTGACGCCTTGAGCGTGCGGTGATGAAGTGCGGGGGAGTTCGCTGCCACGCATATCACCTACCCCCATGACACTTCTGATCAGCATCGCGGTCCTGGTAGTTCTGCTCAGCGGCCTGCGCATCGCACAGGAGTATCAGCGCGGCGTGGTATTTCGCCTCGGCCGCTACCGCGGTCTGCGTGGGCCGGGACTCTACTGGATCGTTCCGCTCGGCATTGAGCGCTCGGTCAGGATCGACATTCGCACGCGCACCGTCTCTGCCGAACGGCAGGAGACGATCACGCGCGACAGCGTCACGGTGAAGGTCAATGCGGTTCTCTGGTATCGCATCACCGATGCCGCCAAATCGGTGATTGCGGTGACCGACGCAGCCACCGCAGTTTACCAACTCGCGCTCACGAGCCTGCGAAACATCATCGGGCAGCACGATCTGGACGAGGTATTGCAGGAGCGCGACAAGATCAACGGCCTGCTGCGCGAGAGCACCGCGGCGGCGACCGTGCCCTGGGGGATCGAGATGGAGCGCTTTGAGATGAAGGACGTGGAGCTGCCGGAGGCGATGCAGCAGGTGATGGCGATGCAGGCCGAGGCGATCCGCGAGAAGCGCGCCCGCATCATCAAGGCCGAAGCGGAGCTGGAGGCCTCAAGGAAACTCGGCGATGCCGCTGAGCAGATGGCCAATAACCCCGTGGCGGTCGAGCTGCGGCGCATGCAGATGGTCACGGAGGTGGGCGCGGAGAACAACAGCACCACCGTGCTGATGATCCCCTCGGATTTCGTGACGCTTGCCAAGAGCTTCAGCGAGTATCTGCGCGAGCACGCCGCGCGCAACAGCGAAGCCGCGCAGCCCTGAGGGCGCGGCCAGCGAAGCCACGCAGATTAATCCGTGAGCAGCAGCGTTTCCGATGGGACGTTAAAGGGATTGCGGATCGATGCCGCCACGGGCCTGCTCGCCGGCGCCCGCCAGGTGCTCTCGCCCCACTTCGACGAGCGGCCAGCGGGCACGGCGCCCGAGCTCCTCGTCGTGCACGGCATCAGCCTGCCGCCCGGGGAGTTCGGCGGCCCGTGGATCGATCGGCTCTTCACCGGCACGCTGCCGTGGGATGCGCACCCATACTTCAAGGAGATCGAGGGCCTGCGCGCCTCGGCGCATGCGCTCATCCGTCGCGACGGGCAGATCGTCCAATACGTGCCGTTCGGGCAGCGTGCCTGGCATGCGGGCAAGTCCGAGTACCGCGGCCGCCCCGCGTGCAACGACTTCTCGATCGGAGTGGAGCTCGAAGGCGCCGACGACACACCCTACACGGATGCGCAATATCGCGAGCTTGCCGCGCTCGCCGCGGCGCTGCTCAAGGCTTATCCGTCGCTTTCCGGGCAGGCCATTGCCGGGCACAGCGACATTGCTCCCGGACGCAAGACCGACCCGGGCCCGGCGTTCGACTGGCCGCGCTTTCGCGCGCTCCTCGCAGAGGGCATGAGGGCTTGAGGCCGCTGGCGCAGAGCGCTACTTCGGCTGGCCGCGCTGATGGCGCCAGAGTACCTCCGTGCCGCGCTCGTGCCGCGCCAGCACCCGCGCCAGCACGAACAGCAGGTCCGAGAGCCGGTTCAGATACTTCGGAACTTCCGCACTCACCGTCTCCTCCCTGGCGAGCGTCCACACGCGCCGCTCCGCACGCCGCGCGATGGCGCGCGCGAGATGGCAGGCAGCGGCGGCCGGACCGCCGCCGGGGAGAATGAACTCCTTCAGGGGCGGCAGCGGGTCGTTGAAGGCATCGAGCGATTTCTCCAGCCGCGCGACCTGCTCCGCCGTAATCACGCGATGACCCGGAATGCACAGCTCCCCGCCCAGGTCGAACAGCTCGTGCTGCACTTGCGTGAGGCACTCTGCCACCGGCTGCGGCAGGTTCGGCACGGCGAGCAGCACACCGACCGCGCTGTTGAGCTCGTCCACGGTGCCGTAGGCTTCCACCCGCACGCTGTCCTTCCTCGTGCGGCTGCCGTCGCCGAGACCCGTGGTGCCGTCATCGCCGGTACGCGTGTAGATCCTGCTGAGGCGGTTCCCCATGCCCGTATCCTAGCAGCCAAAGTCCGCCAGGACCGCCGGCAGCCCCCCCTAGTGAGGGGGCGCGATCGCCAGCAACTGCGACATCGTGGTGCGGCCGAGCTCGGTCAGCGAGAACGATCGCGGCTGAATGTGCTGCAGCGCCGCCGGAAGATCGATCTCGAGCGTCATCTCGCGGGCGAAGCCGAGCTCGACCATCTTCGACCAGACGATGTCGTTCGGGCTGTTCCTGACCGTCGCAATCTGGCTCTGCGGCGTCTCCAGAGTGGCCGCCAGGACGGACCGGTCCGCCGCTGACAGCCGCTCGACCATACCCGCCAGTTTCTGCATCTCGACGCGATCGGCATGCATGACGATCTCCCGCGGCGCCCGTGAGGGCGCCTTCGCAAGACCCGCTTTGACTCAGGCACTAGCGGATTAGTTCGGTCAGCTCGTAGCCTAAAGCGGTAGCTGGTAGCCTCGAGCGAATATGTCATCCAGAGAGCTACAGGCGGCGCTCGATGCGGCACGGGCGGCGAGCGAGGTGATCCGCGCGTTCTACGGCAAGAGCCCCCGCGTGCGGATCAAGCCGGACGCCTCTCCGGTAACTGAAGCGGACGTGCGCGCCGAGGAAGTCATCCGCGCGAGCCTCAGCGAGCGCTTCCCCGGCTACGGCTTCTATGGCGAGGAGACGGGGCGGCACGCCATGGAAGCCGAGAGCATCTGGCTCGTCGATCCGATCGACGGCACCAAGTCGTTCGTGCGCGAATTGCCGTTCTTCTCGACGCAGATCGCGCTGCTGCGCGGCGGGCAACTGGTGCTCGGCGTGTCGAGCGCCCCGGCCTACGGGGAGCTGGCTTGGGCCGAACAGGGCGGTGGCGCCTTCCTGAATGAGCGCCCGATCCGGGTGAGCAGCGTCAGCACTCTGGCGGATGCGTTCGTGTCCATGGGCAATCTGAAGACGCTCGCGGGCTCCGCCCAGTGGGGCCGCGTCGGCTCGCTCATCGGCAAGGTGAGCCGCGTTCGCGGCTACGGCGACTTCGTGCACTATCACCTGCTGGCGCGCGGTTCGCTCGACGTCGTCATCGAGTCCGATGTCAACATTCTCGACATCGCCGCGCTCTCTGTCATCGTGCGCGAGGCGGGGGGCACCTTCACCGACCTGAGCGGGGCGGCCGTGGGTCTGCACACCACCAGTGTGCTTGCGACCAACGGCCCGCTGCACGCAGCGGTGCTCGCGGCGCTTACGCGCTGACGAACACGCGCCGGCCGTCCTGGCCGAGCTCGATCATCGGCGTGAGGTAGAGCTCACTGAGAGCTGCGCTGGTGAGCGTCGTACCCACGGCACCGAGCGACCAGCGCCCATCACCGAAGAGCAGCAGCACGCGATCGGCGAAGCGCGCGGCGAGCGTCGGGTCGTGCAGCGTCGTGAGCACGGTGCTTCCGGAGTCCGCCAGTCCCCGGAACGCACCCAGCACGGCCAGCTGATGATGGGGATCGAGGTGATTGGTGGGCTCATCGAGGAGAAAGATCGCCGGCTGCTGTGCCAGGAGCGCGGCGAGCGCCACCCGGCGCTGCTCGCCGCCGGAGAGCGTGTCGGTGCGCCGCGCGGCAAAGTCCGCCATATCCACCGCCGCGAGCGCTGTGAGCGCCAGGCGTTCGTCTTCGGCGGTTTCCCACTGCCACAGCGCGAGGTGCGGATGGCGGCCGATCAGCACCGTCTCCAGGGCGCTGGTGATGAAGGCATCTTCCAGGTCCTGTGGCAGCAGCCCGAGCCTGAGTGCCACCGCACGCCGGCTGAGCTCGGCGATCGGTACGCCGTCGAGGGAGACCTCCCCGCCGGCGGGCTGACGCAGTCCCGCGAGCGTGTGCAGCGTCAGCGTCTTGCCCGAGCCGTTGCGGCCGAGAATCGCAACCACCTCGCCGGCTGCGAACTGCACTGACAGCTCGCGCACCAGCTCGCGCGCGCCCGCGCGCACGCTCACGTTCGCCGCAGCCAGGCGCGCTCTGCGGGGCGTGCGCGAGTCGCCGTTCAATGCGTCCACCGGATCTCCAGCGCAGTTTCCGGACCGACCACGACATCGCGCAGGGTGCGCGGCATCTGCGACTCGCGCGGCGACAGCGGACGGCGCCCCGCCATGATCTCCGCCTCCTCCTGCGGGTAGAGCGGCGTGCGATTGCGGTCGGCGTAGCCGATCGGAAACAGTGGCACCCCGGTGCCGAGCTCATACTTGTCGCTGGCGCCGACGGTGTGCAGCAGCTCGTGCGCGATGACGATGTTGTTGCTGCCGTTCATGCCGGGGTCGGCGAAGAGATGCGCCACCGCGACCAGCCCCTTCTGCAGCCCGTGCGAGTCGGGCGCGCGGCTGAGCGTGGAGGGGTCGTGATAGAGCACGAACATGCGAATGCGCGCGGGCACGCGCCCGGGGACTTTGCTGGCGTGCGCGGCGAACCAGCGCAGCTTCAGGCTCCACCAGGCGATGCCTGCCGGCCCGGCATCGGCAGGCAGCGCCGGCGGCAGCTGCGAGCCCGGCGGGTACAGCTCAATGTGCACCGGCTGCTCGATGGCGAGCCCGTAGCGATGCGCCTCGCGCGCGAAGAACGCCTCGATGTCGGCGAAGTCCTTCACCGTCAGCGCCTCGACATAGCGCTGCGCCTGGGGAGTGCCGTCGCCATTTAAAGGGAAGATGCCGACCCACAGGGGCTCGCGCCAGCTCTGCGTCTGGATCTGATCGCGCCAGGCCTGAAGCGCAACCACCAGCAGCACCAGCAGCAGCGCGAAGATGCGGATGTTCTTCCACACGGGCGAGGATGCTGCCGTTACGGCTGCAGGCGCGTCGCCGACCAGGCGCCGGTGCGGACCGAGCCGGTGGCGGCCACCGTCACGCTGCGCCTCCAGAGCGCCCGATCGTGGGTGCGCGCCTGGCCCTCTGCCCACAGCTCCACGGCTTCCGCCCACAGCCGATAGCCGCCCCAGTGGGGCGGGCGCGGGATCGTGACTTTCATCGAGTCATCCGCGCCCGGGGACCCGGGAGTCGGCGCGCCGAAACGCCGTGCGACGTTCTTCACCGACTCGAGCAACAGCGCGCGTGAGGCGATCGGCTCGCTCTGCTCGCTGGCCCAGGCGCCGATGCGGCTCTGCCAGGCGCGCGAGGCGAAATAGCGGTCGCTGTCGGCCTCGGGCGCCAGCGTGATGGGCCCCTCGATGCGCACCTGCCGATGCAGCGCATCCCAGTGCATCACGGCTGCCGCGCGCGGGTTGTCCTTCAGCTGACGGCCCTTGCTCGAGAGATAGTTGGTGTAAAACACCACATAGCCGGGCTGCGGCACGATGTCCTTGCACAACACGACGCGTGCGGCAGGGCGGCCATCGGTGCTGGCAGTGGCGAGCACCATGGAATTCGGATTGGGCTGGGAGCGCGCTTCCCCAGCCTGCGCCAGCCACTGGCTCACGATCGCCAGCGGCTCGGCGGGCAGTGGGTCGGGCAGGAGCTCGGTGTGGTCGGCCATACTGCAATGTTAGAGCCTTTTTCCAGTCACTGTCGGCTCTGGCCGCGATCCGAAGGGCTGATGCCGACCCCGCGATGGCGGTCCGAACTGTTTTTCTTGCGCCCTCCGCCGCACCCCGACATCCTTATCCCATGACGCGCGACACCCTGACGCTGGAAGAGCTGCGCCAGCGAGTAACCCAGATCGACCGGGCGCTGATCGAGCTGGTGGCTGAACGCAAGGCCGTGAGCGAGGAGGTCGCGCGCGTCAAGCGCGCCAGCGGCACACCGACGCGCGATTACGAGCGCGAGCGCGAGGTGATCATGGGCGTGCGTGCGGCGGCCGACGAGCGCGGCGTCTCAGCGGCGCTCGCCGAGCAGCTGCTGCGCCTGCTCATCCGCTCATCGCTCACCACGCAGGAGCAGGCGAGCGTGGTGGCGCACGGCGCCGGTACCGGCCGCCGGGCCCTGGTCATCGGCGGCGCCGGCAAGATGGGCGGCTGGTTCGTGAGCTTTCTCGCCTCGCAGGGCTTCACGGTCGAGGTGGCGGATCCGGCGCGCGCTGCCGAAGGGGTTGCGCGCGTCGACGACTGGCGCAGCACCGATCTGAAGCACGACTTCATCGTGCTCGCGACGCCGCTTGGCACCACGGATGCGATCCTGCGCGATCTGGCGCTGCGCCGTCCGCCGGGGGTGATTTTCGATGTGGGCTCGCTCAAGTCGCCGCTGCGCGCGGGGCTCATGGCGCTCAAGTCGCACGGCTGCAAGGTGACCTCGGTGCACCCGATGTTCGGTCCGGACACCGAGCTGCTCTCCGGCCGCCACGTGGTGTTCGTCGACCTCGGCCATGCGGCGGCGCTCGTGGCCGCGCGCGAGCTGTTCGCACACACCATGGCCGAGCAGGTGGTGATGAGTCTCGACGACCACGACCGCCTCATCGCCTACGTGCTCGGGCTGTCGCACGCGCTCAATATCGCCTTCTTCACCGTGCTGGCCGAAAGCGGCGAGGCGGCGCCGAGACTCGCACGCATGTCGAGCACCACGTTCGATGCACAGCTCGAGGTCGCGAGCCGCGTCGCCCAGGACAGCCCCGAGCTGTATTATGAAATACAGAGCCTCAACGACTACGGCGCGGAGTCGCTCGAGGCGCTCTCCCAGGCGGTGGAACGGCTGCGAACTGCCGTGCTCTCGCAGGATCACGACGCTTTCGTTGCGTTGATGCGCCGCGGGCGCGATTATCTCGAGGACCGTCGCAGCGTCACGGAGCGCCGCGCCTGAAGGATCAAGAGGATTCTGCCTCGATGCGCCAACCGCAGACTGAGTCGCTGCTGGCTGACGACCTGTTCGCAAAGTCCATAGCGCTGGAGCAGGAAAACCGCCTGCTGAAGGCGCGGCTGGCGGCGCTCAACGAGGAGGCGAACCGCAACGACTCGCTGTTGCGCAGGACGCAGGAGCGTGAGCTGGAGCTGCTGCGCGCCGGCTCCCTCACGCAGCTGTTCGAGCGGCTCATCCAGGGGCTGCGTACCTCTTTCCAGCTCGATGAAGTCGCCCTGATCGTGCACGATCCGCAGCACGAGATCCGGCACCTGCTCTCGGGCGATCCCGCTACCCCATTTGAGCCCCCCGGCGTGTGCTTCGTCGATGCCCTGGTGACGATTGCCCCGCAGCTCGCCAACCTCGAGCGTCCCTGGCTGGGCCCCTACTGCAGGGCCGATCACGAGCTGCTGGTGCCGGGGCTCGCCCCGTGCGGGAGCCTGGCGCTCATTCCGCTGCGCCGCCACGACCAGCTCGATGGCGTGCTGGTGTTCTCCAGCAGCGATCCGTTTCGATTCACCCACGAGCTGGCGAGCGACTTTCTCGCGCACCTGGGACTGGTGGCGGCGATCTGTGTGGAGAACGCGATGAACCGCTCCCGGCTGCTGCGCAGCGGGCTCACCGACTTCCTCACCGGCTTTCACAACCGCCGCTACCTGCAGGCGCGGCTGCGCGAGGAGCTGGCGCGCGCGCAGCGCGGCCGCCACACGCTGGCGTGCCTGATGATCGACGTCGATCACTTCAAGCGCATCAACGACCAGTACGGGCATCTCGCCGGCGATGACGTGCTGCGCGAGGTCGCGCACCGCATCGATGGCCAGATGCGCATCAGCGATACCGGCGCGCGCTTTGGCGGGGATGAATTCGCGATGGTGCTCTCGCAGGCGACCGTCGCGGAGGCCGACCGCGTGGCGGGGCGCGTGCTGCACGCGGTGCGCGGCGAGCCGATTGCCGTGACTAAGAGCGTCTCGGAGACGGTGACGCTGTCGATCGGCGTGGCGGCGGCGAAGCCAGGCACCGGCAAGCGCGACTACAAGGTGCTGGCGGAGCGGCTGATCGCAGAAGCGGATGCGGCGCTCTACCGGGCGAAGAGCGCCGGACGCAACCGCTTCGCGACCTCGCCGAACGTGGTCACTTAGCGCGGCCACGCAGCAACATCACGAACAGCGGGGCGCCGACGAGCGCCATGATTGCACCGACCGGCAGCTGCCGCGGGGCGGCACAGGTGCGCGCCACGAGATCCGCGCCCGCGAGCAACATGCCGCCGGCGAGAGCGGCGGCCGGCGCGACGATGCGATGATCACTGGTGCGAAACGACAGTCGCACCGCGTGCGGCGTGATGAGGCCGACGAAGCCGACGGTGCCGGCACTTACCACCGCGATGGCGGTGAGCGTTGCGCAGGCGATGAATAGCAGCGTGCGCCAGGCCTCGAGCGCCAGCCCCACGGTGCGCGCGCGCAGCTCCCCGGCGGCGAGCACGTTCAGCGGACGGGCGACGAGAATGGCGACTGCAACCGCCAGCAGCGCCGCGCCGGCGCTGAGCCATGGATTTACCGCCCACTCGAGGTCGCCGGCGAGCCAGAACACCATGCCGCGCACCCGCGAGGTGTCCGCCAGCGCCAGCAGCACGCTCACCAGCGCGCCGCAGGCGCTCGCCAGCACCACCCCCGTCAGCAGCAGCCGCGGCGTGCCTCCGCCGCGGGCGAGCAGGTACACCATCGCGACGGCAGCGAGGGCGCCGAGCACCGCCGCCGACTGCACCATGACGGCGGCGGCGCCGGCGATCATGGCGAGCAGCGCGCCGACGGCGGCGCCGCCGGAGACACCGAGCACGTAAGGGTCGGCGAGGGAGTTGCGAAACAGCGCCTGCAGCAGCACGCCCGAGAGCGCCAGCAGACTGCCGACGCCGAATGCCGCCAGCACGCGCGGCAGCCGCACGACGATGAGCACGTTGCGCGTGGCCTCATCGCCTGCGCCCGCGAGCGCTGCCAGCGCCCGCGGCAGGCCGATGTCGGAGCTGCCGATGAGCAGCGCCGCCAGGAACACCGCGGCCGCAAGCGCCACGAGGACCGGGAGCCGGCGCCACGGCGCTCCGCGGGCGAGCTTTGACTCTCGTCTGCGCACTCGCTCACACCTGTTGCCGACAAGGGGGGCTAGCCTCATCGAATTCGTCACAAAACGCCATCTCAAGTTATGTTTGCGTGTTATGCCGCGTGCAGCACTCACGCCTGCGGCACCTTGTGGCAGACTTCGGCTGCCCCATGAGCGATGTCATCGACCGGGATGGGTTTCGTGCCAACGTGGGCATCGTCCTGATGCACCGCGAGCAGGTGTTTCTCGGACGCCGCCGCGGCGGGCGCGGCTGGCAGTTCCCGCAGGGGGGCGTGCGCTCCGGAGAGTCTCTCGAGCGTGCGCTCTACCGCGAGCTCGGGGAGGAGATCGGCATCGACGAAGCGGCGGTGGAGCTCATCGGGCAGACCGAGCGCTGGCTGCGCTACCGCCTGCCGCCGCGCTACGTGCGCCGCAACCAGCAGCCGGTGTGCATCGGCCAGAAGCAACGCTGGTTCCTGCTGCGCCTGAAGAACGCCGAGGTGCAGTTCGATTTCGCTCGCACCAGCGAGCCGGAGTTCGATCAGTGGCTCTGGGTAACGTACTGGGAGCCGGTGAAGGAAGTCATCTATTTCAAGCGATCGGTATATGCGCGCGCGCTCACCGAGCTGGCAGGGCTGGCGTTTGCGCAAGGCAAGCCGCCGCCGTTGCCGCCGTGGTGGGGCAGGGTCACCGGGCGGGCGCGGCACGAGGCGCCCGCGTCCGCGGAGTGAGGCGGCCATGCTGCGTGCGCTCGCTTCCCTGCTCGGCCGGAGCGCCGGGCCGCCGCTGGTGGTGCGTCAGCGCGCGCCGCTGCTGCGCAACGCGCTCTTCGTCGCCACGGTGCTCATCGCAGTGTTCGGGCTCTACGTCGTCTATGAGCTCGGCCGCTACAATGCCGGCTACGACCGCCAGGCCGTGGCGCAGCGGCGCACCGAGCTCGAGGTGCGCATCGAGTACCTGGAAAAAGACAACCGCCAGCTGCGCACGCAGCTCGCAGAAGCCGAGACCGTTCGCGCGGGCCGGGCGCACGAGCAGGCGGAAGTTGCGCGCGCCATGGGTGACCTGCAGGCGCAGGTGGCGCGGCAGTCGCAGGAGCTGGCGTTCTACCGCGGGGTGGTCGCCCAGGGCGCAGCCACGATCGGCATAAAGATCGAGCAGCTGCGCATCGTCGCCGGCACCGGCCCGGCGACCTTCATCGTGCACCTGTCGCTGGTGCGCTCGGGGCGCTCGGACACAGACGCCTCCGGCACGCTGTCCCTCTCGCTCGATGGCTCGGTGAACGGTGCCGCCCGCACGCTCGATCTGGCCTCGCTCACCGGCGGGCGGGTGCGCGAGCTGCGTTACAGCTTCCGTTATCTCGAGAACTTCGACCAGGAGCTGAGCGTCCCGCTCGCCTTCAAGCCCGAGCAGCTCGCGATCGAGTTGCACTCGAGCCGCCACGAGCTGGCGCCGCTGTCGCAGACGTTCCTGTGGAACGTCGAGGCGTCTCCGTAGCCCACATTCCCCCATCGGAGCCAACCGCATGTTCACCCGCGATTCCCGGCCACCGCGCATCGATACGCTGATCGGCAGGAACGCGCATGTGCAGGGAGATCTCGAGTTCGAGGGCGGGCTGCACCTCGATGGCCACATCGCCGGCAGTGTCCGGGCGGTGCGCTCGGGCGAGGCGCGCGAGTCCTCGCTGTCGGTGAGTGAGAGCGGCTCCATCGAGGGCGCCGTGCAGGTGCCGAACGTCATGCTCGACGGTACGGTCAAGGGCGATATCCATGCCCGCGGGCGCCTGGTGCTCGGGGCCACCGCCCAGGTCGAGGGGAACGTGTACTACGGCGTCATTGAAATGGCGCTCGGCGCCCAGATCATGGGAAAGCTGGTGCGCCTCGAGCCCGAGGCCCCGGCGACGGTCCCGGTACCGGGCCCGGCGGGGTGATTTGGCTGCAGGCGTGAAACAGCGCTTTGACCTGGCCCCACCCGCCTTCTAGACTGCCCTTACGTATGGAGACCATGAGCACGAGCGAAGCGCTGCAGGAGGCCCCTGCGCTGCTGTTCACCGATGCCGCGGCCCGCAAGGTCGGGGATCTGATCCACGGCGAGGGCAATCCCAAGCTCATGCTGCGCGTGTTCGTGCAGGGCGGGGGCTGCTCGGGCCTGCAGTACGGCTTCGAGTTCGACGAGCAGATGCAGGACGGCGATACCTGCATCGAGAACCTCGGGGTCAAGCTGCTCGTCGATCCGATGAGCGTGCAGTACCTCACCGGCGCGGAGATCGACTACCGCGAGGGGCTCGATGGCGCGCAGTTCGTGATCCGCAATCCGAACGCCGGCACGACCTGCGGCTGCGGCTCCTCCTTCTCGGCCGCCTAGAGCCGCGGCGGCCGCGTGCCTCCTGTCGCCACCGCCCGCGCTCCTGAACCCAAGCCCTCTCCCCGCAGCCCTCCGCGACCTGTCCCCGACGTCCTGGCGGCGGTGGACTTAGGATCCAACAGCTTCCATATGGTGGTCGCGCGCTACTCGCACGGCCAGCTCGTCATCATCGACCGCCTGCGCGAGATGGTGCGCCTCGCCGCCGGCGTCGCCGAAAACGGCCGCATCGACAAGGACGTGGCGGCGCGGGCGCTGGCATGCCTCGAGCGCTTCGGCCAGCGACTGCGCGACATGCATGCCGACAGCGTGCGCGTGGTGGGCACCAATGCGCTGCGCCTGGCGCACAAGAAGCAGGCGTTCCTCGAGCGCGCGCGCGAAGCGCTCGGCCATCCGATCGAGATCATCGGCGGCATGGAGGAGGCGCGCCTGATCTACGCCGGCGTCGCGCACACCATGCCGAACGAGCCAGGCCGGCGGCTGGTGGTCGACATCGGCGGCGGCAGCACCGAGCTCATCATCGGCGAGGCCCTCACGCCGCTCGAGCTCGAGAGCCTGCAGATGGGCTGCGTCTCGTTGAGCGAGCGCTTCTTCCACGACGGCAAGATCTCGCTGAAGCGCTTCGAGCGCGCGCGCATCGCCGCGCGGCTGGAGCTCGAGCCGGTGCAGGAGGCCTTCCGCCGCCGCGGCTGGGATACCTCCGCGGGGAGCTCGGGCACCGTGCGCGCCATCGGCGAGACGATCCGCGCGCTCGACCCGCAGGCGCTCGCCATCACCCCTGCCGGCATCACGCGCGCGATGGAGTACTGCGTGGAAGCAGGCCACACGCGTGATCTCAATCTCGAGCCGATCACCGAAGACCGCCGCCCGGTGTTTCCCGGCGGGCTCGCAATCCTCGCGGAAGTGTTCGCGCAGCTCGACATCAAGGAGATGCAGATCGCGGAAGGGGCGATGCGCGAGGGGCTCCTCTACGACATGCTCGGCCGCTTCCGGCGCGAGGACGCGCGCGAGCGCACCGTGCGCGGGATGCAACAGCGCTATCACGTCGATGTGAGCCAGGCCGAGCGCGTCGAGGCCACCGCGCGCAACTTCCTCGAGCAGACGCGCGAGACCTGGAAGCTCGAGGAACCGCTCGCGCACCTGGCGCTGAAATGGGCTGCGCGGCTGCACGAGATCGGGCTCGACGTCTCACACAACGGCTATCACCGCCACGGCGCTTATCTGCTGGAGAACGGCGACATGCCGGGATTCCCGCACGAGGAGCAGCGGCTGCTGGCGCGCCTGGTCGGCGCTCACCGCCGCAAACTCACCCTCGATGGCCTGGAAGAGCTGGTGCCGCCCTGGGATCGCAGCGCCCTCTACCTCATCGTGATGCTGCGGCTCGCGGTGCTGCTGCATCGGGGCAGAAGTCCCACGGCGCTCCCTCAGATCGATCTCGCCGCGACGGCGCGCTCGCTCGAGGTGCGCTTCCCGGCACGCTGGCTCAGGGACCATCCACTGACCTCCGCGGACCTGCAGCTGGAAGTGGATTACCTGCGCGCCGCCGGCTTTCGGCTGCGCGTGTTCAGCGCCCGAGGCTGACGGGAAAGGCGACGGCCCGGCCAGGCAGGCGCTGGCCGCGGATCGCGCGGACTGAGCAGCTCGCGCCTACACCGCCGCGGCGGGTCCGGCCGCGTACACCGTGAGCAGCTCCGCCTGCGCGCTGAAGGCGCGCTCCCTGCCGCGGCTGATGCGCTCGTAGCGTCCATCGGGCTGCAGCTTCCACGCCTGGCAGTTGTCCTTCAGACAAAAGTCCAGGTCGCGCAGGATGCGCTCGGCGTGGTCCTTGCGGCTGATCGGGAAGGCCACCTCGACGCGGCGGAAGAAGTTGCGCTCCATCCAGTCGGCGCTCGCGCAGAACATGTCCGGCTCGCCGCCGTTCTCGAAGTAGAACACCCGCGAGTGCTCGAGGAAGCGCCCGACGATCGAGCGCACCGAGATGTTCTCCGACACTCCCGGCACGCCGGGGCGCAGCGCGCACACCCCGCGCACGATGAGCTCGATCTTCGCCCCGGCACAGGAGGCACGGTAGAGCGCCTCGATCGCCTGTGGGTCCACCAGCGCGTTCATCTTGGCGATCACCCGCGCCGGGCGGCCGGCACGTGCGTGCTCGGCCTCGCGCGCCAGCTTCCTGAGCACCATGTCGTGCATGCCGAAGGGGGACTGGCTGAGGCGGTTGAGCTTTGGGGTCTGGGTGAGGCTCGTGAGCTGCAGGAAGAGCTCATGCACGTCCTGGCCGATCTCATCGTCACAGGTGAGGAGCCCGTAGTCGGTGTACTGCCGCGCGGTGCGCGGGTGGTAGTTGCCGGTGCCCAGGTGGCAGTAGCGGCGGATCCCGCCCGTCTCGCGGCGCACGATGAGCATGAGCTTCGCGTGGGTCTTGTAGCCCACCACCCCGTACATGACGTGCGCGCCCGCCTCCTGCAGGCGGTTGGAGAGCTCGATATTCGCTTCCTCGTCGAAACGGGCCCGCAGCTCGACGATGACCGTCACGTCCTTGCCGGCGTTGGCGGCGGCGACCAGGGCATCGACCAGCGGGGAGTCGTGCCCGGCGCGGTAGAGAGTCATCTTGATCGCGAGCACCTGCGGGTCGGCCGCGGCCTGGCGCAGGAAATCCATCACCGGCGCGAAGCTCTGGTAGGGGTGATGCAGCAGCACGTCCTTCTGGCGGATGCAGGCGAAGAGATCGGAGCCGCCGACCAGCCGCTTGGGCGTCCCGGGGGTGAAGATCGGGTACTTCAGGTCCGGGCGCTGCACCAGGTCGTACACGGCCGAGAGGCGGTTCAGGTTCACCGGTCCTGCGACCGGGTAGGTGTCGAGGCCGTTGGAGGCGAACTGCCCCTGCAGGAACTTCACCATGTCCTCGGGGCAGTCGTTGGAGGTCTCGAGCCGCACGGCCGCGCCGTAGCGGCGATGCGCGAGCTCGCCCTCGAGCGCACGCCTCAGGTCATCAATTTCTTCGTCGTCGACGAACAGGTCGCTGTTGCGGGTGACGCGGAACTGGTAGCAGCCGATCACCTTGATGCCGGTGAAGAGCTTCGGCACGAAGGCCTGCACGATGTTCGAGAGCAGCACGCAGCCGCGGCCCGCGCCGGCGCCCGGTGCGGGCACCACGCGCGGGAGCGAACGCGGCGCCTGCACGATCGCAAGCTCGCTGTCGCGGTCGAAGGCATCCTTGCCCTCGAGCCGTACGATGAAGTTCAGGCTCTTGTTCTGGATGCGCGGGAAGGGGCGCGCGGGGTCGAGCCCGAGCGGGCTCAGGACCGGCTCGATCTCGCGCTCGAAGTACTGTTCGAGCCACTGCGTCAGCTCCTCATCCCACTCGGCGCGCCCGAGCAGCGGCACGCCTTCGGCGGCGAGCGCCGGCAGCAGCAGGTCATTGAGGCAGCGATACTGCTCGGCCACCAGATGCGTGGCACGGTCGTGGATGGCGGTGAGCTGCTCCGGGATCGACATGCCGTCCGGGGCGAGCTGGCCGCCGCCGAGCTCCTGCAACTGCTTGAGTCCCGCCACGCGGATCTCGAAGAACTCATCGAGGTTGCTGCAGGAGATGCACAGGAAACGCAGGCGCTCGAGCAGCGGCACGCTCTCGTCGAACGCCTGCTCCAGCACCCGCTGGTTGAAATCGAGAAACGACAGCTCCCGATTGATGTAATGCTGGGGTGCTTTTAAATCCGGCGAATCCATCGTCCTGCTACTCGTGCCGCACTGCAGGCAGCTTGTGCCGCTCAAGGATACCAGCGCCGCGCGACGCTACTGTGAAGAAGACTCAAAGCTCCCAAGGGCGCCGGAAGCCCGAGCCCACAGGCGCGGACCGCACCGCCCACTGGCGGCCGCCGCCAGTCCGAAGGCGCGCTACAGCGCGAAAGGGTTTTTCAGCCCGCAGGGCCTTCGTCAGCGCGAGACGAGCATCGGCCCTTGCTGCACGTTGAGCGTTGCGAGCAGCGGCGCCGAGCGGGCGAGGAAGTCTGCGCGCCAGCGCTCATCGATAGGCGCAGCGCCGGGCAGTGCGACCGTCTGGGGGTTCTTGAAAACCCCGTTCACCCGGTACTCGTAGTGCAGGTGCGGACCGGTCGCCAGCCCCGTCATGCCGACGTAGGCAATGACCGTGCCCTGAGTGACGTGCGCCCCGACGTGGGTGCCCTGCGCAAAGCGCGACAGGTGGCCGTAGACCGTGACGATGCTGCTGGAGTGCTCGATCTCGACGAGGTTGCCGTAGCCGCCCATCCAGCCGGCGAAACGGATGTGTCCATCGCCTGCGGCGCGCACCGGTGTGCCGATAGGAGCGGCGTAGTCGATGCCTTTGTGGGCGCGGATGCGGTGCAGGATCGGGTGAAAGCGCGCCGAATTGAAGCCTGAGCTTACCCGCGTGAACTCGACCGGCGCGCGCAGGAACGCCTTGTGCATGCTCTTGCCATCGGGCGTGTAGTAATGCGAGCCGCCTTCGGGGTCGCTGTAGCGCACGGCACGAAACTCGCGCCCCTGGTTCACGAACTCGGCCGCCTCGATCGGGCCGTCGTGCAGGTAAGCGCCGTCGCGCCAGATCTCCTCGTACGTCACCACGAAGGTATCCCCGGGGCGCACGTCGAGCACGAAGTCGATGTCCCAGCCGAAAATGTCCGCGAGCGCAACCGCCGTCTGATCATGGGCGCCGCCGGCCTCGACGGCCTCGAACAACGAGCTCGTGATGACCCCCTCCACCGTGCGCGGACGCATCTGCAGTGCGCTCTGCAGCACGTCCGCCTTGAGCCCGTCAGCGGCACGCGAGACCTTAAGCGTCTGGCTCTCGTTCAGGCGGCGCTCGAGCCCGAAGAGCTCGCCGTCCCGGTGCGTCAGATGCAGCGATTCACCGGGGCGCAGGGTGTCGAGCGTTGCGCGGATGCCGGGGAGGGTGCGAAGCGATGCGAGGTCGGCGAGATTGAGCTTCAGGCGCCGGAAAATGCGATCGAGCGTGTCGTTGCGGGTGACGATGACATCGATCGTCGAGAGTGCCAGCTGCGCATCCTCGAGCGAGGGGGCCGAGGCGAGCTGAAGCGCAGAAGAAGGAGTGCCGCTCGCAGCGGTGTCTGCTGCTGCGGCAGCCCCGGGGTCCTGCGGCGCGGCCGGGCCGCTCGTGGCGGCGCCCTGCGCGCCGGCTTCGGGCTCATCACCCGTGCCTGCCGCCGGGGTAAGCGCGCCGCCCGGGTGCAGCAGCGTCCAGGCCACGACCGCAGCGGCGCTCGCCTGCAACCAGAATGTCGGCGAGGTCACCCGGCGCAACCCAGAGGCGGCAGCGCCTGCCGCAAGTTTGAAGTTGAGTGGCATCGACAATACTTATTACGATGTTCTAAAGGGCGAACCTACCGGGGCGCGACGCCCGGGTCAATCTATGTTAAGTGTCGCAACGGGGAAACACCCGCTGCCAACCAAAGACGTTACCCACGCGCGGGACCCACTGCAGGACGTATTTCACGGGAATGACGATGCATTTCGAGGAACAGATCGCGGAGCTCGAACGGGGCA
>CAWIGQ010000013.1:0-342500 GCA_963835645.1 uncultured Gammaproteobacteria bacterium | reverse complement strand
AACCCAAGGTTTCCTGAGCCACGTTAATCGGCTGAGGGTGAGTCGGTTCCTAAGGCGAGACCGAAAGGTGTAGTCGATGGAAAGCAGGTTAACATTCCTGCACCGATGCCAACTGCGATGGGGTGACGGAGAAGGCTAGATCAGCGGCAGCAGTGCCGTTCAAGGCCGTAGGTGGATCTTCCTGGAAAATCCGGAAGGTTATTCAACACCGAGAACTGAGTACTAGGGGACTTCGGTCTCCGAAGTGATCGACGCCACGCTTCCGGGAAAAGCCTCTAAGCTTCAGGTTGGCATTGACCGTACCGTAAACCGACCCTGGTGGGTGAGGAGATAATCTCCTAAGGCGCTTGAGAGAACTCGGGTTAAGGAACTCTGCAAGTTGATACCGTAACTTCGGGAGAAGGTATGCCTCCTGAGGTGAGTGGATTTACTCCACAAGCTTCAGAAGGTCACAGGTAATCGGGGGCTGCGACTGTTTACCAAAAACACAGGACTCTGCTAACACGTAAGTGGATGTATAGGGTCTGACGCCTGCCCGGTGCCGGAAGGTTAATTGATGGGGTCAGCCGCAAGGCGAAGCTCTTGATCGAAGCCCCGGTAAACGGCGGCCGTAACTATAGAAGTGAAAGCAACCTCGAGAGCAGAGTATCCAAGGACCAAATGTTGTAGTTACGTAAATAAACCTGGCTATATGCTGGAAACTCCGAGAATCCTCCAGTACTCGCCGTTGCAGACGGCAGTGACAATCTGAGAGGTGCGGACAATCAGCAGGAAAGGCCGATCAAACCCGATCGGAATCCTCAGAGACTATACGCCGGGCTCTTCATCACGAAGAGATGAGATAGTCCGAGCTGCATGGCGACATGCAGAAGTAATGTGCAACGCATTACTCCATTAACACGGCAGATTTGCGTGTTGATGTAACGACCAGAACGGTCCTAAGGTGGAATAGCTGCCTTAGTAAAATCTGGCTATATGCTGGAATATCCGTGTATTCCGCGGTACTCGTTCGGTAAACACACATCTGACAGTGTTTGTGAGCCGAGCAGTGAAAAACCGTCGGATGCGGACAATCAGCAGGAAAGACTGATCGGCTGGATTACTGGTTTTGTCGACGGAGAGGGATGCTTTTCGATCAATCTCGTGCGACAACCTCATCGATCAAATCGAAGGGGCTACAGAACCGGATTCCAGGTGGCGCATCAATTCGTGGTGACCCAAGGCGCGAAGAGCCTCGAGTGCCTCGAAACGATGCAACAGTTCTTCGGCGTGGGTCGTCTTCACTTCAATCGAAGATACGACAACCACAAAGAGCACCTGTATCAGTTCGTTGTTTGCAGACGAAGTCATCTTGTACACAAGATAATTCCGTTCTTTCTGCGATACCCCTTGCGAACCGCGAAGCGTTTGGACTTCGAGAAGTTCGTAAGGTGTATGCAGATAATTGAGGCGAACGCGCATCTCACAGTTCGGTGGGTTGCTTCAGATCGCCGAGATCATCGAGACGATGAACCACTGCAAACCACGAACCGAGCTGATCAGAATCCTCAGAGACTACATGCCGGACACCGACGACCATGTTGGTGAAGATATAGTCCGATCTGCATGGCGACATGCAGGATGAGGTCGAACCTCATCTTGGTTCAGAAGTGAACATATACTCTATGAATCAATAACATATGACCGAGCGAAATTCCTTGTCGGGTAAGTTCCGACCTGCACGAAAGGCGTAACGCTGGCCCCACTGTCTCGACCCGAGACTCAGTGAAGTTGAAATCGCTGTGAAGATGCGGCGTAGCTGCGGAAAGACGGAAAGACCCCGTGAACCTTTACTACAGCTTTACACTGAACTTTGACCTTGTCTGTGTAGGATAGGTGGGAGCCTTTGAAGCAGGGGCGCTAGCTCTTGTGGAGGCAACCTTGAAATACCACCCTGATAATGTCGGAGTTCTAACCTTGGTCCGTTATCCGGACCGGGGACACTGTATGGTGGGTAGTTTGACTGGGGCGGTCTCCTCCTAAAGAGTAACGGAGGAGTGCAAAGGTACCCTCAGCGCGGTCGGTCATCGCGCATTAGAGTGCAATGGCATAAGGGTGCTTGACTGCGAGACTGACAAGTCGAGCAGGTGCGAAAGCAGGTCATAGTGATCCGGTGGTTCTGTATGGAAGGGCCATCGCTCAACGGATAAAAGGTACTCCGGGGATAACAGGCTTATTCCTCCCAAGAGTCCACATCGACGGAGGAGTTTGGCACCTCGATGTCGGCTCATCACATCCTGGGGCTGTAGCAGGTCCCAAGGGTTCGGCTGTTCGCCGATTAAAGTGGTACGCGAGCTGGGTTCAAAACGTCGTGAGACAGTTTGGTCCCTATCTTCCGTAGCCGTTGGAGATTTGAGGGTGAGCTGTCCTTAGTACGAGAGGACCGGGATGGACGCACCTCTGGTGTTCCGGTTGTCACGCCAGTGGCACTGCCGGGTAGCTATGTGCGGACGGGATAACCGCTGAAAGCATCTAAGCGGGAAGCCCCCCCCAAGATTAGATCTCCCTGGGAGCTCGACTCCCCTGAAGGGCCCACGAAGACTACGTGGTTGATAGGCTGGGTGTGTACGGCCAGTAATGGCTTCAGCTAACCAGTACTAATTGCCCGTGAGGCTTGACCATATAACCTCAAGTGGTTTGGTCCACGAGAGGATTGATGCCGATGGAGCGATTCCATCGTGAACGCGACAGGCGTCGAAACAGAAACTCTTTCAGTGCGGCGGCCGCAAGGCTGTTGCGCTGAAAGATTCCGGATTGGAGGCGCGTGAGGCCGCTGCCCGCATGGGCAGCGGTTCATGAACCTCTTACAGTTTGCCTGGCGGCCATAGCGAGTGGGAACCACCCGATCCCATTCCGAACTCGGAAGTGAAAACGCTCTGCGCCGATGGTAGTGTGCCTTGCAGGCATGCCAGAGTAGGTCACCGCCAGGCTTCAAACAGAAAAGCCCCTGAGGTCGAAAGATCTCAGGGGCTTTTTTTGCGTGCGCCGGGCAGGGCCTACATTCCGCACATCCGGGGCGTGATTTGGCATGAATTTCCGCCTGCCCGATCAGCCGGCGAAGGCCGCGAGGGAGAGGCCGAGTAGTGCCAGCACTTGGAGCTGCAGCTCGGTGAACTGAGCGGGAAAGACCTGCACGGGGCGAGCGCTACGGAAGAGCGTGTGGCGCTCGGTGAAACTGAAGAGGCGCAGGATCTGCTCGGTCGTCGGTCGTTTGCACAGTCGCTGTTCGGGATAGATCGGTAGCTCCCGGATGCCTTCGCGCTTCATCGCCAAGCGCAGCTCGCGCTCGATGAGCGCCTGGACGAGAAGGGCGAGGAAGTACAGCGTGAAGAACGCTTCGATACGGTGTGCGCTCTTCAGAAACACGGGTGCGATCTCGTGCACGGTCTTCAGCTGCTCGAAGCGCTTCTCGATGGTCGGCTGGCCCTTGTGAGCTTCCAACACTTGGGCGGGAGTGAGGTTGCGATCGTTGCTCAGCAGAGGGTACATACCGTCGGATTTCTCGTCATAGGTGACGGCGGCCTGATCGAGTGTCCACTCGAGATCGTAGCGGCGACGGGTAATGCGCCGATAGGCGGTGTTCGGTCCTGGCCGACCGCGGCGAGCCTGCTTGAAGGTGTGCTGCTGGCGCACCACGCGCTTGACCTTCAGATAGCGGTGCACGTGGTAGCGCTGGAGGATCTCTTCCACCGCCAGGTCGATGCGCGCGGCGCCGCGCAGGCGGCTGCGGGCACTCAGCAGCCGTGCCCGCAGTGAACCGAGCGCCTCGGTGGCGGCGGCGAGGTTGCGATGGCGGCGCTCCTGCTGATGGAGCGTGAGCAAGGTGCTCCAGACCCAGATCAGGGGCCAGCCTTCGCGGGAGCCGAGCGGATCGCGGTAGACGAACCAGCGATCGCGGGGACCTTGGCTGCGATGGCGCGGATGGGGTCGGTCCCAGATCAGCTCCCACTCGGGGGTATGGGACTGGATCCACTTGCGAAAGTGGGCGTCCTCGCGGCGCGAGCGCGGGAGTACCGTGACGAAACGCCCCCCGGCACGGTGGATGTAATCGAGGTTCTCGAAGCTACAGAGCTTGGAGTCGGCGACGTACAGGAAGTCCGCCCGTCCGGCGACCGCGCGCAGGCTGTTCCAGGTGTCGATGTGCGTCACCGAGTCATTGGTGTTGCCGTCGGCGGCGCGGAACTGCACCGGCACGCCGCCGTCGGCGTCGGTGGTGAGGATAAAGAGCAGCTGCTTGAGGTCCGGGCGATGATCCTTCGAGTACCCGTAGGTGATGGCCGCGGGACGACGTCCGAAGCGCGGGCGCTGCTCGCGGTACTGACCGCAGAAGGCGATCGAGGTGCTGTCGTTGTGCAGCCGCTCGAAACGCACCTCGAAGCGCTGGGCGACGGCGACCACGACTGCGGTGAGCAAGGCGGCGCGATCGGCCTTGAACAACTGATCGAGCGCGCGTCCCAGTCGATCATCATCCAGATGGCCGATCTGTCGGGCCGTGAGCCCATAGAGGCCTGCGGCGAACTCGTGCACGGTCTCCGCCTGGCGGTAGATCGGCTCGCGCTCGACGATGATCGAGCGCAGCAGTACCCCGAGCGCCCGTGAATGAGCCACCGCACAGCGCCGGTCGGTGGTGGGCACGTACCGCTCGAGCAGCGCCTCGAGCCCGATGCGCGCGAGGAAGTGGTTAACGAGGGGTAGAGGGCCCAGCCGCTCGCTCTTCAGAGCGAAGTCTGTGAGTGAGGAGCGCGGTTGCGTGGGCGTCACTCTGTCGATAATAATATCGACAGACTCAAGGCACTGTCAACCTCATGTCCCAGCCCGGCGTGGCCGCCGTAAAGCAAGCTCAGAACAAGATCGTCGCGATCCAGCGCGAGCTGGCCGCGATGCAGTACCTGTCCTCCGGCACGCTGCTCAAGCGCATGAAGCTCTGCGGCAAGCCACAGTGTCAGTGCGGACGCGATCCCGCCGCGCGCCACGGTCCGTACTACGAATGGACCGGTCTGAAGGGCGGCAAGCTACAGCACCGCACGCTCACGCCCCAGCAGGCAGCGCTGATGCGCCTGGCGATCGCCAACTACCGCAAGGCCAGGAAGCTCCTACGAGCCTGGGAGGCTCACACCCAGCACCTGATCGAGCTCAACGCCCCCGCACCGTAGCCCCGGCCGCCGCCGCCGCGGAAATTACGACGAAATGCCCTCCGGGATGTGCGGAACGTATGGCAGGGCGCACTCTCTTGGAGGTGATCGGATGATCGCTCAGCGGCTCCACGCCAGGCGCGCGCCGAGCAGGATAAAAAGGCCTCCGGTCGCGCGGTCGATCAGGGTGCGCACATTCGGATTGCGCACGAAAAAGCTGCGCAGGCGCGCGGCGCTGAACGCCAGCACCAGGCACCAGACCGTACCCGTGGTGATGAAGGTGGCGCCGAGCGCAAGAAACGCGAGTGTCTTCGAGGCGCTCGAGGGGCTGATGAACTGCGGCAAGAATGCCAGGAAGAACAGCGCCACTTTGGGATTGAGCACGTTGGTGAGAATGCCCTGGCCGAACGCCGTCCAGGCGCCTCGACCTGCCGACTCCCTCGCCGGATCCGGCCCGGTGCCGCTCGAGCTTCGTGTGAACAGCAGCTTCGCGCCAAGGAACCCGAGATACGCGGCCCCGCAGACTTTCACTGCTGTGAATGCGACCGGCGAGGTGGCGAGGAGCACCGAAAGCCCGGCGGCCGCAGCCAGGGTATGGATGAGTGTGCCCGCGGTGATCCCGAGCGCCGAAGCCACGCCGGATCGCAAGCCGCCGCTCAGGCTCCGGCCGAGGATATACATGGTGTCCTGGCCGGGCGTGAGGTTGAGGAGAATCCCCGACAGGATGAAGAGCCAGTAGTCGTGGATGCCCAGCATCGTTCGTTGAATCAGTCGCCGGTGAGTTCGAATTCAACTGTAATGCCAAGCTCACCAAAGACTCGACTGGCCTCAGGCGCTAGACTGAAGTTGTTCACCTCAGCGGTGGAAATTGCAACGAGAAGGCTGATCTGGCCGCCTTCGGAACGGATGCGACGCAATATCTCCACGTGACTGTTTAAGAACCGAACAGCACCCAGCGAAAGCGCCCAGCCGAGGGTGTTGGTTGCTGCCGCCAAATGCTCTTGAGCTATCTGAGAGCTGCGATCCTCGGGAAACAATATGTCCATGGGCCGCCCGGGCGACTTCAGCAGGCCCAGCCAATAACTCTCCGCATGCACAGACGGGGGCGCGACGTTACTGTGCGACGAGCGCGGATCGCCCGCACGGAAACAATGCTCCGCCTCCATCTGGAACTCACGCGAGAGTTCAGCGGGATCGATCGATGGATGACGGATGCGCAACGATAGCTGGAAGGGTTGAGGGGCTGACTTCGACAGCCTGCTGGCTTCCATGAGATTAACCTGACGGTGATGAGTGAGTGTTACGCCGAGAGTGACCATTCAGTAGCGGTACAGTTCCCGTTAGCGCGGTGGCCTTGATTCTCTGCAAGTGCAACTGCTGACGCAGTCCTCGACGACCAATTGCGTGACCGCTTCGTTTCAGCCGCAAGCCTCGGTGCGTACACGAGCAAGTCGATCCTGGGACGCATCTGTAATGTGGCGTACCTTGACGCGCTCGCGCGATGCCGTGCTAATTGCAAACCCTGACACGAGAGGCGCATGAACCGTACCGCCCGCAGCGCACTGAGCGCCATCATCATCGCCGGCCTCGTCGCCGGCACGGTGGACATCGGGGCCGCAGCCCTCATCAACGCCCTGAATCCCGTCGTCATCCTGCACGCCATCGCGAGCGGACTCCTCGGCAAGGCGTCCTTCCGCGGTGGCACGGCCACGGCGCTGTTGGGGCTCGTGCTGCAGTGGGGCATGTCGATCGTGATCGCCGCCATCTACGTGGCCGTCACGGCGGCGCGGCCCGCCATGCGCCATCGCTGGCTCGCTAGCGGTGTCGCCGCCGGAGTGGTCATCTTCCTGGTCATGAACTACCTCGTGGTGCCGCTGTCGGCGGCGCCCTTTCGCCCGCGCTTCACCCTGCACGGCTTCGCCGCGGCGTTCAAGGCGGACAAGTTCATCGAGAACCTGCTGGCCATGATCATCTTCGGCATGATCATCGCCTACGTCATGCGCGGCGCTGGGCGAAGAGCCCACGGGTAGCTGAAACCGTGACTGCGCCGCAGATACGCGCCCGGCGTTCCCGCGAACCTCAGGGCGCGCATCCGGGGCGCGAGGCGTGGAATGCTAAGATCTCGCCTTCTGCCGAAGGTGGAGACTGCATGAACCGACTCGCTGTGCTCGTCGCGCTGGCGTTGCTAGCCGCGACTATTGATGCGGCCGAATGGCCCTACAACGAGAAGGCCGATGCCGCGGCCGACGTGCAGCACGCGCTCGCTGCGGCGCAGACCGATCACAAGAAAGTACTCTTGGTATTCGGCGCGAACTGGTGCGGGGATTGCCGCGCGCTCGACAAGGCGATGCACGGCAGCAGCCAGAGTCTGATCGAGGGCAAGTTCGACGTGGTGAAAATCGACGTCGGCAACTTCGACAAGAACTTGGATCTCGCCAACCGCTACGGAAATCCAATCGAGAAGGGCATTCCCGCGGTCGTGGTGCTCCGCGCCGATAACCACGTCATCTACTCGACCAAGGGCGGCGAGCTGGCCGATGCGCGCAAGATGGGTGAGCAGGGAATCTACGACTTCCTCTCGCAGAAGGTCGCCTCCAGCGCCGCGAAGTGAGGCAGCCCTCCAACGACCGAAGTGAGAACTGCCGCGCGGATCGATGCGCGCCGCGACTCGAGTCCCCCGCGCGGCGCGCGCCGGTTGGGCCCTTGAGCATGATTTCTGTGCGTTTTTGCGAAGCGTTGCAAGCGTGTGGTGCGCCGGTTCTGGCAAGTTGGGCTGAAGGATTTCCACGCCAACCGGCCAGCCGGGTTTATGTCACAGCGCAGAAGCTCATGAGCGCCCTGAAATCGCTACTGATCGCCGCCGCAGTCCTCGCGGTCGGCGCTCGTGTGTGGCAGAGCCACGAGAGCGCCGTGGCCGATCGGGAATTGCAAGCGCTGGCGGACGGCAACGGATTCGTCCCGGTGCAAATGCCTGACGGCGCACCGCGCGATACCGTGCTGATCCTCGCGCCGCTCAATTGTCCGTCGGTCGGCGCAAAACGTGCCGAGGCCCTCGCGGGCCGCTTGCGTGAGCTGGGCATCCCGAACATCAGAACAAGCCAGTACGCGGTTGCGGGACTCACCCCCGAGAGGCGCGCAGGCGTTGACCATGCCGTCGCCATCATGAAGGGCCAGGTTCCCGCGGTAATGATCAACGGCAGGGGGAAAGCGAATCCCACCGCCGATGAAGTCGCTACCGAGTTCCAAAACGACTAAGTAGCCTCCGTCGCTTCGCAAGGCGGTCTCGATCCCCAAAGCCCTCGCCCACGCGCTGCGTCATTGAAGTACGCGTGACGCTCGCGTGTCGGGCGCGTGACAGCGAGCCCGATGCGGGCGCGATACGCTTCGCGCGCGTCGTCGCAGTAACTCGCGCGCGGGAAGCTTACGGCCACGGCCACGGCACAGGTTGAGCTCTCAGCTGCGCCCGCGCTGGGGCCCTGCAGCCGCTCGAGCCGCAATTCTTTCGCCCGTGACTTGCGACGCGTGCATCGCCGATCGCTTCGGATCGCCGCGATCTCGATTTTCTCTCTTGCGCTGCAGCGCCCACGGGCCGACACTAGGCCGTGAAGGGTTGTCGTGCCGGTTGAATAAACCACTCGGTGGAACGCATGCTGATCCATGCGTATAACCACGCACGGCTCATGGAGGAGTCCGAGTCGCGTGTGGAAATGACGGTGTACTTAAGTACGCCGGCGGATACGGCTGCCAGCCGCGTTCTGGAGAGTCCTGTTACGTATCGGCGCTGGGAGGCGGAGCACGACCGCCTCATGCGTGCGGTCTCCGAAGTGCACCGCCTCGAAGAGCAGGTCACCGCGCTGCGCGCCACCGTATTCGGTCTCATACACCGCCGCGCGCTGTTCGAGTACCTGCGCGTGCGACAGGTGACCGGGCCGAAGCGCCATCGGCTGCTGGGGATCTTCTACGGCCCCCTTGACTACGCGAATGCCGTACTGGTGGAGCATGGTAACTACGTCCGCTGCAGCTCGAGCTACGTGTGCACGCACCACCTCGGCGAGCACCTGATGAACGACGCGGCTTTCGACGAGCCGCTGCAGCTCTACGAGCAGTGGTACTCGGAATACTTCCGCACGTACTGCGACTTCGAGCTGGCCGAGACGGAGGAAGAGATACAGGCGGCCGCGCCACTGGATACGCTGAAGCCGCTGCTCAAGTACCGCCTGAGTGAGGCGCGCCAGGCGATACTCGCGATGCCCCCGTTGCTGGAGAAGGACTGGCGCGAGGTGCAGATTCGCAAGCCCAACGGCGATACGCAACGGATGAAAGCGCTGTTCGGCAGCAACTGAACGGTTGAGCTGTCCTGGAGGCATGACATGATCGTTCGCATCTGGCACGGCAGAACACCGCGAGCGCGCGCGGACGCCTACGCGGAGTTTCTCAAGGAGCGCTCGATTCCCGACCACCGCGACGCCTTCGGGAACCAGGAGGTGATCATCCTGCGGCGGGACGAGAAGGACGTGAGCCACTTCGTCACCATCAGCCGCTGGGAGTCGGAGGGAGCCATTCGCGACTGGGCGGGAGGCGATCTGCTTAAAACCAAGTACTATCCCGAGGACCAGGACTTCCTGCTCGAACTCGAGCCCGAAGTGGAACACTTAACGGTGGTCGGGCTGGCACCCTACCGCACGGTGCAGGGCGCAAGGGGCGCGACCGGCGCCAGGCGCGTGCGCCTCGGCGCGCATCCCTCACCACCCGATGCCGTAGTCCTGCCCGTAATTGCTCGAGCCGCCCCAAAGCGTCCCGTGGGCGCGATCGATGAAGATCGCGTTGAGCGGCCCTGAGGTGCGCTCCTCGAACTCGAGCTTGTAGCCCATGCGCGTGAGCTCATCGCGCACCCAGGGCGGGGTTGCGGCGTTGAGCGTGAGGCGGCCCGGGAATGACTGGTGGTCGGCGAAGGAATCACGCATCTGGTAGCTGGTGATGTTGGCGGCCTCGGTCGCCTCCTGCACCGTCATGCCGAACTCGACCACGTTGAGGAAGAACTGCAGCAGGTTCTGGTCCTGGGTGTCGCCGCCCTGCACGGAGAAGACCAGAAAGGGCTTGCCGTCCTTCAACGCGAGCGAGGGGGTAAGCGTCGCGCGCGGGCGCTTGCCCGGCTCGAGCACGTTGTAGGGATTCTCGTGTGGATCGAGCACGAAGCTCTGCATGCGCTGGCTGAGCCCGATGCCGGTGTGCCCCGCAATGACCGCCGGCACCCAGCCGCCGCTCGGCGTCACAGACACCGCCCAGCCCTTCTCATCCACCGCCTCGACGCTCGTGGTGCCTAGCCGGAAGGTGCGGTCGAACTCGCTCATGGTGATGGGAGGTTGCGCCGGCATGCGGCTGTGCCAGGCCTCGAGATACTTGAGATAAGGGTTCTTGCCGCTCTGGTACGGATACGGATCCCCGGGGCGGATGTCCGGGTCGTTCCTGTCCGGGCGGATCAGCCTTGCGCGCTCGCGCGCGTACTCCTTGGACAGGAGACCGGCAATCGGCGGCGCCGGCGAGTAGGCAGGGTCGCCGTAATAGAAGTCGCGATCGGCATAGGCGAGGTTCATTGCCTGGTAGAGGGTGTGGATGTAGCGGGCGCTGCCGTAGCCCATGGGCTTGAGGTCGAAGTTCTCGAGGATATTCAAGGCCTGCAGCATCACCGGTCCCTGCACCCAGGTGGTGAGCTTGTAGACCTCGATCCCCTTGTAGCTGATGTGCACCGGCTCTTCGATCTTCACTTTCCAGTTGGCGAGATCCTCGAGCGTGAAGAGTCCGCCGAGCTCGCGCACCGAGCGCACCAGGTCCTGCGCGACGTCGCCCTTATAAAAGCGGTCGTAGGCGGCGTAGATCGCCGCTTTCCGGTCCTTGCCGGACTTCAGCGCCTGGCGCTCGGCCTCCACCAGCTTGCGCAGCGTCGCCGCGAGATCCGGCTGGCGGAAGATCTCCCCGGGCTCGGGTGCCTCGTGCGCCGCACCCAGGTGCGGGAGCATCACGCGCTTCGAGTCCGGCCACTGCTTGAGCAGGTCCTTGTAGTGCTCGATGGTGGTGACGAGCGAGGTATCGATCGCAAACCCGTCCGCCATCTCGATCGCAGGCTCGAGCACCTGCCCGAGGCTCATCGTGCCGTACTCGGCGAGCATGGTCATGAGCCCGCCGGGGGTGCCCGGCGTGACGGCAGCCAGCGGCCCGTACTCGGGCGGATATCGCATGGCGAGCTTGTGGAAATACTCCGGCGTTGCCCCGGTCGGCGCCACGCCCAGACCGTTGATGCCGATCACTTTACCGGTGTTGGGATTGTAGATCAGCGCCTGCGTCTCCCCGCCCCAGGAGAGCGTGGTCCACGCGGTCGAGGTGGCGGCGATCATGGCGCAGGCAGCGTCCACCGCATTGCCGCCACGCTCGAAGATCTTCGCACCCGCGCTGGCTGCGATTGGCTTGCCGGTCATCGCCATCCAGTGCAGGCCGTAGAGCGGGGGCTTCTGGGTGCGCCCGAGCGCCTGGGGCCCGCCGAAGATCACACTGGCACTCACCATGGCGGCCACCGCCGTGCGCGTGAATCCCGTGACCGCGGCGCCGGGGCTCTTCGGGGTGTCGTCCGCTGGCATGCGCGTCCCTCGTCAGCTCGTGGAGAGCGAGGAGCATATGGCAGACTGCGCCACGGCGCACGCGTCAGGCTCAGGCTTGCAACGGCGGCGCTCGGGCGTGCGGGCTGCGCCCGCGTACAGGCAGAGACAAGCACATGGCGACGACGCCCAAGGTTGCGGGACTCTTCGTCTATCCGGTGAAGTCGATGCGCGGCAACGCGTGCGCGAGCGTGCGGGTGACGGACACGGGATTCGAGTGGGACCGGCAATGGATGCTGATCGATGCCAACGGGGTCTTCTTAAGCCAGCGCACCCATCCGCAGCTCGCGCGCTTCGTACCCCAGATCACCGCGGACGCGCTGGTGCTGCATGCGCCCGGACTGCCGCCGCTCACCGTGCCACTTACCCAGGACGGCGAGCGCGTCGCGGTGCGCGTGCACAAGGATCCCTGCGTCGGAGTGGACCAGGGACCCACGGCGGCGCGGTGGCTGAGAGAGGCGCTCGGAGAGGCGCTGCGCCTGGTGCGTGTACCGCCGGATCCCGAGCGCATGGCGAACCCCGCATTCGCCGGCGCGGCGCCGGCGCCCATGGGCTTTGCGGACGGCTTTCCGCTCCTGGTGTGCAACGAGGCGTCGCTGAAGGATCTCAATTCGCGCATGCCCGAGCCCATACCGATGGAGCGCTTCCGTCCCAACATCGTGCTCGAGGGGCTACCGGAGTGGGCGGAAGACCGTATCGAGACCCTGATGATCGGCGAGCTGACGTTGCGCCTGGTGAAGCCCTGCACGCGCTGCACGATTCCCTCCGTCGATCAGCGCACCGGGATGCCTGCGACGGATCCGGGTCCGGTGCTGCGCAAGTTCCGCTTCGACAGTAAGCTTCGCGGCGTCACCTTCGGTGAGAACGCCGTCATCGCCAACGGGTGCGGATGCGAGATTGGGCGCGGATCCGACTGCCGCGTGAGGCGGGCGGCGTGAGCCGTTTGCGGCCCCGTGCGGGCCGCCGATGTTATGTTGAGGCGCAAACTGTGCGCAGCGCACGACACCCCCCGCGCCCGTTCCGCCACACTGCATCAGGGTTCTCCGGGGTGGAGTGTGAATCAGCTCGCATTTGCGTTCGGCGCACTCGCCGGTCTTCTCTTCGGCGCAGTGGCATGGCTGCTGCCGTGGCGTCGGCGCCGGCCGAAGAGCCCGTGGCCGGCCGCCGCGTCGCTCTCACAGGCGTCACCATCAACCGGCGATGCCACTTACCGGGCGGCGTTCGACCAATGGCCGACCACCGCGCTGGTCCTCGACCCCCTCACTGAAAAACTCTTCACCGCAAACCCGGCGGCGCTCCGAAGTCTCGGGTATTCGAGCGAGGAGGTGCGCAGCGTCGCTTTCACCGATCTCTTCAGCGCCGAGGGTATCGAGCCCCGGGGCCTGATCGCCAGGCTCCGCGAGGCGACCTCGCGGGCCCCGATGGAGTTGCGCGAGCACTGCAAGGACGGATCGCAACGCGCCGTCGAAGCCACCTGCTATCCGCTGATGCTCGGGGAGCGGCAGATGCTGGCGGTGGCGGTGCACGACATCAGCGCGCGGCGCAAGGCGGAAACGCATCTCATGGAGCAGCACCAGCAGCTCGCGCACCTCGCGCACCACGACGAGCTGACGGGGCTGCCGAACCGGCTGTACCTCGCCGCCAATCTCCCCGATGCCATCGACGATGCGCGCACCCACGGTACGGTGCTCGCGCTGCTCTTTCTCGATCTCGATCGCTTCAAGCACGTCAACGACTCGCGCGGACACGAGACCGGCGACAAGCTGCTGAAGACCGTGGCGCAACGAGTGCGCGCGACCATGCGCGCCCAGGACGTCGTGGTGCGTATGGGGGGCGATGAGTTCGTGGTGATCATGAAGGGCGTGGTGAGCACCGAGCAGGTGAAGGATGCGGCGACCCGCATCACCAATGCGCTTTCCGCGCCCATGGTCGTCGATGGCCGTACGCTCGTGACCACGGTCAGCATCGGGGTGGCGCTCTACCCGCACGACGGCGCCGACATGGGCGAGCTGCTGCGCCACTCGGACACCGCCATGTACCAGGCGAAGGACCGCGGCCGCAACAACTTCCAGCTTTTCAGCCCGGGCATGGACAAGCGCCTGAAGGAGCGCATCGCCATCGAATCGAGCCTGCGCACCGCACTGCAGAGCCGCCAGCTCGACGTGCACTACCAGCCGATCGTCGACATCGAGTCGCACCGCGTAGTGGCGCTGGAAGCGCTGCTGCGCTGGAAGCACCCGAACCACGGCTACGTGCACCCCGAGCGCTTCGTGAGCGTCGCCGAGGAGGCGGGCCTCATCATGCCGATCGGCGACTTCGTGCTGCAGCGGGTGATGGAGGACATGGCGCGCTGGCGGCAGCAGGAAGGCAAGCTCGTGCCGGTGGCGTTCAACGTCTCGGCGGTGCAGCTGCAGCGCGGCAATCTCGCCGACTCCATCGCCCGCCTCACCCAGGAATACGGGCTCGAAGCCTCGATGCTGCAGATCGAGATCACCGAGAGCGCGGTCTTCGAGCGCCGCGAAGCGAGCGCCCGCGAGGCGAGCCAGGATGCGGTGGCGAAGCTGCGCGAGCTCGGCGTGCACATCGCCATCGACGACTTCGGCACCGGGTACTCCAGCCTCTCGTACCTCAAGCGCTGGCGTGTTGACACGCTGAAGATCGACAGAAGCTTCGTGCGCGATCTCGTCACCGACATGAGTGATCTTGCGATCGTCAGCGCCATCATCGCCATGGCGCGACACCTGCACATCAAGGTGGTCGCCGAGGGCATCGAGGGGTGGCAGCAGCTCGAGAAGCTGCGCGCGCTCGGGTGCTCCTATGCGCAGGGCTATCTCTTCGCCCGGCCGGCGCCGGCCGAGGACTGCCTGCGCTACCTCTTTCAGCAGCCGCTCGATCTCACCCAGCGCCTGCCGGTCATCGAGCTCGAAGCCACCGGGAGCGGCGAACAGGCGGCGCTGAGCGCCTGAGCGACCCTCGGGTGCCCTGGCGTCCCGCCGCGATTTCGGGACGTGCGAGAATGGGCCATGGCCGTCAACGCCGGATCGCCCGCCCCGACCGGGGCACCCCGCGAGCAGTGCGCGGACGCCGTCCTCATGGTCCGGCCCGCAGCCTTCGGCTACAACGCTGACACCGCCGCCACCAACACCTTCCAGCCGCGCGACGACCCGAAGGCCGCCGCCGCCGCCGGCCACGCGCGCGGGGAGTTCGAGCAGGTGGTGCGCGCACTGCTGAGCGAGGGGGTGAGCGTGTGCGCGGTGGATGACAGCACCACTCCGCCCAAGCCCGATGCGGTGTTCCCCAACAACTGGCTGAGCTTCCATGAGGACGGGACGCTCGTGCTCTATCCCATGCAGAGCGCGAGCCGCAGGGTCGAGCGGCGCCGGGAAGTGATCGAGGCCGCCGTGCGGGAGCTTGATCTCAAGATCTCCCGCGAGCTCGACCTCACGCCTTACGAGAGACAGGGCCAGTTCCTCGAGGGCACCGGCAGCCTCGTGCTCGATCACGTGGAGCGCGTGGCGTACGCCGCTCTCTCGCCGCGCACCCACAGCGAAGTTTTCGCGGCGTGGGCGCAGGCGCTCGGGTACGAGGCGGTGAGCTTCACGGCCACCGATCGCGCGGGCGTGCCGCTTTATCACACGAATGTCGTGCTGTGTATCGGCGCACGCGTGGTGGTGATCGGCGCGGAGGCGATCGTAGCGGCGGATCGAGGGCGAGTGCTCGGGCGGCTGCGCTCGAGTGGCCGCGAGATCATCGAGATCGGGCATGCCGAGATCGAGAGCTTCGCGGGCAACATGCTCGAGCTCGGCACCTGGGACGAGGCGCTCGGGGACTCGCGCGTGCTGGTGATGTCGGACGCCGCCCGCCGCTCGCTCAGGCCCGAAGTGTTCGCGCAACTCTCGGGCTGCACGGATGCGGTGCTGGCGGTGCCCGTGCCCACGATCGAACGAATCGGCGGCGGGAGCGTGCGCTGCATGCTCGCCGAAGTGTTTCGCGCTGCATGATCGAGCTTCTCGTCAAGGCAGGGCTGTGCTATCTCCTGGGCTCGGTGGTCGCGAGCCTGGTCATCGGACACCTGCGGGGCATCGACATCCGCACGCGGGGCAGCGGCAATGCGGGCGCGACCAATGCGATGCGCACCCTCGGCAAAAAGGTCGCGCTCGTGGTGTTCGTCATCGATCTGGCGAAGGGCTGGATTGCGACGGGGGCAATCGCGCCCTGGGCGGTGCCCCAGCCCTGGGCCGCGGCGCCTGCGGTCAGCGCCTGGTCCGTCCCGGTATGCGCACTCGCGGTGATGCTGGGACACGTCTATCCGCTCTGGTACGGGTTCCGCGGCGGCAAGGGTATGGCGACGCTGCTGGGCGCGGTGCTCGGCGTCAATGCCTGGCTCGCCCTGCCGATGATCCTCATGTGGCTCGTGACGGTGATCCTCACGGGGTTCGTGGGCCTCGGCTCCATCCTCGCTGCCGTTGCTCTCGCGGTGGCGATCGCCGCGGCCCGCTCAGGTGCACCCCTCGTCGCCTTCGGCATTCTCGCGGTGCTCCTCATCGCGTTTACGCACCGCGAGAACATCGCGCGCATGCGTGCGGGCACCGAATCGCGCGCCCGTCGGTTGTGGCTCTTCGGCGCACGGCGCGGACAGGCCTGATGATGCTCGCGCGGCACGCGCTGCGCATGCGCCGGGAGCCGCTCTGATGGTGCGCGCCGCCCGCGCCGCCGCCCGAGCTGCGCACGCACCCCCCGCAGGCACGAGCGAGAGCGCGCCGCTCATCGCGCAGGTGTTCGGCGCTCTCGCAGACGGCCGCCTTCACTCCGGCGAGGAGCTGGCGAAGAGGCTCGGCGTCAGCCGCAGCGCCATCTGGAAAGCGACCGGGTCGCTGCGCGAGCTCGGAGCGACGCTGCACGCGGTGCGCAATCGCGGCTACCGCCTGCCGCACGGCGGCGAGCCGCTCGACGCCGCCACGATTCGCGAGCATCTCGCGCGCGACGTGCGCGATCACGTGGCGAGCATCGAGTCCGCGTGGTCGATCCCCTCCACGAACACCCGGCTCCTGGAGCGCGCCCGTCCCTCAAACGGCACGAGCGAGGTCGTGCTGGCGGAGTACCAGTCGGCCGGCCGGGGCCGTCGCGGACGCGCCTGGTTCGCGCCTCCCGGTGGGGCGATCTGCCTCTCCCTCAGCTGGACCTTTCGCGAGGTGCCACAGGACCTCGGCGCGCTCAGTCTCGTCATCGGGGTGTGCGCGCTTCGGGTGCTGCGGGAGGCAGGCGTGGCCGGCGCCGCGCTCAAGTGGCCGAACGATCTCCTCATCGGTGAGCGCAAGCTCGGAGGCGTACTGATCGAGGTACGAACCGAGTCCTCAGGTTCTGCCTGCGTCGTTATCGGGATCGGGCTCAATGTGGCGCTCGGCGCGCAGGTACTTCAGAAAATCTCGGCAGCGGGTACCGCGGCGACGGACCTCGCGAGCGCAGGGCTCGCCACGACCTCGCGCAACGCCACGGCGGCGGCGCTGATTGGCGGCTGCGTGCGCGGACTCAGCCAGTTCGAGCGCGAGGGCCTGAAACCCTTCATCGAGGAGTGGCGCACGGCGGATGCCCTGCGCGGTCGGCCCGTCAGCGTGAGTGCCGCGGGCGCGATGGCGCAGGGCCTCGCGCGCGGCATCGATCTGCACGGCGCGCTCCTGGTGGAGACGCCCCAGGGCGTGAAGCGCTTCATCGCAGGCGACGTGACGGTGAGGGCATAAGAGCGTGGCGGTACTGCTCATCGATATCGGCAACAGCCGCATCAAGTGGTCGCGTTGCGAGGGCGGGCGGCTCGGCAAGGCGCACGCGGGGGTGCTTTCCACCTGGCGGCCGGCGGATTACCGCAGGCGGATTTTCGGCCGCAGGGGGCGGCCCGAGCGGGTGCTGGTCACCAGCGTCGCCGGCACGCGCGTGAACCGGGCACTGGTGGCGGCGGCGCGCCGGGCGGGTGTCGCCGCCGAGTTCGTGAAGGTACCGCGCCGCGCAGGCGGGGTGACGGTCGGGTATGTCGAGCCCTGGCGCTTAGGGGTCGATCGTTTCGTGGCCGCCGTCGGGGCCCACTCGCTCTTTCCCGGCGTTGCCTGCTGCGTGGTGGGGGTGGGGACTGCGATGACGCTCGATCTCATCGGCGCGGACGGTCGTCATCGGGGAGGGGTGATCATCCCGGCACCGGCACTCATGGTCGATACGCTGCTGACCCAGACTCACGGCATTCGCCGCCGCGCACGCGGCGGAGCGCGCGGCGCGGCCGGGCTCTTCGCGCGCTCCACCCGCGCAGGCGTCATCCAGGGATCGCGCTACGCGGCCGCAGCGCTCATCGATCGCGCGGTGGAGGAGGCACGCGCTCTCGTCGGGCGACGGCCCTTGGTGGTGCTGCACGGCGGTGAATCACCACTCGTGCGGCCGCTGGTGCAAAGCCCCTGCGTGGGCGTGGCTGACCTCGTGCTCAGTGGGCTCGCGGTGCTCGCGCAGACCCGGGAACCTTAGGCGCCGGCGTTGATTTAGAATCGCGCCCGTGCGAAACGTCTTCTTCGTGCTGCTGTTCGCCAATCTTGCGTATTTTGCGTGGGCGCACTGGGTCGATGTGCCTGCCCCGCCGCCGGTGAACGAGGCGATCGCAAAGCTCCCGCGCCTGAAGCTCGCCGAGGAGGTGCCCCCCGCGCAGCGCCCACAAGCGAACGCCGCGGAGAAAACGGGACTAAGCGAGTCCGCCGCGTGCCTCTCCGTCGGACCCTTTGCGGATCTCGACAACAGCGCCCACGCCGTGGCGCTGCTGCGTGCGAAGGGATTCGATCCGCGGCAGCGCGCAGAAGAAGGCCAGCCAGCGCAAGGCTACTGGGTGTACGTGGGCGGCATGCAGAGCCAGGCCGAGGCGGACACGGCCCTCGTCACCCTTGAGCGCAGTGGCATCACGGATGCGCTCGTGATGCCCGAGACCACCGACTCCAGCCGCCGCCTATCGCTCGGTGTCTACAGCGAGCGCGCGCGCGCCGAGAAGCGGGCGCAGGCGGTGCGCGAGCAGACCGGACTCCAGGCCGAGGTCGCAGAGCGCAAGCTCCCCGGCACGGTCTACTGGGTGGACCTATCGCCACCGCCGGGCACGAGTACCGTGCCGCTCCAGGGCCTGTTCGCGGGAGGGGTGAGCTCGCGGATCGCCGTGCAGCCCTGTCCCGCTGCCGCTCATTCGCGAGCTTCGACTGGAACCGCGACGAGGGGTCCTGCTGCATCCCGGCGCGAGGCCAACGTCCAGTAACCCGGCGCATGCGGCTGCGCCGCGCCAACTGTCCGACACGCGCCAGCCATCGGCGCACAGGGTAGCAACAGTGCGCGTGCTTCAGCGTGTGCACGTTGGTGCCGCCGGTCTGGATCGAACAGACGACCTGCCGCTTACAAGGCGGCTGCTCTACCACTGAGCTACGGCGGCGGCGACGGTTCGGATTGTACGCGTCGCCAATCTTCCGGGCTCATCCAACGCTCCCCGGTGTCTATCTGAATCTGGCCAACTGTTTATCAAAATTTTGGAGAGATTTGTGCACATGCGTAAGTGACTGATCCAACTAACACTGCTCGCGGGGCGCCCGTTGCATTTGCCACGACTGACCAGGTCCACCAGGGCAAGACGCGGACACGTCGCCTCCGCCCTTCATTCTCTGCAGCCGGCCCGCTGCCCGGTCCACGCCTGCCCTCGCCGATCAGAACCTATAGCCGATAAGAAAGGTGATCACGCGCGGACGCAGCGGGATTTCCGCCTTGATGAACTGCCCGGATGAAATGTTTGTCGGCCCGTAAGCGTTACTCAGGTTGTGGCCCTGGAGCTGTACCGTCCAGTTATCCTTGGCAACGCCCAACGCACCGTCATAGGTGGTGTAGCCGGGGATCTGGTAACGCAGCAGCGTGGTGGTCGGCCATCCGGTCGGAGGACTCTCGCTCGCAGCGTTGCCGCTAGGGAAATTCGCCGGCTCGTTGCTCATCGATGCGATGTGACTCGCACCGACCCAGGCAAACGGCTTGTAGTCCCCGGTTGCCCAGTCATAACGCGCCCGCAGCTCGAACTGCCAAGGTGGCGAGAAGGCCGGCCGGGTGCCCAGCTGGCCGAACGGGTTCGGGTAAGGCGCACCGTTGACCTGCGTGATGCACTGACCTTTGGGGGTCGGGTTGTCCGCGGTTGCTAGGATTGGTTGGGTCGACGCCGGCTGAGATCAGGCAGGGAGTGCTCGACTGGCTCAGGCTGTTGACCGAGCTCGATCCCTGCACGCTGAGTCCCTCGGTGATCCGTGCGACGAACTGCACCTCGAAGCCCTTGATCGTCATAGCTCGAGCCGTTGACGATGAAGGTGGGTGGCCTTAGATGCACCGGGTCGAACAACAACAGCTGGATGTTCTCCCATTTCATGTAGTACGCCGACAGATTGAACAGCACGTGGTGGTCGAGGAATTCACTCTTGAAGCCGACCTCATTGTTGATCAAGTTGTCGGAGTTATAGCCCACCGGCTCTTTCGTACTGGTCGGTGTGCTCTTGGCCGCCGAGTAAGGAGCTGTCGTGCGCCAAGATAGGGCGCTATGCACCGGGAAGCGAGGGCGTACGGTTGAAGCCACCCGGACGGTAGCCCTGCGAGAAGGTGTAGTACGCCATCATGTCCGGCGTGATGTGCCAGGTCAGATTGCCGCGGCTACGATAGCCGCCCTCGCTCTTGCTCAGGTTGAGGGGGTAGCCGCAACTCCCCGCGGCAAGTGCAGGCCCCATTGGGGTGATCGACGATAAGCGTGCTGCTAGTTTCGCTGTAGAACACTCGACCCTTCCTCGAACTCGTCGTAGTGGTAGTGGCGCGTCCCGCCGGTCAGTGTTAGTACCTTAGGGATCAGGTCGAGATCGATCGAGGCGAACTCCGCGGTCTGCTTATAGCCGCGCTGAGCGTCCTCGCCGAAGGCGGTGTTCGTATCCGTCGCGCAGGCTCGGATCGGCGGCAAAGGAGCCCGGGACGGGTCCGACGGCGGACAGGCAGTCGGGCGCCGCCGGCCAGGGCTGCCGCAAGGTCAGCGGGGTCACACTGCGGGATGTTGAGGTAGTTGAAGTTCATCTGGTCGTCGATGACGAACTTTTCCCAGTAAACTCCAACCAGCCCCCGCACTCGGGAGTCCGGGTTGGTGCTGATGCGCAGCTCGTGGCTGGTGTGCTGGTTCGCTACAGTATCCTTCCACTGGCCCACCGGCGCGTAGCACTGCAGCTTGTGGCCGGTCAATGAGGGGAAATTCCCGGGTTGAAATAACCGGCACCCGGCCCGATGCAGCCGTAGTAGGAGCCGGGGACGTTGCGCAGGTAGTTGGAATAGTCCTGTTGTGCTTCGATGTGGCGGACCATGTAGCTGCCGGTATAGACGATGCTCAGATCGTCGACCTTGCCATTGAGCGTCCAGGCCGTGCTCTTGTAGCGATCCTTGTTGTAAGCCGGCGTGAAAGCGGTGATCTGATACGGGCTGAAGAGTCTGGCCATCCGGGGCCACGGGATAGGTGTAGAAATAGCCGTCCGCACTGGACGTCCTGGTAGTTCTGCTGCAGCAGCACGTTCCAGTCGTCGTTGATCTTGTAGAGCGCGGAGAGCCGGGCGCCTTCGATAGTCCACCGGGTTGCTGTTGGTTTGCAGCAGATTGGCGTTGTTGGCTATCGGATTGACCCCGGCCAGGACCTGCGGTGAGTTGGGCAGATAGCCGATCGTGCCGGGGACATTCGAGATATAGCCCCCCTGATGGTCGGAGAAAACCACCGCGCGCACCGCCAGCGTGTCCGGCAATCAGCGGTACATTGAGCACCGCGCTGAGGTTGCTGTTCTGGTCGCCGCCGCAGCGGTGGTGCCGTAGCCTGCGTTAAATTCCGCCGGACGATGGCATCGAGCTTCGGCTTGTTCGTGATGTAGTGAATCGCACCGGCCTGCGCGCCCGCCGAAGAGCGTGCCCTGCGGGCCCTCGAGTACCTCGATACGCTCCATGTCGATCGAGGTAGACGTCGATTGTTGCGCGCCGGGAACTGCATCGACTGGTCATCGAGATACAGTGCGACGTTCGGGAAGGCGGGCGATCGTCGACTGCGACTGGTTGGCGGAGCCGTAACGCTACCCAACCCGCGGATGAACATGTTGCCCGTGCCCGGGCCGTTACCGCTATAGGTGACGTTCGGCGTGTATTTCAGCAGGTCAGATGAATGGTGGCCACGTTGAGTTCTTTCAGCTCATCGCCGGTGATGGCCTGAACCGTGAGCGGCACGTCCTGGAGGTTCTCCTCGCGGCGGTTGGCGGTGATAATCACCTCGTACGCGTTCCGCTCCCGCCGAGGATCCGCGGCCTTGTTCGCCGGTCGGCGCAACCACGCCGGCCAAAGATGCGGATGCTGCGCGGTGTGAGGTGCTCGAAGCGCAGTCCGCTGCCCTGCGAGCAAGCGAGCGAGCGCTTCATCGGCCTTCAATCCCGCAGTGACCGCCTGGGATCTCTGGTCACGGATAACCCTAGAGACGTAAACGAGCTGCAGGCCGGTCTGGCGGGCGAACGCGGCGAGCGCCTGGGCGAGAGGCTGTGCCGGGATGTCGGCGACGAGCGAAGTGGATTCAGACGGCCTGGGCTAGCGTCGCCGCAACATCAAGGAGCGCAACGGGCGCGCAGATCGAGAGTCCACGCAGTACCCCGGACACCACCGTCGCGATGTCCGCTGAACGGCGACGCGAGCGGACCCCCATGCACTTACCCTCTCAGGCATCTGAGTGTGCCCTGACCTCGTAGCTTAGACGCAAGGCGGTCGCTCACGGTAAGGTGCGGCTGCAGCCAAACTCCTAGTCCTGCGACACGCGAATGTTGCGTCGCGGTCACCTGGATCCGCACACCCTTGAGGGTGCGCAGGAAGGCAATAAACGCGTCGGTATCGTCGGTGGCGAAGACCCCGCTGATTTGCAGACTCCGTAGCGCCGGCGTGGCGATCTCGATCGGCTTTGGCGCGTAACGATTGAATTCCGCCGCGACACGTTCCAGCGGTTCGTGGTCAAACACAATCTGTCGATGCATCCAAGCCGTGCTCTGCTGCGCGTCGACGGCTACGGGCGTGGCCGGCCACTCTCTCTCGGCCACTCGTATCTGCTGGTCGGCGCCCAGCTGGACAAACCGTGGTGACCGGTTCTGGCTCGAATTCGCGCCGGGCTTCTCTAAGGCTCGGAGACAGCCCGACCGCAACCCGTCCCTCGACCACGGTGACCACGGTCGAGTCTTCCTGCAGGCGCACATCAAATTTAGTTCCGACCGCGACGACCTCAGCCGATCCGGCGAACACCCGAAATGCCCGAGCGGGATTATGGGCAGACCTCGAAGTCCGCCTGGCCGGCGGTGAGCGTGACGAGCCGTTCCGTCTTACCGAAGCGGATCGTGACCGCACTGTCGGTATTGAGGTGCAGTACCGAACCGTCCGCCAGGCGGCGAGTCCAGCAGTTCCGCCGTGACCTGTCTCAAAGTGCAGCGCCGTGGTGCTGTCGGGTGCCGATACGGGCGCGGTAGGCCTCACGTTCCACCACGAGAACAAGCCAAGACTCACCACACCGAGCCCGGCCGCCGCTACGGCGGCGGTCAGCCAACCTCGTGAGGATAGGCCTCTGACAGGGGCGATAACACGCGGCCAGAGGGGTTGGATCGGAGAGTCGTCCTCGACCCGCGCGCGAGCGAGAACCGTCTCGAGGGAAAACTCAGGATCGGTACCGGCCTCGCGCAGATCACGCGCGATCACCGACACGCCCAGGAACTCCTCGACATGGACCGGTGAGGCTTTCAGCCAGGCGGTGAGGGCGGCGGAGTCCCGCGTATCGAGCGGCCCCTCGTCGTTCGCCACGAGCCACTCGGCCGCCTGTTCGGCGATCGCGGCACGGACCTTCTCGTCGTTGGAGGTCATGGATTCAACCCAGCCGCACCATGCGGCGTCGACAATGACTCAGCGCCTGCGCGACGTACTTCTTCGCCATCTGCGGGGACACCCCGAGGTGGACCCCGATCTCGCGGTAGGAAAGCTCATGCGTGAAGCGCAGGACCACCGCAGCGCGGGCTTTCGGACGCAGCTGCTGCAACACGACGGCGAGCCGTGCGACCCGCTGCGTCGCATCGAGGTCCCCGTCGAAGGGGGGCAGCGTCTCGAGCTGCTCGTGCGCCGGAGCCTCGTCGATATCGATGCCGCTCGCCTGCCGACGATCGAGCACCGCATGTTCCTTGACGAGATTGTTCGCCACTGTGTAGAGGTAGAGCACGGGATTGCGGATCGCTTCCTGGTCGCTGATGCGCAGCATCCGTACGTAGACCTCCTGTGCCAGGTCCGGGGCGTCGGCCTTGCTCCGGATCCGCCGCCGGAAGAACGTCTGCAGGGCCCCCCGGTGCTCGGCAAACAGCCGCTCGACCAGCGATGCTCTCGGCTCAGCCACGGCCCTGCCGACGCATGAGGATTCTCCCTTCCTTGTATATGAGTCCCGAAGCTCAAATTTGGCAACCAAAACTTTCGGGGCATCCGAGCTGCGCCCGCCCCCCGGGGCCGACCCTGACACCCGTCATTGCAATTTAGAGGTGTCCAATTCTCAGCCGGAGGACTCGTTGTCAATGAACGGAATGATCAACGCGGCTTACCGAGGAGATTCACATGTACACCAAAACTGCTGTCTTGAGTGCCGTCCTGGGCGCCGCCGCAATTGCGTGCCCGCTCTTCGCCGGCAATGTTGCGGCTCAAGAGCATAAGGTCATTGTGGCTATTCACGTCAGCACTCAGGGACTCGATCTGAGTCAGCCGACCGACGCACGGACGTTCTATACGCACCTTAAGAATGCTGCGTGGGTGGCCTGCACGCGCGGCAATCGGGTCGACCTCCTGCCCTCCGACAATCCGGGGGCGTGTGCCGAGAAAGCGCTCGCAGGTGCAATCCGCTCGGCCAGCGTGCCGACCCTCACCCAGCTCTATCTTGCGACCCATACGGTCCAGGAGGCCGTGGCGCTCGGGATCCTGGTGCCTGCCCAGATAGCGGCGAAGTGACGATGGTCGTCGGTCGCCTCTAACCTCGAAATCGGGGGATGGCCCGTACCGAAGTCCACCGCACCCGCGGGTCCAAATCAGGAGAGGGAACAATCATGAGAACCTGGATTTGCCATGTAACCTTGCTCGCATCGATGGCGCTCGCTGGAGCGGCCGAGGCAGGAGACGAGCACGACGTCTGCTCGCTCGCGACTCTGCATGGCTCTTACGCTTTTACTATCAGTGGTCAAATTCTTGCAGGACCTGCCCCCGGGCCCGTTGACGGAGTTGCCCTGACCACGTTCGATGGGCAGGGCGGACTCACGCAGACGGATTTCGTTGTAAAAAGCGGTGCGCCGACGGGTCCGCTGGACGCTTTCCGAACCGGCGAAAGTGGTACCTACACGGTGAACGCCGATTGCACCGGTATGGCGACGATCGATTTTCCTGACGCCAAGCCCGCGCAGCAGATTGTGCTGATGTTCGTAGTCGGAAATCGCGGGGAGCAGATTCGCACGGTGGTCGCGGCGCTGTATGTCGGTCCGGGAATTGGCACGATGACCGCTACGCCGGCGCAGATCAGCAGCGAGGCCACAAAGGTCGATCGGCGTTAACATTCTGAAAGAAACTTTCCTTGACACAACGACACGGAATCATTGCTCGGGGGCGTGCATCAGGCGCGTCGTCCTCGTGGTCCGGCGGTAGGACATCGCCTTTCTAAAAGGGGACGAGGTCGGCAACGCCACATGGTGCAATTGCGCGGACACGAGGGTCAGGATTCTCACGCGAATGAGCGCAAATTATCTGAAGGAGCGCTGGCAGTGGCAGATGGCCTTTTCGATGCGGATTCCGGAGCCGCCAGAGTTCGGACCACCGTAGCTGTAGGCACCCTGTTTGCGAACGGCGCAACCACGGGGCGACCTACCGTTTGATGGCGGCTCACCAGAAGTCCTCGGCCAAGACACCCAGATCTGCGGCTCAGTGTTTTGGGACTCCAAACGCTCTGATTTCGCCGGCCGCGAGCTCTGCCAAGCGGCGACGCGTTGCTCGTTGTAGCCTGACAGATGACCTACGGCTTACAAAACCGTTGGTGGTGAGGCACTGGGCGCGCGGCGTAGTCGATCGCAGCGGGAACGGCCCGCCAGGTCAGCGACCTATCGAGCACCGATCCTAACAGTGCGAGCTAACGTCGACCCGCCAGCGCGCCCCAGCTCGTAACACGAGACGCGGCCCCGGTTATTTCGTTTTTGTCTCTAAGTCTAGGTCGGGCGACGAAAGCTTCGGAGCAGGCACTGTCGTCGAAGTGGTCGGCGCAGGCAGCGGCTGTGGAATGATTATGATCGACTGATTCGGAGGACCATGTCCGCCTCCATCCTGCGCGACCGCAACCGTCGCGGCAGTCGACGTCATAACCATCAGGGTGAGCATTACGTGTCGCATACTTGTTCTCCTCGGGCGCAGCAGTACGCGGCGCAGGCGACGTGACCATGCGATCCGTCGCGACATCGCCCGATGTCGTTTCCGCCAGAAAGCGCCGCATCAGAGATCTGTCGCGGGAGACGGTCGACTCTCACTCCCTTCCAAAAGATCGCCCGTCTGCTGAGAGGCGCGAGCTTCGGCGAACAGTAGAACGTGAGTGCGGAGAACTCTTGCGATTCGTCGGATGGCCGCTCCGACCTACGGTCCGAAGCCCAACAAGGAGGCTATGAAGTGAGCCGAGTAAATGTCGCGGTCGCGGTTGCGGATGACGCGCAAGACCGCATTTATGAAGTTGCCGCTGCCTGCCGCGCGCTTGGCCTGGACCACAGCGCGACGCTCGCCGTGGTCGGGGTATTGACAGGTTCGATGGAGTCCGAGGGCCTGGCGAAACTGTTGACTGTTCCCGGAGTCCTTGCGGTTGAGGTCCGCGAGTTTCGGTCGGGAATTACCGAGAGGATCCAGTGTCGCGGGCGCGGAGATTGAAGGGGAACAACTCGACCATGCCTGGAGTGTTAGTCTCAGGCTCCAGGCGAAGGACGTAACTGCCCTCGACCAAGCGGGAAGCATCCGCATAGCAACGCACGTACCCGTCCGAGGTCAATGCAAGACCAGCCAGGGCGGCGACGGGCTGCCGAGAGGCCTCTTCGTTCTGGAGGACGAGCGTTACTCGGTAGCGCTGAGCCGCCTGGCGAGTGCTCGGCGTTGCGCGAATCTCGATCAGGCCTGCCGGGGGCAGATTGAGGTCGGGCACCGACCCGCTGCGCACGGAGAGAAATGTGAAGTGTGCCGCGACCAATGGCCTGACATCGGCGGCAGCATGCGATTCGGCCGAGGCCGTAAGAATCGGTGAAGGCCCCGCAACACGGGAGAGCCACAGAAATAGCGCAAGTCCTGCCGCGGCGGCTGCGGCGAGGACTGGGATCCAGATCCGAAAGGTCCGGCTTCGGGACGCGGTTTTTTCGAGATACCCGTGCGTGCGCAGCTGCTGAAATCCTTCGCGCATACGCAGCGACTGCTCGAGCTCACGCACGAGCTCCGGATCACGCACGAGGCGATCCTCGAATGCTCGGCGCTCATCGTCCGGCAGCCGTCCTATGATGAACGCCTGTATGGTTGCGACATCCCGATCGGCATCCATCACTTCACGCCTCCAAAGAGGACGGCGCTGGCGACAGCAGCCGATGCACTCGACGTCTCCGTGGCTGGAGCTGCTGGAGCGAGATCTCCAGCTCCACTGCTTGAGATGCAGAGGCCTATTGCGGCGATCGTCAGCAGGTCGGCTTTCCGAAAGCCGCGATGCTCAATGAGCTGTCTGAATCGGTTGCGTGCGCGAAAGATTACGCGATTGAAATGCTCCTCGGACAGCTGGAGCTCGCGGCAGATTTTCTCCCTGTCCTCGTCATCGAGATAGAACCGGACCAGGACTTCCCGGTCTCGTGCAACCGGCATCTCCCCGAGCATCTGCCGCGCCGCCGTGGCCCACTGACGTCCCGTGACATTCTCCCAGTCCGCGTCGGTCTCAGAAGCTGGAAGGTCGCTCAGAGCTGCGGCACTGGATAGCGCGCTCCGATCCTTGCGGCGGTGATTCCGCAGGTGGTTGAGCGCTACGCGGTAGAGATATCCCCCCAGATTTTCCGGGTGGGCGATTTCTCCGCTGCGAAGCTTCTCAAGCGTCGTCACTGCGGCGTCTTGCAGGATGTCCTCGGCGACCGCGGGATCGCGCACCCGCCGCAAGATCAGCGCGCGAAGGCCGGGATAGTCGCGATAGACTGCGGCGAGGTGGGTAACCGGATCCGCGACAGGCGCGGGTATGTCCGCTGCCGGGGGAAGCATCCCCACGGGTGCTGCTTGGCCATCAACAGCAGTCATGAGGTGAGTATAGGCCGCGATCGCGAGCCACCGCAGCCTTCGATGCGCGCTCACCCCACCCGCCCGCGGCTCCTGGCAGCTATTGTCCTGGCCCTATGGGCGTTGCCAGGGTTCGCGGCAAGCCCCTCGTGCACCAGTGCACTCGGCGCTCCCGCGTTAGCCGAAGGTCCCCTGAGAACCCTCGGAACGGAGCCCGCGGCAGCGCATTTTCTTGGCGTGCCCGGCCACACCTACCTGATCCAGGTCGAAGAGCGCGACAACGATGCGGTAGTCGAGGTTCTCGACTTGAGAGACCAGATCATTGCCCGTGCGGACCATCCCGAGCGACGGACGGGAACCCGCCGGGCCGTGGTGACTGCGCCGGACTCACCCTCGCTCGTCGTCCGCTTGACGGGCAAGGAACACTCGGGTGCCGCCGGGACGGCGACCGTTCAAGTCTTTGATCTCGCGGTGCTTCGAGCGCGCCCCGATTGCCTCGCAATCCTGAAGTCGCTCGCCGGGGCCGATGCGGACTATGCCGCCGGACAGGAAGTTTCGAGAGGACGCTCGACATCTTCCACCGCCATTGCACGCGAGGCGTTCTTGGAAGCGGTGCAAGCGTATGCGGCCGCCGAGCGTGCACTCGGTGCGTCGGCGGATCAGCCGCTTCGTGGCCAGACGGCACTTGCCCTCGCAGGCGTTGAGTACTTCGATCTGCAAGACTGGGCGCAAGCGGCGCGCTGGGCGCAGGCGGCTGCCGGAACGCTCGCGCCCAATGATCCCTACCGGAGCGCACGTGCCGATGCGCTCCTCGCCTCGGCGTGGATCGAGATTGGATCGTCGGCTCCGACTGGGCGAGCTACCCCCATGCATGGCCCCGATGCGAGCGAGCTTCTTGCCCGCGCATTGCATCTGCTGCGGCGATTGCTGCACTTCCACTTGCAGCGGGGCGAGCGCTATGACGCCGGGCTGCAGCTCACGAACATCGGGCTGACGTATCTGAATGAGGGTCGCTACCCGGAGTGCGTCAGAGCTTCCGCCGCCTCGAGTCGCTTGTTTGGATCCATCCACGAGACTGAGCGACGCGCGCTGGCATGGCAAAACCGGGCGCTGTGCCTATGGGGGCTCGGGCAGCTGCCGCAAGCCCTGCGCTCCTTCGAGCGCGCGCTCATCGACATCGGTCCAGAACCCTACCCGCGGTTGCATCTGATCGTACTGACCAACACCGCGCTTGCAGACTACGCAGTCGGCCGCTTGGATGAATCGCTGCGTCTCAATGATCGCGCGCTGGCTTTCACGCAAAAGATTCAGTCCCCACGCGATGAGGCGTACTGCCTCTACGGCATTGGCGTGAACTACTACGCGCTCGGAGATCGGCAGCGCGCCCGCGAGTTTCTCGAGCGCTCGCTCGCGATTCGCACGGTGGCCCTGGATGGCCGTGGGCGCATGGCGAGTCTGCGCGCGCTCGCGACCATCGATGCCGAACAGGGGAGGGTGGAGCAGGCCCTCGCGTCGGATCGCGAAGCGCTCGGCCTTGCGATTGCGCCCTCGGCCATTGCGCGCATCAAGATTCAACAGGCGGCCCACACCGCCGCTGCCGGCCGTCCCGCGGAGGCAAAGGCACTGCTCGACGAAGTTCTCTCGACAGCTGCCAGGGCCGGCGCGCTCGTTCATGCCGAGGCGCTCCTGCAACGCGCGGTGCTTCTTCGCAGCATGGGCAAGCCACAGGAGGCGCTGGCGGATCTCGCAGCGGCACGGCCGCGGTTGCACGCCTTTGGCAGCGTGATGGAAGAGTTTGAAGGGGACCTTGAGCTCGCCCGGGCATTGCGCGAGGTGGGCCAGCCTCATGAGGCGCTCGCGGCGGTCGAGCGAGCCTTGGCGCAATCCGACGCTGTCCGTCTTCAGACCGCCAATCCGGAGCTGCGCGCTCAACTGCAGACGCCGCTTCGACCCGCCTACGACCTCAAACTGGAATTGCTCCGGGACCGGTACCAGCAAGCATTGGTCGCGGGCCGGGAGCGGGAGGCCAATGCTCTCGCGGCGGTTGCGTTCGCGACTGCGGACGCCTCCCGCGCGCACTCGTTTGCTGACGTGGCGGCCCAGAAATATTCGCCTGCGGTGCGGCAGGCACTCGCGGCTGAGTTTCGCCGCCGCGAGGAGCTCTATCGTGAGCTTTCCGCCCGTCGATTTGCCTTGGACGCTCGCATTGAGCGGTCGGGAACGGACGACCCCCGGGCGCGGCATCTGATTTCTGACATCGCGGAGCTCCGGCGAGAGCTGGACACGGTCAACACCGTCATCGCGAGTCGCACGATGACCAGTGCCAGATCGGTCCGAACCGGGCGCGAACGGGCGCACGTCCCGTCGCTTCCGGCTGATACGGCACTGGTGTCGTACTGGCTTGGGTCAGAATCTGCCTACGCATGGGTGGTATTTCCTGGAGAGATTCGCTGGACGCGCCTGACGTCTGCGAAGGAGATCGCAGAGCAGGCCGGCGCTTTCCACCGATCGTTGACGCGCCTCGTGGATATGCCGGTCGAGCGTCGACTGCAGGACGCTGGCGCTTTATATGCCATGATCGTTCGACCTCTCGAGCCGTGGCTGAGGCGCTTGCGGAACTGGGTGATCATTCCGGACGGCGCCCTCGACTACGTCCCGTTCGCAGCCCTGCGCATCCCGGATGCGCAGCCTGGATCCTTCGTTGTCCTGCAGCACGATGTTGCCGTTACGCCAGCAGCCTGGATGCTCAACGCGAGCCCCAGGCGGGCGCCGCCAGACGATCGACGGAGGATCCTGCTCGTAGCCGATCCGGTCTATCAGGCGGATGATCCACGGCTCACAAAGGTGACGAATGCGCAGCCGCCGGCGCAGAACACAGCCCATGGCGCGGCAGATTCGACCCATGGCGACTTCGCACGGCTTCGCTATACCGCCGAAGAGGCCGCCGGGATTTCGGCCCAGTTCCCGCCGGCGGACGTCGACGAATTGATCGGCCTTGATGCCACGCGTGAGCGTCTGCTCACCCTCGACTGGTCGCAGTACCGCTTCATCCACTTTGCCACGCACGGCATTGTGGATGCGCAAGTCCCCGAGTTGTCGGCGCTGATTCTGAGCTCCTACGACGCCCAAGGGGAGGTCACCGATCGTGCTATGCGTGTCGCGGATGTGTCTCTTCAGACACTGAAGGCGGACGTTGCGGTACTTAGCGCATGTGAAACGGCCCTCGGTGCAGAGGTGGCCAGCGAGGGCCTGGTCGGCATTGGCTCCACGATGCTCGCCCGGGGTGCGCGAGCCGTTGTGGCCTCGCTTTGGCCTGTCTCCGATGAGATTGGGGCCGCTCTGATGACAGAGTTCTATCGACGGGTCCTGCAGGACTCGATGAGCCCACAGGCGGCGCTGGGTGCGGCAATGCGATCGGTCATGTCGCACGATGCGACCGCCGATCCGGCTCTTTGGGCTGCGTTTCAGGTTTCGGTGGCCGCCCTCGAGCCGGATCCCCGCCCAAACCGTGCAGGCCCGTCAGGACAGTGATGGGCACCGACCGATACAGCAGCGCCAGGAGCGTCGACCGCACGCATGGAAACCCGACGCCTACGACACATTCAGCAGCCCTCGAAGGTCGAGACGCTGCTCGATGCGCTCATTACCCGCGGATACGTGCTGCCGAAGGACGCCTTTCAGATCCGCGACGCGAACTCGTTGCCTAAGCAGTTGCAACGGGTGGTTGCGCGCGCGACGGAGGAGGGACGGGTCTGGTCCTGCTGGGCCACGAACCACGATATCTGGGTCTTCACCTGCGAGATGTCGCTGCCGCTTTCGCGCGAGCGTGGTGCGCCGGTATTGCTCGTGAATCGCCATGGCGAAACTGGTGAACTCACCGACTCGGCCTCCTGGACGACCGATCCGCAGGGGAAGTGGCGGCGCTGTACCGACTGACTCGCCGCCACTGCCCAACAGCCCTGCACAACAGGTCGTTTGTAATCCCTATCCGCCATCCCCACGGATCAGTGTGTCGGAGCCGCGAGGTTTCCACACGCGACCGTCATCCCGCTATTCGCGGCTGAGGCCTGAACGTTCACGAAGTAGTTCCCTGTGGTGGGGGTGTCGAGCCCGACAATGGCGCTCGACAAGCCCGTGCCATCGGAACTGACGCGCAGTGGCTGGTAGTTGTCGAGGGCACCAAACACCCCCTCATCCGCGCCGCACTGGCCGACGTGGATGGCCCACGGGTGCAAACCGCCGGGGGAAGAGTTCGCGACTTTCAGCGCAACCTCGGTGGTGCCCCGCTTGCTGCCCGGGTTCATGGAAGCCGATCCGCTCATTTGCACGACTCCGGCGAGTTCGGCGGGGCTTGTGACGCTCGCGTGCCAGCGGCTGTTGAGATTTACGTCTGCGGCGCTCATCTCGACGGCCTGCTTGGGTTCTAACACGCTGCAGGCGCCGAGCGTGAGCGCGGCGGCCACGAGGATGATGGATCGAGTGCTTTGCATATACGCTCCGGATGCCGATAGGGTTTGTGTTGGGTGTTCAGACTGTTACTTCAAGCATTGAAGATCTGCTCGTCATTGATCGCCATTGAGGATGGGCTGAAGCCAGGGGCCCTATTTCAAGGAATCTTTCACGTCTTGCTTGATGTCGCCCAACTTTTCTTGAACCTTGCCGAGGTTCTTTTGAATGTTGCCTTTTGCTTCCAGCGTCTGGTCACCTACGAGCTTGCCCGTGGCTTCCTTGATCGTTCCTTTCGCCTCTTCGACGCGGCCCTTAACCTGATCTTTGTTGATGCTCATGAGGTGCTCCTGTTAACAGAGGCCGACTACCGGCCGGCGCGCGATACTTTAAAAAATTGAGAGATGCCAAGTGCGATAAAAAGAAGTGCCTCGATTGATGTCCTTCGATCGGTCGACACGGGTTCGGCGACCTCCGTCGCGGGCAGGGTTTCATGAGCCATCAGAGGCTCGCGAGAACCAGCGCGGAAGTGTCTACGCTCTTGACGCCCGGGACCTTCCCGGCGACATCCTTGACGTGGTCGATGGCGCCTTGGCTGGCCAGGCTGCCGGTCAGCACGACGATGCCGTGAGTCGTGGTCACTCCGATGTTGACGTCCTTGCTGAGGCTGTCGCCAGCTATCTCGGATTTCACGTCGGTGGTGATTTGGCTGTCTGAAGCGGCGAACCCCGCGCTCGTTCCCACTTTCTGGTCATCGGCGGGCGAGCTGCTGGTGGCAACAGCGCTGGTGCTCGCCTTGGCCAGGGGCCCGTTGCGAGCGAGCTTGGGCTCGACGGCGGATGGAGTAGCGGTGTCGGCACTTTTAGTGTCGACGCTATCGCTGTGAGCGACCGCGGCGGGTGCGTCTGGAATCTGAGCGGCTGGGGCGGTGGGAATCTGAGCAGCCGCGGCCCGGGCGTCGGCGGCAGTCTGAGCAACCGGGGTAGGGGGGTGGGGGATCTGAGCGACCGAGGTCTGGGAGTGGACGCGCAGCGCGAATATTACGACCCCGATGGCGACGACAACGGCCATGCCGCCGGCAACGATGATCTTGCGAGATGTGGAGGAGTTCATGTTGAGATACTCAGTTGGTTTAGCGAGTGCGTGGGTCTGCCCCAGTCGACGGCGGCGGTCGGCTAGGCCCATCAGCTGGCGCATGCCGTCCGAGGTCGGTCGACGCAGCAAACCGTCACACCGGAGGATCGAAGCTACGCGTCCAAGAGCCGGCTCGTCGGTTCCCTAGCGCACTTAGCCGGAACTGACCCCTGGACTTGACCCTTTCCGAGATCCGACGATTTCCCGACCGCGGGGCAATCGATGTCCGTGAGGTTGAGGCGACCCTCGCCAGGACAGGTTGTGATTGTCCTTAGGCGGATGCTCTGACGTATCTGCCGCGTGGGATTTGCACCCAATCCCTGCTGCTGATTGGCTCAACGAACACCCTTGTCTGGGCGTGAGTCCCTCTTTGTGCGCTTCAGAAACCTCACGTAGATACCCCCGGGAGCGGTTTTTTGACCGATCTCAACCTTCAGCTGCTCGTCAGCCTGCTTACGGTCTGGCACAAGCTCGGCACAGTTGATTGGGCCAAAATAGCGATGCTCGCCGGCGCAGTGCTGTGCAGAGTCGGAGGCGTAACGCAAACGGCGACGATTCGCGAACTGGTCAACGCCGAGGGTACGCGGACGCTTCACGTGCAGGTGCGCGTGCGCGGATTTCCCGCGCGCACTGCGAGCTTGCCCACGCGCCGTCAGGCGGAGCGCTGGGCGAAGACCGTCGAGGCGACGATGATCAAGGGCACGCACTTCCGCGACATCGAGGGGCGCGGGAGGACGCTCGGCGAAGGCATCGATCGCTACCTCCGCGCTGAAGTTCTGAAGAAGCGCGCCGGCTCCATATGGCGCGTCGATCTCCCGTGGCGGAAGGAGCTGAACAGCGTGCCGGCAAGCGCACGCTGCGCACGCATGTGCTGAAGCGAGGGATGTTGAAAAGCCTCTGGTTCACACTGAAGCAAACATTCTCGGCCTGGAACGACCATGAAGCTCCCAGGCTCGGCGCAGCGCTGTCCTTTTACACGATGCTGTCACTTGCGCCTCTAGTCATCTTGGTCATTGCCATCGCCTCTGTGATATTTGGGCATTCCGCGGCGCAGAACGAAATCATCCGCCAAGCCGAGGGCATCATGGGCGCAGAGGGGGCAAAGGCTGTTCAGACGGTTATTGAACACGGCCGAGAGCCCATCGGTGTATTTGCATCGGTGATCGGTGCGCTCACGTTGTTAGTCGGGGCATCAGGGGCCTTCAGTGAGCTCCAGTCTGCGCTGAATAAGATCTGGGATGTTCAACCGAAGCCCGGAAGCGGTGTCGCAAATGTGATCAAGGCACGGCTTTTTTCATTTGGAATGGTCCTGGCCGTCGGCTTTCTGCTGCTTGTTTCTCTCGTGATTACCGCGGGATTGGCGGTTCTGGGCAAATTCTTCGGCGAAATCCTGCCAATGCCAGAACCTCTCATGCACACGATCAACTTTGCGGTTTCGTTTGCCGGCATCTCGGCATTGTTTGCGCTGATCTTTAAATACGTGCCGGAAGCGAGGATCGGGTGGAAAGACGTGTGGGAGGGGGCGATCGCGACAGCTCTGCTCTTCACCATTGGCAAGTCACTGATCGGGCTTTATCTGGGTAAGGCTGCCGTCGGCTCGGCCTACGGTGCTGCAGGCTCGCTAATCGTAGTGATCGTGTGGGTTTATTATTCCGCGATGATTTTCTTTTTCGGCGCGGAGTTTGCGCATGTGCGCGCTACCCAACGCCAAGGCGCGCGAGCAGGGAAAGCAAGCCCCGAGCATTGATGACGCGTTACAGTGGGGGAGGCAGTACAGCCTTTTTCTCCTCGCCCGCGAAGTGTCCGGCAGGCCGTACCGTCGATAGGGGCCGCCGGCGCTTTCTTCACCAGTACCCCACAACCGGCGCGCGCCGGGTATTGACAAAAAAGAGGGCCGCCGGAGCGGCTGACCGCGCCAGCGGACCCTGCTGAATCCGGACGAACAGTCGCTCGGGAGATGAGGATGTTCGTGGGGGAGTCGGGATTCAGGGCGCGAACGTTACTCGGTCAACGGAAGCTGCTCGGTGCGGTAGCGAACGTACTGCGCTTCACATCAATCGATAGTCAACCCCAGCAGCATCGGCGGGTGGGTCATATGAGGTTTCAAGCGAAATCGTCAATCGGACCGGCGCGGGCGCCAGACCATTGCAAGGGAAACGAAGAGCGGGATGGACGCGGGCACGCATCCGAGGCCAGACAGTAATCCACATCTAAGGCGGTTTACTTCCGCGCGCTAGTGCGGACCCTCTACCGCCGGCGCGTACGCGAGGCAGATGTCGCGGCGGGATTGCGCCGCGACGCACCGACGCCACAGTGGCCTATGAAACGGAGCATCCACCACCATCGGCGCAAGATCCACGGTAGGTGCGGTAGCGTCCCGACGGCGCCGATCTATCGGGTGTTCAATACAGCGTCATGAATCTATGGAGAATCACATGTATATCGGTAGCGGCATTCTCGGAACCATTCTGCTCGTTCTTCTCGTCTTTTGGGTGATGCGCAGAGTGTGATCGCCTCGACGTCGATAGACAATCCACCAGCTGAAAGTGAGCGCGCTGCCGTGCGAGGCGGCAAAAATGCGCTCCTCAAAGTCGCCGTGGGCCCGCGCGCAATGAACGCCCCCACCGTTTCAGCCGCCACCGGCGTGGCTGACTCGGCAGGTGCTGTGGAGCAACTCCACTCTACCGTGGACGCGTCGCTCGTTACCTTGCCCCCAGCGCGGATGCAGGTTAATGCTCGGGGCTTGGCGCTGGGGATTCTGGCGGCACTTGCGACGGTGTTCGCCTTGTCGTGGGCGCAGAGCTTTCTGATACCGCTGTTGCTCGGCATCGTGACTGCGTACACGCTGAATCCGCTCGTTAATTCGCTTGAAGCGATCAAGGTGCCACGTGTTGGCGGCACCGTCATCGTGATGGCAGGCATTATCGCTGCGCTCACTTTCGGCACCTATTCGCTGCGCGGGCAAATGCAAACCATCGTCGCACAGTTACCCGAAGCAGCCGCGACATTCGCGACGGGACTCGCGCGAATGCGAATCAGCGAGATCGGCAATTTACAGACGATGCAAAACGCAGCGGCCGCGGTGGAGCGGGCGACAACTCAAGAGCCCGCTGGCCCGGGAGCTCGGAGTCAGCGCGCCACTCACGTTATCGTGGACCAGCCCGCGTTCAAGCTCGATAGCTTTCTGTGGAAGAATTCAATGGGCGCCCTAGGGGTCATAGGCCAGGCGGCGATGATCGCTTTCCTGGTTTTCTTTCTGCTGCTCGGTGGCGATACATTCAAACGCAAGTTGGTGCAGGCGACTGGGCCGTCGCTGTCGAAGAAAAAGACTGCCGTGCGCATTCTCGACGACATCAACGAGTCCATCCAGAAATACATGCTGATGCTGCTGACGACAAACCTGGTGGTCGCGTTGCTCAGCTGGATCGCGTTTCGTTGGATCGGTCTCGAGAATGCGGGAGCTTGGGCCGCGGCGGCAGGACTACTGCACATCGTTCCCTACCTGGGCCCGGGTGTAACAGCCCTCGCAACAGGTATGGCCGCTTTCATGCAGTTCCAATCCTTACCGATGGCACTCCTGGTTGCCGGCTCTTCGCTCGCGATCGCTGCGCTCGTCGGCATCCTGGTGACCACTTGGATGACCGGTAGAATCGCCCACATGAATTCAGCGGCCGTGTTCATATCGCTGTTGTTCTGGGGTTGGCTGTGGGGCGTTTGGGGGCTACTGCTTAGCGTTCCCATCATCGTCATGTCTAAGGTCGTGTCTCAGCATGTGGAACAGTTGCACCCGATGGCAGAATTGCTGGGCGATTGAATCGTCCAGCGGCGAGCCACGGCTGCTTGCAACCGAAGCCCGTAGAGGAGCGGGATCAGGTCTTGTTAGTTCATAGCAGCCGCACGGCGCTTACGAAGTGATGTGTAGGGCGCCGATTGGAACGCGCCGCACCAGGTTCCATCCACGTCACGGCTCCCCCTTCCGGGTGGCACTTGAGCGCCGCCATGCATCCATGGCTTCGTCTCACTGAAACGGCGGAGGCGGTAGGAGGCGGTCGCTTTCCTTCCTAACCACGGCATAACACTCGCAACACAGGCTTTCCAGCTGTGACCGGTCCAGTACCGTGATATGCCCACGGGCGTAGCGGATCACACCGAGCTTGTCCAGCTTGCCGGCGGCTTCGGTGACGCCTTCACGGCGCACCCCGAGCATATTGGCGATGAGCTCCTGGGTCATGGTCAATTGGTTGGATGACAGACGATCGAGAGACAGCAGCAGCCAGCGGCACAGCTGCTTGTCCACCGAGTGATGGCGATTGCACACCGCGGTCTGCGCCATCTGCGTGATCAGGGCCTGCGTGTAGCGCAGCAGCAGAAGCTGCAACTTCCCATTTCGATGGAACTCGTCCTTGAGGTGCTGTCCTATCAGCCGGTAAGCGTGGCCGGCGCTCTGCACGATCGCGCGGCTCGGGGTGGTCTCACCGCCCATGAACAGCGCGATGCCGATGAGGCCTTCGTTGCCGACCACCGAGATTTCCGCCGACGCGCCGTCGGCCAGGACGTACAGCAGGGAGATGATGGAGTCGGTCGGAAAATAGACGTGGCGCAGGAGATCGCCGGACTCGTACAAAACCTTGCCGAGCGGCATAGGGACGAGCCGCAGGTGCGGATAGATGCGTTCGCGCTCGGCGGGTGATAGCGCAGCCAACAGGTGATTTTGCTGCGGATCGTGGGCGGCTGGCATGGAAAGCCTCACGCTGGTCAACCACGGCGGTATCCAGTGCAAAAAGTATAGCTCATGTCGAGGACACACTGTGTGCGCTAGGGAACAATTTTGTTCGGAGTAGAACATAATTGCTTGTTTTTGTTACACTAAATTATACTTGTGAGTCACCGTAGAAGCCTTCGACTCGGACCACGCCCGCGATCGACCTTCGAAGCTCGAAGAATGGCTCCCCGAGGAGTTGCACACACGGGCACGCTGGGGGGTTCTTAATTGGTTGGCGCAAGACAAGTTTCGGATCCGAATCACCTGCTTGCTGCATTGCCCCGCAAGGATTACCGGAGACTGCTTCCCGTCCTGGAACCGGTCAAGCTGGCCTTCGGGGAGACTCTCTATGAATCCCAGTCTCAGATTCGAGAGGTGTATTTTCCCAACGACTGCTTCGTCTCAATGCTGACTACCGTGGATGAGGACCAGGCTGCGGAAGTCGGACTCATCGGTTCTGAAGGCATGATCGGCGTCCCTATGGCGCTAGGGGTCGCTGTCTCGCCTTTTCGGGCGGTGGTACAAGGCGAAGGCACAGCGATGCGGATGACGACAGCAGACTTTCGCCGCCATTTCAGCATCGAGCGCTGCGTTGAAGAGAGAGGTGTTCCTCTTTACCCACTTGCTCATGATCCAGATCGCGCAGACCGCGGCGTGCAACCGCTTCCACGTGGTGACACAGCGCATGGCGCGTTGGTTGTTGATGACCCACGACCGCGTCAACTCCAACGAGTTTCGCATTACGCAGGAATTTCTTGCGCTCATGCTGGGCGTGCGGCGAGTGGGCGTCAGCGCGGCAATGTGCGCCCTGCGGGACCGCAAGGTCATCGCCTACGGGCGCGGCACCATCAGGATCCTCGACCAAGGAGGCCTCGTAGCAGCTGCCTGCAGCTGCTACAAAACTGTCAAAGACACGTATTCCCGGGCGCAAGCTCACAAGGGAAATTCCCGGCCAAGTCATCACAAGTAACACGGCACTGCGCATACCTGCGCCGTCGGTCGAAACAAAAAAAGGCCGCCCCGCGAGCAGGCGGCCTCATACTTGCACTGCATGGACGCGGGGCCATGTTCGCTACCGCTTCAGGCGGTAACTCATAGCGCCAGGTGCGGAAATTGAACGGCACCAGGAAGTGCGCGACTTCGGCACCTTTGGGCTGCGAGAGTTTCGTCACCGTCAAGGGATACACACGTCCTATCGATGAGGCGGGGTCGTACGAGATGGTGTAGCGATGGTCCTGATCGCTCTCGCGCATCGTGGGGATCGCGCTGAGGTCCACGAAACGGCGTCCATGAGGCGCGAGGATGTGATGCCAGCCGACGGAGATGCCCTGCCACGTTCCGCCGCTCGAGAAGACCCACCCGTAGTAATCCGGAGCGCCGATCTGGATGAGCCGCGCGGTCGATGCACCGGAATCCCCGAAGCTGCCGTACATCAACGCATCGGTGGCGGCGAGAAACTTCGCTGTGCCATCCGCAGTTGCGACGAGGGCGAAGGCGCCCACGAGACCGGGGAGGGCGTGCGTCGGCAAATCTTCGATGCGCTCGTCCGCGCTGATGGGCTCGCCGGCCGTGAGCAGGTAGAGCTGCCGTACCCCGGAGCGCTCGACCCACTGGCTCCGCAGCGCTTTGACGCAGTAGCGTCCGTACCTCTTGTCCATGTAGAGCCAGCAATCGTGAGCCTGAGTGTAGCGCGCCGGGTAGCGCAGGCTCATCGCCGTCGTCACCAGCCTGTCGTGCGGCGTCGCATCGGTCTCCATCGCAGTGCACGTTGGACCTTGCAGCGTGAGCGCGAGCGCGGTGGCGAGCGGCGGCAACGTGCGGGTGATCCGGGTGCGCCGTGCGCGGCAGCCTAAGATAAAGACCACGGCGTCTTCGGGTCAGGTTGCTGGGTGATGCGCAATCCAGTGCTGCGCTATGGCCGCGCGGCTGCAGAGCCAGACGGCGTCGTGCCGCTGAATGTGCTCAAGGAGCCGCAACAGCGCACCCAGTCGACCGGGGCGGCCGATGATCCGGCCGTGCAGGCCGATCGTCATCATGCGCGGGCGGCCCGCGACGGCCGAGCGATACAGCCAGTCGAAGGCGTCGCGGTTGTAGACGAAGTACTCCTCGCCCGTGGCGAAGTCGCCGCCGCGCTGCAGGCGGCTGTCGTTATTGTCGAAAGCGTAGGGTATGACGAGATGGGCGCGGCCGCCGACGCGGGTCCAGTAGGGCAGATCGTCGTTGTAGGCGTCGCTGTCGTAGAGGAATCCCCCATGCTCGATCAGCAGCCGCCGGGTGTTGGGGCCGGGGCGGCCGGTGTACCAGCCGAGCGGAGCGCGGCCGATCATGCGCGTGATCACCTCGACGTTGCGCTGCATGTGCTCGCGCTCGATGTCCTCGGGCACGAACTGGTAGTCGATCCAGCGCTGGCCGTGACACGCCACTTCAAAGCCGCTCTGCTGAATCTCTGCCGCGGCCTCGGGGTTGCGCTCCAGGGCCATCCCGACCGCGTAGATCGTGGCGTCGACGTGACGCTCACGCAGCAGCCGCATGATCTCCCAGAATCCCACGCGGCTGCCGTATTCGAACAGCGATTCCACATTAAGGTTGCGCGCGCCCGGCAGCGCCTCGACGGCGCCGAGGTCGGTGAGCACGTCTTCCGAATGCGCATCCCCATGCAGCACGCAATTCTCTCCGCCCTCCTCATAATTGAGCACGATCGAGACGGCCACGCGCGCGTCATTCGGCCAGTGGGGATGCGGCGGCCGCGATCCGTAGCCGATCAGGTCGCGAGGATAAGGTTCGGTGGGGGTCACGTCGGCGTCCCGCGCGGATTTTTAAGTAACCACGGCCCGCTCGGCCGCGAGCCAGTCCATGTAGTCGTGCAGGGCCTGGCGCACGGGCCGAGGCCGCCAGCCCGTCTCATTGGCAATGCGCGAAATATCGTAGGCGCCCCACATCCCATCGGTGCGGGTCAGGTCCATCACGATGTCGGCCTGCTCGCTGGGGACGATCTCAGCGCCAAAGCCCGGGGCTTTCTCCGCGGCCCAGCGGACCAGCTCACCCACGGTCGACGTCACGCCGGCCGCGATGTTATATGCGCTGTAGCGCAGCCGCGGCGCACGTAGCAGGGAGATAATCGCGGCGGCGACGTCTTCGGCATGGATGTAATCTCCCACGCCGTCGAGCGTGTTGACGCGCACGCGCTTCACACCGTCGAGCGCCATGTGGGCGATACGGTTCGGGACGTGGCGGAAGTTGCGGCTCGCGGTCACGCGATCCATCGTTCCGAAGACCGATGACGGACGCAGCGATGCGGTGGAGAGTCCGAAGAGATCCCCATAGCGCTCGGTGATCAGCTCCGACGCCAGTTTCGAGATGCCGTAGAGCCGGCGCGGCATGACATAGCCGTCTTCCGGCAGTGGCTCGCCGGGACGATCGGGACCGTGATGCTTGTAGACGGCTCCTGAGCTCACGTAGATGAATCGCTGAAAGTCAGGCAGCGTACGCGCCCACTCGAGAACCGCGACTGTTCCCATCACGTTGACGTCGATGATCCGGGCGGGATCTTCCGCTTCCGGCTCGCGCCTGGCTTCCGCCACGGTGCCGCGTGAGATCGGTGTTATCGTCGCGCCGTGCACGATTCGGGTGATGCCGCTGCCGCAGAGGGCATCGCGCCAGGCGTGCGGTTGTGTGACATCCGCCACCACCACGTGAAGCCTTTCCGACACCGGGGCGAAGTAGCGACGCGCCGCGGCATCCAGAGGAGCAGCGTCCAGCACCACGACGTGCTCCGCCGGATCGGCGTCCAGCCACTGCCGCGCGAGGACGCTCATCACGAAGCCCGTCGCGCCTGTGATCAGCAATGTCATGACGGACCCGGCTGACTCAGAGAGGAAAATCGAGCAACAGCTCGATGAGAGCCCGTGTTGCGACGGCGAAGTCATCGAGCGCCATGGCTTCGGCGGGATTGTGGCTGCCATGCTCGTTGCGAACGAAGATCATCCCTGTGGGAATGCCGAGCTTGGCGAACACCGCGGCGTCGTGGCCGGCGCCGCTCGCCATCTCGAAGTTGAGCAGCTCCTTGAGCCTTGCCCGCAGGCGCGTGTCCATCACCGCCGGCGGCGAGTCGGTAGCGGCACCGAGATCGAAGCTCACCCGGTACGCCTGCCCCAAACGCGCGGCGGCCGCGCGCGCCTCGCTCGCCACCGCACTCATCGTCGCCTCCGAGAGGCTGCGCACGTCGATGACGAAACGCGTTTCGCCTGCGATCTTGCTGGGGCCATGGAGCGCTGCATCGGTGTAGAGCTCTCCCGAGGTCACGGCCAGATCCGCTCCTGCAGCCTCCTCTCGCAGCCAGACGCTCTCGAGGTGATGCAGCAGTGCCACGGTGGCCGCAACCGCATCGTGCCGATACGGGCGGGAAACGGCGCCTGAGTGGCCATACTCACCCACGCAACGCGCATTGCGAAAGCGCTTGCAGCCGCGGATCCCGGTGACGACGGCGGCGGGCAGACCGAGACCTGCCAACGTCGGGCCCTGCTCGATGTGCAGCTCCAGATATGCCCGGACCTGCGCGGGCTCCAGCAGGCGCCGCCGCTCGCGGATCGGCGTGGGGTCGAAGCCACGCTCCGTCATCGCCGCTTCGAGGCTCTGTCCGTTGTCGGACCGCGCCACCGCAAGGCATGCCGGGTCGAGCAACCCGAGGGCGCCGGCGCTGCCGATGTACGCGACGTCGAACCATGCGGATTCCTCTGCGCGAATGCCCATCACCATGATATCGCAGCCCGGCACGATGCCGGCCTGCCGCAACGCCGATACAGCCGACAGACCCGCCACGACGCCTGCGGCGCCGTCGAAATTGCCGCCCTGCGGGACGCTGTCGAGGTGCGAGCCGATGAGGATGCGTGGGGCGCTCCGCTCGCGCCCGGGCAATGTCATCATCAGGTTGCCTATTCGATCGACCGCGACCTCGAGACCGATCCTTTCTGCGGCCGCGCGCATGATGTCATGCGCGGCCTGCTCGCCCGGCCCGTAACTGTCGCGCACGATGCCAGGCCCCCGGCGGGTCGCCTCGCTCAGGGCGTCGAACAGGGACGCGGCGAGCGCAACGTCAGCCTGCATGGTGAGTTCCCGACGCGTCACCCCGCCAGCCATCCGCCGTCGACCACGAGATTCGCGCCCGTGATGAAGGTCGCCCGGTCGCTGGCGAGAAACACCGCGGCGTTGGCCACGTCCTGCGGCCGGCCAAAACGCGGCCAGGGCGTGCGAACGCGCGCGTACGCGAGCCGCGCCGGCTCCACCGCCTGACCGGGCTTGCCGGTGTCGATTTTGCCCGGAGAGATGCAGTTGCACACGATCAGGTCCTTCGCGTAGTCGACCGCGATCTGCCGGGTGATGTAGATCGCCCCCGCCTTGCTCACCCCGTAAGGCGCATCCAGCGGCGCGGCTATGATGCCCTGCTGCGATCCGAGGTTGATCAGTCGGCCGCGCACTTCGTCTTGGGGCTCCTGGGTGATCATCTGCTGGATGGCGCGCTTGCAGCCGTAGAACATGCCGGTCAGGTTGACCGTCATGACCCGCTCCCACTGCGCCGCACTTGTTTCCAGCAGCGCTGTCCCCGTGTAGGTCGCGGCGTTGTTCACCATGATGTCGAGCCGGCCGTGATGCGCGACGGTCTTCGCAATCAGCGAGTCGACATCCTCCCACCGGCTGACATCGACCGTCTCGAAGGACGCTGCGCCACCGGCTCGGGTGATGAGGTCGATGGTCGGCTCGCCACCTTCGACCGGCTGTGATGTGACATCTGCAATGACGACGACGGCGCCTTCTGCGGCAAAACTCGCGGCGATCGCACGGCCGATTCCAGAGCTCGCGCCCGTGACGATGGCGGTCTTGCCGGCGAGTAAGCTTGACATCGGCGGGGCCTCCCGGGAACGGCCGTCAGTTATTGGGTATCGAGTAGATCATGCCGTGGTAGGGGGACTTGTCGAGCTGATCGAGCGCCGCCACGTAGACGGTCTTCTCGTCGGGGCTGAATGCGAGGTTCGGCTGCGGCGGCGAGCGCTGTGGCAAGAGCTAAGCTGAGCAGAGCGTATTTCACCGGAGATCTCCCGCGGTTCTCCACGACATAGCGGGCGGCGATATTGATGGCGTAGACCGCGCACGGACGGACGGGGCCTCGGATCGCGGCAGTGAGATGGCATTGACGCTCAAGCGCGGAGGATCATCCCAGCCACCCGGGAGGCTGGCAAGTAACCTCGCCGCGCTTTTTGCGCCGCGCTGCGTTCCTGGACTACATTCCCTCCACGATGAGCGACGCAGCGCGTGTCCTGATCTTTTACGATCGGCCCGAGGAGTTCCTGCCGCAGTTTCGTGTGCGCTTTCCGTCGGTGGAGTTCTGCGTATGCCGCTCGTACGCCGGCGTTGCGGGCTCACTCGCCGAGGTGAGACCGGAGATCATCCTGGCCTACACGTTCGAGCCCAGACCCTTTCCGCGAGGGGAGATTCTCGCCTCGCAGGGACTCCTGTGGCTGAGCTCCGCCTCCGCAGGGATCGACCACGTCGCGCCCTGGGATGACACGCAGCTCATCGTCACCGGCGGGGCGGCCGTCGCCGCCACACAAATGGCGCACTACGCGCTCGCGGCGATCCTCGGCATGTTTCACGGATTTCCCCAGGCGTTTGCCGATCAGGTTGCCAGGCGCTGGAATTACCGCCTGAACCGATCGACGCGCAATGCAACCGTCGGACTCGTGGGCCTGGGGCGCAGCGGCAGACAGATCGCGCGCATGGCTCGGGCCGTCGGTCTGAAGGTCGTTGCCTGCCGCGTGAGATCCGACCCGTGCGAGGATGTGGATGCGATTTATCCTGCGAGCGAGCTTCACCGCATGCTCGGTGCCGTCGATGCCACGGTGGTGTGCGCAGCTCTCACGCCCTCCACAAAGGACCTCTTCGGTCCGGCCGCGTTTGCCGCGATGAAACCCGGCTCTTATTTCATAAACATCGCGCGCGGGGCCATCGTTCAGGAAGAGGCACTGATCGATGCGCTGGCGAGGGGGCACCTCGCAGCCGCGGTCATCGATGTGACACGCACCGAGCCCCTGCCGCCTTCGAGCCCGCTGTGGAGCGCGCCGAACCTCTTAATTACTCCCCACTCATCGGGTGACTATGACGGCTGGGCGAGAGATGAGGCGCTGATGTTCGCCGACAACCTCGAAAGGTGGCTCGCGAACGCCCCGCTGCAGAACCGGGTGCGGTCTGATCGCTGCTATTAAGGCTAAGGGCGTTGCGCAGCCGATGCGACGCTCTCGAAGCGCGCGCGCACCGCGCTCGCTTCCTGCTGCGTCAGCGCTGCGAGCGGCGGCATCACCTGCGCTAACTGCGGATCGCCCAAGCTCGCCGCCAGCAGGTATTTGATGGCCGGTATCAGCGGAAATCCCTCGCAGAGCTTGCGCACCGCCAGCGCGCGCGCGAGCGCCGCCTGATCGCCCTCATCGAACGCCTTACGGCAGTCGCGGGAGTTGAGGTTGGCGGTCGCCGAGATGCAGCCGGCGAAGGGCCCCGCACGGGCTGCCAGCAGGTGCTCCTCGCTGGAAGGAAACACATCGAAAGCATCCGACAGCGCCGCCATCTCCCTGGCGTAAGCGAGATTCAGCGACGAATCCTTGAGTCCCGCGATGCGCGCTCCGAACCGCCCGAGGAGCTCTGCGACCAGATCCCGTGTGTAAGCGATCCCGGACAGCGCCGGAAAATTGTAGAGATAAACCGGCACGGGCCGCTCGGCCGTGGCTTCGATAATCCGGCGCACGTAGGTGAGGAGACCTGTATCGGTCACGGCCTTGTAGTAGAAAGGCGGCAGCAGCAGGATGCCGGCGAAGCCGAGCGAGGCGGCATGCCGCGAGAGCGTCACGGCATCGGCGAGTGCCGCAGCTCCCGTGCCCACCATCATCTGATCCAGCGGCAGTTTCGCCTGCGCCACCGCGGACATGACCGCCATGCGCTGGTCGACGCTGAAGGAGGTAGCCTCGCCGGTGGTGCCGAGCAGGTTCAGTCCATGGCAACCGGAGGTGAGGAGATGGCGCGCCAGGACGATCAGGCGCGCGTGATCCGGGCCGGCATCGCCGACCGGAGTTGCAATGGCGGCAATGACCCCGCGCAGCTTGCGTGCAGCTCCGTCTCCGACATTACTCACTGACGATTTTCCTGCTGACCTGGGGCTCGCCGCTGCCGATCTCCCTGCCGGCGCCGGTTGGTCACTGTTTCCATGGCGTGATTCTATGCCACGCTGGCGGTGTCAGCCGCGCAGGCGCAGACCCTGCGGATCATGCAGCGGCTCGAGTCTCACCGTCGCGGGGCGCATCTCGCCCAGGATGTCGATCTCGAAGCGTGCGCCGTCCACCGCCAGCGCCGTCGGCACGTATCCTGCGGCGAGGCTCTTGCCCACGTAGTGTCCGTACGCCCCCGAGGTCACGTACCCCACCGCCACGCCGTCTTTCATGATCGATTCATAGCCGATTACGTCGGCATCGCTGGCGGTCACTTCCATGACGACGAAGCGGCGCTTGGGTCCGGCGGCGCGCTCGGCGAGTGCGGCCGCGCGGCCGGTGAAATCCGCCTTGGTGAAATCGACGAAGCGGTCGAGCCCGGTCTCTCCCGGGGTGTAGTCCGGGCGAAAGTCCTTCTGGAAAGAGCCGTAGCACTTCTCCAGGCGCAGCGACGAGAGCGCACGTCCTCCGAAGTGCACCAGGCCGAGCTCGCGCCCCGCTTCCCAGAGATCATCGTAGAGCGTCGCGAAGTAATCAGGCGTCGTCCAGATCTCGTAACCGAGCTCTCCGGTGAACCCGGCGCGCGTCAGGATGGCGGGGGCAAAGCCCACGGCCGTTTGCGTCACCTGAAACAACCTGAACGCCTGCGCGGAGAGATCGATCCGCACCAGCCGCTGCACGAGATCGCGCGCGCGCGGGCCTGCGACCGAGAAGCCCGCAAGCGTCGAGGCCACCGAGCGCACCTGCACGTCGGGCGGTGGTGCGGCCCACCAGAACCAGCGCATGTGGAACTCCTCCGCAAAACCCGAGCCCATGATGAGGAAGCGATCCTCGGCGAGGCACGCCATCGAGAGGTCCCCCACGATGCGGCCGGCCGCATTCAGCATCGGCGCGAGCGCGAGGCGTCCGGGCTTCGGTATGCGCGAGGCGAACACGCGGTCGAGCCAGGCGCGCGCGCCGCGCCCGCTGACCTCGTACTTGCCGTAGTTGGTCGTCTCGTAGATGCCGACCGCGGTGCGCACCGCGTGGCATTCGGCGCGCACGATGGGGAAGGCCTCCGAGCGGCGGTAGGTCGGGGTCTCCTCCGGCGCCATCCCGGCCGGGGCGAACCACAGCGCATTCTCGAGCCCGAAGTTTGCGCCCATGACGGCACCGGCAGCCTTGAGGCGGTCGTAGATCGGCGAGCGCCGCAGCGGGCGCGCCGCCGACAGCTCCTCGTTCGGGTAGGCGAGCTGGAAACGGCGCGCGTAGTTTTCCGGCACCTTGATCGAGGTGTATCTCGGCGTTGCGAACGCGCCAAAGCGCGTCACGTCCATGGAGATGATGTCCTGGCCCGGATCGTTCTCCGCCATCCAGCGCGAAAGCACCAGCCCGATGCCACCTCCCTGGCTGAAGCCGGCCATCACCGCGCAGGCGACCCAGTAATTCCTGAGGCCCCGCACGGGACCCACCAGCGGATTGCCATCGGGCGCGAAGGTGAAGGGGCCGTTGACCGCCTTGCGGATGCCGACGCGACCCAACGCCGGGAAGTGCTCGAAGCCCACCTCGAAGTAGGGCGCGAGCCGCTCGAAGTCATCGGGCAACAGCTGCATGGAGAAATCATCTGGCGTCTTCACCGGCGACCACACCGTGCCATGCGGCTCGTAGGTGCCGATCAACACGCCGCCTCTCTCCTGGCGCAGGTAAATCTCGCCCGAGAAGTCGGTGGTGTTGACGATCTCGCGCTCGCGCCCTTTGAGCTCGGGGATGTCCTCGGTCAGAAGATAATGATGCTCCATGGCGAGAACGGGGAGCTCGATGCCGACCATGTGCCCGACCTCGCGCGCCCAGAGGCCCGCGCAGTTCACCACGTGCTCGGCGTGCACCGTGCCCTTCTCGGTGACGACGTCCCACGAGCCATCGCGCCGCTGCCCGAGCGACAGCACGCGCGTGAAGCGCTCCGCCGAGGCGCCGAGCTTGCGCGCCGCCTTGACGTAGGCGTTGGTGGTGCCGGAAGGATCGCAGTGCCCGCCGTCGGCACGCCACAGCGCGCCCTTGAAGTAGCTCGGGTACAGCAGCGGGTTGTGCTGCTGCGCCTCTTGCATCGAGATCATCTCGGTTTCCATGCCGAGGTAGCGGGCGCGCGAGCAGATGAGCCGCAGGCTGTCGAGCTCGCCGGAGGTCGCCGCGAGCATCAGCCCGCCGTTCGGATGCAGCCCACACGACTGACCCGAGAGTGCCTCGATCTCGCGATACAGGTCGATGGTGTATTTCTGCAGGCGCGAGATATTGGCCTCACCGTTGAAGGTGTGCATGCCGCCGGCCGCATGCCAGGTGGAGCCGGAAGTGAGCTCGCTCTTCTCCAGCAGCAGCACATCCGTCCAGCCGATTTTCGCCAGGTGATAGAGCACGCTGGCGCCGACGATGCCGCCGCCGATGACGACGGCTCTCGCGGAATCCTTCATGAGTGGGGATCTCCGGACAGGGCGCTCACAGTAACATCACCTCGCATCGCAAGGCCGAACGGCCGGGCGGCGGCCGCGAGCCATTCACGCAAATGCCGCGCGGTGCTCGCGGGCGTCACGATCAGCATCCCGGAAGGCACCGCGGCGAGGATCGCCGCCACCTGGGCCATGATGGTGGCCGCGGCGTGGCCGGTGGGAAAGACCCGCGGGTCAAGATCCACGCGGCAGCCCCGCACGAGCACCTCGCGCGCATCTACCCCGGTGAGGTAGAGCGCCGCGAGGCCGCAAGAGTGATCGACCGCCGCCGCAACTCCGGCACAGGCGCCCTGCCACCGCGAGACGACAGCGCCGGCGGCCCCCGGAGCGCTCAAGAGCAGCCAGCGCTGCGGGCGCACGCAAAGCGCGAGCGTATCGTTCGCGAGTGCGATGCGGCCGTGCGCGGGAAGCTTCCAGCCCCGGCTGCCGGCGATCTCTTGCAGCTCGGGCGCGCGTCCTTTAAGCGCTGCGAGCTCGACGATGTCGGCGAGGCACGATGCGAGCGCCACCCCGCCAGCCGCGCCGGGTGGCTGGCGGACTTCAGGCGCGGACACGCTCATTCTCCGGGTCGAGCATGTGAGGACTCACGACCTCAATCTCGGTCGTCTCATCGTGGACCGGCGACACGCCCATCAGGCGCTGCCCCAGGCGCGATCGGCCGGCGCGCAGGAGCGCAAGCCCCACCCACCCCTCGAGCTCGACCGACGGGGTGGAGGAGGTCACGTAGCCGAGACTGTCCCCGGCGGTTCCCGGCGCCAGCAGCTGCGTGCCGTTACGCAATCGGTGCGAGCGGTCGATGGGCCGCACGCCGACCAGCTGTAGGCGATCCGCAGCCACGAGGCCCTCACGTTGCGAGAGCGCGCGGCCGATGAAGTCGCCCTGTTTTTTCAGCATGCGGGCGAAGCCGAGATCACCGGCTGAGGTGTTGCCGTTCAGCTCGGCTGAAGTGATGTGGCCCTTCTCGATGCGCAGCGTGTTGAGCGCGTCCAGGCCGTAGGGCCGGATGCCAAAAGGCTTGCCGACTTGAAGCAGCGCGGACCATGCCGTCAGGGCGTGCTTTGCCGGTACAGCGATTTCGTAGGCGAGCTCGCCGGAGAAGGAGATGCGGAACACCCGTCCGGCGACTCCGGCGATCGTGGCGGCACTCGCGGCCATGAAGGGAAAGGTCTCGTTGGAGAGGTCGAGGCTCGCCGCGACGCCCGCCACCACCTCGCGCGAGCGCGGCCCGGCGATGGCGAACTGCGCCCACTGATCGCCGACGTCGGTCAGGAGCACGTCGAGCTCGCGGCACAGCGCCTGCAGGTGGAACTCCATGTGCTCGAGCACATGCGTGGCGCCGGCAGTGGTGGTCGTGATCAGGAAGTGCTCGGGCCCCAAGCGCGACGTCGTCCCATCGTCGAGCATCATGCCGTCCTCGCGCAGCATGATGCCGTAGCGTGCCCGGCCGACGGCCAGCGTGGAGAACGTGTTGGCGTATATGAAGTCCAGGAACCTTGCGGCATCCGGTCCCTGCACGTCGATCTTGCCGAGCGTGGAGACATCCGTGATGCCGACGCCCGTGCGTACGGCACGCGCCTCATCGAGCACCGGCTCCCAGCCCGGTCGCCGCGAGTAGACGAGCGGCCGCAACCACAGTCCCGTGGGTACGAAGATCGCGCCCGCCGACTCGTGCCAGTCGTGCAGCGGCAGCCGGCGCTCAGGTCTGAAGTGCTCGCGGACTTCGCCGCCCGCGAGCGCCGCAAAGGGAATCGGTTGCGTATACGGCCGCGGCCTGAGCTGGCCCACTTCCGACAGCGGCACGCCGCGAGAGTGCGCCAGGATTGCCGCTCCGACGAGTCCGCCGATCCGGCCCTGGTCGGTCGCCATGCCATGGGTGGTAAAGCGCTTCATGTGCTCGAGGTGCTCGTACCCCTCGCGACAGGCGAGGCGCACGTCCGCGGCGGTCACATCGTTCTGCAGATCGACGAAGGCCTTGCCGGGCGCCGCCACCTCCCACAGCGGCTTGAGGGGCGTGACCGCAACGTCCGGAGGAAAATCCAGAGAGTCCGCGGCGTCGACGCTGCGACCCAAGTCCGCTGCGATCGCGCACGCGCACCGTTCGCCGTCCAAGGCGGCGGCGGCGAGTCCGAACACACCGCGCGCCGCGCCCACGACGCGTCCAAGCCTTAAGTCCAGCTCCGCCGTGAACGCTGCGATCCTCTCCTGCCATTTGAGTGGCGCGCCGAGCTGGCTTGCGAGCGCCGTCGCGGGCGTGTGCCCGCCCGACATCAACAGGCAGTCGGCCTCGAGCGTGACGCGCGTGCTGCCGCTCAAATCCGCAACGCGCACTCCATGAACCCCGCGACGCCCGATGACGCCCGCGACCACCGCGTCGCCGTGGACCTCGACGCCGAGCGCCCTGGCGCGCTCTGCGGCCAGCGACTCACTGCGCGGATCGATCACGCCGGCGCAACTGATCCCCGCGGCGGCGAGCGCGAACACGGCCTCGTAGGCCTCGTCGTTGTTCACGAAGAACGCGGGCCTGCGGCCCACCGCCACGCCGTAGCGGCGCAGGTAGGCGAGCGCAGCACCGGCCAGCATCACACCGGGCACATCGTTTCCCGGGCAGGCGACCAGCCGCTCGAGCGCACCCGTGGCGATGATCACGCGTTTCACACGGATGATGCGCAGCCTCTCTCGCAGGCCCCCAAAGCGGGCCGCTTCCGCGGGCGCAAGGGTCTGCAGAGCTGCGAACACACCGTGGCCGTAGGCCCCGAGCACTGCGGTGCCGGCAAGCGTGCGCACCGCGGGAAAGTCGCTTAAAGCTCCGCACAGCTTTTCGCGCCACGCTGTCCAGCGCGCATCGAGCAGCGAGCCGCCGCCGAGCACCACGTCCTGCTCCGCGAGCACTACCCTGAGGCCGCGTGAACCCAGCCGCCGCGCTGCGGCGAGGCCGGCGACGCCTGCGCCCACTACGAGCACGTCCGCATGCTCGTGAATCGTCTCGGCGGGCGCTGCGTGCTCGCCCACGATCGCTTCCAGCCTGCCCAAGCCCGCGGCTCGACGGATGAGGGGCTCGTACACTCGCTCCCAGGCCCATCCGGGCGCCATGAACGTCTTGTAGTAGAACCCCGCCGGCAGGAAGCGAGCGAGCAGGTCGTTGACCGCCAGAGCATCGAACGCGAGCGAGGGCCAGCGGTTCTGGCTCTCGGCCCTTAAGCCCTCGTGCACGGGGAGCGTAGTTGCAAGTTGGTTGGGCTCGCGGCCGACGCTGCCGATCACATCGACCAGCGCGCACGGCTCCTCCGGCCCCGCCGTGACGATGCCGCGCGGCCGGTGGTATTTGAAACTGCGCCCGATGAGGTGCTGTCCGTTCGCAAGCAGCGCCGAGGCGAGCGTGTCGCCGGCGAGGCCCTGCAACTGCCGCCCATCGAAGCGAAAGCGCACCGTCCGTGCGGTATCCGTCAACAGACCGCGCACGATTCGCGAAGGTCCCGGCATCAGCGCCGGCTCTCCGGCGGGAGCGACACCTCATCCGCGGGCCCCACCACCGCGTGAATCTCGTGGCTCAGGGTGTGACGCACGATCTTAAGGAGCTTGCGACAACCCCCCACGTGCAGCCACCACTCGCTGTGCCAGCCGAGCGGGTTGTCGCGCTCATAGACGTATGCGGTGAAGGCGGCGAGATCTGCATCGGGGGCGGGCCGCGTCCTGCTGGCGTCGCCGCGGTAGCGGAACTCGGTCTCATCGCGCTCGCCGCACCAGGGGCAGGGGATGCGCAGCATGGATGCCTCGACTCCTCCTTCAGTGGGCGTAGGGGTAGGGACCCGCGCCGCGTTCATCGAGAGTGCGTCCGGCGGCAAAGCGCTCGAGCCCAAAATGGGCTGCAACCGGATGCGGGGTGCCGTGGGCAATCAGGTGCGCCGTCGTCACCCCGCCGGCCGGGATCGCCTTGAAGCCGCCGTAGCACCAGCCGCCATTCATGATGAGCCCGTCCACCGGCAGCTTCGAGATGATCGGCGAGCCGTCCATCGTCATGTCCATGACGCCACCCCACTGGCGCAACACCTTCAGGCGCGCCACCCCCGGCAGCAGCGTCACCGCGGCAGCGGCGACCTCTTCCGCCATCGGCAGCGTGCCGCGCTGTGCGTAACTGTTATAGCCGTCGATGTCACCGCCGAACACCAGGCCCCCCTTGTCCGACTGGCTGACGTAGAAGTGCCCGGCACCGTAGGTGACCACCGTATCGAGCACCGGCTTGATGCTCTCCGTCACGAACGCCTGCAGCACGTGACTCTCGATCGGGAGCTTGATTCCTGCCATCGCGGCGAGCCGGGATGAATGTCCGGCGACTGCGATGCAGATCGTATCGGCCGCAATGAAGCCGCGCGTAGTCTCGACTCCCGTGACGCGTGCTGCGTCGCGGACGATGCCCGTGACTTCGCAATGCTCGACGATATCGACGCCGGCCTCGGACGCCCCGCGCGCGTAGCCCCAGGCGACGGCATCGTGGCGCACGGTGCCGCCGCGCGGCTGCAGGAATCCGCCCAGCACCGGGTAGCGGCCGTTGTCGAGGTCGATGAGCGGTACGAGCGCCTTCACGGCTTCGCGGCCGAGGGCTTGCGCGTCCACGCCGAGGACGCGCATCTGATTGGCGCGGCGCGTGAACAGATCACGCTGCGCCTCGGTATGAAAGAGGTTGAGCGTGCCGCGCTGGCTGACCATGGCATTGAAATTGAGCTCGCGCTCGAGGCCCTCCCAGAGCTTCAGAGAAAACTCGTAGAAGCGGATGTTCTCGGGGTGGAAGTAATTGGAGCGTATGAGAGTCGTGTTGCGCCCGACGTTGCCGAGCCCGATCGGGCCTCTCTCCAGCACCGCGACGTCGGTGATGCCGTGTTTGCTGGCGAGATAAAAGGCGGTGGCAAGGCCATGGCCGCCGCCGCCGACGATCACGACGCGGTAGCCTGGGCGCGGTACCGCCTTGGCCCAGGCGCGCGACCAGCCACGCTGGCCGTTGAGACCTTCACGCAGCAGGCGCCAGAGCGAATAGCGCCCGCTCGAAACGCGCCGGCGGTTTGCGGACTTTGGTTGGGGTTCGCTCACCCGTCGTATCAGCACTGATCAGAATTTGTAGCTGACTCTGAGCTCGATCACCCGCGGCCTGGTGATGGTTTGCGCACGGGTACGCCGGCGCTTTGCGTCAGAATAAAGTATCTCCCATACTGACTACTACTAGCCACGGGTTTCGGGAACCCCTTTTGTTAACGGCGCGCCGCGCAGTGATCACGACTAGAAAGGCCCCTCGGCGGGGCAAGATCGCCAACAGCGGTAAGCTCAAGATCGGCGATGACTGGAACGCGATGCGGCTGAAGGTGTCAGTAACGCAGCATGACGTCACCTGCACCGCGGAAGCATTGATCACCAATACCGCCAGCCTCGAGGCTTCGATGAGCAGCGCGGTCGTCAATGCGCGAGGCCTTCCGGGCTACACATTCGAGCGGGCGGCGGGGAAGCTATGGGTGTCGGTTCGGGTTAGGGGTTGGGCTGGGGGGGGGTAGGCCCGGAGCAGCTGCTCGAGCGCATGATCGAACTGTCGCTGTATGCGGAAGAGAAGCTGAAAACAGGGGGATCTTGAGTAGGGCAGGGAAACATCAAACCATGAAAATAGGAATTGTCGGAGCGATGCCACAGGAAATCGCGCTCCTGCAACGGGATGTGGAGAACCCCCGTCGCCAGACCCGTGGCATGCGGCAATATCTGCAGGGATCGCTATACGGTAAGGATGTGGTCCTGGTATTTTCGCGCTGCGCCAAGGTGGCAGCTGCATCCACAGTCACGACGCTTATCGAGGTCTTTGGAGTCGATCTTGTAGTGTTCACGGGCGTTGCCGGCGCCGTGGATACGAATCTGGAAGTCGGCGACGTGGTCATCGGCACTGTGTTGGTTCAGCATGACCTGGATGCTCGCCCGCTTTTCCGCCGTTTCGAAGTTCCACTGCTCGATAAGGTCGGGTTTGAGGCCCCGGCTTCACTCGTGTCTTTGGCCAGGCGATCTGCGGAGCTCTACCTGCGCACTCATCTTTGTAATGACGTATCTGCAGAGGCGCTCACCGCGTTCGGAATAAAGTCACCGAAAGTGCAGGAAGGCCTGATAATCAGTGGTGACCAGTTCATCGCAAATCCCGGGACTCTCATGGGCCTGCGCAAGGCTCTGCTCGATGCGGGGCTTCCGCCCGCCCTGTGCGTCGAGATGGAGGGCGCCGCAGTGGCGCAGGTGTGTCATGAGCATGGCATCCCGCTGATTGTGATGCGCGCGATATCTGACAGAGCGGATCATTCCGCCGCGGTAGACTTCATTCCGTTCGTCGAAAAGGTTGCCAGTCACTTCACGTGTGGCATCGTGAGGGAGCTGATCTCCGCAGTCTAAGAGGGCGCCGTGGTGGCGTGTCCGATGGTGCCGCCACGAGTGAACTCGAACCGCAGCAGCCACTGTCGGGACTCCTGCTGGTCTGCTGGAGTGAACCTCCATTTTCTGGCGGCGTCTCTTGCCAGGCGGGCGAAATACGAGCTCGGCCCGTGGTTTTCCACGAGCGCGTCGATCACATTGCCGGAGCGATCGACGATCACAAGCACCGCGACCTTGATGTGGCCGTGAATCGTCCCACGTGCGCTGCGTGAAACGGTGGGAATCTCTTCATGGACCACGGAAGCGTCCGCCAGAGGTTGTGCGCCTTGCCCCGAGCGCGGAGAACCAGGCTGCGCGAGCGCCGGTTTGGGCTTCCTGGGCTTCGCGCTGGCCGAAGGAGCGGAAACCTCGGGGGGCGCGGCGAGAGGCGTCTCGGCATTCTGCGCAGCGGCCGCCGGCGTACCAGCGGCTTGCTGCGAAACGGTTTGAAAAGTACGTGCAGGCGATTGCTGAGAGTTGGGGTGGCCGTGAAACAGCCGCAAGCCACCCCAGAGGGCGACCGACAATATGACGACCGCTACGATCGCCAGCGCGAGCGAGCGCGGTTTACGCGACTTGCGTAGAAGGACGGCTGGCGCCGGCGCTTCGCGAACGACAGGCTGAGGAACCGAAGCCGCGGGCGCTGGTGGCGTGCGTTTGAGCGGGGCTTCCAGGTCGGTGGCCGTCGGACGGCTGGCGGGGTATTGACTCAAACATCGCCGTACGGTGGCCACGAATGCTGGCGGAAGAGTCGTGGGCAGCCACGGGGTTTCGGATCGCTCGTCAGGCCACGCCGGAAGGCACTGGGTGAGGGCCTCGACCAGTGTTGCGCCAAGACCCCAGATATCGCCGGCCGGAGAAAGCCTGCCGTTAATTGCTTCCGGAGGATCGTAGAAGGAAGACTTAGCGGCGCTTGCCCGAGGTTCGCCGGCGGGACGGACCGTATCACTTGCCAGTTTCAGTTGATCATTGACCACCAGAAAGTTTGGCGGCTTCAGGTCACCCTGCACCAGGTTCTTGCGGTGAAGGAAAGCCAGGGCGTCGAGGGCGGGAAGCAACATTTCCCGCACTTCGTCGGGAGTCAGGGCCCGGTGGGATAGCACCTGAGAGAGAGTCTGTTCGGCATACTCCATGACGACGAAGAGAAATTGCTGACCACCGAGATGGCAGCGCCCGGCGTCGAGAAGCCGGATCAGGTGAGGATGGGAGAGGCCGGCAGCCGTCCTCCAGTGCGCGAGCTGTTCCTCTGCCCGTACCCGCTCGGCCGGGATGATCTTGATGGCGGCATCGGCAACGTTCTGTGCCTTGCATTCGGTGAGGAATACCGCGCTGTGGTCCGAGCCGCTCAGAAAGCGGCGCAACGGATAGACTCCGTTGATGATCTCGCCCTGCCACGTCGGCCAGGCCTCAGTCGTCGTCGTCTCTCTTGCTTCCACACTCACGATGGACGACACGCTCCCCGGGGATGTGTGTAAGAAGATACCACCACGGGGGAGCCCGCTGCCTGACCCAGGCGCGCAGATACGGAGATCTGGGTCACACTTTGGTCTACGAATTGCGACACTGTGCGCAGTCGCGCGGGAGATCTGCGAACAGGTCGCGTTCAATTCTTCGCCCTGACCTCGAAGCGGTCCGGCTCGGTCCATTGATTGCCGGCTCGATCGACTGCGGCATCAAACCGGACCATGGTCCCGGTCAGTCGATCGCCGTGAAGGGTGAAGCGCAGGTAGTGATAGTTCACGGAGGTCCTCAGCCCGGACTGCTCGCCGAACAACCGGACGGCGGGTACCGGCTTCGCGCCACCGCCGCCGCTGACGAGGTAGGTGACGCCGTTTCTGTAGTAGCGCTCGTAATTGTGCACGTGACTGCCGACGACGACGACCTGAGCGGGGAGCGTCCGGGCCCTCTTCGAGAAGTAGCGGGCAACCTCTTTCTCATCGAGCACGGAAGGGTAGAAGGCGTCCCGGACCGGAGGGTAGTGCAGCACTACCAGTATGAATCTGACGCGCTTGTCGGCGTTCGTGATCTGCTGCTCAAACCATACGCGCTGCTCGCTCCCGGCCTTTAGAGCGGCATCGGAATCCAGGATCAATGCCAGGAGCGATGCGCCGATCGTCACCGAGTACCACCGATGGGGGCGCAACGACAGGGAGCTGAACGCCCTCCACCAGTTCTCGAGGCAGGGGTCGTCGTCGTTCTTGTTGCACCCTTTGAATTCATGATTGCCGAGCGCGGGAAACACCGGGATCTTCTGTTTCGACCACTCCGTCGTCTCGCTGTGGTACGTGTCGTAATCGTCCGCGCTGCTGCCCTGGAATATGAGGTCGCCGCCGATCAGGATCGCCGCCGGATGCTCGCTTGCGATCCTGGCCACCAGCGCATGCCGCGCGTACGGGTTCGCGACTTCGTCGCGCTGGGTGAAGCGCGTATCGCCGTACACGACGAAGGTGAGCGGACCGCCCCCTTGCGGCGCGGGCACTTCGAATCTCGGCGGCGCGTCGCCGCCTGCGGCCCACACGACTCGAAGCGGCGCCAGCAGGCAGCAGGCGGCCAGCGCGGCGAGGACGTTCGTCGATTTTCCGTGGATCAAGTCGGCACCTTCCGCAGTTGCGACGGGACGCGCGGCACGTGCGGCGCCGCGACAGATGTCACGGCGGCCGGTTCCGTCGTCGATCGCTCCATTCTGCTGCAGCTCAGCCTCACGCGCGAGTGCGAGGCCAACCGGGCGGGGCGGCGTTTGGGCGCTTGATCCCTCGCCGAGCATCCGTTTCTGCCGCGCTGGCGATCATGAAGAGAAATTCACGTTAAGTAGCGACACGTTGACAGTCGTCAGGGGCTGCCTAGACTTCGCGACGTGCTGACTGTCCGCGACCCGCCGAACGCGTGTCGCATCACACAAAGGAAGGCATATGAAGACAGTATTGTTCGCCGTCGCCGCAACCGCACTGCTCTCGGGCACGGCCCTGGCCGATCCAGTCCGGGATTGGCACGATCTCGAAAAAGTGCACAACCACGTGCAGGAGGCCATTCACGAGATGGAGCATGCGCGCGCCGCCAACCACTACGATATGGCCGGGCATGGGGCGAAGGCCGAAGAGCTGCTGCACCAGACCGAACGCGAGCTGCACGAGGCGATTGAAGCGGCCAAAGCCGCCAGGTAATTGCGGTCTGCGGACCCGGGCGGTTGCGGCCGGCTGCCGTGCCGCCCGGGTCACGGGAGCCTCAGGTCGCGGCAGTCTTACGCGGGGCGCGCGTCGCGCAGCTGCACCCACGTGGGTGCATGATCGCTCGCTTTCTCCCAGCCGCGCACGTTGCGTTCGACGCTTGCGCCCACGAGGCGCGCTTTGGCCGCTGCATTCAGCAGCAGATGATCGATCCGCAGCCCGGCATCGCGCGCATACGCATTCCTGAAGTAGTCCCAGAAGGTATAAATCTGCGCATCCGGGTGCAGCGACCGTATCGCATCCGTCCATCCCTGGCTGATGAGGCGCGCGAACGCTTCACGGGTCTCGACGCGAAACAGCGCGTCGTCCACCCAACGCTCCGGCTTGTAGACGTCCCGTTCGGTCGGAATCACGTTGTAGTCGCCGGCGAGAATCACCGGGGAATCGCGCGAGACCAGTTGCGCGGCGTGCGCGATCAGGCGCTCGAGCCAGCGCAGCTTATAGTCGAATTTCGGGCCGGGTGCGGGATTGCCGTTCGGCAGATACAGGCAGCCGATCAGCACATCGCGCACCGTGGCCTCGATATAGCGGCTATGGACGTCCTGCGCATCGCCCGGCAAGGCGCGACGGATCTCGGCCGGCTCGGTTCCGCGGGCGAGGATCGCGACGCCATTCCAGCTCTTCTGTCCGTGCCAGATCACGCCGTAGCCGGCATCGCGGATCACGCTTTCCGGGAATTTTTCCTGCGGCGCCTTGAGCTCCTGCAGGCAGACGACGTCGGGGCGGGTCTCATCGAGCCAGCGCCTGAGATTGGGCAGCCGTGCGCCGATGCCGTTGACGTTGTAGGTAACGATCTTCACCGCGTCCCCCCGTGGCCGCGTTCGTGACTATGGGTCGGCCGCAGCGCCGCCGCGGGCGCCGGGCGTGCCCCGGGGCTCTTCGAGGAGCACCAGCGAGCGTCCCTGCAGCGGGTAGCGCTGCTGCGCGAGCGGCCTTTCTGCGAAGGGCTCGTCCGCGGCGGTATCCAGCACGGTGACCCACGCCTTCGCCGCGAGAGTCGCGGCGATCGTGAACGGGATCGTCTCATGGTGCGCGTTGAAGAGCAGCAGAAAATTGCTGTCCCGGATCGGCTTGCCGCGCCGTTCGCGACGCTCGATCGCCCCTCCGGCGAGATACACCCCCAGGCAGCGGGCGAAATCCTGATTCCAGTCGTTCTCCGTCATCTCGCGGCCGTCAGGGGTGAGCCAGATGATCTCCTTGAGTCCCTCGGGCGTCACCGTATTGGGCTTCACGTAACGGCGGCGGCTGAACACCGGATGCTGTCGCCTGAGCCTGATGAGGCGCGCGGCGAACTCGAGAAATTCCTCGCTCCGCTCGTGCAGCGTCCAGTCGAACCATGACAACTCGTTGTCCTGGCAATAGGCGTTGTTGTTGCCCTCCTGGGTGCGGCTGAGCTCATCGCCGCCGAGGATCATCGGCACGCCCTGCGACAACAGCAGCGATGCCAGCAGGTTGCGCTTCTGGCGCAGGCGCAGCGCGAGCACGGCCGGATCATCCGTCACACCCTCGACGCCGCAGTTCCACGAGCGGTTGTCATTGTGGCCGTCGCGATTGTCTTCGCCGTTCGCCTGGTTGTGCTTGTCGTTGTAGCTCACCAGGTCCTCGAGCGTGAAGCCGTCGTGCGCGGTGATGTAGTTGATGCTCGCGTTCGGCTTGCGGCCGCTCGCCTCATAGAGATCGCTCGAGCCGGTGAAGCGGCGCGCAAAATCGGCGAGCAGCCCGCCGTCGCCCTTCCAGTACCCGCGCAGCGTATCGCGGTACTTGTCGTTCCACTCGTTCCAGCCGGGCGGGAAGTTACCCACCTGGTAACCGTCGCTGCCGATGTCCCAGGGCTCGGCGATCAGCTTGACCTGGGAGAGCACCGGATCCTGCCCGATGGTGTCGAAGAACGAGCCGAGGCGGTCGACTTCGTGCAGCTCGCGGGCGAGCGCGGAAGCCAGGTCGAAGCGAAAGCCATCCACGTGCATGTCGAGCACCCAGTAGCGCAGGCTGTCCATCAGCAGCTGCAGCACGCGCGGATGCTGCAGATTGAGCGTGTTGCCGGTGCCGGTGAAGTCCAGGTAGTAGCGCGGCTGCTCCGGGTGCAGCCGGTAGTAGGAGGCGTTGTCGATGCCGCGGAAGGAGAGCGTGGGGCCGAGCTGATTGCCTTCGGCGGTGTGGTTGTAGACCACGTCGAGCAGCACTTCGATGCCCGCTGAATGCAGCACCTTCACCAGAGTCTTGAATTCGCTGAGGCGGCCGGTCGCCGAGTAGCGGCTCTCGGGGGCGAAGAAGCTGAGCGTGTTGTAGCCCCAGTAGTTGCGCAGGCCGCGATCGAGGAGGTGGCGGTCGTCGACGAACGCGTGCACCGGCATCAGCTCGATGGCGGTGATCCCCAGCCGCACCAGGTAATCGATGATGGGCGCGGTCGCAAGTCCGGCATACGTGCCGCGCAGCGGCGCGGGCACGTCCGGATGACGCTGCGTGAGGCCGCGCACGTGCGCCTCGTAGATGACGGTGTCGTGCCAGGGGATCCTGGGCGGGGTGTCATCGCCCCAGGTGAAGGCGGGGTCGATCACGCGGCACTTCGGGGTGCCGGGCGCGCTGTCGCGCCGGTCGAAGGACAGGTCTGCCCGCGAGCTGCCGGTGCGGTAGCCGAAGTGCGCATCGCTCCACGCCAGCGGACCCTGCAGCTGCTTGGCATACGGCTCGATCAGGAGCTTGTGGGGGTTGAAGCGATGTCCGCGCTCCGGATCGTAGGGTCCGTGGACGCGATAACCGTACAGCAGGCCGGGACGCGCCTCGGGCAGGTAGGCGTGCCAGTTGCCGTCGGTGCGCTCGCGCACCTCGAGGCGCTGCAGCTCCTGCCGGCCCGACGGATCGAAGATGCACAGCTCGACCTTCTCGCTGTGGGCCGAGAAGAGCGAGAAGTTCACGCCTTCGCCATCCCAGGTCGCGCCGCGTGGGTATGGCTGTCCCGGCCAGATCGCGCTGATGGGACGGTTGTAGGAGTCCCGGGAGGATTTCTGTGCCGACGGGTTCACAAGCGTTGACTTTTCGCCGGCAGCCGGGTGCGGCCAGCGCAGGCCGCGCTGCTCCCGGCGTTGGTTCCGCCGTACCCGACGTTGTGCGATAGTGCTCTCACGGTGGCAACAACGTAACACCAACCGCCTTGCTAAGCTTAGTCCGCGGCCGCGACCGGATTTACTCCCCGGGCGCGCGGCGTGTCCGTTTCCCGGAGGCATCGATGCCACATCAGGTTGTGGTCCTCTTCACACTCGCGCTGTTCGGGTCCGCCACAGTCGCCACCGGCGCCACGCTCGCCGCCGGGACCGCGGCTACCACGGGCGCTACGGTTGCCGCTGGCGCCAAGGTTGCCGCCGGCGGCACCGCCGCCGCCGGGCCGCGCCCGCGAGCCCGCGACCTCGGCGTGCCCTTCGACGGTACGCCCGGCCCGCTTAATGCAATCACCGACCTGGACGGCGTGTTGGTCGGGCACACCACGCTGATCGAGGGGAGCGGCAAGCTCGTGGTCGGCAAGGGACCGATCCGTACCGGCGTGACCGCCGTGCTGCCGCGCGGTGCCGAGTCCACCAAACATCCGTCCTTCGCTGGCTGGTATTCGCAGAACGGTAACGGTGAGATGACCGGCACGACCTGGGTGGAGGAGTCGGGCTTTCTCGAAGGCCCGGTACTCATCACCAACACCCACAGCGTGGGCGTGGTACGCGATGCGGCCATCGCCTGGCGCGTGGCACACGGCGGGGCGGACGACACCGGCTCATGGTGGTCGCTGCCGGTGGTGGCCGAGACCTGGGACGGCTGGCTGAATGACATCAACGGCTTTCATGTGAAGCCCGAGCACGTCTTCCACGCGATTGACACGGCGCACGCCGGAGCGGTCGAGGAGGGCGCCGTCGGCGGCGGCACTGGCATGGTGTGCAATGGCTACAAGGGCGGGATCGGCACCGCCTCGCGCAAGCTCACCGTCAAGGACGGCGGCTACCTGGTCGGCGTGCTGGTGCAATGCAATTACGGCACGCGAGAGAACTTACGCATCGCCGGTATCCCGGTCGGGCGGGAGATCGAGAGCGAGGATCCTTACGCCTGGGTGCCCTCCGACCTCGCCGAGCGCGGCTCGATCATCGTCGTGGTGGGTACCAATGCGCCGCTCCTGCCGCATCAGCTCAAGCGCATCGCGCGGCGCGTGACGCTCGGTCTCGGCCGCAACGGCAGCATCTCCGGCAACGGCTCGGGCGACATCTTCATTGCCTTCTCCACGGCCAACCCGGCGGCAGGTCAGGTCGACCACGTGGTGCAGCTGCAGATGGTGCCGAACGACATGATGGACCCGTTGTTCGCGGCCACGGTGCAGGCGACCGAGGAAGCGATCGTCAATGCCCTGGTGGCGGCGCAGGACATGACCGGTATCGACGGACATCACGTGACTGCGCTGCCGCACGAGAGGCTGCGTGCGGTGCTCGCCGAGTACAACCGCCTGACGCACTGACGCGGCGACGGCGATACGCAGCGCGCAACGCCGCTTATCGGCTCACGGATACAGCGCCGCGTTCACCGTCGGCAGGACGCTTCCGGGCTCGTACACCGGCATCGAGCAGGTATTTTGCGTGCAGGCAAAAGCCGCGGCGCGGGCGAGTTTCGGATAGCGGATCTCGGGATTTGGCAGCGGGCCTTCGGTGCGGTCCCACCAGTCGACCTGCAGGTAGCCCGCCGGGTACTGCAGCGCCGCGGCGTGCAGCGCCTGCGCGGCCGGGTCGCTCTTGCCGCCGACGACCGTGATGTGGATCGGCGCGTCGGCGAGCTCGCGATCCGCAAGCAGGATGTCCGTGTGCAGCGTATCGGAGCCCGCCGCGGCTGACGCGAGGAATTTCACGGCGTGCAGCGCCGAGCGGCGATAGCGCGCATCGGCGGTGTAACGCTGCAGCATGTTCGCAACTCTGGCGACGGCGGCGTTCTGCTCGATCGTGCGCGTGGGATCGGCAAACACACCCGCGGCCGCTGCAGGCGCAGGCCCCGAAAAGTAGCCGCCGCGCGCGTCGCGAAATTCCGCCGCGATATAGTCCATGGCCGCTCGCGCGTGCGCGAGCCAGCGGCGCTCGCCGCTCGAGCGGTACAGCGCGACGAACGCCTGCGCCATCGAGAGCGTGTCGTCGAGATAGGGGCCGGCGGCGTCCCGGTCGTCGTGACGAAAGCCCCCGCGCGGCAGCGCCCGGTGAGCGAGCACCCAGTCCGCCGCATGCGTGGCATCGGCGAGCGCGGCGGCCTCCGCCGTGACGTCGTAGAGCCTGCACAGCGCGCGGATCGCCCAGCCGTTCTCGCGCGCGTATTCGTGGGTGTCGACCTTCGGCGCGCCGAGGCGCCGCCGCGCGGCCTCATCGCGCCGGTAGTATTCCTCTCCCGTCATCTTCGCCGAGAGATCCGCATCCTGGCTGACGTAGAACGCACCCTGCGGAGAGCGGAGGAACGCAGTCATGTAGTGACGCAGGGCGAGCGCGGCTCGCAGGTAGCGCGGATCGTGCCAGCGCGCATAGCCTTCTGCGTAGAGGCGCAGGTCATCCGCCTGGAAGGACAGCAGCTTCTCGTAGTGAGGCGACCTCCAGTCGCCGGTCGCGGAATACTGATACACCCCGCCCCAGACGGGGTCGATGAGCGCGAGATTCGCATCGAGCGTCTGCCGTGCGCGCCGCTCGGCAAGCGCGTCGCGCTCCTCGACGATCAGCGCGAAGGTGTATTCCATCGTCGGGGAGTCGATGAACTTCTGGCCGCTCCCCCAGCCGCCGTATTTCGCGTCATAGGCTTGCGCGTAAGTCTTGCGCAACGCCGCGAGCTGCGCCTGACTCAGGAGCGCGCCGGACGCAGCCGGGAGCGCCGGCGCGGGGCGGCGCACCGAGGGACCGGGGGTGGGGTCATCGATGATGGCTTGAAGGAGCGAGGCCATTTGCTCGGGCGGGATGAAGCCGCGGCGCTTGACGATCTCGGTGCCATCGGCGGCGAGCACGATGGTGGCCGGCCAGCCCCAGTCGCCGTAGCGGCTGCTGAGCGCGGGATCGGAGTCCGCATCGATGCTGACCGGCAGGTAGCGCGAACCGATCAGCCCGATGACGGAAGCGTCGGCGTAGGTCTTCTCGTCCATCACGTGGCACCAGTGACACCACACCGCGTGCAGGTCGAGCAGCACGAAGCGATGCTCACGCGCGGCCTGCGCGAAGAGTGCCTGACTCCACTGCTGCTGCCAGTGAATCGATCCAGCAGGCGTCGTCGCTGGCGCCGCTGCGCCCGCCACTGCAACCAGCAGCGCCAGCCCTGAAGCGCGACCGAGGGATTTCAACATGTGCGGGCCCGACGCTGGCAAGGCGCTGCCTGTTTGATGCGATGCAGGAGTATACGTACTGCCCAGCCGAACGGATGCAGCGACGCGCCATGGGCGAATCAACATCGCGCCCGCCAACACGGCGTCGTATAGTTCGCGATCTTCCGATGGATCGGAGGAGGGCCGGGCCATGCGAATTTCCTCGATTCTCACGGCAGTCGCGCTCGCGGCCTGTGCGTGCAGCGCGCCGCTGCAGGGGGCCGCCGCCGCCGCGGCGAAGACTGCGCCATGCTCGCATGCCGGGCTCAAGCTTCCCGCAGGCTTCTGCGCCAGCGTGTTTGCGGACGAGGTGGGCCACGCCCGCCACCTGAGCGTCGCCGCAAACGGCGTCGTGTACGTCAACACCTGGAGCGGACGCTACTTCGGCAATAAGGCTCCGCACCCGGGCGGGTTCGTGGTGGCACTGCAGGACACCACCGGCGGCGGCAAAGCCAATGTCATCGAACGCTTCGGGCCGGCGGCAGATGCCGGCGGCCATGGCGGCACCGGCATCGCACTCTATAAAGGCGCGCTCTACGTGGAGGAATCCGATCGCATCGAGCGCTATGCGCTCAGTGCCGGGTCGATCGTGCCGCAGGGCAAGCCCGAAGTCATTGTGTCGGGATTGCCTCTGACCGGGGATCATCCGATGCATCCCTTCGTGATCGATGCGGACGGGCTCCTCTACGTCGACGTCGCCACGGCGACCAACTCCTGCCAGGCACGCAACCGTCAGCCCGACGTACCGGGCATGCGGCCCTGCACCGAGCTCGAGACCCGCGGCGGCATCTGGCGCTACGACGCCAACAGGACGGACCAGAAGTTCTCGGGCGCCGAGCGCTACGCCACCGGGATCCGTAACGCCGAGGGCATGGCCCTCGACCCGAGCGGGCACGGGATCTGGGCGACTCAACACGGCCGCGACCAGCTGCATCAGAACTGGCCGCAGCTCTACAAGCCCGAGGAGGAGGCCACGCAGCCGGCGGAGGAGCTCCTCAAGGTGAAGTCGGGCGGCGACTACGGCTGGCCCGAGTGTTATTTCGACGAGGTGCAGGAGAAGCTCGTGCTCGCGCCGGAGTACGGCGGCGATGGCGGCAAGGCGGTCGGTCCCTGCACCGGCAAGCTCGCGCCCGTGGCCTCGTTCCCGGCTCACTGGGCACCGAATGCTCTCACCCTCTACAGCGGCAAGAGCTTCCCCGCGCACTACCACGACGGCGCCTTCATCGCCTTTCATGGATCGTGGGATCGCGCACCTTACCCGCAGGGCGGCTACAACGTGGTGTTCCAGGCGCTCGCGGACGGAGCGGCCTCAGGAAGGTGCGAGGTTTTCGCGGACGGTTTCGCCGGGGCGAGCAAGGAGCCGGGCGAAGCGGCGCATCGTCCTGCGGGCGTCGCGGTCGCGCCAGACGGTGCTCTTTATATCTCCGACGATCAGCGTGGCCGGATCTATCGTGTCGTCTACCGCGGCGGTTCCGACGCGGGCGCATCCACCACCCCCTGTCCGCCTGCGGATGCGCCGGCCGGATCGACGAGCGCCGCTACAGCCGCTCCCCCCGAAGGTATCCACCCGAATGCGGGCAGCAGCGCGGCCAGCCTGCCCGTGCCGCCCGGATCCTCGCGCCAGATGGTCAAGCTCGGCGATGAGGTGTTCCACGGCCGCGTCGGCGGCGCGACCTGCACCGGTTGCCACGGCTCGGATGCCGCGGGCACGCCGCTCGGGCCGAATCTCACGGGCAAGATCTGGCTGTGGGGCGACGGCAGCTACGCCAGCATCCTCAAATTGATCAAACAGGGCGTGGCGCAGCCGAAGCAGTACCGCAGCCCGATGCCACCGCTGGGCGGCGCGCAGTTGACGCCCGAGCAGACGTCCGCGGTTGCGGCGTACGTGTGGGCGCTGAGCCATCATTGAACAGCCGGGCCGTGCGCTGAAAAAGGAGAGGATCCATGTGGGCTGCCATCCTTATCTTCGCCGTTGCCGCCGTGGTCGGTTTCACCATGGCGGTCGCTGCCTTCCAGAACAGATTCCCGCCGGTCGGCAGCGCGATTCTTCACGGCGCGCTGGCCGCTGCCGGGCTCGTGCTGCTGCTCATCGCAGTGCTGCTGCACGGCGCCATGGGCGCGGCGCGCTGGGCGCTCGGGTTTTTCCTGGTGGCGGCGCTCGGGGGCCTCGTGCTTGCCCTCGGATTTCACGCGCGACGGAGAAACCTGCCGACGGGTTTTGTCCTCGGACACGCCACGCTGGCGGTGATTGGACTTCTGATCCTGCTTGCCGCAGCGCTGCGGCTATTGTGAGCGCCGCGCCCGCCGGATGAGGCGTTCAGGCTCGAGCGCTGACGCCCGCCGGTTGCAGCCGCCCGAGCACGAAGCCGAGCGTGGCCGCAATGCAGGAGGCCACGAGAACTGCGAACTTGGCCGCGGCCAGGAGTCGCGGATCTTCGAAGGCGAGATTCGAGATGAAGATCGACATCGTGAAGCCGATGCCGCCCAGAAGTCCTAACAGCACCGTGTGACGCCAGCGCACGCCTTCGGGCAACGCACCGAGCTGCAACCTCACCGTGGCGAGGCAGGCCAGCACGATGCCGAGCGGCTTGCCGAGCACGAGCCCGAGGATGATTCCCGAGCCGACGGCAAGCGGCGCCGCCGCGCCCAGGTCCATTCCGTGCAAGCTCACACCCGCGTTGGCGAGCGCAAAGAGCGGCATGATGCCGAAGGCGACGTACGGGTGCAGGGTGCTCTCCAGGCTCTCGATCGGCGAGTCACCGCTGCCCGCCGTGGCGGGCGCGCCCCTGCGGCGACCGAAGTTGACCGACGCGGGTGTGAGGAGACCGAGCAGCACGCCGGCAAGCGTCGGATGCACGCCAGCGCGCAGCATGCCGAACCACACCACCGCCCCCGGCAGCACGTAGGCGAGCGCCGCCCGCACCCGCAGGGCCTGAAGCCCGAGCACCAGCAGCACGCCGGCCGCGACGATGAGTAATCCCATGACCGCGATGCCGTTCGAGTAGAAGAAGGCGATCACGAGAATCGCGGCGATGTCGTCGATGATGGCCAGCGTCAGCAGCAGCATGCGTAGCGCGGCGGGCACGCCCCGGCCGACCAGCGAGAGCACCCCGACGGCGAAGGCGATGTCGGTGGCGGTCGGGATGGCCCAGCCGCGGCGCAGGCTTGGCTCGCTGTTGACGAGGACGAAAAGCAGCGCGGGCACCACGACGCCCCCGAGAGCGGCGATGATCGGAAGCGCGGCGACCTTCGGATCGGACAGCGCGCCCTCGTGCATCTCGCGCCGGATCTCGAGCCCGACCAGGAGAAAGAAAATGGTCATGAGCCCGTCGTTGACCCAGAAGTGCAGATCGTGCGCAGGCAGCAGCGCCGCCACACCGAGCCCGAGCTGCACGTGCCAGAGCGCCTCGTAGAAGTGCGCGAGCGGGCAATTGGCCCATGTCAGTGCGATCGCAGCGGCGAGGAGCAGTACGACCCCGCTCGCCGCTTCCACGCTGATGAAGCGCAGCTGCGAGAGGCTCTGGTGAGGGGTGTGCGGAGCGCTCATTCAGACGCTTGATCCGTGGCGAAAATATCACGCCGCGCGTGTCGATTCCCGGCTCCCTCATTCGTCGTACCCTTAAACCCGATAACGAGGAGAGACCTCATGCGAGTCATGGTGATAGTGAAGTCGAGCCGCGAGTCGGAGTCGGGCGCGATGCCGAGCACCGAGCTCCTGGCAGAGATGGGCAAATTCAACGAGGAGCTGCTGAAAGCGGGCGTGATGCTGTCGGGCGAGGGCCTGCATCCGAGCTCAAAGGGTGTGCGGGTGAAGTTCGGCGGCGGCAAGAGCCACGTGACCGACGGCCCCTTCACCGAGACCAAGGAGCTGATCGGGGGCTTCTGGCTCTGGCAGGTGAAGTCGATCGCAGAAGCCGTCGAGTGGATCCGCCGCTCACCCTTCAAGACGCGAAACGAAGACGTCGAGATCCGCCCGGTGTTCGAAGCCGAGGACTTCGGCCCGAGCCTGACAGCGGAGATCAAAGCCCAGGAGGCGCGTCAGCGCGCGCGGCTCTCGGCGAAGAACTGACTGAGCCGCGCCGGCGGCGGCGCGCGGATGAACTCACTACACCCCCCCTGATACCACGACGGAGATGCCATGCAAACCCTTCCGCATCTGCACTTCAAGGGCAACTGCAGCGAAGCCTTCAAGTTCTATGCCGAGACACTCGGTGGCAGGATCGCCTTCGCGATGACCTACGGCGAATCCCCTGCCGCGGAGCACACCCCTCCCGAGGTACGCAACCAGATCATCCACGCGCGGCTCGAGCTGAAGAACCAGGCGATCACGGGTTGCGATGCGCCCGGCGATCGCTACCACACGCCCCAGGGCTTCAACGTGTTGGCGGAGGTGGACCAGCCCGGCGAAGCCGAGCGCATTTTCAAGACGCTCGCCGAGAGCGGCAGCGTGACCATGCCGTACCAGGGGACCTTCTGGGCGGTGGGCTTCGGCATGTGCACCGATCGCTTCGGAATTCCCTGGATGGTCAACTGCCCGAAGCCGCTTGAGCAGGTGGCTGGGGCCGCTCGCGCGAGCGCCTGAGACTCGGCCGGTCGCCCCGCGCACTCATCCAGGCGCCCTTGGCTTGCGCAGCCTGTGCGGCGATGGTGTCATCCGTGGCCATGACCGCCACGGATGTCCATCGCACCATCGACGCGCTGTGGAGGATCGAGTCCGCACGGCTCATCGCGGGATTGGCGCGGCTGGTGCGCGACGTGGGGCTCGCCGAGGAGCTGGCGCAGGACGCGCTGGTCATCGCGCTCGAGCAGTGGCCGCGCTCAGGTATTCCGGACAATCCGGGCGCCTGGCTCATGGCGACCGCCAAAAACCGCGCCATCGATCAGTTGCGGCGCCAGCGCATGCGCTCGCGCAAGCACGAGACGCTCGCGCACGAGCTTGAGATGCAGCAGCAGAGCAACGGCGGGACGCTCGAGGCGCGTGCAGACGATGCGATCGGCGATGACCTGCTGCGCCTCATGTTCACCGCGTGCCATCCGCTGCTCTCGACCGAGGCGCGCACGGCGCTCACCCTGAAGCTCCTCGCCGGGCTCACCACCGCCGAGATCGCGCGCGCGTTCCTGGTGCCCGAAGCCACGATCGCGCAGCGCATCGTGCGCGCCAAACGCACGCTCAGCGATGCGCGCGTGCCGTTCGAGATGCCGCGCCGCGAGGAGCTCGGCGAGCGCCTGTGTTCGGTGCTCGAAGTCATCTACCTGGTCTTCAACGAGGGATATTCCGCGACCGCCGGCGAGGACTGGATGCGGCCCGCGCTGTGCGAGGAGGCGCTGCGCCTCGGGCGCATCCTCGCCGAGCTCGCGCCGCACGAGCCCGAGGTTCACGGCCTCGTGGCGCTCATGGAGATGCAGGCCTCGCGCCTGCGCGCGCGCACCGGGCCTGAGGGCGAACCGATCCTCCTCATGGACCAGAACCGTGCGCTCTGGGACCGGCTGCTCATTCACCGCGGGCTGCTCGCGCTGGCGCGCGGCGAGACCCTCGGCGAGACGCGCGGCCCGTATCTGCTGCAGGCGGCGATCGCCGCCTGCCACGCGCGCGCCGTAACGCCGGCCGATACCGACTGGGTCTACGTCACTGCGCTCTACGATGAGCTCGCGCGGCTTGCGCCCTCGCCGGTGGTGGAGCTGAACCGCGCGGTCGCGGTCGCGATGGCGTATGGGCCGGCGGCCGGACTCGAGCTCGCCGACCGGCTCGCGGAACACGGGTCGCTGCGCGCCTATCACCTGTTGCCGAGCGTGCGCGGTGACCTCCTCGCCAAGCTCGGCCGTTACCAGGAGGCGCGCGGGGAATTCGAGCGCGCCGCTGCACTCACCCAGAATGCGCGCGAGAGCCGGCTGCTCCTCGATCGCGCCGCCGCTTGCCCGCAAGGAGAGAGCTGATGTCGTACATGCTGTTGATCGTGGAACCCTTTGGCCAGCGCCGCGCTCGCTCGCCGGATCAGGGACGGGGCGCGTATCAGCGCATGGTCGATTACTCCACGAAGCTCAAGACGAAAGGCATACTGATCGGCACCAACTCGCTGCGCGAGGCCTCGGTACGCCTCAACGTGAGCGGCGGGAAGCCTCGCGTGACCGATGGTCCCTTCACAGAGTCGAAGGAGTTCATCGGCGGGTACTTTCTGCTCGCTTGCGGCAGCCGCGAGGAAGCGCTCGAACTCGCCGGCGAATGTCCCGCGGCCGAATGGGCCACGATCGAGGTGCGCGAAGTCGGTCCCTGCTACGAGTGACGCCGCAGGCACCGCTCAGCCGAGCCGCGACGCGCTTGCTCGCGCCGCCCGGCGGGTTACATCTGCGCAGCCCAGGAGCTGCACCACCCGGCGGCCTTCACCTCTTTGCCGGGAAAGAGCTGGCACGGTCCCTGGGTGGAGCCGTACGGGCCCTGATAGAGAGCACAGTTGGCGCAGTTATTGCCCGCGGTTGCGCCCTGTGCAGCCTTCGCATCCTCGACGTATTTCACCGCTTTCGCCTCGGGCGAGCTCGCCGAGAGCAGCGGTGCGGACGCGGCGCGGGCGCAACGCAGCCCTGCCGCCGCGACGGGCGCAAGCGACGCACCCAGGGCGAGGCGTTGCAGCAGAGTGCGGCGGGAAAGCAAGGTGTGACGGATCATTCGTGACTCCGTGGGAGCTGCGGCACGCGCCGCGCTCGAGAGCGTAGCAGACGGCAGTTCGGCGTTCAGCTCGAGGACTGCGCGTAGCTCTCCATCATGAGCCCGGTGCCGCCGCGTGAGACGTGCGCGACTACCGCGGTGCGCCGATGGAGTTTGGTGATGGCGCCGAGATTGATGGCGAAGGACAGCACCACCTGCTGTCCCTTGCGCAGACCTAAGTTAGTCGTCTCGATGAACACGCCGGTTGCGCTCAGGTTCACGGCCTTGCAAAGCTTGCGCCGCCCGCCCGGCACCGTGATGTAGACGACCGTACGGGCACGATGCCTGGTGTGCAGCCGGCGTTCCACTGCTGATCCTCGAGAGTTCTCTTATTGTAGTTGTAATCGCGTCCTCAAGCATTATGCCTTGCGCACGGCGGGCCTGCGCTGCCCAGTAAACTTAATGCCTGCACGACTGCCTCAGCAGCTGCGCAGGAACGCCCCGATCTCGCGCCCGAACGTCTCGAGGTCGATCAGGAAAGAATCGTGCCCCTGGATGCACGGCAGCGCCACGAAGTGCGTCGCGACACCCGCGGCCTCGAGCAAGCGCGCCACCGCCTGCTGCTCGTTGACCGAGAACAGCAGATCCGACTGCACGCCGATGACCAGAGCCTGCTCGAGGCGCGCGCGGCGCAACAGCGCCACCGGCTCGCCGTGTCGGGCGAGGTCGAAGCGGTCCATGGAGCGCGAGATGTAGAGGTAGCAGTTCGCATCGAAGGCGCTGACGAAGCGCTGCGCCAGTGTCTCGAGATACCCCTGCACGGCGAATTCGGAGGCGAAGGGATCGCCCGTCTGCATGTCGGCGCGGATCGGCTCGCGGCCGAAGCGCTGCTGCCACTCCTCGGCGGAGCGATAGGTCACGGTGCCGAGCTTGCGTGCCAGGCGCTGCCCGGTGGCGGGAGGGCGCTCGGCGCTGTAATTGCCGCCGGCCCAGGCCTGATCGCTCGTGATCGCCTCGCGCTGAATGGAGCGCAGCGCAATCGCAAACGGCGAGGCCGCCGCGGTGCCGGAGATGCACACCAGCCGCCGCGCGGCTTGCGGGAAGAGCGCCGCGTACGCGAGCACCACCATGCCGCCGAGCGAGGGCCCCATGACGGTCTCGAGTCGCGTGATGCCGAGCGAGCGCACGGTCTCGAAGCCCGCGCGCGCGATATCCTCCACCGACAGGTCGGGAAACCTGAGCCGGTAGGGCTGCCCGGTGGCCGGATCGATCGATGCGGGGCCGCTCGAGCCAAAGCAGCTGCCGAGCGAGTTGACACAGACGACGAAGAAGCGCTCGGTGTCGATGGCGAGCTTCGGCCCAATCATACCCTCCCACCAGCCCGGGCTCGGATCCTGCGCGGACGCCGCCGCGTGCGCAGGCGGCGACAGACCCGTGAAGAGCAGCAGCGCATTGTCGCGCGCCGCATTCAGCGTGCCCCAGGTCTCGTACGCGCTGCGCGCGCCATGCAGCACGCCGCCGCGCCACATCGGAAAGGGATCGGGCAACGCAGCGTATTGACGCGCATCCATGGGGTCAGCGGAGCGTGGCGGGGAGCTTCGGGCGCGCGCTGGGCTTGGCTCAGGGCTCCGGGTCGCCGCCCTCGGCAATGCCCTCGAACAGCACCGTCGACAGGTAGCGCTCGCCGGTGTCGGGGAGCATCGCGAGGATCACCGCGCCCTGGGGAGCCTCCGCGGCGAGCTTGAGTGCCGCGGCGAACGTGCCGCCCGAGGAAATGCCGCAGAAGATCCCCTCGCTGCGCGCAAGGCTGCGTGCGGTCTCCACCGCTTCGGTGTCGGCCACGGGGAGGATGCGATGTGCGACTTCGCGCTTGAGCACTGCGGGCACGAAGTCCGGCGTCCAGCCCTGGATCTTGTGCGGCGCCCAGGTCTTGCCGCCGAGCAGTGATGCCCCCGCCGGCTCCGACACGACGATCTGCACCTCGGGGCGCGCGAGGCGGATGATCTCGCCCGCGCCGGTGAGCGTGCCGCCCGTGCCCCACCCGGTGACGAAGTAATCGAGCCGCCGCCCGACGAAGTCCTGCACGATCTCCGGGCCGGTGGTGTTGCGGTGGTAAGCGGGATTCGCCTCGTTCTCGAATTGCCGCGCGACGAACCAGCCGTGCTTCTTCGCGAGCTCCTCGGCCCGGCGCACCATGCCGCTGCCACGCTCGGCGGCCGGGGTGAGGATCACCTTAGCGCCCATCATCCGCATGATCCTGCGGCGCTCGACGGAGAACGTCTCGGTCATGACGGCGACGAACGGGTAGCCCTTGGCGGCGCACACCATCGCGAGCGCAATGCCGGTGTTGCCGGAGGTGGCCTCGACGACCGTCTGCCCGGGCTCGAGCGTGCCGCGTCGCTCGGCGTCCTCGATGATGGCGATGGCGAGGCGATCCTTGACCGAGCCGAGCGGGTTGAAGAACTCGCACTTGACATACATGGTCACGTGCTTCGGCGCGAGGCGCTGGATGCGCACGACGGGGGTTCTGCCGATCGTGCCGAGAATGCTGTCGTAGATCATGATTCCTTCTACGCTGCCCGCGGTGGCCTCGACAAGGCGCCGCAGGGGGCTTGTAAGATTTTGTCGTTATGATGGCATGATCAGACTGCAGAAGCTTCTCGCGCAGGCGGGCCTGGGCTCGCGTCGGACCATCGAAGAGTGGATCCGTGCCGGGCGGGTGACCGTGGCCGGGCGCATCGCGCAGCTCGGCGATCGCGCCACCCCCGCTGACGACGTCCGCCTCGATGGCGGTAAGCTCGACCTCGAGAGCCTGCCCGCCGCCACCGAGCTACTCCTTTATTACAAGCCCGTGGGAGAGGTGACCACGCGGCGCGACCCCGAGGGGCGTCCCACGGTGTTCGAGCGGCTGCCGCCGCCGCGGCGCGGCCGCTGGATCACCGTCGGAAGGCTCGACGTCAACACCTCCGGGCTCCTGCTCTTCACCACCGATGGGGCGCTCGCGCATCGCCTCATGCACCCCTCCGGCGAGGTCGAGCGCGAGTATCTCGTGCGCCTTCGCGGGCACCCCGGGCCGGAGGTCATCCGCAGCCTCCTCGCGGGCGTGATGCTTGAAGACGGCCGGGCGCGGTTCGATCGCCTCACGGCAGTCGAGGAGCCCGCTGACGGTACGGGCAGCCACAGCACCTTTCGCGCCGTGCTGCACGGGGGACGCAACCGCGAAGTGCGGCGGCTGTGGAGCGCGGTGGGGTTCGAGGTCAGCCGCCTGCTGCGCGTGCGCTACGGTCCCATCGAGCTGCCGCGCGACATGCGGCCCGGGAGCGCGCGCCTCGCGGAGCCGGCACTCATCGATCACCTGCGGAACGCATAAAAGCCGATGCCGCCTCACGGCCGGGGCCGCCCGCTTCGGTGGAGGCGCAGGCCGGCGGGCCCCCTGCACCGCTTCGGTGCGCCCCCCAGAGCGCTTCCCGGGATTCCCCCGGGGAGGGCCCCGGGGCGTGCCTCTACCCTCGCCAGCCCCCGGTCAGGCGCCCCCCGGGCGTCCGGGGGTGCCACAACGAGCAAAAACAAGCAAATACCGGGCCAGACGCGCATTGACACCCCGGCGGGTCGAAATCAAAATACGCGGCTCGTTTTGCGGAGGGGTACCCAAGCGGCCAACGGGAGCAGACTGTAAATCTGCCGGCTTACGCCTTCGAAGGTTCGAATCCTTCCCCCTCCACCACCAGGCGGGGCGGATGTGACCTGCGAGGATGCAGCCGGCAGATCGACGCCATCAGCGCGGGTGTAGTTCAATGGTAGAACCTCAGCCTTCCAAGCTGATGACGTGGGTTCGATTCCCACTACCCGCTCCACGTTAGTGCGCGTCGTTGAACCCGACACAGTGCCCATGTAGCTCAGTTGGTAGAGCACGTCCTTGGTAAGGACGAGGTCACCGGTTCAATCCCGGTCGTGGGCTCCAGTCGCCCGGGCAGCCGGTGTTGAGTTGACAGTTGGTTTGTAGGGATCGCGCGCGAGGCGCCGCACCCTTTCGAGGAAAACTTCCATGTCCAAAGAGAAATTCGAGCGCAACAAGCCGCACGTAAATGTGGGCACGATTGGTCACGTGGATCATGGGAAGACGACACTCACTGCGGCGCTGACCAAGGTGATGGCCGAGACCTATGGGGGCACGTTTGTGGCGTATGACCAGATCGACAAGGCGCCCGAGGAGAAGGCGCGCGGGATCACGATCTCGACCGCGCACGTGGAGTACCAGAGCAAGAACCGCCACTACGCACACGTGGACTGCCCGGGGCACGCCGACTACGTGAAGAACATGATCACTGGGGCGGCGCAGATGGATGGGGCGATCCTGGTGGTATCGGCGGCGGATGGTCCGATGCCGCAGACGCGCGAGCACATCCTGCTGGCGCGCCAGGTGGGGGTGCCGTACATGGTGGTGTACATGAACAAGGCGGACATGGTTGATGACAAGGAGTTGCTCGAGCTGGTGGAGATGGAGGTGCGCGAGCTGCTGACGGTGTACAAGTTTCCCGGCGACAAGACCCCGATCATCATCGGTTCGGCACTCAAGGCGCTCGAGGGGGATAAGAGCGAGATCGGGGTGCCCTCGGTGGTGAGGCTGGTGGAGGAGATGGACAAGTACATTCCGATTCCGAAGCGCGAGGTTGAGAAGCCCTTTTTGATGCCGGTGGAGGATGTGTTCTCGATTTCAGGGCGAGGCACGGTGGTCACCGGGCGCATCGAGCGCGGGATCGTCAAGGTGAACGATGAGGTGGAGATTGTGGGGCTCAAGCCCACGATGAAGACGGTGTGCACGGGGGTGGAGATGTTCCGCAAGCTTCTCGATGAGGGGCGGGCGGGGGACAACGTGGGGGTGCTGTTGCGCGGCACGAAGCGCGAGGAGGTCGAGCGCGGGCAGGTGCTGGCGAAACCCGGCAGCATCACTCCGCACACGCACTTTGAGTGCGAGGTGTACGTGCTGACGAAGGAGGAGGGCGGGCGGCACACGCCGTTCTTCAAGGGCTATCGGCCGCAGTTTTACTTTCGCACCACGGACGTGACGGGGACGATCGAGTTGCCGGCCGGGGTGGAGATGGTGATGCCCGGGGACAACATCAAGATGACGATCGAGCTGATCAGCCCGATTGCGATGGAGGACGGACTGCGCTTTGCGATCCGCGAGGGCGGCAAGACCGTCGGCGCCGGCGTCGTGGCGAAGATCCTGAAGTGAGTGGTGTTAGTGCGCAGCCAGCAAGCCTCAACGGCTTGCCCAGCGGGCCTTACCGGCTCGCCTCGCGGGCGAAAGCCGCGCCTTTCGCCCGCCGCCTGTGCGAAGTGATGAGGTTATTCCGCTGAAATTGCCGCAGGCAATTTCAGCCAATTTAAGTAGGCCAGTAGCTCAATTGGCAGAGCGGCGGTCTCCAAAACCGCAGGTTGGGGGTTCGATTCCCTCCTGGCCTGCCAGCAGTTGACATGACAGACGACATCAAGACAGCGGTCGCCGGCGCGGCGGACAAGGCGAAGCTCGCCGTTGCGATCCTGATCGTGGCGGCGGGTGTGGCCGGCTACTACGTGCTCGCGGACCAGCCCAACTGGGTGCGCTGGCTGGCGGTCACCGGGAGCCTGGTGCTGGCAGCGGTCGTGGTCGCCTTCTCGCGCTACGGCAGCGAGTTTCGCCGCTTCCTGGAGCTCGCGCGCATCGAGCTGCGCAAGATCGTCTGGCCGACGCGCGAGGAGACCGGAAAGATGACCGCCGTGGTGCTGGTCTTCGTGGTGGTGGCGGGCATTTTCTTCTGGCTGCTGGACCTGGTGCTGGCGTGGGCCACCAAGGCGTTGACGGGGCAGGGAGGTTGAACGTGGCGCTCAGGTGGTACGTGGTACACGCCTACTCGAATTTCGAGCACCGGGTGGCGCAGTCGCTGAAGGAGCGCATCCAGCGTGCGGGCCTCGAGGGGCGCTTCGGCGAGATTCTCGTGCCGACCGAAGAGGTCGTGGAAATGCGCGACGGCCAGAAGCGCAAGAGCGAGCGCAAGTTCTACCCCGGCTACGTGCTGGTGCAGATGGAGATGGATGAGGAGACCTGGCACCTGGTGCGCGACGTGCCCAAGGTGCTCGGCTTCATCGGCGGCACGCCGGAGAAGCCCGCGGCGATCACCGACAAGGAAGCGAACCAGATTCTGCGCCGCGTGGAAGAGGGCGTGGACAAGCCGCGGCCGAAGGTGCTGTTCGAGCCCGGCGAGGTGGTGCGCGTGGTGGACGGGCCGTTCAACGACTTCAACGGCGTGGTGGAGAGCGTGAATTACGAGAAGAACCGCCTGCAGGTGGCGGTGCAGATCCTCGGGCGCTCGACGCCGGTGGAACTGGATTTCTCGCAGGTCGAGAAGGCTTAGGACAGTAAATCATGGCCAAGAAAGTACAGGGCTATATCAAGCTGCAGGTGCCGGCAGGCTCTGCGAACCCCTCGCCCCCGATCGGGCCGGCGCTGGGCCAGCAGGGCGTGAACATCATGGAATTCTGCAAGCAGTTCAATGCGCAGACCCAGAAGATGGAGAAGGGCCTGCCCATTCCGGTGGTGATCACCGTGTACGCCGACCGCAGCTTCACCTTCGTGATGAAGACCCCGCCGGCGGCGGTGCTCATCGCCAAGGCCATCGGCATTGAAAAAGGCAGTGGCACCCCCAATACCGCCAAGGTTGGAAAGATCTCGCGTAAACAGCTGGAAGAGATCGCCAAACTCAAGCAGCCCGACCTCACCGCCGCCGACCTCGACGCCGCGGTGCGCACCATCGCGGGCAGCGCCCGCAGCATGGGCGTCGACGTGGAGGGAGTCTGACCATGGCCACGCCCAAGCGTGTGAAGGCCTGGAAGGCCAAGATCACCCCCGGCAAGCAGTACCCGGTCGAGGAAGCGTTGAAGCTGGTGAAGGAATTCGCAACCGGCAAGTTCGCGGAAGCCGTGGATGCGTCGGTGAACTTAGGGATCGATGCCAGCAAGTCCGACCAGCAGGTGCGCGGCTCGACGGTGATGCCGAACGGCACCGGCAAGACGGTGCGCGTGGCGGTGTTCACCTCCGGCAAGAACCAGGAGGCGGCGAAGGCTGCGGGCGCGGACATCGTCGGGCTCGAGGATCTCGCGGCGAAGGTGAAGGCGGGCGAGATCAACTTCGATCGCGTGATCGCAAGCCCCGACGCCATGCGCGTCGTGGGCCAGCTCGGGCAGATCCTGGGTCCGCGCGGCCTGATGCCGAACCCCAAGGTCGGCACCGTGACGCCGGATGTGGCGACCGCGGTGAAGAACGCCAAGTCCGGCCAGGTGACCTACCGGGTCGACAAGGCGGGGATCGTGCATTGCACGATCGGCAAGGCGAGCTTCGAGGTGAACGCGCTGAAGGAGAACCTTCATGCGCTGATCGCGGACCTGCAGAAGGCAAAGCCCGCCTCCTCGAAGGGTGTGTATCTGAAGCGCGTCACGCTCTCCTCGACCATGGGGCCGGGTGTGCGGGTGGATCACACCACGATTTGAGTTTCGTGTTCGGGGTTGCGCTTGGCGCAAGCCCGTTTGGATCCCGCGCGACAGCGCGTGGGAAATGGCCGGCGTGCTGATGATGCCGGCCATCATCGAAGACCGCAGGCGAGGGACGGGCGCGGGCCTCAATGGCCTGATGTCCGCGGCCCCTCTTAATGCGAGCGGCCTGCGCAGATGGTGAACCGCTTTTCGCATCGAGGAGCTCCTCGAGGCGTGGAGGTCACCGTCAACCGGTGAAGCGGCGTAAGGATGCGCAGCTTCGTAGTGATCTTCGCAGCCAGAGGAGATGATGAATGGCACTCAACCTGGAAGACAAGAAGGCGCTCGTAGCGGAAGTGGCCGAAGTTGCGGCGAAAGCCCAGTCGGTCGTGGCCGCCGAGTACCGCGGGCTGACGGTCTCGCAGATGACCGAGCTGCGCGCCAAGGCGAGAAAGCAGGGCGTGTACATGCGTGTGGTGAAGAACACGCTGGCACGCAAGGCGCTCGCCGGCACGACGTTCGAGGCTGTGGGACCGAAGCTCAAGGGGCCTCTGGTGCTCGCTTTCTCGAAGGACGATCCGGGCGCGGCCGCGCGCGTGGTGAAGGACTTCGCCAAGGCGCACGAGAAGCTCGTGGCGACGCTCGTGTCTCTCGGCGGACAGGTGCTGCCCGGCGGGGAGCTCGAGAAGGTGGCGAGTCTGCCGACCCGCGAGCAGGCGCTGTCGATGCTGCTCGGCGTGCTCAAGGCGCCGATACAGAAGCTCGCCAGCACGCTGGCGGAGCCGGCGGCGAAGCTCGCACGCACCGTTGCCGCGCTACGCGACCAGAAGCAGGCCGCGGGCGCCTGAGGTCTTAATTCTTTTTTGGAGTAACGAAAATGGCTGTCAACAAAGACGAAATCCTCGATGCAATCTCGAAGATGACGCTGATGGAAGTGGTCGAGCTGATCTCCGACATGGAGAAGAAGTTCGGCGTCACCGCCGCCGCCCCGGTGGCCGTGGCCGCCGCCTCCGGCGGCGCTGCCGCCGCCGCCGCGCCGGTCGAAGAGCAGACGGAGTTCAACGTCACTCTGAAGGAGTATCCGGCGGACAAGAAGGTGACCGTGATCAAGGTGATCCGCGAGCTCACGGGCCTGGGGCTGAAGGAAGCCAAGGACCTCGTCGAGGGTGCGCCCTCGACCGTGAAGGAGGGCGTTTCCAAGGCCGATTCAGAAACGATGAAGAAAAAACTCGAGGACGTCGGCGCGAAGGTGGAGGTCCAGTAAGCCTCCATGTTGTGCCCGCACCCTTGGCGCCGTGCACGGCGTGCCGCGGTTCAACACCCGCGTGCGCCGTGTGCGGCGAGGGGTGCCTGTTGCTTTTGGATGATTTGACGACGCGCGTGGGATTTATTGCCGGCCGCACCCGACGAGGGCGGCGGCCGAACCTGAGGTGACCACTCGATGGCCTATTCCTTCACCGAGAAGAAGCGCATCCGCAAGAACTTCGGCAAGCAGGCGAGCATTCTCGATACGCCCTACCTGCTGGCCATTCAGCTCGACTCGTATCGCAAGTTCCTCCAGGTCGACAAGCCCGAGGACCGCCGCGATCAGATCGGCCTGCACGCCGCCTTCAAGAGCGTGTTCCCGATCTCCAGCTACAGCGGCAACGCCTCTCTTGAGTACGTGAGCTACCGGCTCGGCGAGCCGGTGTTCGACGTCAAAGAGTGCCAGCTGCGCGGCCTCACTTACGCCGCGCCGCTGCGCGTCAAGGTGCGCCTCATCGTGCTGGATAAGGAAGCCGCCGGCGCCAAGAAGCCGGTCAAGGACGTGCGCGAGCAGGAGGTGTACCTGGGCGAGCTGCCGCTCATGACCGACAACGGCACCTTCGTCATCAACGGCACCGAGCGCGTCATCGTCTCGCAGCTGCACCGCTCGCCCGGGGTGTTCTTCGACCACGACCGCGGCAAGACGCACTCTTCCGGGAAGCTCTTGTTCTCGGCGCGCATCATTCCCTATCGCGGCTCGTGGCTCGATTTCGAGTTCGACCCGAAGGATTGCGTGTTCGCGCGCATCGATCGCCGCCGCAAGCTTCCGGTCACCATCATCCTGCGCGCGCTCGGCATGAACGAGTCGGAAATCCTCGCGACCTTCTTCGACACCAACACCTTCTATATCGGCCGCGATGAGGTCGCGCTGCAGCTGGTGCCGCAGCGCCTGCGCGGCGAGACCGCGACCTTCGAGATCCGCATCGGCGATCAGGTGATCGTTGAGGAGGGCCGGCGCATCACCGCCCGGCACGTGCGGCAGCTGGAGGATGCCAAGGTGACGCGCCTGCGCGTGCCGCGCGAGTACGTCTACGGCAAGGTCCTCGCGCACGACGTGGTCAACACCGACACCGGCGAGATTCTCGCCAAAGCCAACGAGGTGCTGACCGCCGCCTCGGTGGAGAAGCTGATCGAGGCGGGCATTACGTGAGGTCAACACGCTGTACGTCAACGACCTCGACCGCGGCGCGTACGTCTCCGACACGCTGCGCATCGATCCCACCAAGACGCGCCTCGAGGCGCTGGTGGAGATCTACCGCATGATGCGCCCCGGCGAGCCGCCGACCAAGGATGCGGCCGAGAACCTCTTCGGTAACCTGTTCTTCAACCCCGAGCGCTACGATCTCTCGGGGGTGGGGCGCATGAAGTTCAACCGCCGCGTCGGCCGCAAGGAGATCTTAGGTCCGGGCATCCTCTACGACTTCAAGTACGCGAGTGCCCGCACCGATGAGCTGTCGAAGCGCCTGGTCACGCAGTACGGGCAGATGTCGGACATCATCGACGTGCTCAAGGTGCTGATCGACATCCGTAACGGCAACGGCCAGGTGGACGACATCGATCACCTCGGCAACCGCCGCGTGAGATCCGTCGGCGAGATGGCCGAGAACGCCTTCCGCGTTGGCCTGGTGCGCGTCGAGCGCGCAGTCAAGGAGCGCCTCACCATCGCCGAGACCGAGCCGCTGATGCCGCAGGAGATGATCAACGCCAAGCCGGTGGCGGCGGCGGTGAAGGAGTTCTTCGGCTCCTCGCAGCTCTCGCAGTTCATGGACCAGAACAACCCGCTCTCCGAGGTCACCCACAAGCGGCGCGTCTCGGCCTTGGGTCCGGGTGGACTCACGCGCGAGCGCGCCGGATTCGAGGTGCGCGACGTGCACCCGACGCATTACGGGCGCGTCTGCCCGATCGAGACCCCGGAAGGCCCGAACATCGGCCTGATCAACTCGCTGTCGGTGTACGCGCGCACCAACCAGTACGGCTTCCTCGAGACCCCCTACCGGCGCGTGGATAACGGCCGGGTCACCGACCGCATCGATTTCCTCTCGGCGATCGAGGAGGGGGAATTTGCGATCGCGCAGGCGAACGCGGTGCTGGGGCCTAAGGGCGAGCTCACCGACGAGCTGGTGTCGTGCCGTTTCCAGAACGAGTTCACGCTGATGCCGCGCGATCGCATCAACTACATGGACGTCTCCCCGAAACAGATTGTCTCGGTGGCGGCCTCGCTCATCCCGTTCCTCGAGCACGATGACGCCAACCGCGCGCTGATGGGCTCGAACATGCAGCGCCAGGCGGTGCCGACGCTGCGCTCGGAGACTCCGCTGGTGGGCACGGGCATGGAGCGCCCGGTGGCGATCGACTCGGGCGTCACGGTGATCGCCAAGCGTGGCGGCGCGGTCGACTCCGTCGACGCCTCGCGCATCGTGGTGCGGGTGCATGACGCTGAGACCACGGCCGGTGAGCCGGGCGTGGACATCTACAACCTCACGAAATACACCCGCTCGAACCAGAACACCTGCATCAACCAGCGCCCGCTGGTGAATGCGGGGGATGTGATAGCGCGCGGCGACGTGCTGGCGGACGGCCCGTCGACGCACCTGGGCGAGCTGGCGCTGGGTCAGAACCTGCTGGTCGCGTTCATGCCCTGGAACGGCTACAACTTCGAGGACTCGATCCTGATCTCCGAGCGCGTGGTGGAGGAAGACCGCTTCACCACCATCCACATCGAGGAGCTCACCTGCGTCGCGCGCGACACCAAGCTCGGGCCCGAGGAGATCACCGCCGACATCCCCAACGTCGGCGATGCGGCGCTCGCCAAGCTCGATGAGGCGGGCATCGCCTTCATCGGCGCCGAAGTGAAGGCGGGCGACATCCTGGTCGGCAAGGTGACCCCGAAGGGCGAGACACAGCTGACGCCGGAAGAGAAGCTGCTGCGCGCCATTTTCGGCGAGAAGGCCTCCGACGTTAAGGACACGGGGCTGCGCGTGCCGCCCGGCATGGACGGCACGGTGATCGACGTGCGCGTATTCACGCGCGATGGAGTGGACAAAGACTCGCGCGCGCTGTCCATCGAGAAGGCCGAGATCGAGCGCGTGCGCAAGGACTTCGCCGACCAGCAGCGCATCCTGGAGGACGATCTGTTCCTGCGCGTGCGCGACATGCTGCTCGGACAGAGCGCCGCGGGCGGCCCGCACAAGCTCAAGAGCGGCACCCGCATCAGCGCGGAATACCTCGATGCGGTGCCGCGCGTGGAGTGGTTCGAGATTCGCCTCGAGGGCGAGGAGGCGAACTCGCAGCTCGAGCAGGCCGCCGAGCGCCTCAAGTTGCAGCGCAAGGCGTTCGAGAAGCGCCTCGACGACAAGAAGGCGAAGATCACCGCCGGCGATGATCTTGCCCCGGGCGTGCTGAAGATGGTCAAGGTGTATCTCGCCGTGAAGCGCCGCGTGCAGCCGGGCGACAAGATGGCCGGCCGTCACGGCAACAAGGGCGTGATCTCGACCATCGTGCCGGTGGAGGACATGCCGTATCTGCAAGACGGCACCCCGGTGGATGTCGTGCTGAACCCTCTGGGCGTGCCTTCGCGCATGAACGTCGGCCAGGTGCTCGAGACGCACCTGGGGTGGGCGGCGAAGGGGGTGGGCCTGAAGATCGGGCGCATGCTGGAAGCGCAGGCGGCCGCCGCCGAGCTGCGCGCCTTCGTCAAGCAGATCTACAACGAGACCGGCGGCCAGCGCGAGGACATCGACAGCATGAACGATGCCGATCTCACGCAGCTGGCGAAGAACCTGTCGAACGGCGTGCCGATGGCGACGCCGGTGTTCGACGGTGCGAGCGAGGAGGAGATCAAGCGCATGCTGAAGCTCGCCGAGCTCCCCCTGAACGGCCAGACGTACCTGTACGACGGCCGCACTGGCGAGCGCTTCGAGCGACAGGTGACGGTCGGCTACATGTACATGCTGAAGCTCAATCACCTGGTCGATGACAAGATGCACGCGCGCTCGACCGGCCCCTACAGCCTGGTCACGCAGCAGCCGCTCGGCGGCAAGGCGCAGTTCGGCGGTCAGCGCTTCGGCGAGATGGAAGTGTGGGCGCTGGAGGCCTACGGTGCCGCGTACACCTTGCAGGAGATGCTGACCGTCAAGTCGGACGACGTGAACGGCCGCACCAAGATGTACAAGAACATCGTCGACGGCAATCACCAGATGGATGCGGGCATGCCGGAGTCCTTCAACGTTCTGGTGAAGGAGATCCGCTCGCTCGGCATCAACATGGAACTGGAGCAGGACTAGTCACGGGCTACGCCCGGGATTCAACGGGGTCGAAGCGACCCCGTACGAATGGCGGCGCGAAACGCGCCGTTAGGAGATTAGATGAAAGATTTACTTAAGCTCTTCAGGCAGCACGCTCCGGTCGAGCATTTCGATTCGATCAAGATCGGGCTCGCCTCGCCGGAGATGATCCGCGCGTGGTCGTACGGCGAGGTGAAGAAGCCCGAGACCATCAACTACCGCACCTTCAAGCCCGAGCGCGACGGGCTGTTCTGCGCCAAGATCTTTGGCCCGGTGAAGGACTACGAGTGCCTGTGCGGCAAGTACAAGCGCCTGAAGCACCGCGGCGTGGTGTGCGAGAAGTGCGGCGTCGAGGTGACTCAGTCGAAGGTCCGGCGCGAGCGCATGGGGCACATCGAGCTGGCGAGCCCGACCGCACACATCTGGTTCCTGAAGTCGCTCCCCTCGCGCATCGGGCTGATGCTCGACATGACGCTGCGCGAGATCGAGCGGGTGCTGTACTTCGAGGCCTTCGTGGTCATCGACCCGGGTATGACCCCGATGCAGCGCGGGCAGCTGCTCACCGACGAGATGTACCTCGAGGCGATCGAGGAGCACGGCGATGAGTTCGACGCCCGCATGGGAGCGGAGGCCGTCTACGAGCTCATGCGCACCATCGATCTCACCGCCGAGATCGGCAAGGTGCGCGAAGAGATGGCCGGCACCTCCTCCGAGACCAAGCTGAAGCGCCTGTCGAAGCGCCTGAAGCTCATCGAATCCTTCGTCGAGTCGGGCAACAAGCCCGAGTGGATGGTGATGACGGTGCTGCCGGTGCTGCCGCCGGATCTGCGTCCGCTGGTGCCGCTCGATGGCGGCCGCTTCGCGACCTCGGACCTGAACGACCTGTATCGGCGTGTCATCAACCGCAACAACCGCCTGCGCCGGCTTCTGGAGCTCAACGCCCCCGACATCATCGTGCGCAATGAGAAGCGCATGCTGCAGGAGGCGGTGGACGCGCTGCTGGACAACGGCCGGCGCGGCCGTGCCATCACCGGCACCAACAAGCGCCCGTTGAAGTCGCTCGCCGACATGATCAAGGGCAAGCAGGGGCGCTTTCGCCAGAACCTGCTCGGCAAGCGCGTCGACTACTCGGGACGCTCCGTCATCGTGGTCGGCCCGCAGCTGCGGCTGCACCAGTGCGGCCTGCCGAAGAAGATGGCGCTCGAGCTGTTCAAGCCCTTCATCTTCCAGAAGCTGCAGCTGCGCGGGGAGGCCTCGACCATCAAGGCCGCCAAGCGCCTGGTGGAGCGCGAGGGACCGGAAGTCTGGGACATCCTCGAGGAGGTGATCCGCGAGCATCCGGTGCTGCTCAACCGCGCACCGACGCTGCACCGCCTGGGGATCCAGGCGTTCGAGCCGCTGCTGGTCGAGGGCAAGGCGATCCAGCTGCATCCGCTGGTTTGCACCGCCTTCAACGCCGACTTCGACGGCGACCAGATGGCGGTGCACGTACCGCTGTCGCTGGAGGCGCAGCTCGAGGCGCGCGCGCTGATGATGTCGTCCAACAACATCCTCTCGCCGGCGAACGGCGACCCGATCATCGTGCCCTCGCAGGACGTGGTGCTGGGTCTTTATTACATGACGCGCGAGCGCATCGGAGCTAAGGGCGAGGGCATGTTCTTCGCCGACGTCTCCGAGGTACATCGCGCCTACGAGAGCCGCGGCGTGGAGCTTCAGGCGAGGGTGCGTGTGCGCCTGCGCGAGCATGTGCGCGGCGAGGGCGGCACACTCACCGAGCAGACCCGCACCGTCGAGACCACCGTGGGCCGCGCGCTGCTGTTCGAGATCCTCCCCAAGGGCCTGGCGTTCGATCTCATCAACCAGGACATGACCAAGAAGGCGATCTCCGCGACCATCAACGCCTGCTATCGCGCGCTGGGCTTGAAGGAAACCGTGGTGTTCGCGGATCAGCTCATGTACACCGGCTTCCACTACGCCACGCGCGCCGGGGTTTCCTTCGGTATCGACGACATCGTGATACCCGAGCAGAAGACCCGCATCGTGACCTCGGCCGACACCGAGGTGAAGGAAATTCAGGATCAGTACGCCTCAGGATTGGTCACCAACGGCGAGCGCTACAACAAGGTGGTCGACATCTGGTCACGCGCCAACGACCAGGTGGCCAAGGCCATGATGGAGAAGCTCGGCTCCGAGGAGGCGACGGATCTGAAGGGTGTGCGCCACAAGCAGAAATCCTTCAACTCGATCTTCATGATGGCCGATTCCGGCGCGCGCGGCTCTGCGGCGCAGATCCGCCAGCTCGCCGGCATGCGCGGCCTCATGGCCAAGCCCGACGGCTCGATCATCGAGACCCCGATCACCGCCAACTTCCGCGAGGGCCTGAACGTCCTGCAGTACTTCATCTCCACGCACGGCGCCCGCAAGGGACTCGCCGACACGGCGCTGAAGACTGCGAACTCCGGCTATCTCACCCGCCGCCTGGTGGACGTGGCGCAGGACCTGGTCGTGACCGAGATCGACTGCGGCACCTCCAACGGCCTTGCCATGACCCCGCTGGTCGAGGGAGGCGATGTCGTCGAAGCGCTCGGCGAGCGCGTCCTCGGACGCGTGCTGGCGGAAGACATCGTCAAACCCGGCGCGCAGGAGGTGCTCATTCCGAACGGCGCGCTCCTGGACGAGAAGATGGTGCGACTGCTCGAGACCGAGGGCGTGGATCAGATCACGGTGCGCTCGCCCATCACCTGCGAGACGCGCTATGGCGTGTGCTCGCACTGCTACGGGCGCGATCTCGCACGCGGGCGGCCGATCTCCATCGGCGAGGCCGTGGGCGTCATTGCCGCGCAGTCGATCGGCGAGCCGGGTACGCAGCTCACCATGCGCACCTTCCACATCGGCGGCGCGGCTTCACGAGCCGCCGCGGCCTCGAGCGTCGAGGTGCGCAACAAGGGCGTCATCCGCTTCCATCACGTGAAGACCGTGCAGCACGAGAAGGGTCACCTGGTGGCGGTGTCGCGCTCGGGCGAGATCGGCGTGGTCGATGATTTCGGCCGCGAGCGCGAGCGCTACAAGATCCCCTACGGCGCCATGATCAGCGTAAAGGAAGGCGCCACCGTGGGCGGAGGCCAGGTGGTCGCCACCTGGGATCCGCACACCCACCCGGTGGTCACCGAGGTTGCAGGCTTCATCAAGTTCCAGGACTTCGTCGACGGACTCACCGTCACCTCGCAGCTGGATGAGGTCACGGGGCTCTCGAGCACCGTGGTGCTCGACACCAAGCAGCGCGGCGGCAAGGACCTGCGCGCCACCATGAAGCTGGTGAACGGCAAGGGCAAGGAGGTCACTTTCGCCAACACCGAGATCCCGGCCGTGTACACGCTGCCGCCGGGTGCGCTCGTGTCCCTCGAGGACGGCGCGCGCGTGTCGGTGGGCGATGTCATCGCGCGCATTCCGCAGGAGTCTTCCAAGACGCGCGACATCACCGGCGGCTTGCCGCGCGTGGCGGATCTGTTCGAGGCGAGGAAGCCGAAAGACCCGGCGATCCTGGCGGAGAAGTCCGGCACCGTCAGCTTCGGCAAGGAGACCAAGGGCAAGCGGCGGCTGATCATCACCTCGGACGACGGCGAGAAGTACGAGGAGCTGATCCCGAAGTGGCGCCAGCTGAACGTCTTCGAAGGCGAGACCGTGGAGCGCGGCGAAGTCATCGCCGACGGCGAGCCGAACCCGCACGACATCCTGCGCCTGCAGGGCGTCGAGGCGCTCGCCAACTACCTGGTGCGCGAGATCCAGGACGTCTACCGCCTGCAGGGCGTGAAGATCAACGACAAGCACATCGAGGTGATCATCCGCCAGATGCTGCGCAAGACCGAGGTGCAGGAGGCGGGCGAGACGGCGCTGCTGCGTGGCGAGCAGCTCGACCGTTCGCGCGCGCTCGACATCAACGATCGGGCGCAGACCGACGGCAAGAAGGCGGCACGGCTGCAGCCGGTGCTGCTCGGCATCACCAAGGCCTCCCTCGCCACCGAGTCGTTCATCTCCGCCGCCTCCTTCCAGGAGACCACCCGCGTGCTGACCGAGGCCGCGGTGCGGGGACTGAAGGACGACCTGCGGGGCCTGAAGGAGAACGTCATCGTCGGCCGGCTGATCCCGGCGGGCACGGGCTTTGCGGCCCATGCTTCGCGGCGCCGCAAGATGGAGGGCACCGACCGGCGCAGCTTCATGGACGTCGGCGGCGGACTGCCGGACACCGAAGAGGCGAGCGTCGGCGAGGAGTCCTCGGAGAGCGCCGCGGGCTGATGCAGCTCGAGGGACGCCGCGGCGCAGCCGCCGCAGGGGGCACTTGCGGTCCAATGTAGGCTTCAAGGTGTGGCGGCTGGCTGTTGGTTATGCACCGGCATCCGAGGCGTGAGGGTTTCGCGGTGGGTTTGAGCCGGGTTGTGCTGGCGGCGGCGGCGCTGCTGCTGGCTCCGCGCGGCCTCAGCGCAGATCCGGCCGCGACCGGGTCGTCGGCCGCGCCGCCGGCGGCAAACGCTCTCGATACCGTCACCGTGCAAGCGCAGAAGGATCGCCAGACGCTCGAGCGCGCGGTGAGTGCCTTTGTCTCATCGGCCATCGTCCACGACCGCTATCGCTCGCTGGCGCGCTGGCGCGAACCCATCTGTCCCCTGGTCGCGGGGTTACCGCGGGAGCAGGGAGAATTCGTGCTGGTGCGCCTGTCCGAAATCGCGCGCACCGCGGGTGCGCCACTGGCGGGCGAAAAGTGCACGGTCAATCTCTACGTCGTGCTGACGCGTGATCCGTTGCGGCTGCTCGACAAGTGGCAGCGCCGCGACCCGCGCCTGTTCAGCACGCGCGAAGGCGCGATGCCGGTGAAGCGTTTCCTCAATACGCCGCGCCCGGTGCGCGTCTGGTACAACGCCGAATTCACCGGCGCCGACGGAGCGGCTTTCTACAGCGAGACGTTCGGCAGCCCCGGGGCCGTCCAGCAGTACCCGACGAATTCGCACGCCTACGGATCGCGGCTGCGCCATGACGACGTCCGCGGGATCGCGACCGCCATCGTGGTGGTCGACACCAATCGCGTTAGCGCGCTCACCGTCGGGCAGCTCGCCGACTACATTGCCATGGTCGGCCTTGCCGAGGTCAATCTGGACAAGGACCTGGGGGTGGCGCCCACGATCCTGCGCCTGTTTACAGCGTCGGGCGGGGAGCCCGCGGCGGGCTTGAGCCGCTGGGATCAGGCGCTGCTGCGCTCGCTCTACCACACCCCGCAGGCGGATGTCATGCAGCTATCCGAGATCAAAACGGAGGCGCTGCGCGAGATAGCGGCTGTGCGAGTGCCTCAGTGACGCTGCAACACGCAGGTCGTGCTGAAGGTGCGGGTCGGGAGCGGCTTGAGTACCGCGGCGTATCCCAGCGCCTCCGGTGAGGACCCCGTCACCACGATGAACGTGGTGTCGTGAAGGCGCACCAGCGCCAGGTCCGAGTAGCGACCGACGAAGTGCACGTGGCGGCTGCGCTCCGCCCATGACACTGTCAATCCGACGTCGTCGTTTTGCTGCGAAAACGGCGGACACTCCCGTAGCGGAAAGCGCCTGCCCTGCAGCTGGCAGGGAATGAACCAGGCGTCGGGGTCCTCGAGCGGATCGCTGATCGCGAGGTCCACTTTCTCCGCCGAGCGTCCGTGTTGCACCAGGAGCGACGAGCCCGTCATGTACTGGCTGCTGTAGTAATTGATGAGCACGCGCGAGAGCTTGCCGTCGTTGTAGAAATCGACGTCCGCTTCCTCGGCATCGCCCAGCTCGCGCGGAACCACGAAGTCGGTGTCCTTCCACTGCGGCTCCTCGTCGAAGCCGTGGCCCTGCCAGTGCCCGGCGAGCTCGCCGCGCACAGTCTCGCAAGCCGGATCCGACCCCGTGAGGATCTCCACCGGACGAAAACCGGATGAAGCGGCCGCGCTGTCCGGCGGCGGCGCAGCGCCGGGCGCCGGCATCGCCATCAGCGCACCCGCCAGCAGCGGGGCGACCAGCCGGACGCGAGTCCGGCGCAGCCTCCCAGCGCGTGTACTGTTGCCCATGCGGTCCCTCCTGCCCCGGCTACTTTCCTTCCCAGATCTTCAGCATGTCAGGTGAGCCCTGCGCGCGCACGCCGTTGTCGGTGAGGATCGACTCGGTCGAGGCCACCAGCTGCGCGTGCGGGAACACCAGCGCCTCGCTGCCGCGATTGTCAAAGTCCACCGTGAGGAACTCATCCTTCAGGTCGCGCAGCAGCGCCACCAGGTGCGCGAGACTGCGCACCGGCGTGCCGTTGACGGACTTGACGATCGAGCCGGTGGGATCACCGTAGCCCTTCGAGAGCGCATGCGGGAAGAGCGGGGCGGGGACGATCACGAGCTCCTCGCGCTCGGCATCGGGTCGCTCGCCGAGCCGCGCCACCAGGGGGTTGCCGACCAGCGTCTGGCCGCGGTTGCGGATGAGCTGCAACGTCTCCAGGGTGGCGCGCTCGAACACCAGCGGCCCGAGAATGAAGTAGGAGGGATAGCTGTCCTGCAGCGAGTCGATCAGCAGCGGCCGGTGCGTCGGCACCGGCATCCGGATCTGCTCGGTCTTGTCCGCGCGCACGACGGTGAGCGGCACGGTGCCGTCATGGGCCGTCTGCTGGATGAGATAGCGGAAGCTCACGCGCAGATTGTTGCGGATCCAGACCATGCCCTCGTCGTCGATCGGGTGATCGCCGATACGCATGATCACGTCCCACTGCTTGAGGGGGTACGCGGGGCTGCTGTCGTCCACACGGTGCACGATCATTCCGCGCACCGAGTTGTCCAGCTTCAGCAGGCCGCGCAGCGCCGGGTTCTCCAGTGTCTGCAGGTCGTCGTACATCCCGGGCTTGCCGTCGTAGTGTCCGTCGGCGACGCCCTTGAGGAACAACTCGATCTCCTCGTTCGGAATGATGTAGCCGATGTTCTCCGAGTTCGCCAGATGACTGAAGACGAGGCCGATCATCTTGTCGTAGGCGATCGCCGGCCCGCCGCTGTTGCCCGGGTTGACGGCCGCGTCGATCTGGATGCGCAGCCCCGAGGTCAGCAACGCATAGGGCACGAACTCGATGCGCGAGACGATGCCGCGGGTGATCGAGAGCGACGTGCCGCCGGTCGGGAAGCCGTACGCCAGCACCGGGTCCTTGATCTGGGGCAGCACGCTGGCGCGCGGCAGCGGCGGGCGGTTGGCGAAGAATGACTCGTCGTCGAGCTTGAGAATGGCGAGATCGATGCCGGGCGCCACCGCCGCGACGCTCGCGGCCATCTTGTCGCCGGCCTGGGTGCTCTGCACCTGCACCTGACTGGCATACGCCACGACATGCGCATTGGTGAGGATGCGCTTGCCCTCGATGATGACGCCCGAGCCTGTCGCCTCCAGCGGTGAGGCCTTGCTCCAGGGCCGCGCCACGTCCGGCCGCCGTATGGTCGAGAACACCTTGACCACCGTGTTCTCCGCCTCGTGGGAGATCGCGGGGCTCGGCTCGTCGGGCGCTTTCGGGGTAGCGAGCGCGCCGGGCGCGAGCAGGCAGGCGGCGAGGCAGCCGTAGAGCGTCAGGCGCAAAGCCGGGGTCATGAGCGGCACTCTCCAGCAGTCGGGGCAGCTTGGGCGGGGCGGATTCTGCCACAGAACCCCCGGGCGGGAGCTGGGGCGAGACCTGGGAGCTGGTATAGAGTGACCCGCTCAACAAAGCGATCGGCTCTCAAGGAGGGCGATCCATGCAACGCACATCGATCCTTGCCACCGCATCCGCGCTGGCCCTGGCCCTTGCCGCCGCCGCGGCGCCTGCGCCGCAGCCCCCGTGCCCGCATACATCAGCGCCGCGGTCGCTGACAGCGCGCGACCCGATACAGACAAAGAGCGCGACGCCAACCGCAAGCCCGCCGCGACTCTCGCGTTCGCAGGGATCAAGCCCGGCGCTCGGGTGGTCGAGCTCCTCCCCGGCAGGGGCTATTACACCCGCCTGCTGAGCGCAGTGGTCGGCCCGAAGGGCAAAGTGTACGCGTTGGCCTTGCCACCGCGGCCGGACGCGCCCCCGGATGCGGCGGCTCCCGCCGCAGCCGTGCAGACGATCGCGGCCGACGCACACTACGCTAACGTCACGGTGCTGGTGCAGCCCGCCGCGGAGCTCTCGCTCCCTCGGGACGTCGACCTGGTATGGACCTCCCAGAACTACCATGACTTTCACAACCTGCCCAACGTCGATGTCATCAATATCGACAAGGCGGTGTTCAACGCACTGAAGCCCGGCGGCATCTACCTGGTGCTCGATCACGCCGCGGAGGCCGGCTCCGGCTTCCGCGATACCTCAACGCTGCATCGCATCGATCCGCAGGCGGTGATGACCGAGGTCGGGTCGGTGGGGTTCAAGCTCGTGGGCATGAGCGAGGTTGTGCGCAACACGAGTGATCCGCACACCGCGAAGGTGTTCGATCCGTCCATTCGTGGCCACACCGACCAGTTCATCCTGAAGTTCAGCAAGCCCTAGGAGCGAGATGCTTCAGCCCGCCCCGAGGAGCCTTACCGTGAGCGGATCGGCTTCACCGGCGTAGTAGCGCTCGAGGGCTGCGCTGAAGGCGTCGGTGCTGCGAGCCGGCCCGGGGTGCGTGTGCTCGCCGGCGGCGTACGCGAAGAGCGTCATGCACGAGCAGAACTTCAGGTAATCCGGGTAGCCGAAGATCGCCTGCGCGCTGGCGCCCTGGAGGGCGTTCACGAGGGCGGTACATTCGCGCAGCCGCGCACCGAGCAGCGGGTGCGCCAGATACGCGCGCGCTTCCGTAAGCGAGCCGATGCCGTAGTGCTTCGCGGTCGGGCTCGATCCCAGTGCCTTGAGCTGCGGAAAGATGAACCACATCCAGTGAGTCTGCTTGCGAGCGGCTGCGAGCTCGGCGCACACCTGCGCGTACACCGGCTGCTGCGCGCTCACGTAGCGGGCGAGGTCGTACGGATCATCCGCGGATCGGCTCGCCATCGATGGCTCTGCGATTGTAGCTCAGCCGTGCGGGCGTTTCGGCTTACCCGAACGCGGCGGCGGGCTCCTGCGAAACACCATCACGAAGCGGTCGGTCTTGCCGACCATCTCTCCCTGGTAGGTGATGAGCGTGCGCGGGTCGTCCGGACGGCGCAGCAGCTCGCTGCTGCGCACGAAAACGAAGCCGTGCTTCTCGAAGTCGCGCCGCGCGTAGTCTTCATCGATGCGGTGCAGCGTGCCGGCATCGGCGCTGCCGGTGCCGGGCTTCGCGGAGTGATCGACCAGCAGCAGGATCCCGCCCGGCTTCACCACGCGCGCGATCTCGGTCAGCACCGCATCGGGATCGATCTTGGGCCACGGGCCCTTGTTCGGCTGCCAGTACAGATCGTGATACACCTTGATGAGGAGAATCGCATCGAGCGAGCGCGCGGGCAGGCCCAGGTAGTGCACGTCTATCGTGCGATGCTCGACGTTCGGCAGCCGCTGTCCGACGAGCCGCCGCTGCCACTGGTTGTCGCTCCACTGCTCATAGGCGGCGTTGTTGAGCAGATACACGTGCCCCTTCGGGCCCACGATGTAACTCAACAGCTCGCTGTAGTAACCGTCGGCCGCGAGGAAATCCGCGACCACCATGCGCGGACGGATCCCGGCGAGCCGCAGCACTTCCGCGGGGTGATCGAGCTCATCGCGCTTGATGTCCTCCGTGGGACGCCCGGGATGCGCCACGGCGTCGCTGTAACGGTCCGCCCGGGCGGTGGGGCAGGCGAGCGCGGCGACGGCGCAGGCGGTGAGCGCGAGCAGGACGTGATGGGCGCGAGAGCTCAGGATGGACATGCAGCGACTGCCTCCCACATGGATTTCAGGTGCCAGTGGGCGTCAGTATGACCGGATCGGCACGTGCGCGCGGGCGCGGATTTCTCACGCCAGCGGCTTGTCGAGCAGCTCATAACCGGCACGCGCGCCATACCCACGGCGCTGATAGAAGCTGCGTGCCGCGCTGTTGGCGCTGGCCAGTTGCAGCTGCAACCTGACACAGCCGCGCCGCGCCAGCGCCGTCTCGGCCGCCGCGAGCAACTGCGATCCCGTGCCCTGGGAACGCGCCGCGGGCAGCACGAAGAACTCGTCGATCTCGCCCATGAGGCCCCGGTGCTCGACGCTCATGACCAGCACCACGATCAGATAACCGACCAGCGCACGCTGCGACTCGGCCACCCAGATCAGCCCGGCTCCCGGCTCGGCGAGCAGCCGCTGCAGCACCAGCTCGATGCGCAGCGCCTCGAAGCCCTTGATCCCCTCGAAATCCCAGTAGCGGCGGATGAGATCCAGCAGCGGCGGGACATCGGCGGGGACAGCGCAGCGGATTTCCACGCGGCTATGCCAGCGCCGTGGCGAGCTGCACGCAGTTGCGCCCCGAGCGCTTGGCGGCGTACTGCGCGTTGTCGGCCTGCGCGAGCAGGTGCTGGCCCCACACGTGCACCGTATCGCTCGCCGCCACCCCGATGCTGCAGGTGAGGTTGATGGGCGCGCCGAAGCCCCCGATGCCCACCGCGGCCACGCGCCTGCAGATGCGCTCGGCGATCGGACGGGCAGCGGCGGCGTCCGCGCCGCTCAGGATCACCACGAACTCCTCCCCGCCGTAGCGACCGATGACGTCCGACTGGCGCAGCTCCGCGTGGATCGGCGGGATGATGGCGGCGAGGCAGGCATCGCCTGCGGCGTGGCCGTAGGAGTCGTTGATCTGCTTGAAGTGATCCAGGTCGATGAACAGCACCGACAGCGGCAGGCCGCGCACCTTGTCGCGCATGCAGGCGGCATCGAGATGTTCGATGAGCGAGCGGCGGTTGAGCACACCGGTGAGCGGGTCAGTCTGTGCGCGACGTTCCGCGTCGGTGAGCGCGAGCGACTGCTGGCGCACCCGGTCCGAGGTGCCAAGCGCGATCAGCACCGCTGCGGCCACCATCGAGGGCGCGAGCCCGTAATAGAGGAGTCCGCCGACATCGTCGGCGCGCGCATACAGCAGCCGTATCGCGGTGAGGATCTGGAACGTGCACAGCAGCGCCCAGGCGATAAGGAACCAACCGGCGGCCCGGTTGCCGGCGCGCCAGGCGAGGAACACCACCACCAGCGTGAAGATCGCGCTGCCGAGGAACATGAGATTGCCCACCGTCGCAATGAGCGGCGCCAGGCCGATGACGCGCAGGACGTTCGAGGCGGCGAGAGCGACGAACGCGACGGCGAGCCAGCCGAAGGCGCGGTACACCTGCGGCGAGAACAGCCGCAGGTTGGCGAACTCGCGCACGAACAGTGCCGAAGCCGCGGCGCTGATGGCGACCGGTACGTTCCAGGCGTAGGAGGACAACGGCCGCGCATAAGAAAGAATCGGCCAGTGAAAGCCCTGGCCCGAGAAGTAGGCGAGATACAGCGCCTGCAGTGAGAAGAGCGTGCCATAGAGCGGGTACAGCCGGTCGGTGAGCAGGAAACGCACCAGCAGCGTCGAGAGCGACATCGCCATCAGCGCCCCGAACGCGAGCGCGATGACGCACGCATGGGTGGCGGCGGTGTCGAGCGTGCGCGCGAGCGTCGAGATGGAGAAGTGCAGATCGGTCGTTGCGCGCCCGATCCGCGTGACACGGGCGTAGAGCGGTGCGCCCGGATCGAGGCCCATGGGGAGCGTGAAGACCGTGTCCTGGGCGCCGCCGAACTGCGGAATCACCGCGGTCGGCGTCAGTGGCACGCTCCGACCCCTGCGCCGGGCGAAGACTTCCACCGGCTGGTCGAGGCCCGCGCGGGCGAGGAGCACCGGGGTTTCGCCGCCCGCGGCCGAGGGTGCCGAACCCAGGGGCGGCAGGCGAAACCACAGGGGCGTGGTAATGAAATGCGAGCCGTGCGAGCCGAATGGGCCGAAATGCGGGTCGAGCCCGCCCCCGGTCACCGCCTCCGCCGGCGGATCGCCGGCGGAGGAGTCGAGGACCCGGACGGCGAGCGGCGAGCCGTTGCCCGGCGGGAGCTGGGCAATGGGGGGAAGGTCCGGGACCAGACCCTCCATGCCCGGGCCCTCGGTGGCCGCGCCCGCTACCAGCGGCAGGCAGGCGGCCCAGCCGGCAAGCCACCGCGCCAGGGCCGGTCGATGGAGGCGAAATGACGTCATTCGGGGGAGGCAGGCCCCTTAGAGTGGCCTGTGTCCGTTTTATGCGTATCCTAATGGCCCTTGGCGACAAAGCAATTGCACCCTGCGGGCGCGGCCCGCACGCCGGTTGACACTCCCGGGGCCCGTACCTAGAATCGCCCGCCTTTGTCGGGCCGGCCCTCAAGCAACGCCGGCACCGGAAACAGCGACTTACGAGTACCGGGCCGCCTCACGAAGGCGGCCCGGTGTTTCTCTGAGGGTCGCTTTATCGCGCGAGGAGACAGGAGAACCAATGGCGACCACGGGTCAGCTCATCCGGCAACCACGCCGGCTGGGGAAAGAGAAAACCAAGGTGCCGGCGCTCGGGGCCTCGCCGCAGAAGCGCGGCGTCTGCACGCGTGTCTATACGACGACGCCGAAGAAGCCGAACTCGGCGCTGCGCAAGGTCTGCCGCGTGCGCCTTACCAACGGCTACGAAGTCACCAGCTACATCGGCGGCGAAGGCCACAACCTGCAGGAGCACTCGGTGGTGCTGATCCGCGGCGGCCGCGTGAAGGACCTGCCAGGTGTGCGCTATCACACCGTGCGCGGCACGCTCGACTGCGCCGGCGTCAGCGAGCGTAAGCAGAGTCGCTCGAAATACGGCGCCAAGCGCCCGAAGACTTAAGGGGTAAACGCTTATGTCCCGCCGAGCCCAGGCCCCGGTCCGTACCATTCTCCCGGACCCGAAGTACAACAACCAGATGCTTGCCAAGTTCATGAACGTCGTCATGAAGAACGGCAAGAAGTCCGCCGCCGAGAGCATCATTTACGGGGCACTCGAGCGCATTGCCGAGAAGACCGGCAAGCAGGGGGGCGAAGCGATCGAGGTGCTCTCCACCGCGCTCGACAACGTCAAGCCGGTGGTCGAAGTGAAGTCGCGCCGCGTCGGCGGCGCCACCTACCAGGTGCCGGTTGAAGTGCGCGCCACTCGCCGCCAGACACTGGCGATGCGCTGGGTTATCGAGGCCGCCCGTGACCGCAGCGAGAAATCCATGGCGTTTCGCCTGGCGCACGAGCTGATGGACGCCTCCGAGAACCGCGGAGCGGCCGTGCGCAAGCGCGAGGATACGCATCGCATGGCGGAGGCCAACAAGGCTTTCGCCCACTACCGCTGGTAAAGAGCCTTAGGACTTGAACTGTGGCACGCGCGACGCCTATCGAGCTCTATCGGAACATCGGCATCTCCGCTCACATCGACGCGGGGAAGACGACTACGACCGAGCGCATCCTGTTTTACACCGGCGTCTCGCACAAGATCGGTGAGGTCCATGACGGCGCGGCCGTGATGGATTACATGGAGCAGGAACAGGAGCGCGGCATCACCATCACCGCCGCGGCCACCACCTGCTTCTGGAAGGGGATGGACAACAGCTTCCCCGAGCACCGCATCAACATCCTCGACACCCCGGGGCACGTCGACTTCACCATCGAAGTGGAGCGCTCGCTGCGCGTGCTCGACAGCGCGGTCGCGCTGTTCGATTCGGTCGCGGGCGTGCAGCCGCAGTCGGAGACGGTGTGGCGGCAGATGAACAAGTACCGCGTGCCGCGCATCTGCTTCGTCAACAAGATGGACCGCGCGGGTGCGAACTTCCTGCGCGTCGTCGACATGATACGTTCGCGGCTGCGCGCCAATCCGGTCGCGATCCAGCTGCCGATCGGCGCCGAGGAGAACTTCGAGGGCGTCGTCGATCTCATCCGCATGAAGGCCATCTACTGGGACATGGCGACCCAGGGGATGAAGTTCGAGTATCGCGACATCCCTGCGAGCCTCAAGGATGAGGCGGCCGAGTACCGCAACAAGATGATCGAGGCTGCGGCCGAGGCCAACGACACGCTGATGCACAAGTACCTCGAACACGAGCAGCTGTCGGATGCCGAGATTCGCCAGGGGCTGCGCGCGCGCTCGATCCGCAACGAGCTGGTGCTGTGCATGTGCGGCTCGGCCTTCAAGAACAAGGGTGTGCAGGCGCTGCTCGATGCCGTCATCGAGTTCATGCCCTCGCCGGTCGACATGCCGGACGTCACCGGCATCGATGACCGCGGCCACCCCGCCACCCGCAAGGCGAGCGATGACGAGCCGTTCGCCGCCCTCGCCTTCAAGATCCTCAACGACCCGTTCGTCGGCAATCTCACCTTCTTCCGGGTCTACTCCGGGGTGCTGAACTCCGGCGACACCGTGTTCGCGCCGACCAAGGACCGCAAGGAGCGTATCGGGCGACTGCTGCAGATGCACGCGAGCGAGCGCACCGAGATCAAGGAGGTGCTCGCGGGCGATATCGCTGCAGCGGTCGGACTGAAGGACGTCATCACCGGCGACACGCTGTGCGACCTCCACAAGGTCATCACGCTCGAGAAGATGGAGTTCCCCGACCCGGTGATTTCCGTGGCCGTGGAGCCGAAGACCAAAGCGGACCAGGAAAAAATGGGCCTGGCGCTGCAGCGGCTCGCCAAGGAAGACCCCTCGTTCCGGGTGCACACCGACCAGGAGTCCGGGCAGACCATCATCTCCGGCATGGGCGAGCTGCACCTGGAGATCATCGTCGATCGCATGAAGCGCGAGTTCAAGGTCGAGGCGAACGTCGGCAAGCCGCAGGTCGCCTACCGCGAGACCATCCGCGCCAAGGTCGAGAGCGAGGGCAAGTTCATCCGCCAGTCCGGCGGGCGCGGCCAGTACGGTCACGTGTGGCTGAAGCTCGAGCCGAACGCGCAGGGCAAGGGCTACGAGTTCATCAACGGCGTCGTCGGCGGCAGCGTGCCGCGCGAGTACGTGCCGGCGGTGGACAAGGGCATCAAGGAGGCGGTCGAGACCGGCGTCATTGCCGGCTACCCGGTGGTGGACGTTAAGGTGACGCTGTTCGACGGCTCCTACCACGACGTCGACTCGAACGAGATGGCGTTCAAGATCGCCGGTTCGATCGGCTTCAAGGAGGGCTTCAAGCGCGCGAAACCGGTGCTGCTCGAGCCCATCATGAAGGTCGAAGTGGTGACTCCGGAGGAGTACTCGGGGGATGTGATCGGCGACCTCAACCGCCGCCGCGGCCAGATCACCGGCATGGATGAGACGCCGGCCGGCAAGGCGATTACGGCCGACGTGCCGCTGTCGGAGATGTTCGGCTATGCGACCACCGTGCGCTCGATGAGCCAGGGGCGCGCCACCTTCACCATGGAGTTCGCCAAATACGTGGAAGTGCCGCCCAACATCGCCGACGGCATCATCAAGAAGTAAAGTGTCAGGTAAGGAAATACGCCATGTCCAAAGAGAAATTCGAGCGCAACAAGCCGCACGTAAATGTGGGCACGATTGGTCACGTGGATCATGGGAAGACGACACTCGACTGCGGCGCTGACCAAGGTGATGGCCGAGACCTATGGGGGCACGTTTGTGGCGTATGACCAGATCGACAAGGCGCCCGAGGAGAAGGCGCGCGGGATCACGATCTCGACCGCGCACGTGGAGTACCAGAGCAAGAACCGCCACTACGCACACGTGGACTGCCCGGGGCACGCCGACTACGTGAAGAACATGATCACCGGGGCGGCGCAGATGGATGGGGCGATCCTGGTGGTATCGGCGGCGGATGGTCCGATGCCGCAGACGCGCGAGCACATCCTGCTGGCGCGCCAGGTGGGGGTGCCGTACATGGTGGTGTACATGAACAAGGCGGACATGGTTGATGACAAGGAGTTGCTCGAGCTGGTGGAGATGGAGGTGCGCGAGCTGCTGACGGTGTACAAGTTTCCCGGCGACAAGACCCCGATCATCATCGGTTCGGCACTCAAGGCGCTCGAGGGGGATAAGAGCGAGATCGGGGTGCCCTCGGTGGTGAGGCTGGTGGAGGAGATGGACAAGTACATTCCGATTCCGAAGCGCGAGGTTGAGAAGCCCTTTTTGATGCCGGTGGAGGATGTGTTCTCGATTTCAGGGCGAGGCACGGTGGTCACCGGGCGCATCGAGCGCGGGATCGTCAAGGTGAACGATGAGGTGGAGATTGTGGGGCTCAAGCCCACGATGAAGACGGTGTGCACCGGGGTGGAGATGTTCCGCAAGCTTCTCGATGAGGGGCGGGCGGGGGACAACGTGGGGGTGCTGTTGCGCGGCACGAAGCGCGAGGAGGTCGAGCGCGGGCAGGTGCTGGCGAAACCCGGCAGCATCACTCCGCACACGCACTTTGAGTGCGAGGTGTACGTGCTGACGAAGGAGGAGGGCGGGCGGCACACGCCGTTCTTCAAGGGCTATCGGCCGCAGTTTTACTTTCGCACCACGGACGTGACGGGGACGATCGAGTTGCCGGCCGGGGTGGAGATGGTGATGCCCGGGGACAACATCAAGATGACGATCGAGCTGATCAGCCCGATTGCGATGGAGGACGGACTGCGCTTTGCGATCCGCGAGGGCGGCAAGACCGTCGGCGCCGGCGTCGTGGCGAAGATCTTGAAGTAGGTGACCGGGAGGTTTCTTCTCTTAACCGGGGTCCCCACGAAATCGAGCGTCTTGCCGATCGGCACGCGCTCAGTTGTCGCGACGGGCTCGATTTCGTGGGGTGGTTCATATGGCCAATCAAAATATCCGCATTCGTCTGAAGGCGTTCGACCATCGCCTGATCGACAGCTCCGCGAAGGAGATCGTCGAGACGGCCAAGCGCACCGGCGCGACCGTGAAAGGCCCGGTGCCGCTGCCGACCAAGATGGAGCGCTTCACGGTGCTCGTCTCCCCGCACGCGGACAAGGACGCGCGCGACCAGTTCGAGCTGCGCACCCACAAGCGCCTCATGGACATCATGAACCCCACCGACAAGACGGTGGACGCCCTCATGAAGCTCGAGCTTCCCGCGGGCGTGGACGTGCAGATCAAGCTGAACTGAGCCCGCGCCAGCGGGCTGGTCTCGGGGCAGCGCCGCAGCGCCGATGCCCGGCATTTTCAGTTGATTGGGTACAGCGGCGCGCCTATACTGCGCGCCCTTTTCGGCCCCCGGCGCGGGCCCCACGAAATTGGCCGTCTTCCTGGACGGCTTGCGCGACTGGGCGCGGAATGGCCAATTTCGTGGGGTGCCTGTAACTGGAAGGCCGGTCGCTCAAGCGGCATCGGGCGAGGTTGGAGCAAGCCCTTTCGGGCTTTGCGTAACGCTCCAAGACCACTCGAGACCAGCACGGCCTGCAGGCTGTGCAAATCTCCTGTTGTCTCAATGGCTTAGCCCTTGACCGAGGGGACTTGGCGCGGCGCCCGCGAGGGGCGCTTCGCGCCGCGGGATGAGAGGAATCAGATGGGTATCGGACTGGTCGGCCGCAAGGCCGGCATGACGCGCGTGTTCACCGACGCCGGGGAAACCGTCCCGGTAACCGTGATCGAGGTTCTGCCGAATCGCGTCACGCAGGTGAAGACGCAGGACAAAGAGGGCTATCGCGCCGTGCAGGTGACCTACGGCACGCGCCGTCCGCAGCTGTACTCCAAGGCCGTGAACGGCCACTACGCGCGCGCCAATGTCGCCCCGGGACAGGCGCTGGTCGAGTTCCGTCTCACTGACGCCGACAAGACCGAGCTCAAGGCCGGTAGCGAGATCAAGGCCGACATCTTCAAGGAAGGCGAGAAGGTCGACGTCACCGGCACGACGATCGGCAAGGGCTTCGCGGGCGTCATGAAGCGTCACAACTTCGCCGGCGGCATGGCCTCCCACGGCAACTCGCTGTCGCACCGTGCACCCGGCTCGATCGGTCAACGCCAGACGCCAGGGCGTGTATTCAAGGGCCGGCGCATGTCAGGTCACATGGGGGTCATGCGCCGCACGACCGAGAACCTGCGCGTGGTGCAGGTGGACCTCGAGCGCAATCTGCTGCTGATCCGCGGCGCGGTACCGGGCGCGGAAGGTGGCCAGGTGATCGTGCGCGCCTCGCTCAAGGCCGCGCGTCGCGCGAACCGCAAGACCGTGACGCCGATCAAGGCCGGTGCGGTTTCGAAGGATCCCGCCAGGGCCGGCAAGAAGTAAGCGGTGCGAGAGCTCACGGCCATGAAACTCAAGTCAGTCAACGGCGAGACCACGCTGCAGGTGTCGGAAGCCGCCTTCGGCGGCAAGTTCAACGAAGCGCTGGTGCACCAGGTGATCACCGCGTACCGCGCCGCCGGCCGCGCGGGCACCAAGGCGCAGAAATCACGCGCCGAGGTGCGCGGCGGCGGCAGAAAGCCCTGGGCGCAGAAGGGCACCGGCCAGGCGCGCGTCGGCTCCAGCCGCTCGCCGCTGTGGATCGGCGGCGGCCGGACGTTTGCGGCCAAGCCGCGCGATTTCACGCAGAAGGTCAACCGCAAGATGTACCGCGGCGCCATCCGCTCGCTGCTCTCGGAGCTGGCGCGCACTGAGCGGCTGCTGGTGACGGACGGCATCGAGCTGACGGCGCCGAAGACGAAGCTGCTCGCGCAGCAGCTGAAGGCCTGGTCGCTCCCCTCGGTGCTGATCGTGGTGGAAGCCACCGACGAGAAGCTCCTGCTCGCCGCGCGCAACCTGCCGCACGTCGAGGTGATCGAAGTGCCGGCGCTCAATCCGCTGTCGCTCGCCGCGTACGACAAGGTGCTGATGACCGTGGGCGCGGTCAAGCTTATCGAGGAGCGCCTGCAACCCGTGAGATCCGGGCCGCAGGCCCTGGTATGAACCGCGAGCAGCTGATGAGCGTGCTGATCGCTCCGCATGTGACGGAGAAGACCTCGCTCGCGATGCAGAACCACAACCAGTACACCTTCCGCGTGCGCCGCGATGCGACCAAGACCGATATCGCCAAGGCGGTCGAGCTGATGTTCGACGTCAAGGTCGCAGGCGTGCAGGTGGTGAACGAGCCGGGCAAGACGCGCCGCTTCGGCCGCACGCAGGGCCGCACCCAGGACTGGAAGAAGGCCTACGTGAGTCTCGCGAGCGGCCAGACGATCGACTACGAAGCGCGCGCCAAGGCCTGACAGGACGAATTCGCATGGCTCTCATCAAGTACAAGCCCCGCACACCCGGCACGCGCGCCGTGGTCAAGGTGGATCGCTCGCACCTGCACAAGGGCGGACCGCGCATGGCGCTCACCGCGCACCAGAGCAAGACCGGCGGACGCAACCACTTCGGCCGCATCACCACGCGCCATCACGGCGGCGGCACGCGCCAGAAGTACCGCATCATCGACTTCAAGCGCGACAAGGATGGCATTACCGGCGTGGTCGAGCAGCTGGAGTACGATCCGAACCGCACCAGCCACATCGCGCTCATCAAGTACCCCGACGGCGAGTGGCGCTACATTCTCGCGCCCAAGGGCCTGAAGGCGGGCGACGAGGTGCGCTCGGGCGCGGATGCCCCGATCAAGGCGGGCAACGCGATGTCGCTGCGCCACGTCCCGGTGGGCTCCACAGTGCACAACGTGGAGATGAAACCCGGCCGCGGCGGACAGCTGGCGCGCAGCGCGGGAGCTTCCGTGTCCTTCACCGCGCGCGAAGGCATCTACGCGTACCTGCGCCTGAAATCCGGCGAGACGCGCAAGGTGCACATCGACTGCCGCGCCACCATCGGCGAGGTGGGGAACGATGAGCACAATCTGCGCAGCTACGGCAAGGCCGGCGCCAAGCGCTGGCGCGGCGTGCGCCCGACGGTGCGCGGGCTCGCCATGAACCCGGTCGATCATCCGCACGGCGGCGGCGAGGGCAAGTCCGGCCAGGGCAATCCCCACCCGGTATCGCCATGGGGCTGGAACACCAAGGGGCTGAAGACCCGTCACAACAAGCGCACCGACAACATGATCGTCCAGCGCCGCCAGAACCGCATCCGCTAACCGACACATGAGCGCGCAGCTGAAGAGAGCCACATGCCACGTTCACTGAAGAAAGGGCCGTTCGTCGATCTGCACCTGGCAAAGAAGGTGCAGGTGGCGGCCGCCCGCAACGACCGCAAGCCCATCAAGACCTGGTCGCGCCGCTCGATGGTGGTGCCGGAGATGGTGGGGCTCACCATCGCCGTGCACAACGGCCGCCAGCACATCCCGGTGCTGATCACCGAGAACATGGTCGGCCACAAGCTCGGCGAGTTCGCACCGACCCGCACCTTCAAGGCGCACTCGGGCGATCGCAAGGTGGAGGCCGCCGCCGCCCCCACCTGAGGCGCACCGAGGACACGGACACGATGCAAGTCACCTGCAAACTGCGCTACGCGCGCATCTCTCCGCAGAAGTGCCGGCTGTTGGCCGACGTGGTGCGCGGCCAGAGCGTCGGCAATGCGATCTCGACGCTGAAGTTCATGCCGAAGAAGGGCGCGAAGCTGGTGCGCAAGGTGCTCGAATCCGCGGTCGCCAACGCCGAGCACAATCACGGCGCCGACATCGACGAGCTCAAAGTGTCGCTGATCCACGTGGATGCGGCGCCCTCGCTCAAGCGCTTCCATGCGCGCGCCAAGGGGCGCGGGGCCCGCATCATCAAGCGCAACAGTCACATCACCGTGGGCGTCAGCGACGGCAAGAAGGATTAACGCATGGGTCAGAAGGTCAATCCGCTGGGGATACGTCTCGGGATCACCCGCGACTGGAGCAGCCGCTGGTACGCCGGCAAGAAGCAGTTCCCGCTGCAGGTGCACACCGATTTCCGCGTGCGCGAGTTCCTCAAGGAGAAGCTGAAAGAGGCTTCCGTCAGCCGCATTCACATCGAGCGCGCCGCGAAGAAGGTCAACATCACCATCCAGACCGCACGCCCCGGCATCGTCATCGGCAAGAAGGGCGAGGACATCGAGAAGCTGCGCCAGGAAACCGCGGCGCTCCTCGCCATGACCATCAATGATGTGCGCCTCAACATCGCCGAGATCAGAAAGCCCGAGCTCGACTCGCAGCTGGTCGCCGATTCCATCGCGCAGCAGATCGAGAAGCGGGTGATGTTCCGCCGTGCCATGAAGCGCGCGGTGATGAGCACCATGAGAAGCGGCGCGCTCGGGATCAAGGTGCGCGTCTCCGGGCGCCTCAACGGCTCGGAAATCGCGCGCACCGAGTGGTACCGCGAGGGGCGCGTCCCGCTGCACACCTTCCGCGCGGACATCGACTACGGTCTCTCCGAGGCGAATACCACCTACGGCGTGATCGGCGTCAAGGTGTGGATCTTCAAGGGGGAGGTGTTCGACAAGAGCGATCTGGCGCAGGCCGCCGAAGGCGAAGCCGCGCCGGCCGCCGCCGCACCGGTCACTGCACCGGCCGCCGCTGCGCCCGCCGCCGCCGCGCCCGCCGCCGCCGCGCCGGTCACTGCACCGGCTGCTGCTACGCCCGCCGCCGCGCCGGCCAGCGCTGCCCCGGCCAGCGCGCCCGATGCGCTGGCGACCGAGACGCCCTCGCAGGCCTGAGGCTAAGAACCGCTCATGCTCCAGCCTAAACGCAGCAAGTATCGCAAGCAGTTCAAGGGGCGCAACCCCGGCTTCGCGCAGCGCGGCGCCAGCGTGTCCTTCGGGGAATATGGCCTCAAGGCCACCAGCCGCGCGCGCATGACGGCGCGCGAGATCGAGGCCGCACGGCGCGCGATGGCGCGCTACGTGAAGCGCGGCGGACAGATCTGGATCCGCGTGTTTCCGGATGTGCCGATCAGCAAGAAGCCGCTCGAGGTGCGCATGGGCTCGGGCAAAGGGAACGTGGAGTACTACGTCGCCCGCGTACAGCCCGGCAAGGTGTTGTTCGAGATGGAGGGTGTGGATGAGGTCACGGCCCGTGAGGCGTTTCGCCTGGCAGGCTCAAAGCTCTCCGTGTCCACCTCGTTCGTGAAACGGCAGGTTCGCTGATGGACGCCAAAGAGCTGCGCAGCAAGTCGCCGGAGGAGCTCGCCGATGAGCTGGTGAAGCTGCGCAAAGAGCAGTTCGCGTTGCGCATGCAGCGCGCTACCGGGCAGCAACCCAAGCCCGATCAGTTCGGCAAGGTGCGACGCAATATCGCGCGCCTGAAAACCGTCCTGCAGGAGAAGCAGGCAGCGAGCGCCGGAGGCAACAAGTGAGCCCACGAAAGAGCAAGACCCGGGAAACCGAGACGGCCGCGGAGCAGACGGCTGTGCCGGTGGCGCCCGCGCAGGCAACTGCAACGCAGGCAACACCCGCGCCGGCAACGGCCGCGCCGGTAACGGCGCCGCCGGTCGTTGGGGCAGAGGAGCCCCGGGGCGCGCGCACCCTCACCGGGCGCGTCGTCAGCAGCAAGATGCGCAAGACCATCGCGGTCGAGATCCAGCGTCTGGTGAAGCATCCGGCCTATGGCAAGTACGTGCGCCGCACCACCAAGCTGCTCGCGCACGATGAGGACGGCGCCTCGCATGAGGGCGACCTGGTCACCATCACCCCCTGCCGGCCGATGTCGCGACGCAAGTCGTGGCGGCTGCTCGAGGTGGTGGAGAAGGCCGCGGGGCGCTGAAAGGCTCGAGTCATGATCCAGATGCGCACCATGCTCAATGCCGCCGACAACAGCGGCGCGCGCACCCTGATGTGTATCAAGGTGCTCGGTGGCACGCGCCGGCGTTACGCCAACGTGGGCGATGTCATCAAGGTGAGCGTCAAGGACGCCATCCCGCGCGGCAAGGTGAAGAAGGGCGAGGTGTACGACGCGGTGGTGGTGCGTACCACGCGCGGCGTGCGCCGTCCCGACGGCTCGCTGATCCGCTTCGACGGCAACGCCGCGGTGCTGCTGACCAACAAGCTCGAGCCGATCGGCACGCGCATCTTCGGGCCGGTGACGCGCGAGCTGCGCAATCAGCAGTTCATGAAGATCATCTCGCTCGCCCCCGAGGTGCTGTGAAATGAGAAAGATCCGCAAGGGCGACCAGGTGATCGTGCTCTCGGGCCGCAACAAGGGGCGGCGCGGCGCGGTCATCCAGGTGCTCGCCGACGGACGCGTGCTGATCGAGAGCGTCAACATGGCGAAGAAGCACACCAAGCCCAACCCGCAGGCCGGCAAGCAGGGCGGCATCATCGAGAAGGAGATGCCGCTGCACGTCTCGAAGGTCGCGATCTGGAACCCGGCCGCCAAGAAGGCGGACCGCATCGGGGTGAAGACGCTCGCCGACGGCAAGCGCGTGCGCTTCTTCAAATCGAATGGAGAGATGCTCGATGTCTGAAGCAGCAGGCAAAGAAGCCGGCGGCCGGGCAGGCAAGCCCGGCAAGCAGCCGAAGGCGGCGAAGCCGGACGCGGCCCAGCCGTCCGCCCCGCCGGCCGCGGACGACCCGCCCGCACGGCCCACGGGCCCACCGCGGCTGCACCAGTTCTATCGCGAGACGGTCGTTCCGAAGCTGCGCTCGGAGCTGAAGATCGCCAACGTCATGCAGGTGCCGCGCATAGCCAAGATCACCGTCAACATGGGGGTCGGCGAAGCGGTCGCCGACAAGAAGATCATGGATGCGGCGGTGGCCGATCTCACCAAGATCACCGGCCAGAAGCCGCAGATCACCAAGTCGCGCAAGGCGATCGCGTCGTTCAAGATCCGCGCGGGACTCGCGGTCGGCGCCAAGGTCACCCTGCGTGGCCGGCGCATGTACGAGTTCCTCGACCGCCTGATCAGCATCGCAATGCCGCGCATCCGCGACTTTCGCGGCGTGTCGCCGCGCTCCTTCGACGGCCAGGGCAACTACTCGCTCGGGGTCAAGGAGCAGATCATTTTCCCCGAGATCCAGTACGACCAGATCGATCAGGTACGGGGCATGGACATCACCATCACTACGACGGCCAGGGACGATCGCATGGGGCGAGCGTTGCTCGAGGCATTCAACTTCCCGTTCCGCAAGTAACCGGAAATCTATACCTATATGGCGAAGACGAGCATGGTCGAGCGCGAGAAGCGTCGCGCGGGGATCGTGAAAAAGTACGCGGCGAAGCGCGCCAAGCTCAAGGAGCTGATCAGAAGCCCCAAGAGCTCGCCCGAGCAGCGTGTGGCCGCGCAGGCGCAGCTGCAGGCGCAGCCGCGCGACGCCAGTGCGTCGCGGCACCGCAACCGTTGCGCCATCACCGGGCGCTCGCGCGGGGTGTACCGCAAGTTCGGCCTCTCGCGGGTGAAGGTCCGCGAGGTCGCGAGCCGCGGCGAGATCCCGGGCCTCGCCAAGGCGAGCTGGTGAGGGGCGCCGCATGAGCATGACCGATCCGATCGCCGACCTGCTGACGCGCATCCGCAACGGCCAGACCGCAGGCAAGAACGAAGTGCAGCTCGCCTCCTCGCGCCTGAAGACCGCCATCGTCAAGGTGCTGAAGGAGGAGGGCTACATCAGCGACTTCCGCCTCGATGCCGATGGCGGCAAGCCGCGCCTCACGATTGGGCTGAAGTATTTCGAAGGCCGCCCGGTCATCGACCGCCTCGAGCGTGTCAGCCGTCCGGGCCTGCGCATTTACCGCGGCAAGGACGAGCTGCCGAAGATCCTCGGCGGCATGGGCACGGCGATCGTCTCGACCCCGAAGGGCGTGATGACCGACCGCCAGGCGCGCGCCGCGGGGCAGGGCGGGGAAGTCCTGTGCATCGTCGCCTGAGATAGGGAAGAGCCTCATGTCGAGAATTGCCAAGTCTCCGGTCGAGTTACCTGCGGGCGTGACCGCCACCGTCGCGGACGCCGGGGTGACCATCAAGGGCGCTAAAGGCTCGCTCAGCCTGCCGCTGGGTGCGGGCGTGTCGGTGGTGCAGACCGAGAAGAAGCTCGAGATCAAATTCTCCGATCCCGGGCCGGCGCGCACGCGTGCCGGCGCCACGCGCGCGCACCTCGCCAACATGGTGCGCGGCGTGACGCGCGGCTACGAGAAGAAGCTCGAGCTGGTGGGGGTGGGTTTTCGCGCGCAGGTGCAGGGCAAGAGCCTGAACCTCACCCTCGGCTTCTCGCACCCGGTGAGCGTGCCGATCCCCGAGGGCATCAGCATCGAGACCCCGAGCCAGACCGAGATCGTGGTGAAGGGAATCGATCGGCAGAAAGTTGGCCAGGTGGCGGCCGAGATCCGCGGCATCCGCCCGCCCGAGCCCTACAAGGGCAAGGGCGTGCGCTACGCCGGCGAGCGGATCTCGCTGAAGGAAGGCAAGAAAAAATGATCGTCACCAAGAAGCTGCGGCGTCTGCGGCGCGCGCTCAAGGCTCGTGCGCACATCCGCGACCTGGGGGTCGCGCGGCTCAGCGTGCACCGTACGCCGAACCACATCTACGCGCAGGTCACCGACCCTTTGGGCGCGCGGGTGATCGCGACGGCCTCGACCGTGCAGAAGGCGGTGCGCGGCGAGCTCAAGGGCACCGGCAACATCGCGGCGGCGAAGGCGGTGGGGCGCGCGATCGCCGAGCGCAGCAAGGCGGCGGGGGTGAGCAAGGTTGCCTTCGACCGCTCCGGCTTCCAGTTCCACGGGCGCGTCAAGGCGCTCGCGGATGCGGCCCGCGAAGCGGGCCTTGAGTTTTGAGCAGGTAACACAACTATGGCGAGACCAGAGAAGGGCCAGCCGGCGGATGAGTTCATCGAGAAGCTCGTCGCCGTCAACCGCACCGCGAAGGTCGTCAAGGGCGGCCGGCAGTTCGGCTTCACCGCCCTTACGGTGGTGGGTGACACCGCGGGGCGCGTCGGCTACGGCTTCGGCAAGGCGCGCGAGGTGCCGGTGGCGATTTCCAAGGCCATGACGAGTGCGCGCAAGAACCTGATCAACGTGGCGCTGCGAAACGATTCGCTGCATTACGCGGTCACAGGAACACACGGGGCGACGCGCGTGTACATGCAGCCCGCCTCCGACGGCACCGGGGTCATCGCCGGCGGCGGCATGCGCGCGGTGCTCGAGTGCGCGGGCGTGCGTAACGTGCTCGCCAAGAGCTACGGCTCGCGCAACCCGATCAACGTCGTGCGCGCCACCATAAACGCGCTGGCGAAGATCCGCTCGCCCGAGGAGATCGCGGCGAAGCGCGGCAAGAGCCTGGAAGAGATCATGGGCTGATCATCATGGCGGACGGGAAACTGAAAGTGACGCTGGTGAGGAGCCTTCACGGGCAGCTGAAGAACATCGCGGCTTCCGCACGCGGCTTAGGTCTGCGGCGGCTTCACCAGAGCGTGCTGGTGGCGGACACGCGCGAGAACCGCGGCATGATCGCCACCGCCGTGCACCTGCTGCGCATCGAGAAAGGCGCTTAGAGCCATGCGACTGAACACACTCAAACCGGCACCCGGCGCGCGCCGCGCTGGTAAGCGCGTCGGCCGCGGCGCCTCCGCCGGCCAGGGCAAGACCTGCGGGCGCGGCACCAAGGGCCAGCGCGCGCGCAAGGGCGGCTACCACAAGGTCGGCTTCGAGGGCGGCCAGATGCCGCTGCAGCGGCGCATGCCCAAGGTCGGCTTCCGCTCGCGTGTCAAGCGCTCGCGCGCCGAGGTGCGCCTGGGCGAGCTCGCGAAGGTGGCGGGCGCGGTCGTGGACCTCGAGGCGCTGCTGAAAGCGGGCGTCGTCGCGCCGGGCACCGAGCGCGCCAAGGTGGTGCTCTCGGGTGAGATCAAGAAGGCGGTGACGCTCAAGGGCGTGGCCGCGACCCGCGGCGCACGCGCGGCGATCGAGGCCGCCGGCGGCAAGGTCGAGGCGTAACGATGGCGACCACGGTCAGCAATCCGGCCACCGCCTTCAGCGAAGCCGCCCGCTTCGGGGAGATTCGCAGCCGCCTGATGTTCCTGATCGGCGCGCTCATCGTCTACCGCATCGGCACCTTCATTCCGGTGCCGGGGATCAACCCGGCGGAAGTTGCGCGCTTCTTCGGCGATCGCTCCAACACCATCCTCGGCATCGTCAACATGTTCTCCGGGGGCGCGCTGTCGCGGCTGTCGATCTTCGCCATGGGGGTGATGCCCTACATTTCCGCCTCGATCATCATCCAGATGATGTCGATGGTGGTGCCAACACTCATCGAGCTGCGCAAGGAGGGCGAGTCGGGGCGCCGCAAGATCACGCAGTACACCCGCTACGGCACGGTGGCGCTCGCGCTGGTGCAGTCCTTCGCCGCCGCCGGCGCGCTCGCCAAGGGCGGCATGACGCTGATCAGCGGCTGGCAGTTCCTGTTCATCGCCACCGTCACCATGACCACCGGCACCATGTTCCTCATGTGGCTCGGTGAGCAGATCACCGAGCGCGGCGTCGGCAATGGCATCTCGATGATCATCCTCTCGGGGATCGTCGCGGGGCTGCCGGGCGCGGTGGGCAACACCATCGACGCGGTGAGCACCGGGGAAATGCAGGGACCGGTCGCGCTGGCGGTGCTGATCCTGGTGCTCGGCACGACCGCGTTCGTGGTGTTCGTCGAGCGTGCGCAGCGGCGCATCCCGGTCGACTACGCCAAGCGCCAGGTGGGGCGGCGCATGTACGCCGGCCAGAGCAGCCACCTGCCCTTCAAGATGAACATGTCGGGCGTGATTCCGCCGATCTTCGCCTCGAGCCTGCTGCTGTTCCCGGCGACGCTCGCGAGCTTCGCCGGCAGCAACTCGGAAGGCTGGCTGGGGACGCTCATGCAGGACGTCGCCGCGGCGCTCGGCTACGGGCAACCGCTGCACCTGGTAATCTACGCGGTGCTGATCATCTTCTTCTGCTTCTTCTACACCGCGCTGGTGTTCAACGCGCGCGACACGGCGGAGAACCTGAAGAAGTCCGGCGCCTTCGTGCGCGGCATCCGCCCCGGCCAGCAGACTGCGGATTACATCGACCAGGTGCTCACACGGCTGACGCTCTGGGGCGCGCTGTACGTGACCGCGGTGTGCCTGATCCCCGAGATCCTCAGCTCCTGGGCCGGCGTGCCGTTTCGCTTCGGCGGCACCTCGCTCCTCATCGTGGTGGTGGTGGTGATGGACTTCATGGCGCAGCTGCACGCGCACACGATGTCGCACCATTACCCGAATCTGCTCAAGAAGGCGAACCTGCTCGGCTACGGCCGCAGCGGTTCCAACGGGTAGTCATTCATGAAAGTACGTCCGTCGGTCAAGAAGATCTGCAAGAACTGCAAGATCGTGCGCCGCCGCCGCGTGGTCTACGTCATCTGCACGGACCCGCGCCACAAGCAGCGCCAGGGTTGAGGTAAGGCACTTATGGCACGCATAGCCGGTATCAACATCCCGATGAACAAGCACGTGTGGGTGGGGCTCACGCACATCTACGGCGTCGGCCGATCGCGCGCGCACCTGGCCTGCGAGGCCGCAGGCGTCAACCCCGCCACCAAGGTGAAGGATCTCACCGAGCCGGAGGTGAACGCGATCCGCTCGCAGATCGCCAAGTTCGCGGTCGAGGGCGACCTGCGGCGCGAAGTGTCGATGAACATCAAGCGGCTGATGGATTTAGGCAGCCACCGCGGCATCCGCCACCGCCGGGGACTTCCGGTGCGCGGCCAGCGCACGCGCACCAACGCGCGCACCCGCAAGGGCCCGCGCAAGCAGGCGGTCAAGCTGAACGCACCGGCCGGAAAGGTATAAGCGATGGCTGAGCAGCCGAAAGAGCCCCAGAAAGAGCAGCCGAAACCTCAAAGCGGCGCTGCGGCGCCCGCTAGCGCGGCGGCAGCAGCCCCTGCGGCCGCTGCCAAGAAGCCGAAGAAGGCGCGCAAGAACGTGCTCGATGCGATCGCGCACGTGCACGCCTCCTTCAACAACACGATCATCACCATCACCGACCGGCAGGGGAACACGCTCTCCTGGGCGACCGCCGGCGGCTGCGGCTTTCGCGGCTCGCGCAAGAGCACGCCGTTCGCCGCGCAGGTGGCGGCCGAGAAGGCCGGCGTCGCGGCGCAGGAGCACGGGGTGAAGAACGTGGAGGTGCGCGTGGGCGGTCCCGGACCCGGACGCGAGTCCGCGGTGCGCGCACTCAACAACTGTGGATTGAAGATCACCAGCATCTCCGACGTGACGCCGATCCCGCACAACGGGTGCCGTCCGCCGAAGAAGCGCCGGGTCTGAAGAAGGCAAGAGGACGTTTATGGCGCGTTACACCGGACCGAAGTGCAAGCTCGCCCGCCGCGAGGGCACCGACCTGTTCCTGAAGAGCGGCGTGAAGCCGCTGGAAAACAAGTGCAAGTTCAGCGTGCCGCCGGGCGGCATCAAGGGCGAGCGCCGCACGCGGCTGTCGGACTATGGGCTGCAGCTGCGCGAGAAGCAGAAGCTGCGGCGCATGTACGGGGTGCTCGAGCGGCAGTTCGGCAACTACTACGAGGAGGCGGCCAGGAAGTCCGGCGCGACCGGCGAGAACCTGCTGCGCCTGCTCGAGTGCCGTCTGGACAACGTGGTCTACCGCATGGGCTTCGCCGCGACGCGCGCCGAGGCGCGCCAGCTGGTGAGCCACAAGGCGATCACCGTCAACGAGAAGCCGGTCACCATCGCGTCGTACCAGGTGAAGGCCGGCGACATCGTCCAGGTGCGCGAGAAGTCGCGCAAGCAGCTGCGCATTGCCAGCGCGCTCAACGTCGCGCAGCAGGTGGGGCTGCCCGAGTGGGTCGAGGTGAACGACAAGGAGTTCCGCGGCATGTTCAAGTCCGCGCCGGGGCGGGAGGACATCCTCCCCGACATCAACGAGAACCTGGTGGTGGAGCTGTATTCGAAGTGATCGCCCGCCCTTGCAATGGGCGGCTTGCGCACCCATGTAGGTGGGTTCGCCATGTTTCCTTTGCGCCGGTCTTTGCGCCGGCAAGGTGAGAGTGCAATGCAGGGTTCTGTAAGCGAGTTTTTGCGGCCCCGGGTGGTGAAGGTGCAGCCGGTCGCCCCGCGCCAGGCGCGGGTGGTGATCGAGCCGTTCGAGCGCGGCTTCGGCCACACGCTCGGCAACGCGCTGCGCCGCGTGCTGCTGTCCTCCATGCCCGGTAGCGCCATCACCGAGGTGGAGATCGACGGCGTGCTGCACGAGTACACCAGCATCGAGGGGGTGCAGGAGGACGTGGTCGACATCCTGCTGAACCTCAAGACGGTGGCGCTGCGCATGCACACGCGCGATTCCGCCGAGCTGCGCCTGCACAAGAAGGGTCCGGGCCCGGTGACCGCGGGCGACATCCAGACCGATCACGACATCGAGGTGGTGAATCCGGAGCTGGTGATCGCGAACCTCACCAAGGCGGGTGAGCTGTCGATGACGCTGCGCGTCGAGCGCGGGCGCGGCTATCGCCCGGCGGTCTCGCGCGTCGCGTTCGAAGAGCAGACGCGCCCGATCGGGCGGCTGCAGCTCGATGCCTCGTTCTCACCGGTGCGGCGCGTGACCTATTCGGTAGATGCCGCGCGCGTCGAGCAGCGCACCGACCTCGACAAGCTCGTCATCGACATCGAGACCAACGGCACCATCGACGCCGAGGAGGCGATCCGCCGCGCCGGCAGCATCCTCAAGGACCAGCTGTCGGTATTCGTCGATCTGCAGGGCGAGGAGGAGGCGGCCACCAAGGTCTCGGAGATGCAGTTCGACCCGATCCTGCTGCGTCCCGTGGACGAGCTCGAGCTCACCGTGCGCAGTGCCAACTGCCTGAAGGCCGAGAACATCCACTACATCGGCGATCTCGTGCAGCGCACGGAAGTGGAGCTGCTGCGTACACCGAACCTGGGCAAGAAGTCGCTCACCGAGATCAAGGAAGTGCTGCAGAGCCACGGCCTGATGCTCGGCATGCGCCTGGATGGCTGGCCGCCCGCGGGCCTGAAGCACGACGAAGAGCGCGACGTGATCTGATACGAGTGAAGAACTAGCCATGCGTCACCATCTCTCCGGCCGCCAGCTGTCGCGCAACAGCTCCCACCGGCACGCACTGATGCGCAACATGTCGGTCTCGCTGCTGCGGCACGAGACGATCCGCACCACGCTGCCGAAGGCGAAGGAGCTGCGGCGCGTGGTCGAGCCGCTCATCACGCTCGCTAAGAACGACGGCGACGCCAACCGCCGCATCGCGTTCTCGCGGCTGCGCGATGCCGAGATCGTCGAGAAGCTGTTTGCTGACCTCGGCCCGCGCTTCCGAACGCGCCCGGGCGGCTACACGCGCATCCTGCGAATGGTGCCGCGCCCGGGCGATAACGCCCCCATGGCGCTGATGCAGCTGGTCGAGGGCGCAGCGCCCGTGGCGGTCGAGGAGCCGACCGAAGCGGCGAAGAAGAAGCCGCGACGCGCCGAGTCGAAGGCCGAGCCGCAGGCGCCAGCTAAGGCGAAGAAGAAGGCCAAGAGCGCAGATCCTGCCCAAGCCGAGCCGGCCGAAACCCCGAAGAAGCGCACGCGGCGCAAGAAAGTCGCCGCCTGAGCCTGTCGCTCGGGCCGAATGCGGGATACGGGTCGCGTTTGCGTCGCGACGAAGCGGCTGCGCTAGGCGCGCCCGAGGCTTTCGGCTAGGCTTCTGCGCAGCCGGCGTGCGAACCGGTGTTCGAATAAGGGAGGACGCCCGTCATGAGCTTTGCATCCGAATTCAAAGAGTTTGCGATGAAAGGCAGCGTCATCGACCTCGCGGTCGGGGTCGTGATCGGCGCTGCTTTCGGCAAGATCGTCGCCTCGCTGGTCGGCGATGTGATCATGCCGGCGCTCGCACCCATCCTGGGGAGCGTCAACTTCAGCGATCTGGCCGTGCAGATCGCGACCAACTCTGCAGGTAAGCCGGTACTGCTCAAGTACGGCGCATTCCTGCAGACGACTTTCGAATTCGTCGTCATCGCACTGTCGATCTTCATCGTCATCAAGGGCATCAACAAGCTCAAGCGCCCGCCGTCGCCGACGCCCGATGCCGCACCTCCGCCACCGACGAAGACGGAAGTGCTGCTGCAGGAAATCCGCGACCTTCTGGCCCGGAAGTAACACCCGGGCTGAGAAGCCGCCTGTCCCAGGTGAGATACAGTATCCTGACGAAAAAAGGCCGATTGGCCGGGAGAGGAACATGCGCTCGCGCATTCAGCACTTTGTGTGGACTTCGGCGTTGATGTTGGGGGTTTGCGGTTGCGGCTCGGCCGCAGGGCAGGAGCCGACCGAAGCCGAGATGAAGGACGCCCTGCTGTACGCCATGAATCACCCGCCGGGCGTAAAAGTCTCCGATCCCGTGAGCATCACGTTCTTCAAGAAGGAGGCCTGCGACGCGCCCACCGGGCAGGGCTACCATTGCACATACGACTTGCAAATCTCATCCGCCAACATGATGGCGAGCATGTGGATGAATATCCCGGGCGGGTTTTTCTACCGCGACAAGGACCGCGGCGGGAAGTGGAACATGCGGCCGCCGTTCTGAGCGCGCGCCCGGCAGGCCCGCGGCCAGGCGCCGCGGGCTTCACTGCAGCGAGTCGAAGGCGGCGCGGGTCAGGTTCTCATGCCCTGAGCGCGTGACCGCCAGGTCGTCCTCGATGCGGATCCCGCCGAAGGGCGCGAGCACCTCGACGCGCGGCCAGTTGATGTGCCGCCCGCGGCCGTCGGCGCGCGCGGCCGCGAGCAGCTGCCCGATGAAGTAGATGCCCGGCTCCATGGTCACGACGAACCCTTCCTCGAGGGTACGGGTCAGTCGCAGGTACGGGTGACCTTCGGGGCGCGGAATGTCCCCGCCCGCGGCGCTGGCCATGAAGCCGCCGACGTCATGCACCTCGAGTCCGAGCAGGTGGCCGATGCCGTGCGGCAGGAACACGCGCGTGAGGCCGGTATCGACGGCCTCTGCGGCGCTGCAGCGGATGAGGTCCGCCTCGCGCAGCACGGCGGCGGTCAGGCGGTGGGCGTTGAGGTGCACCTCACGCCAGTCGATCCCGGCGCGCACACCCGCGCACAGCGTCTGCTGCATGCGGTCCATCTGCCCGATGAGCGCGGCGAAATCCGGGTCAGCGGCTGAATAGGTGCGCGTAATGTCGCTGGCGTAGCCGGCGAATTCGGCTCCGGCATCGATCAGCAGCGACAGCCGCTCGGCGGGGGCACGCTTCTCGAGCACCTGGTAGTGCAGCACCGCCCCGCCGGCATTCAGCGCGATGATCGGGTTATAGGGCAGCTCCTGCTCGCGCAACCCGCACGTCTCGAGAAAGGCGAGCTCGATCTCGAATTCCGAGGCGCCCGCAGCGAAGGCGGCGGCAGCGGCGCGATGCCCGAGCGCCCCGAGCCGGCTCGCCTCGCGCAGGCAGGTGAGCTCGTAGGGGCTCTTGACGGCACGGAAATAATCCAGCCGTCGCATCAGCGGCGCCGGGTTGACGGCGGCCACTCCCCAGGCGGTGAGCTCGGGGAAGGCATCGCCGAGGTAGGCCGCGCGGGACAGATCCGCCGGCAGCAGCGCGCGCGCGCCGGCGCGATCGGCGGCGGTGCGCACGTCGAAGTGACGCACCCAGTACCCTTGCGGCAGATCGACGGGCTTGTACCAGTAGTCCTCGGGCTGCTCGACGATCAGCCGGGGAGACGAGCCGGGCTCGAACCACACGAAGCTTCCAGGGGCGTCCTGAAGAGGCACCCAGACCTTGAAGGGGGCGTGGGCCTCGAAGGGGTAGGTCCGGTCGTCCTCGAACACCGCCAGCGGCGTACCGGAGTGCACCAACAACCCCGCGTATCCGCACGCGGCCAGAGCGTGTGCCGTGCGCTCGCACAGCGCCTGGATGTGAGGCGCGAATGAGCTGTCGAGCCTTGCCTGCAGTGGCGTCATTTCAACCCCCCGGAAAGTAACCCACTTTCCTGCTTGTCGCCCCGACCCGACAACGCCTGAGCATGGGGCTAAGTTTCCAATCGTACCGGGACTTCTATAGACTTTGGGCCCTGCGCTTGCTGGAACGGGGCGTGGAACGACTGCAACCGGTCGTAGTCTCTTCAACACAACTCTTGCTTCTCTCTGGGGTACCGATCGATGAACACCAAACTTGCTCTTAGCGCAATCGTTGCGGCGCTGATGCTGACGGCCTGCGCGAAGCAGGAATCCGCAGGCACTGATCAGGCTGCCACTCCTCCTGCTCCGGCCGCTCCTGCAGCGGACCAGTCCGCGCCGCCGGCCTCCGGCACCGCGTCTGATCAGGCGGCTCCGGGTGCTGCACCCAATGCCGCGCCCGCCGAAGGTGCTGCCGCTCCGGCAACGCCCCCGGCTGACACTTCGACGCCGCCGCCGAAGCAGTAAGTCTCGCGCTTACGGCTTGCAACCACGGCCCGGACGGTTCGCGCTGCGCGAGCCGTGCCGGGCCGTTTTCATTGAGGCAGGAGAGACTGGATTTGAGGCATGGCTGCGCTGACTGTCACTCTGCGCGATGCGCGCGGCGCGCCGGGCGACCGGCTGTGGATCCAGAGCGTCTATCGCGATTATCTCGATGACCTCAATGCCGGCACCGGGCTGTTCCCGATGCTCGGGGAGGTCGGGCATCGCGAGCCCGATCAGATCGCGCACTGGTTCGCCGATCCGAATACCTTTCCGCTGATCATTCTCAAGGGCAGCGAGCCGGTGGGGTTCGCGCGCGTGGTGCGCGCCGTGGCTTCCGCTGCGCAGCCGGGCATCGAGTACCGCATGGCGGAATTCTTCGTGGCGCGCAGCCGGCGGCGCCTCGGCATCGGCCAGATCGCCGTGCAGCTGATCCTCAGCCGCTTCGCCGGTCGCTGGCAAATCACCGAGTACCTGCGCAATGAGGAAGCCGTGAACTTCTGGCGCCGCGTGGTCGCTCGCCACACGCAGGGCCGCTACCAGGAACGCATCATCAACGGCGAAGTGCACCAGGTGTTCGATTCCGCGAAACCGCGCCCGGCGTAGGCCGTGCGGCCTGCACCGGCGGCGCGGCGCAGCCGCCGCAGGCGCGCAGCTGCTGCGCCTCGACGCGCGCGCGCAGGCGCAAGAGCCAGCCGGCAGCGCGCAGCGCAGGCAGCGCGCTCAGGACCTCGAGCGCGCGCAGGCGCACGCGTACCGTGGCCAGCCGCCAGGTGCTGTACAGCGCGCAGCCCGCCACCAGCACGCCCGCCAGAATTTCCTGCAGCAGCGCGCTCATGCTCTACCGTCTCATGCCCCGCCCAGCAGCAGCGCTGTGCGGTAAGTGATCAGCGCGCCGAGATAGGCGAGCGCGAACAGGTACAGCGCCATGTACAACGGATAGCGCCAGGAATTGGTTTCACGCTTCACCACTGCGAGAGTGGACAGGCATTGCGGCGCGAACACGTACCAGGCGAGCAGCGACAGCCCCGTCGCCACGCTCCAGCCGTGCGCGATCAGCGGCTGCAGCGCACCCGCCACGTCGTTCGAGCCCGACATCGCATAGACGGTGCCGAGTGCGCTGACCGCCACCTCGCGCGCCGCGAGCCCCGGAACCAGCGCGATCGAGATCTGCCAGTTGAAGCCGATGGGTGCGAACAGGAATTCGAGTCCGCGCCCCAGGAGCCCGGCGACGCTGTACTGGATCGCAGGACCGGTGGCGCCCGCAGGCGGGGCAGGGAAGCTGGCGAGGAACCAGAGCACCACCATCAGCGAGAGGATGATGGTGCCGACGCGGGTGAGGAAAATGCGCGCGCGTTCCCACAGCCCCAGCGCCAGGTTCGACAGGTGCGGCAGGCGATACTCGGGGAGCTCGAGCAGCAGCGGCCGGTACTCCCCGCGCATCATGGTGCGCTTGAGCACGAAGGCGACGCCGAGCGCGCTCATCACGCCCGCCAGGTACAGCGCAAACAGCACCAGCCCGCGCAGGTTGAACACGCCGAGCTCGCGCTGCGGGATGAAGGCGCCGATGAGCAGCGCATACACCGGCAGCCGCGCCGAGCAGGTCATGAGCGGGGCGATCATGATGGTCGCAAGCCGGTCGCGCGAGGAGGGGATGGTGCGCGCGGCCATGATCCCGGGGATGGCGCAGGCGAAGCTCGACAGTAGCGGAATGAACGCACGCCCGGAGAGGCCGGCGCGGCCCATCAGGCGATCGAGCATGAACGCCGCGCGCGGCAGGTAGCCGGAATCCTCGAGCGCGAGAATGAACAGGAACAGGATCAGGATCTGCGGCAGGAACACCAGCACGCTGCCGGTACCGGCGAGAACGCCATCGAGCAGCAGGCCGCGCAGCGGTCCGGCCGGCAGTGCGCCGGCGAGGTGAGCTGCCGCCGCCTGCACGCCGAGGTTGATCAGGTTCTGCGGCGCCTTCGACCAGCTGAACACCGCCTGGAACATGAGGAACAGCACGGTCGCGAGCAGCAGCGGCCCGGCGATGGGATTGAGCACCACCGCATCGAGGCGCGACAGCGCCGCAAGCCGCGCCGGCACGCGATAACCGCTGTCGTGAAGCACGCGCCGCACTTCGCGCTGCGTCGCCTCGATCCCCGCGGCGGTCGCAGGCGGCGGCGCTGCGAGCGGCGCGGGCCGCTCGAGGGCGCGACTCGCTGCGCCGTAGGCGTCGATCGCCTCGATGAGCTCGCGCTCACCGCCCGAACGCACCGCGACGGTGGGGATCACCGGCACGCCGAGCGCACGCTCGAGAGCTGCGCGGTCGAGCTGGTAGCCGCGCTGCGCGGCGAGATCGCTCATGTTGAGCGCCACGATCATCGGCCGGCCCAGGCGCTTGAGCTCGAGCACCAGCCGCAGGTTGAGCCGCAGGTTGGTCGCATCCACCACGCACACCAGCAGATCCGGTGCCGGCTCGCTCGCATGACGGCCGAGCACCACGTCGCGGGCGATGGCCTCATCGAGGGTGGCGGGCTCGAGGCTGTAGGCGCCTGGCAGATCGACGACGCGGAACGTGCGCCCGGTGCGCGGCCCCGTGAGGCGCCCCTCCTTGCGCTCGACGGTGACGCCCGGATAGTTCGCGACTTTCTGCCGGCTGCCGGTGAGGCGATTGAAGAGTGCGCTCTTGCCGCAGTTGGGGACGCCGACGAGGGAGAGAGAGAGCTGCGGCGCGGCCAGTGCCGCGGCCGCGGGCGCGTTCATGGGGACGCGCCGGATCCGCAGAGTTGCCGCTCGACCGATCCGGTGTGCTGCAGTTCTACAAACACGCTGTGCGCTTCGCGACGTCGCAGCGCGAGCGTCGTATGGCCCACGCGCACCACGAACGGATCGCGGCCGGGGCGCGCCTCGGCCAGGATCTCGACCTGCTCGCCGTGCACGAAGCCGAACTCCAGCAGCCGCCGCTCGAGCGCGCCGAGTGCGCCCGTGCCCGCACCGACGGACACCACGCGAGCGGTGGTCCCCGGCGGCAGGGCCGAGAGGCTCACGAAGCCCGGATCCAGTGCATGGCCGGCAGGGGCGGCGACGGCGTCCATAAGGCTAAGTATGGATGAGAACGGTTCGCATTTGCAATCGCATTACCACGACACACGTAACCCGCATAATCAATACGTTAGATCGTCCTGGCCCGTCCCGCGAGCGACAGCGCCCCGCGCGCAGCGACCCTTTTCAGCGCGCCGCCGCCGCGGCTGCGGCGGTGCCGCGACGGTGGCCCCCTTCATCGCGCTCGAGCAGCGGGGCGAGATAGCGTCCGGTCCAGGAGCCCTCGGTGGCTGCAATGTCCTCGGGCGTGCCGCGCCCGACGATCTGCCCGCCGCCTTCGCCGCCCTCGGGACCCAGGTCGATCACCCAGTCGGCGGTCTTGATCACATCGAGGTTGTGCTCGATGACCACGACGGTATTGCCTTCGTCGCGCAGCCGGTGCAGCACGTGCAGCAGCTGCTCGACGTCATGAAAGTGCAGCCCGGTGGTGGGCTCATCGAGGATGTAGAGTGTGCGCCCGGTGGCGCGCTTGGCGAGCTCGCGCGAGAGCTTCACGCGCTGCGCCTCGCCGCCCGAGAGCGTGGTGGCGTTCTGGCCCAGGCGCACGTAGCCGAGGCCGACCTCGGTGAGCGTCTGCAGCTTGCTGCTTGCCGCCGGCACGTTCTGGAAGAAGCGCGACGCCTCTTCCACGGTCATCTCGAGCACTTCGTGGATGTTCTTGCCGCGGTAGCGGATCTCGAGCGTCTCGCGGTTGTAGCGCTTGCCCTGGCACACGTCGCAGGGCACGTACACATCGGGAAGGAAGTGCATCTCCACGCGGATGACGCCGTCCCCCTGGCAGGCCTCGCAGCGCCCGCCCTTGACGTTGAAGCTGAAGCGCCCGGCGTCGTAGCCGCGCGCGCGTGCCTCGGGCACCGCTGCGAACAGCTCGCGCAGCGGCGCGAACAGCCCGGTATAGGTCGCGGGATTGGAGCGCGGGGTGCGGCCGATCGGGCTCTGATCGATGTCGATGACGCGATCGATCTGCTCGAGCCCCTCGAGCGACGCGCACGGCGCGGCCTCCACGCGCGCGCCGTTCAGCCGCGCAGCGGCGTGGCCGAAGAGCGTATCGACGATGAGCGTCGACTTGCCGGAGCCTGAGACACCGGTTACGCAGGTGAAGAGCCCGAGCGGGATCTGCGCGTCGACGTTGCGCAGATTGTTGCCGTGTGCGCCGATGATGCGGATCTCGCGCGCGGCATCGGGCCGGATGCGCAGGCCGGGCAACGCGATGCGGCGCTTGCCCGAGAGATATTGCCCGGTGATGGACGCCGGGCTCGCCTCGATGTCCCGCGGCGTCCCCTGTGCCACCAGCTCCCCGCCGTGCGCGCCGGCGCCGGGTCCCAGGTCGACGACGTGGTCGGCTTCCCTGATCGCCTCCTCGTCGTGCTCGACCACGATCACGGTGTTGCCGAGGTCGCGCAGGTGCTTCAGCGTGCCGAGCAGCCGGCGGTTGTCGCGCTGATGCAGGCCGATCGAGGGCTCGTCCAGGATATACATGACGCCGGTGAGACCTGAGCCGACCTGGCTGGCGAGGCGGATGCGCTGCGATTCCCCGCCCGAGAGCGTCTCGGCGCTGCGATCGAGCGTGAGATAGTCGAGGCCGACGTCGGTGAGGAAGCGCAGCCGCTCGACGACGCCCTTGACGATCTTCGCCGCGACTTCACCGCGCCAGCCCTGCAGGTGCAGCTGCGAGAAGAACTCCAGGGCGCGGCCGACCGTGAGATGCGCCACCTCCGGGAGGCTGCGCTCGGCGACGAATACGAAACGCGCGGCGCGGTTCAGCCGTGTGCCCTGACACTCCGGGCACGGCCGCACCCCCAGGTAGCGCGCGAGCTCCTCGCGCACCATCGGCGACTCGGTCTCGCGGTAGCGGCGCGTCAGGTTCGGCAGGATGCCTTCGAAGGGGTGACGGCGGCGCCCGCGTCGCCCGGCCTCGGCGCGGTAGCTGAACTCGATGGCCTCCTCGGCGCTGCCGTAGAGCAGCACGTGGCGCACGTGCTCGGGCAGCTCCGTCCAGGGCGTCTCGATGTCGAAGCCGTAGTGCTTGCTAAGCGACTGGATCAGTTGAAAGTAGTGATCGTTGCGCCGGTCCCAGCCGCGCACCGCCCCGCCGGCGAGTGAAAGATGCGGGTGCAGCACGACACGCTGCGGATCGAAGAACTCCTGCACGCCCAGCCCGTCGCAGCTCGGACAGGCGCCCGAGGGGTTGTTGAACGAGAACAGTTTCGGCTCCAGCGGCGGCACGCTGTAGCCGCACACCGGGCAGGCATGGCGGCTGGAAAATACGCAGCTCCTCGCGCTGCGGCTCATCGAGGAAAGCCAGCCGTGCGAGCCCACCCGAGAGGCGCAGAGCCGTCTCGAAGGACTCCGCCAGGCGCTGCCCGGCATCGGCTCGCACGCGCATGCGGTCGACGACCGCCTCGATGGTGTGCTTCCTCTTGCCGTCGAGCTGCGGCAGCGCGTCCATGTCGTGGATACGCCCGTCGATGCGCACGCGCACGAAGCCTTGGGCAGCGAGATCCTCGAGCAGCTGCAGATGCTCGCCCTTGCGCTCGGCGACCACCGGAGCGAGCAGCACCGCAGCAAGGCCCTCGGGCAGCCGCAGCACCTGGTCCACCATCTGGCTCACCGTCTGCGCGCTGAGGTCGATGCCGTGATCGGGGCAGCGCGGCGTGCCGGCGCGCGCATACAGCAGGCGCAGGTAGTCGTAGATCTCGGTGACGGTGCCGACGGTCGAGCGCGGATTGTGCGAGCTCGCTTTCTGTTCGATGGCGATTGCCGGGGACAATCCCTCGATGCTGTCGACGTCCGGCTTGTCCATCGTCGAGAGAAACTGCCGCGCGTAGGCCGACAGCGACTCGACGTAGCGGCGCTGCCCTTCCGCATAGAGGGTGTCGAACGTGAGCGAGGATTTTCCCGAGCCGGACAGGCCCGTCACCACGATCAGCCGCTCGCGCGGCAAATCAAGGCTCAGGTTCTTGAGGTTATGGGTGCGCGCACCGCGCACGCGAATCTGCTGCATTGAACAGGTCATTCTACGCGCCGGCGCGACTGAGACCAAAAACCGGTATTGCCCGGTTGCCTCGGTGCGCGCCGGCGCGGGCTCAGCCTCGAGCAGCCCGCGCCTCGAGCGCCTCTACGGCGTCGTACACGAGCCGCGCAGTGGCGAGGTCCTCCACCGCAAGCCCCAGGGACTTGAACACCGTGGTCGCAGTGCGCGCTGGGCGGCGCGTGCCGGCGAACACCTCGCCCGCCTCGGCGAAGATCGCTGCCCGCGAGAGGATCACGTCGCCGGATTCCCTCAGGGCGGCTGCGCGCGAATCGACGATCAGGGTGCTGCCGAGAAGAGCCTCGTCGTCGAGCTCGCGCCAGGTCGGCAGGCAGGCGCCGACGGCGTTGACATGCGCACCGTCCTTGAGCCAGCGGCCCCGCAGCAGCGTCTCGCGGCTGCTGGTCGCGGTCACGATCACATCCGCGCCGCGCACGGCGGCCTCGAGTTCCATGAGCCGGGCACCGGTCGCGGCGGCAAAGCGCTGCGCGTGCTGCGGCGTCGGGCTCCACACGCGCACCTCCTCGAAGTGGCACACGTGGCGCAGCGCCTCGAGATGCGCACGCGCCTGCACCCCGCTGCCGATCAGCGCCAGCACCCTCGCATCCGCCGGCGCCAGATAGCGCGTGACCGCCGCCGACACCGCGGCGGTGCGCATCTCGGTGATGAGCCGGCCGTCGAGGCAGGCGAGCGGGCGCCCGGTCTGCGGCTCGAACAGCACGATGGTCGCCAGATGCGTCGGCAGCCCGGCGGCGGCGTTCTTCGGGTAGAAGCACACGAGCTTCGCCCCCATGGCGTCGTGCGTCACCGCGGGCATCACGCCGAGAAAGCGTTGGGCTTCCTCGACGGTCAGCATGGTGCGCACCGGTTGCAGGACCTCGCCCGCCGAGAAGGCCACGAGCGCGCGCTCCATGGCAGGGATCAGCTGCTCGTAGGTGAGTACGCGCGCGATTTCCGCTTCCGCGAGGTTGCGGATCATGGCTTATCTCCTTCGGTGCCGTGGTGCAGCGCCCGCCGCGGCGCGGACCGGCAAAAGCTACCGGCCAGTTTGCCCATTTCCGGGCTGTTACGCGCCGATTTGCGGTTCGCGTGCGCGGCGCGCGTCCTCTAGAATGACATTCCGTTCCCCGAGGGCCCTCACCATGGCGCGTGGCATCAACAAGGTCATTCTCATCGGCAACCTGGGCGCGGACCCCGAGACGCGCGCCATGCCCTCGGGCACCACCGTTGCGAACCTGCGCGTGGCGACCAGCGAGAGCTGGCGTGACAAGCAGACCGGCGAGCAGCAGGAGCGCACTGAGTGGCATCGGGTGGCGCTCTTCGGGCGCCTTGCGGAGGTCGCCGGGGAGTACCTGCGCAAAGGCTCGCATGTCTATATCGAGGGCAGCCTGCGCACGCGCAAATGGCAGGACAAGCAGGGTAACGAGCGTTATTCGACCGAGATCATCGGCAACGACCTGCAGATGCTCGGCGGGCGCGGCGGTGCGGGTGCAGGTACCGGCGCATCCGGCGCGGCCGCGGAAGCGGGCGGGCGCAGCGGTGGCGGCGGCAGCAGCAGCGGCGCGCCATCCTACCCCGAGGAATCCGCCGCTGGCGGCAGCACCGCTAGCCGCGAGGAATTCGACGACGATATTCCGTTCTGAACGCAGCTTCAGAACGAGAAGCCGAGCCCGAGCAGCACCCCGTCGGTGTCTGTAAGTCACTGGAAACAATGAGTTTTCCGGCGCCGGATGCCCTAAAGTTGCGGCACCGCGCAGCACCCCCGTAGGGTAGAATTTCACCCGGACCACCATGCCCCGCCGCTACTTCATCAAGACCTTCGGCTGCCAGATGAACGAGTACGACTCCGCACGGATGGCGGACGTGCTGCGCGAGCGCGCAGGTCTCACCGCCACCGACGATCTGGCCGAGGCGGACGTGCTGCTGATGAACACCTGCTCGGTGCGCGAGAAGGCTCAGGAGAAAGTGTTCTCGCTCCTGGGCGAATGGCGCCGCCTCAAGATGCTCCGGCCGGAGGTGCTCATCGGCGTCGGTGGCTGTGTGGCGAGCCAGGAAGGCGAGTCGATCACCGCGCGCGCGCCCTTCGTCGACCTGGTGTTTGGTCCGCAGACCCTGCATCGCCTGCCCGAGATGCTCGCCGAGCGGCGCCGCAGCGGCCGCGCGGTCGTCGACGTGAGCTTTCCGGAGATCGAGAAGTTTGACCATCTGCCGGCGCCGCGCGCTGTTGGCGCGCGCGCCTACGTGTCCGTCATGGAAGGTTGCAGCAAGTACTGCAGCTTCTGCATCGTGCCGTACACGCGCGGCGAGGAGGTCAGCCGCTCCTTCGATTCGGTGCTCAGGGAGGTGCGAGCGCTGGCCGTGCAGGGCGTCGCCGAGGTGACGCTGCTCGGACAGAACGTCAATGCGTACCGGGGTGCGATGGCCGATGGAGCGCAGATGGATCTCGCCACGCTCATCCATCACGTCGCACGCATTCACGGCATCGAGCGCATCCGCTTCACCACCTCCCATCCGCTGGAATTCAACGACAGCCTCATCGAGGCGTTCGCGAGCGTCGCCAAGCTCGCCGATCATCTGCACCTGGCGGTGCAGAGCGGCTCCGACCGGGTGCTCGCGCTGATGAAGCGCGGCTACACCGCGCTCGAGTTCAAGGAGAAGGTGCGCCGCCTGCGCGCGGTGCGTCCGGACATTTCCGTGTCCTCCGACTTCATCGTCGGCTTCCCCGGCGAGAGCGAGCGCGACTTCGCGGCGACGCTCGCGCTGGTACGCGACGTGGGCTTCGACCAGTCCTTCAGCTTCATCTACAGCCGCAGGCCCGGAACCCCGGCGGCGTCGCTTCCGGACGAGGTGCCGCCCGCCGTGAAGCAGCAGCGCCTCACGCGGCTGCAGGCCGAGCTCGACACGCAGGCCCGCGCCATCAGCGCGCGCATGGTGGGCACGCCGCAGCGGGTGCTGGTCGAGCGGCCGGCGAAGAAGAACGACCGCGAGCTCGCCGGGCGCACGGCCAACAACCGTTGGGTGAACTTCGCCGGTCCCGCCGCCCTCATCGGCCGCTTCGCGGACGTGATCGTCACCGAGGCGCGGGCACACAGCCTGCGCGGGCGCCCGGCCGGCGGCTGAAGCGCAGTGGCTGCATCAGCCCCCGAACCGCGGCGGGAATTCGAGCTCGGCCCCTCCGACAACGCGCGCCTGGCCAATCTCTGCGGCCCGCTCGACGAGAACCTGCGCCTGCTCGAGACGCGCCTCGACGTGCGCGTACACCGCCGCGGCGACACCTTCCGCGTGAGCGGCGCGCAGGCGGCGAGCGCCGAGGAGCTGCTGCGCGAGCTGTTCGCGCTCACCACCAGCGAGGAGATCACGCCCGAGCGCGTGCATCTGGCGTTGCGCGAGCGCGAGTCCGGTCCGCTGCCGGCGGAGGAGGACGTGCAGGCGCACGGCGTGCGCGTGCCGCGCGGCGGCATCCGCGCCCGCGGCGCCCATCAGCGCGACTATCTCGAGCACATCCGCACGCGTGACCTGACCTTCGGCATCGGCCCAGCCGGCACCGGCAAGACCTATCTCGCCGTCGCCTGCGCGGTCGAGGCGCTGCAGGCCGACCGGGTGCGGCGGCTGATCCTGGTGCGCCCGGCGGTCGAGGCGGGCGAGCGCCTAGGCTTCCTGCCCGGAGACCTGACGCAGAAGGTCGATCCGTACCTGCGGCCGATGTATGACGCCCTGTACGAGATGATGGGCTTCGATCGCGTGGCGCGCTTCATCGAGCGCAACGTCATCGAGGTCGCGCCGCTCGCCTTCATGCGCGGCCGCTCGCTGAATGACTCCTTCATCATTCTCGATGAGGCACAGAACACCACCATCGAGCAGATGAAGATGTTCCTCACCCGCATCGGCTTCGGCTCGAAGGCGGTGGTCACCGGCGACGTCACCCAGACGGACCTGCCGGCGGGGAGGCAGTCGGGGCTGTCGCACGTGGTCGACGTGCTGCGCGCGGTCGAGGGCGTCGCCTTCACCTTCTTCGATGCGCACGACGTGGTGCGCCACCCGCTGGTGCAACGCATCGTGCAGGCGTACGAATCGCGCGGGGGCTCCTCGTGAGCGCGCGCGCGCAGCGTGTGCGCGCGGCTGCGGCCGCCACCGGCGCCGGCGTGCGGGTCGAGCTGCAGCGGCGGGTGCCGGCGTGGTCGCCGACGCGGCGTGAGCTCACCCACTGGGCGAGCGCTGCGCTCGGACGCGTCGCCGCCGGGCGCGAGCTCGGCGTGTGCGTGGTGGGGGCGGCGGAAAGCGCGCGCCTCAATGCCCGCTATCGCGGCCGCGATCAGCCGACCAACGTGCTGTCGTTTGCGCCCGCGCCGCTGCCGCGCAGCGCGCCGGGCGCGGCCGCGCCGCTCGGGGAGCTGGTGATCTGCCCGCGGGTGCTGCGCCAGGAGGCGCGCGCGCAGGACAAGACGCTCAGGGCGCACTGGGCGCATCTGGTGGTGCACGGCGCGCTGCACCTGGCGGGCTACGACCACGTGCGCGCTGCGGATGCGCGGCGCATGGAGCGGCGCGAGATCGCGGTGCTGCGCGCTCTCGGGTTCGCCAATCCCTACCGGAGCTGAAGCTGCGATGGCGAAGGATCTGAACACCACCGGGCGCTGGCTGAAGCGCCTGACGCACGGAGCGGCGGAGCCGCAGGACCGCAAGCAGCTGCTCGAGATGCTACGCGAAGCCGCCGAGCGCGGAGTGCTCGACAGCGATGCGCTCATCATGCTCGAGGGCGTGCTGGAGGTGGGCGATCTGCAGGTGCGCGACATCATGGTGCCGCGCGCGCAGATGGTGTTCGTGCGGCGCGACGAGCGCGCAGCGCGCATCCTGCCGGTGGTGGTCGAGTCCGGCCACTCGCGCTTTCCGGTGATGGACGCCGATCGCGACAACATCGTCGGCATTCTGCTCGCGAAGGACCTGCTGCGCCTCACGACCGCCGAGAAGCGCGAGCGCTTCGACATGCGCGAGTACATGCGCCCGGCGGTGTTCGTGCCGGAATCGAAACGCCTCAACGTGCTGCTGAAGGAGTTCCGCCGCAACCGCAATCACATGGCGATCGTGGTCGATGAGTACGGCGGCGTCTGCGGGCTGTGCACCATCGAGGACGTCATCGAACAGATCGTCGGCGAGATCGACGATGAGTTCGACGTCGAGGAGGACCAGAACATCCGCCGCGACGCCGAGCGGCAGTTCACCGTGCGCGGCGTGACGCGCATCGCGGAGTTCAACGAGTACTTCGGCGCGCGGCTGTCGGAGGCGGAAGGCTTCGGCACCATCGCGGGCCTCATGATGAAGCAGCTCGGCCGGCTGCCGCGGCGCGGCGAGAGCATCACGATCGACGGCTTCGAGTTCCGGGTGCTGCGCGCCGACCGCCGCCGCATCGACACGCTGCGCGTAGTGGCACCGCGCGACGTGCTGCCGCCACCGGAAGAGCGGCCCGCGGGCGGCAGCGCCTAGGCCCTGCCACATGGCCGCACCCGCAGATGCCGCCGGCGTGAGCGCGGCGCCAGCGCGCTACGCCCTGACCCAGCCGGCGTCCGCGCGGCTGCGGCTGGCGCTCGCGCTGCTCGGCGGCGCGGCGCTGGCGGGCGCGTTTGCGCCGCTGAACCTGTGGCCGCTCGCGATCCTCTCGCCCGCGCTGCTCATGTGGCTGTGGCAGGACGCCAGCCCGCGCGAGGCCGCGCGCCTTGGCTTCTGCTTCAACTTCGCCACCTTCGCCGCCGGCACCTACTGGCTCTACATCAGCATTCACGGCTTCGGCAACGCGCCCATCTGGCTCGCGCTGTTCCTCATGCTCGGGCTCGTGGCCATCATGGCGCTGTACCACGCCGCGCTCGGCTACGCGGTGGCGCGCTGGCTGCCCGAACGCGGCGCGCTGCGCTGGCTGCTGGCGCTGCCTGCGGCGTGGCTGCTCGTCGAGTGGTGGCGCGGCTGGTTCCTGTCGGGATTTTCCTGGCTGTCGCTCGGGTACTCGCAGAGCGACACCTGGCTCGCCGGCTTCGCTCCGCTCATCGGGGTTTACGGCATCAGCGCGCTGCTGCTCATCTGCGCCGGCGCGCTGGTGGCGCTCGCCTGCGCTGGCCCGCGCGTGCGCATCATCGCCGCCTGCGCACTGCTCGCACCCTGGGCGGCGGGTGCGGCGCTCTACCGCCATTCCTGGACGAGCGCCGCGGGTCCCGCGCTCGAGGTGGCGGTGGTGCAGGGAGCGATCCCGCAGGATGAGAAGTGGCAGGAGAGCAACCGCAACACCACGCTCGCCCTCTACCAGTCGCTCACCGAGCAGGTGCTGGCGACGCAGGGCGTGCGGCTCATCGTCTGGCCCGAGTCTGCCCCCGCCGATGTGGCCAACGATATCGTGCCCTACATCACCCACCTCTACCGCGAAGCACGCGCCCATGGCGCGGCGCTGGTGCTCGGAGTGCTGCGCGCCGAGCGCGCCCCGGGCGAGGACACGACGCGCTATTTCAACTCGGTGCTGGCGCTCGATGACAAGGTGAGCTGGTACGACAAGCATCATCTGGTACCGTTTGCGGAATTCTTCCCGGTGCCGCAGTTCGTGCGCACGCTGGATGCGCCTGATGAGCCTGCCGTACTCGGACTTCACCCGCGGGCCCGCCGAGCAGCCGCCACTGGCTGCCGCGCACCTGCAGCTCGGCACCACCGTGTGCTACGAGGACGCCTACGGCAGCTCGATGCTGAGTGTGTTGCCGCGCGCCGACGCTCTGGTGAACGTCACCAACGACGCCTGGTTCGGCCATTCGAGCGCCCGCTACCAGCACTTCCAGATCGCCCGCATGCGCGCGCTCGAGGCCGGCCGCTACCTGGTGCGCGCGGCCAACGACGGCGTTTCCGCAGTCATCGGCCCGCACGGCGAAGTCATCGCCCGCGCCCCGGAATTCAGGCCCGTGGCGCTGGTCTCATCAATTGTCCCTTACAGCGGGCTGACGCCCTACGCGCGTGTTGGAAACTGGCTGGTGGTGAGCCTGGCGACGCTGGCGCTGGCATACGGGCTGTGGGTGCGGAATGATAGGGGGCGGCGCCGCCGCGAGCTACCGGAAGTGTTGCCATGACTGCCAAGTTCGACATGAATTGTGTTACCCCGCTGCAGCGGGCAGTGGCGGTATGCGCCATCGCCATCGCGCTCGCGGCCTGTTCCCGGGACCTGTCCGCGCAGTCTGCCGCTGCCGCCACGGTCCCGGCGGCAGCCGCCGCGGCCGCCGCGGCGCAGCCCGCTGCAGCCGCAGCGACCGCGCCGCCCGCCGAGCCGATGGTGCGCTCGCTCCCGGATTTCTCGCAGCTGGTCGATCGCTACGGGCCTGCGGTGGTGAACGTGGAAGTGGTGGAGAAGGCGCCGGCGGGCGGCGGCATCCAGGGGCTCTCACCCAACGATCCGCTCTACGATTTCTTCCGTCGCTTCGGGGTGCCGGGGCCCGATCAGGGGCAGCGCGAGCGCCCGCCGCCGGCCAGGGCCGCAGGCTCGGGGTTCATTGTCAACTCCGACGGCTACATCCTCACCAACACGCACGTGGTCGCCAACGCCGAGGAAGTCACGGTGCGCCTCACCGACCGCCGGGAATTCCCGGCGAAGGTGATCGGCGCGGATGAGCGCACCGACGTGGCGGTGATCAAGATCAATGCCACGAACCTGCCGATCGTGAAGCTCGGCGACCCCTCGCACCTCAAGCCGGGACAGTGGGTGCTCGCCATCGGCTCGCCCTTCGGCTTCGAGAACAGCGCCACCGCGGGCATCATCAGCGCCACCGCGCGCTCGGTGCCGGGCGAGAACTACGTGCCGTTCATCCAGACCGACGTGGCCGTGAATCCCGGTAACTCCGGCGGACCGCTGTTCAACATGGCGGGCGAGGTGATCGGCATCAACTCGCAGATCTTCAGCCGCACCGGAGGCTTCATGGGCGTCTCGTTCGCCATCCCGATCGATGTGGCGCGCAACGTCGAGGAGCAGCTCATCAGGACCGGCCACGTGGTGCGCGGGCGCATCGGCGTCACGATCCAGGACGTCAATGCGCAGCTCGCCGAGTCCTTCGGCCTCGACCGGCCGCGCGGCGCGCTGGTGTCCTCGGTGGAGAAGGACGGGCCCGCCGCCCATGCCGGCGTCGCCCCCGGCGATGTCATCCTCGCCGTCGGCGGCCATCCGATCGAGCACTATGGCGAGCTCTCCGGTGCAATCGCCGCCATGAAGCCGGGCGCGGATGCCGCGCTTGCGGTGTGGCGCAACGGCAAGGAGCAGAGCATCAACGTGCGGGTCGCTGAGCTGCCGGAACAGCAACAGAGCGTCGCCAGCCGCGGCGGTAAGCCGCGCGAGCACGGCAGCGATTCTGCAGGCGCGCTCGGACTCATCGTGCGCCCGCTCGAGCCGCGCGAGAAGGAGCAGGCCGGCACGCAGGGCAGTCTCGTGGTCGAGGAGGTCACAGGCCCCGCGCAGGCGGCGGAGGTCCAGCCGGGCGACATCATCCTCGGCATCAACGGCAAGCGCGTACACTCGGTGAAGGAGCTGCAGGATGCCGCCAAGAGCGCCGGCAAGAGCGTGGCGCTGCTGATTCAACGCGAGGACGCCCAGATTTTCGTGCCGCTGCGGCTGCCGTAAGAACGATGCAAGCTAGCTATGACCCGGCCGCGGTGGAGCGCGCCGCGCAGCAGTATTGGGACGAGCGGCGCGCCTTCGAGGTGCGCGAGGATGCCGCGCGGCCGAAGTTCTACTGCCTGTCGATGCTGCCGTACCCCTCCGGGCGGCTGCACATGGGCCACGTGCGCAACTACACCATCGGCGACGTGCTTGCCCGCTTTCTGCGCATGCATGGCTACAACGTGCTGCAGCCGATGGGCTGGGATGCGTTCGGGCTGCCGGCAGAGAACGCCGCCATCAGCGCCGGCGTGCCCCCCGCGCGCTGGACGCGCGAGAACATCGCGCACATGCGCGCACAGCTCAAATCGCTCGGCTTCGCCATCGACTGGCGGCGCGAAATCGCCACCTGCGACCCCGACTTCTACCGCTGGAACCAGTGGCTGTTCCTGCGCATGCGCGAGCGCGGCCTCGCCTACCGCAAGAGCGGCGTGGTGAACTGGGATCCCGTCGACCAGACGGTGCTCGCCAACGAGCAGGTGATCGACGGGCGCGGCTGGCGCACCGGCGCACCGGTGGAGAAGCGCGAGATCCCGATGTACTACCTCGCCATCACGCGCTACGCGCAGGAGCTGCTGCAGGCGCTCGAGACGCTCCCGGAGTGGCCCGAGCGCGTGCGCGTCATGCAGGCCAACTGGATCGGCAGGAGCGAGGGCGTGCGACATTGCCTTTCCCTACGCCGCCGATACGGTCGGGGCGGTGGGCGGTGACGGCGCACTGAAAGTGTTCACCACGCGCGCCGACACGCTCTTTGGTGCGACCTTCATGGCGATCGCGGCCGAGCACCCGGTGGCGCTCGCCGCCGCGCAGCGCGACGCAGCGCTCGCCGCATTCGTCGAGGAGTGCCGCCGCGGCAGCGTGATCGAAGCGCAGCTCGCGACGCAGGAGAAGAAGGGCATGCCGACCGGGCTGCACGTGCTGCACCCCCTGACCGGCGAGCCGCTCGAGATCTGGGTCGCCAACTACGTGCTGATGGGCTACGGCGAGGGCGCCGTCATGGGCGTTCCGGCGCATGACGAACGCGATTTCGAGTTTGCGCTCGAGCACCGCCTGGCGGTGCGCACGGTGGTGCGCTCCGCGAGCGGCGCCTACGAGGAGGTGTGCGCGCCGTGGATCGCGGCCTATGCCGAGTACGGCGTGACGGTGAACTCGGGCGAGTTCTCCGGACTCACCTTCCAGGCGGCGGTGGATGCGATCGCCGCAGCGCTGCAGCAGAAGGGACTCGGGGCCAAGCGCGTGCAGTACCGCTTGCGCGACTGGGGCATCTCACGGCAGCGCTACTGGGGCTGCCCGATCCCGATCATCCACTGCGGCTCGTGCGGCGAGGTGCCGGTGCCGGACGATCAGCTGCCGGTGGTGCTGCCGGAGAACCTGGTACCCGATGGCAGCGGCAATCCGCTCGCCAGGTCCGCGGCCTTCCTGCAGTGCCGCTGCCCGAAGTGCGGTGCGCCGGCGCGGCGCGAAACCGACACCATGGACACCTTCGTCGACTCGTCCTGGTACTTCATACGCTACGCATGCCCGGATGCAGCCGCCGCCATGGTCGATGAGCGCGTCGGCTACTGGCTGCCCGTGGATCAGTACATCGGCGGCATCGAGCACGCGATTCTGCACCTGCTGTACTCGCGTTTCTGGACCAAGGTGATGCGCGATTTCGGCATGCTCGCCTTCGGCGAGCCGTTCACGCGGCTGCTCACGCAGGGCATGGTGCTGAACGACATCTATTCCTACCAGAGCGCCGACGGTCGCAAGCGCTACGTCGACCCGGCCGAGGTCGACACGCGCTGCGGCCCCGACGGTGCCGAGGTGCACGAGGCCGTGACGCCCGAGTTCGGCACGATTGCCGTCACGCACGAGGGGCTGGGCAAGATGTCGAAGTCGACCGGCAACGGCGTCGACCCCGAAGGCCTGGTGGAGCGCTTTGGCGCCGACACGGCGCGGCTCTTCACCATGTTTGCCTCGCCCCCTGAGCAGACACTCGAATGGTCCGATGAGGGCGTGCAGGGTGCGTCGCGCTTCATCCGGCGGCTGTGGAACACGGTGTACGAGCACACCCGCGCCGGTGCCACGCCGGCGCTCGAGCCTCACGCGCTCAGCGGCGCGCAGCGCGAGCTGCGCCGCGCGGCGCACCAGGCGCTCAGCAAGGCGACGGACGACATCGGCCGGCGGCGCAACTTCAACACCGCCATCGCGGCGGTGATGGAGCTGCTGAACTCGATTCAGCGCTTCAGCGATGCAAGCCCCGCCGGAAGCGCAGTGCGCCAGGAGGCGCTCACGCTTGCGGTGCTGATGCTCGCGCCGATCACCCCGCACGTGTGTCACGCGCTCTGGCAGGCGCTGGGATTTACCACGGCGCTGATCGACGAGCGCTGGCCGCAGCCGGATGCGGCGGCGCTCGCGCAGGAAAGCCACGCCATCGTGGTACAGGTGAACGGCAGGCTGCGCGGACACATCAGCGTTCCGGTCAGCGCGGACGAGGCGGCGGTGCGCGCGGCGGCACTGGCGGATGAGCACGTGCGGAAGTTTGTCGGCGACAAGCCGGTGCGGCGGGTGATCGTAGTGCCCGGCAAGCTGGTCAACGTGGTGGTGTGAAGCACTGGCGGGAAATTGCGCTTATGCCGAGCAGAGAACGCACGCCGCCCGTCAAGAGGCGCAATTTCCCGGGAGCCCCGCCGATGGCGCCGCGGCGTGCCATCGGCTATGCGTTGGCCGTAGCGCTCATCTCGGGCTGCGGATTTCAGCTGCAGGGCCGCGCGACACTGCCGGCGGTGGTGAAGAGTCCCTACGTCGAGGCCCCCGACCGCCAGAGCGATTTCGTGCAGAGCCTGCGGCACGCGCTGCTGTCGAACGGCGCGCAGCTCATGCAGGACCGCAGCAAGGCCTCCGTTGTGGTGAGCATCCTGAAGGACAACGTCGAGCGGCGCGTGCTGTCGGTGTCGGCGCTCAACCAACCGAATGAGTACGAAGTAACCTACACGGTCGGTTTCTCGGTGACCGCGGGTGACAAGGAACTGCTGCCGGCGCAGGAAGTCACCGCCACCCGCACCTACAGCTTCGATGAGCGGCTGCTGCTCGCCAAGGGGCACGAGGAGGAGGTCCTGCGCCGCGACATGGCGCACGATCTCGCCGACCGCGTCATGCGGCGACTCTCAAGCCTCTGACCGCAGCCCCCCGCCCCGCAGCCGTGCTGCTGTTGAATGCCAGCGACCGCATCGCCGTCGCACTGCTGTTGCAGCGCTACGGCCTGCAGCTGACGCTGGTCGCAGCCGGCGAGCGCATCCCCGGCTCCTATTGGGGCGAGAGCGAGGCGGGGCTGAAGGGCGAGTGCCTGTATGCCCGGCTCGACACGCCGCTGCACTCGATCCTGCACGAGGCGAGTCACTTCATCTGCGTGAGCCCCGAGCGGCGCACCGGGCTCGAGCGCGACGCGGGCGGCGACGATCTCGAAGAGACGGCGGTGTGCTACCTGCAACTGCTGCTGGCGCAGGAGCTGCCGGGCGTCGGGCGCGAGCGGCTGTTCGCCGACATGGACGCCTGGGGCTACAGCTTCCGCCTCGGCAGCACGCGTGCCTGGTTCGAGACGGACGCCGAAGATGCCCGCGCCTGGCTGTGCCGGCACGGGATCGTCGCGGCGGCGGGCCACCTCACGGGCCGCTCGCGCGGCTGACGTTTGATCGGCAGGCTCGAAAGGATCATGGTCGCGGGCAGCCCGACAGGCTACACTCCGCCCCGGTATGCGGCCTGCTGTTGCGAATAAGCATCGCTTGTGCCTCTCGTGGCTGGTGTCGCTGTTGCTGGTGTTGGCTCAGCACGGCGCGCTGCTTCACGAGCTCGGCCATCTCAGCCACGGCACAGCCGCTGCCGGGACCGCGCTGCAGCCGCACCACGGCGCTCTCGAGAGCGGTCCGTGCCTGACGTGTGAGGCCTTCTCACAGGTTGCCAACCCCGCGACCGCGGGCGCGACCCACGTGCCGGCCAGCCCGGCCGCCCTCATCCCGACTCCCGCTCCCCGCTACGCGATCGTCGCGGCTGACGCGCCGACGCCCCGCAGCCGCGGCCCGCCGCAAGTCTGAACTGACTTTCGATTGCGAAAGATGCAGCTCCCCGAGCACATCGGGAGCTGCCCGATTCTTCAGTTCTTGCGGAGTAGTGTTATGTTTAATTCCCGGTGCCGGGGCAGCACGCCCGGCGTTCCCAGCGCGCTTTTTACGGCGCTCGTCCTGCTGACTGCGCCCGCGATTCGCGCCGCCGAACCCGATGCCTCCGCGGGCGGCAGCGCGAGCACGCAGGCTACCGATCAGGCCAACCCGAGCGCTCAGGGCGCCCAGCTGGAGACCGTCGTGGTTACGGCGCGGCGGCTCAACGTGGCCCGTGCCGAGATCGAGACGCAGACCGGCGCCTCGACCTACACGATCACGAGCGAGGCGATCGCCGTCACCCCGGGCGGCCAGAACGTGCAGCTCAACCAGGTGCTGCTGCAGGCGCCGGACGTGGTGCAGGACTCCTTCGGGCAGCTGCACGTACGCGCCGACCACAACGACCTGCAATACCGCCTCAACGGCATCATCCTGCCCGAGGGCATCAGCGTCTTCAGCCAGACGCTCAGTCCGCGCCTGATCTCCTCCCTGAGTCTGATCACGGGTGCGCTGCCGGCGGAGTACGGCCTGCGCACCGCCGGGATCATCGATCTGACCACCAACAGCGGACTGCTGCAGCCGGGTGGCTATGCGTCGGTGTACGGCGGCAGCTTCGGTACCTTCCAGCCGGCTGCCGAATACGGCGGCAGCGCCGGCAGCTTCAGCTACTACGTGACCGGCGACTACAAACAGAACAATCTCGGCATCGAGTCCCCCGACGGCAGCGCGGACCCGTTGCATGACCACACGACCCAGATTCACGGCTTCAGCTATTTCGAGGACATTCTCGACCCGAGCAACCGCCTGTCGCTGATCATCGGCACGTCCGACGATTCCTTCGAGGTCCCCAATCAGCGCGGTCTCGAGCCGCCGCTGGGCCTTGACGTGCTCGGCCAGAGCGAATTTCTCAGCAACAACCTGAACGAGACCCAGCATGAGCTCGCGCAGTACGCGATCGCGAGCTGGCAGCACTCGCAAGGCTCGCTCAACTGGCAGACCTCGCTCTCCGCCCGCTACACCAGCCTGCATTTCGCGCCCGACTATGTCGGCGATCTGCTCTTCAACGGCATCGCGCAGAACGCCTTCAAGGATGACACGGCGATCGGCTGGCAGACGGATGGTTCCTACAAGGTGAGCGATGCGCACACGCTGCGCGCCGGCCTGTATTATCAGCACGACAGCGCCGAGAGCGAGACCGGCTCGCTGGTGCTGCCGATCAATCCGGCCGGCGTGCAGACCAGCAATATCCCGCTCACCGTGATCGACAACGGCACGCAGGCGCAGGAAATCGAGAGCGTATATCTGCAGGACGAGTGGAAGGTGTTCTCACCTTTCACGTTCAACTACGGGCTGCGCTTCGATCACTACAGCGCCTACTCCAGCGGCAGCCAGCTCAGCCCGCGCGTCAACTTCGTCTGGCAGCTCGGTTCGGGCACCACCGTGCACGGGGGCTACTCGCGTTATTTCACCCCGCCGCCGTTCGAGCTGATCGCGAGCGAGACCTTCGCCAAGTTTGCCGGCACCACCGCGCTGCCGCCCGGGTCGGTAACCCTCGACACGCGGCCGATTGCCGAGCGCGCCAATTACTACGACTTCGGCGTGCAGCAGAAGCTGCTGAACAACACCCTCACCCTCGGTGTCGACAGCTTCTACGAGCAGTCGCAGCACCTGATCGACGAGGGGCAGTTCGGCGCGCCGATCATTCTCACGCCCTTCAACTATCGCTACGGCCTGATCGGCGGGGTGGAGCTGACCGCTAATTATTCGGTGAGCAATTTCTCCACCTACGGCAACCTGTCCTTCCAGGCCGCCCACGGCAAGGACGTCGAGTCCTCGCAGTTCAATTTCGATCAGGCAGCCCTCGCCTATATTGCCGACAACTACATCCATCTCGATCACGAGGGGCGCGTGGCGGCCTCGGGCGGTGTCTCGTATCTGTGGCTGGGAACGCGCTTCAGCGCGGACCTGCTGTTCGGCACCGGTTTGCGCGATGACCTTACCCTGGCCAACGGCTTCACCATCCCGAACGGTGACCACACGCCGAGCTACACCGAGGTCAATCTCGGGGCTGAGCCACGCATTCCCGCTAGGGACTACCGGCCCGCTGACGGTGCGGTTCGATGTCATCAACCTGTTCGACAAGATGTACCAGATCCGCAGCGGCACGGGCATCGGCGTCTTTGCGCCGCAGTGGGGGGCGCGGCGTGGCTTGTTCGGCGGTCTGTCGTACGACTTCTGACATAATGACCCGATCGGCGCGCCCGCGGCGCGCCGCCGCAACGAGAGGTCCTTGAAGCTCACCGCCGACTCGCTCGCGACACACCTTCGGGAACGGCTGCTGCCGGCGTATCTGATCTGCGGCGACGAGCCGCTGCTCGCGGGCGAGGCAGCCGATGCCGTGCGCGAGCGCGCGCGTGCGGCAGGCTTCACCGAGCGCGAAGTGCATTTCGTCGAGCGCGCCGGCGACTGGGACGAGGTGCGCGGCTCGGCCGCGAGCCTGTCGTTGTTTGGCGCCCGGCGCGTGCTGGAGATTCGCCTCGCCAGCGGCAAACCCGGAGTGGCCGGTAACGCGGCGCTCGTCTCGCTGCTCGGGGCGAGCGATGCGGACACGCTGTTTCTGGTCCTGGCGCCGCGCCTGGACCGCGATGCCCAGGCCGCCGAGTGGGTGCGCGTGCTCGAGACGCGCGGCGGCTGGGTGCAGATCTGGCCGGTGGACAGCGCGCGCCTCGTGGCGTGGCTCAGGTCCCGATGCCGCAAGCTCGGGCTCGAGGCGAGCGACGAGGCGCTGGAGCTCCTCGCCGCGCGCACCGAAGGCAACCTGCTCGCAGCCCACCAGGAGCTCACCCAACTGGCACTGCTGGCACCGGCGGCCCGCGTGACGCCGCAGATCGTGCTGGCGGGCGTCGCGGACAGCGCGCGCTTTGATGCGTTCCAGCTCGGCGAGGCGGTGCTCGGCGGGGAGACCTCGCGTGCGCTGCGCATTCTCGCCGGGCTGCGTGCCGAAGGCACCGAGGCGACGCTCGCGCTGTGGGCGCTGACGAAGGCGCTGCGCGAGCTGTGGAGCGCCCGGGCAGGCGCGGGCAACGCGCCGTCCTGGCAACGCCACAGCGCCGCGCTCGCCCGGGGGGCGAGGCGTGCGCCGCGCCTGCCCTTTACGGCGCTCGCCCTGCGCGCCGCACGTGCCGACCGCATGATCAAGGGTCGACTGCCCGGGGAAGCCTGGGATGAGATGGCGCTGCTCGCGACGCAGCTGTGCGGCGCGCGCGCCCTCGACACAGCGGCGCTCCCCACGGCGCGTTCCGCCTGACGCATGCAGCCGATCGGTGTCTTTGGCGGCACGTTCGACCCGATTCACTGCGGGCACCTGCGCACCGCGTTCGAGCTGTGGCAGGAGCTCGGGCTCGCCGAGGTGCGTTTTCTGCCCACCGGCAGCCCGCCGCACCGCGATCAGCTCTACGCCAGCGCCGAGCTGCGCCTGCAGATGGTGCGGGCGGCGGTGGCGGATCAGCCGGGCTTCGTGGTCGATGACCGCGAAGTGCGCCGCAGCGGCGTTTCCTATTCCGTGGACACCTTGAGCGAATTGCGCCGCGAGTACCCGCACCGCTCGCTGTGCCTGCTGTTGGGGATGGACGCATTTCTGGGCCTGCCGGGCTGGCACCGCTGGCGCGAGCTGCTGGCGCTCGCGCACATCGTGGTCGCTCACCGCCCGGGCTGGCGCGCTCCGACCACCGGGCCCCTCGGCGAGGTCATGGTCGATCACGGCACCGGCTCGATCCGCGTGCTGCACGAGGAACGCGCCGGCCGCGTTTACGTGCGCGCGGTGACGCAGCTGGAGATTTCCTCGACCGAGCTGCGTGCGCTGATCGTCGCCGGCCACGATCCGCGCTATCTGGTGCCCGACCCCGTGAGGCAGATCATCCTCGAGACGGGGTGCTATGCTCGCTTGAGCACATGACCACCCGCACACGCCTGCGCCCCGCCGCGGTGCGCGCCTCGCCGTTGCAGCAAGCCGTGACGAGCGCGCTCGATGACATGAAAGCCATCAACGTCAGGGTGCTGGATGTGCGAGCCCTGACCGACATTGCCGACACCATGGTGATCGCCTCCGGTAACTCCGACCGCCATGTGCGCTCGATCGCCGAGCGCGTAGTGGAGAAGGCCAGGGCGGCGGGCTTCCGGCCGCTCGGCACCGAGGGCGCGCGCGACGGGGAGTGGGTGCTGGTGGATCTGCAGGACGTGCTGGTGCACGTCATGCTGCCACGCGTGCGGGAGTTCTACGGTCTCGAGCGGCTGTGGGACGGTGGCGAAGACGTCGCAGCGGTCGCCGTTCCCGTCGTGTCCCGTGCGCCCGCACGGCGGCGGCGCACCTCGCGGTAGCTTCGCGGATGCGCGTGCGCGTGATCGCCGTGGGCACGCGCATGCCTGCCTGGGTGCGCAGCGCCTGCGATGACTACCTGACGCGCCTCGGCGGCAGCCTCGCCGTCGCGCTCACCGAAATCGTTCCCGGCCCGCGCCGACCGGGGGCGCCCGCGCAGCGCGCGATCGCCGCGGAAGGCGCGCGACTGCTCAATGCGCTGCGGCCCGCCGATCACCTGGTGGCGCTCGATGAGCGCGGTTCGCAATTCTCCACCCGCGAGCTTGCCGACTGGCTCAAGGCGCGCATGCACGCGGGCGAGGATCTCGCCTTCGCCATCGGCGGCCCCGACGGGCTGGCCCGCGAGGTGCTGGCGCGCAGCCGCCTCACGCTCTCGCTGTCGCGCCTCACGCTGCCGCACGCCCTGGTGCGGGTGCTGCTCGCCGAGCAGCTCTACCGGGCACACTGCATCCTCGTCAACCACCCGTATCATCGCGACTGATGCAGCCCCCCGCCGCCCGTGCCCCCGTGCTGTGCCTCGCCTCCGCGTCGCCGCGGCGCCGCGAGCTGCTCGGGCAGATCGGCGTGCCGCACGTGCTGGCCGTTCCCGACGTCGATGAAGCGGTGCTCCCGGGGGAGGCGGCGGCGGATTACGTGGTGCGCATGGCGCGCAGCAAAGCGCGCAGCATCCACACCCGCGGCGCGGCACTGCCGGTGCTGGCCGCCGACACCAGCGTCGTGATCGACGGGCGCATCTGCGGCAAACCGGCGAATGCGGACGAAGGCATCGCCATGCTGCTCGAGCTCTCCGGGCGCAGCCACCTGGTGCTCACCGCGGTGGCGCTGGCGGTGGCGGGCGAGGTGGCTCACCGCCTGAGCACCAGCGAGGTGCGCTTTCGCCCCATAAGCCGCGCGCAATGCATCGCCTACTGGAATAGCGGCGAGCCGCATGACAAGGCGGGCGGCTACGCGGTGCAGGGGTGCGGGGCGGTGTTCATCGCGCACCTGAGCGGCAGCTACTCGGGCGTGATGGGCCTGCCGCTGTTTGAGACCGCGCAGCTGCTCGAGGCTGCAGGCCTGCCGTACTGGCAGGGCACTGCCGAGGCGGGGTTGGTGTGAGCATCGAGATCCTGGTCAATGTCGCTCCGCGCGAGACGCGCGCCGCCATTCTCGAGAACGGCGTGGTGCAGGAGCTGCACGTCGAGCGCACCAGCCGCCGCGGACTGGTGAGCAATCTCTACAAGGGACGCGTGTCGCGCGTGTTGCCCGGCATGCAGGCGGCGTTCGTGGAAATCGGGCTCGAGCGCACCGCGTTCCTGCACGCGGCCGACATCGCCCGCAGCGCCGCCGAGGACACCGTGCTCGCCGCGCCGCCCGCGAGCCTGCCGCCGGTCGAGGACATCCGCCGCCTGGTGGGCGGCGGGGATGAGATCCTGGTGCAGGTCATCAAGGATCCGATCGGCAGCAAGGGTGCACGCCTCACCACTTTCATCGCGCTGCCCTCGCGCTATCTGGTGTACATGCCGCGCGGCGAGGCGGTCGGCGTGTCTGCGCGCATCGAGGATGAGAGCGAGCGCACGCGCCTGAAGATGCTGCTGGCGCAACTGGCGACCGAGGGCGCAGGCGGCGGCTACATCGTGCGCACCGCGGCGCAGGGCGCATCGCTCGAGAGCCTGCGCGAGGACATGAGCTACCTCGCCAGGCTCTGGCAGCACGTGCGCGCACGCGCCGCGGAGGTGCCTCCCGGCACGGTAGTGCACGAGGATCTGCCGCTCAGCCTGCGGGTGCTGCGCGATGAGCTTGCCCATGGCGTGAGCCGCGTGCTGGTCGACTCGCCGCGCGAGCACGCGCGCATGCGCGAGTTTGCCGCCGCCTTCATGCCGGAGGGCGCGCCGCTCATCGAGCTCTACGGCGGCCCGCGCCCGCTGTTCGACCTGAACGGCGTCGAGGAGGAAATCGTCAAGGCGCTCGATCGCAAGGTGCCGCTGAAATCCGGCGGCCATCTGGTGATCGATCAGACCGAGGCGATGACCACCATCGATGTGAACACCGGCGCCTACGTCGGCCACCGCAACCTCGAGGAGACCATCTTTCGCACCAACCTCGAGGCGGCGGTCAGCATCGCGCGGCAGCTGCGTCTGCGCAATCTCGGCGGAATCATCATCATCGACTTCATCGACATGCGCGACGAGCCGCACCGGCGCGCCGTGCTCGCCGCGCTCGAGCGCGCGCTCACCGGCGATCGCGCCCAGACGCACATCGTGAGCCTCTCGCCGCTCGGGCTGGTGGAAATGACCCGCAAGCGCACCCGTGAGAGCCTCGAACATCTGCTTTGCGAGCCGTGTCGAAGCTGCGAAGGCCGCGGCTTCGTCCGCACGCCTGAAACGGTGTGCAACGAGATTTTTCGGGAAATTGTGCGACAGAGCCGGCAGTTTGCCAGTCGTGAGCTGCTGATACTGGCTCATCAGGACGTCGTGGATCGGCTGCTGGATGAGGAATCCGCCACGCTCGGGGAGCTCGAGGCCCAGGTCGGCCGCCCGATTCGGCTGCAGGTCGAGGCGCTCTACGGCGTCGACCAGTACGACGTCGTCCTGGTGTAGGACATGAGTGTGGCTGTGATTCGGCTGCGCGTGGCGCTGCTTGCGCTCGCTGCGGCGCTCTTCTTTCTCACGCTGATACTGATTGCCTGCGAGCTGGCCGCGGCACGCGTGCCGCAGCACCGCGCAGCGCTCGAGGAGCTCATCCGTCACGAGACCGGCCTCGAGGTGAGCTTCCGGGAGCTGTCCGTGCGCTGGGGCTGGTATGGCCCGGAGGCCGTGTTCCACGGTGTCGTGCTCGGTGAGCCCGCGGGCAGCGCGCTGCTGCGCGTGCCGCGGCTCATCGTCGGTCTGGATCTGTGGCGCATGGCGCGCAGCGGCCACCTCGAGGCCGGCCGCATCACCCTCGAGCAGCCGGACATCGACCTTGCGGCCGGCACCGCGCCGGCCCTGCCGCCGTCGCGGGCAAGCGCCGGCAGGTGGAGCGCAGGTGCGCGCATGCTCTCGCGCTGGCGCGGCGGAAGCATTGAGATCGAAGGCGGCACGCTGCGCGGACTCCTGCCGGGCAGCGTGCCCGCGGCGCTGACGCTCAGGCACGCGCTGCTGCGCCGCCTGGGCGCCGCGTGGAACGCCGAGGCGCTGGTGCTGCTGCCGGAGAGCCTGGGCTACAGCGCGCACCTCACACTGCAGATGAGCGGCGACCCGGCGCTGGCGCAAGGCTCGAGCGGCACGCTGCGCTTCGAGGGGCGGCGGCTCGAGTTCGGCGGCTGGCGTGCATTCGCTCAATCCAGGCAGGCCGCGCGCTACCTGCCGCAGGCGGGCAGCGGCGACCTCGAGCTGCGCGTGAGCTTCGCCGACGGACGCGTGCTCGAGGCCGACGGCACGATCCACGCCGAGGCGCTCGAGTGGAGTGCGCCGTCCCTTGCTGCCGTACGACTCTCCCTGGAGCGGCTCAACGGGGCGTGGCGGCTCGCGCGGCGCGGCCCTGAATGGCACCTGGCCGTCGAGCGGCTCGAAGCGGACACGGCCGCAGCGCCGCCCGCCCCCGTCGCAGCCACCGCGGCTACGCTCATCGCCGATGTCGCCGCGGACGGCGCCTACGCGCGCGGCCGCCTACAACACGCGCCACTTGCGGCGCTGGTGCTGCTGGCGCGCTGGAGCGTTCCCCAGATTCCGCTGCGGGAGGTGGCGCTGGGCGGGCAGGCCCGCCAGCTCACTTTCGACTGGAGCGCCCAGCGCCCCGCCGGCTCGCGCCTTCTCAGCAGCGCCGAGCTGCAGGACCTGACGCTCGCCACGCCCGCGGGCGATGTCCTGCTCGGCGGGCTCAGTGGCCGGCTCTCCGTGGCCGACGAGCACCTGGTCGCGGACCTGCAGGCGCACGCGGCGCAACTGACCGTCTCGCGCGAGCGGCCCATGGTCCTCGATGGACTCACGGTCGCCGCACGCCTGGTGCTCGAGGCTGCAGGGGGCGCCTGGCTCGTCAGCAGCGATCATCTGGAGCTGCGGCGCGCGGGGTTGAGCCTCGCCGCGAGCGGTACGATCGGTGCCTCGGCTGCGGGCGGCATGCCGCGCATGAGCGCGCATCTTGCGCTGAAGGACGCCGACGTGCTGCTGCTCACTCAGCTTCTCGGTGAGCGTGCCGTGAGCACGCTCGGGGCGGCGGCGACGCGTGTGACGGCCGGCCGGATCGAGAGCGCGGATATCGCCTGGCGCGGAGTGCTCGACGGCGAGAGTCCCTGGAATGTCCCGGGGACCGAGTTCACCGGCGCCGTGGCGCTGCGTGAGGCGCGCCTGAGCGGCGATGAGCAGTGGCCGGACGCAGACGGCGTCGACGCGCGCATCGACTGGCGCGGCCCGCGCGTGCAGGCCGTGATCGAGCGTGCGCGCAGCGGGACGTTCCAACTTGCCTCGGCCCGCGCCGACTGGGACGTCAGCGGCGCGCATCCGCTGCACTTCTCCGCGCGTCTGGCCGGCAGCGCGGCGGAGGCGCTCGCCTGGTTGCACGCGCATCCGCAGCTGGCGGCCTGGGCGGCGGACACCGCGGCAATCGATCTGCGCGGCGATACGCTGCTCGACGTCGATCTCACGCTGCCGGCAGGCGCGCGCGCAGGAGCGGCTGCGGCGCCGCGCGTGCGCCTCGCCGCGCTCCTCGACGGGGTGCAGCTGCGAGCGCTCCCGGGGCTGCCGCCGATCGAGGCGCTGCGCGGTACGCTGGCCTTTAGCGGCGGTCACCTGCAGCGCACGACATTCACCGGTCAGTGGCTGGGCGGGCCGGTGAGCCTCGGCGTCGGCGAGCACCGGGAACGCGGTGCGACGGCACTCGCGATCTCCGGCCGCGGGCTGATCGATGCGCGGCAGGCGCTGCAGGCGGCCGGGGGCAACGCGCAGGACGCACCGCTCTCGGGCGCGGCCGAGTGGAGCGCGGTGCTGACATTGCTGCCTACCGCCAGTGCGCCGCGCTGGCAGCTGCACGCCGACTCGAGTCTGGTCGGCGTGACGAGTCATCTGCCCGAGCCCTTCGCCAAGGGCGACGGCATGGCGTTGCCGCTGCATGTGGAAGTGCAGGGCGGCAGCGACGCCGGGCAGCTGCGCGTGAGTCTCGGCGAGCGGCTGCGGGCGCTGGCGACCCTGGTACGCAGCGGCGACGGCTGGCGCATCGAGCGCGGTGCCGTGCGCCTTGCAGCCACCGCGCCCGCATTGCCGGCGGAACCGGTGATGCTGCTCGACGGCCGCTTGAGCCGGCTCGATCTCGCGGCCTGCCTCGCGCTGTGGCGCGCGGCCGGCAGTGATGCGGCACTGCCGGAGCTGCGCGCGCGCCTGTCCGCCGGACAGCTGCTGGCCGGCACCCACAGCTACGCGGACGTAGCCCTCGCGGCGCGGGCGACGCGCGGCGGCGGTGTGCTGCAGCTGCAGTCGGCGGACCTGCTTGCCAGTGCGCGCTGGCCGGCACTGATCGACGGCGAGCATCCGGCCATCGTGCACCTGGCCGGTTTCAACCTCGCGCAGCCGGCTGACGCGGCCCTCGCGGCGGCCCTCGCGGCGGTGCTGGCTCCCGCCGCCGAGCTCTCCATCGACGATCTGCAATGGCAGGGGCGCAGCGTCGGCAGGCTGAGCGCGGTGCTCGCCGTCCGCGCGGACACCCTCGAGATCAGCGAGCTGCAGCTCTCCGGCGCCGCGGGCGACAGCCGCGCCAGCGCGCAGTGCGCGGCGGGCGTGTGCCGTGCGAGGTTCAGCCTCGAGAGTGAGGATGCCGCCGCCACGCTGACCGCCTTCGGCCTGCGGCCGGACCTGAGCGCCGGCCGCGCGCACCTCGAGGGTGAGCTGGACTGGTCGCCGCAGGCGCCGGCTCCCCTTGCAACCCTCGGCGGGCATCTCCATATGCAGCTGCAGAACGGGCTGGTGCACGCCGCGGGTACGACGGGAACGCCTTTTGCGCTGTTATCGGTGCCGGCGCTGCTGGCTGCAACGACGGCGCAGGGGGCCGATAGCGCGCAGCGCGCGCTCGGCTTCGCGCAGCTGACGGCGGATTTCGAGCTGCGCGACGGCGAGGCCACCACCACGGGACTGCACTTCGACGGCGATGCGGAGATCCTGATGCGTGGCCGGGTCGGCCTGGTCGCGGGCGATTACGACGAGCAGGCGTGGATCCTGCGCGGTGAGGAGCGGCTGCCCGCGGCGGTGCGCCGCCTCGGTCCCACCCCGCGAGTGGCCGCGGTGTGGCTGTCGCTGCGGGAGTTGTTTGCGGGCGCGGCCGCGGAGCGCGCGCGCGCGGCGCTGCATTTGCGGGGTACCTGGAACGATCCCATAGTGACGCCTGCCGAATGAGGAAGAGCCATGAAGGTTGCCGCGATACAGATGACCTCCGGTCACGACGTGACCGCCAACCTCGAGCAGGCGCGCGGCCTGCTCGAGGAGGCGGCCGCGCGCGGCGCGCGGCTCGCGGTGCTGCCGGAGAATTTCTCCTTCATCGGGCTGAAGGACGCCGACAAGCGTGCGGTGGCCGAGGCCGACGGCAGCGGCCCGGCACAGGACTTCCTCGGCGCCACCGCGCGGCGGCTGCGCCTGTGGATCGTCGGCGGCACGGTGCCGCTCGCCGCCGGGGCGGACGGGCGCGTCGCCGCCGCATCGCTGGTGTATGACAGCGACGGCGGGCGCGTCGCGCGCTACGACAAGATTCACCTCTTCGATGTCGACATTCCCGGCCGCACCGAGAGCTACCGCGAATCCGCACACGTCGCTCCGGGCTCCGCCGTCACCGTGATCGATACGCCCGTCGGACGGCTCGGCCTGTCGGTGTGTTACGACGTGCGATTTCCCGAGCTGTACCGCCACCTCAGCGCCGCCGGCGCCCAGATCCTCAGCGTACCCTCGGCCTTCACCGCCCCCACCGGGCGCGCGCACTGGGAGACGCTGCTGCGGGCGCGGGCGATCGAGAATCTCTGTTATGTTGTCGCGCCGGCGCAGTCCGGCTTTCATCCAAGCGGACGTGAGACCTACGGGGACAGCATGATCGTCGATTACTGGGGCCGGGTGCTGCAGCGCGTGCCGCGCGGGCGCGGTTGCGCCGTGGCGGAAGTGGACCTGATGCGCCAGACGGGGGTGCGCGAGAGCTTCCCCGCGCTCGCTCACCGCACGCTCACGCCTCCCTCCCTGCAGGGCAAGCCGACATGACGCCACCCGCCGCCGCCGACCCGCTGAAGCTCGCCCGCGATCTGATCCTGCGGCCGAGCGGGCTGGACGATCAGCGCCTCGACCGGGTGTTCGGCGAGGTACTGGCCCACTCGGTGGACTTCGCCGACCTGTATTTCCAGCTCACGCACCAGGAGTCCTGGTCGCTCGAGGACGGCATGGTCAAGGACGGCAGCGCCAGCATCGAGCAGGGCGTGGGAGTGCGGGCGCTGGCCGGAGAGAAGACCGGCTTCGCCTACTCCGACGAGATCGTGCTGCCGGCGCTCACCGAAGCCTCGCGCGCTGCGCGCGCGATCGCGGTGCACGGCGGCGAGCGGCGCGTGAGCGCCTGGCACGCCCGCACCGGGCATCGACTGTATCTGCCGGCCGACCCGGCGGCCGCGCTCGCCACCGAGGACAAGGTAGCCTGGCTCGAGCGCGTTGACCGTGAGGCGCGACGCATCGATCCGCGCGTCGTGCACGTCACCGCCAGCATCGTTGCCGTGCACGAGGTGGTGCTCATTGCCACCAGCGACGGCGAGCTGGCCGCGGACGTGCGACCGCTGGTGCGCTTCAACGTCTCGGTGCTCGTGGAGCAGGGCGGACGGCGCGAGCAGGGCTACGCCGGCGCCGGCGGACGCTTCTCGCTCGCCGAGCTGGTCGCAGGCGAGCGGCCGCTGGCCCTGGCGCGTGAGGCGGCGCGCCAGGCGCTGATCAACCTCGAGGCACGCCCTGCGCCCGCCGGTACCATGACCGTGGTGTTGGGCCCGGGCTGGCCGGGGATCCTGTTGCACGAGGCAATCGGGCACGGGCTCGAAGGCGACTTCAACCGCAAGGGCACCTCCGCGTTTGCCAACCGCATCGGCGAGCAGGTCGCCGCGCCCGAGTGCACCGTGGTCGATGACGGTACGCTGTCGCGACGGCGCGGCTCGCTCAACATCGACGACGAGGGCACCCCGACGCAGTGCACCACGCTCATCGAGAACGGCGTGCTGCGCGGCTACATGCAGGACCGCCTCAACGCCCGCCTGATGGGCGCACGCCCGACCGGCAACGGGCGGCGCGAGTCGTTTGCGCACATGACGCTGCCGCGCATGACCAACACCTACATGCGCCCCGGTCCGCACGCGCCCGAGGAGATCATCGCTTCCGTCGAGCGCGGCATCTACGCGGTGAACTTCGGCGGCGGCCAGGTCGACATCACCTCCGGCAAGTTCGTGTTTTCCGCGAGCGAGGCGTATGCGATCGAGAACGGCCGCGTGGGCGCGCCGCTCAAAGGGGCGACGCTGATCGGCAACGGCCCGGACGTGCTGACGCGCGTCTCCATGGTCGGCAACGACCTGAAGCTCGATGATGGTGTCGGGACTTGCGGCAAGGACGGGCAGAGCGTGCCGGTGGGCGTGGGACAGCCCACGCTCAAAATCGAAGCGCTGACCGTCGGCGGCACCGCCTGACGGCGAGCGCTTGCAACATAATCGCGGCGCATCGCCAAGCTGTGATTCTCCACACGTCCCGGACGCCCGCGTGCCTCTAAGGTGCCGGGCGAGGCGAGTTTCACGCGCAAAGGAACGCCCGACGATGAGCGAAGAAATCACTACCGAAGTTCCGCAGCTGCAGGTGCCGGCCGACCTGCTGGCCGAGGTCAGCCGCCGCAAGGCCGACCAGCGCACGGACTTTGGCGTCGACAGCTGGAAGCCCTCACTCCTCGAGCGCTTGGCGCGCATGTTGGGTTTCGGCTGACGACACGACACGGGCGTTGGTGCTGTGCACCAACACGCCCGCGCGCTGCGCGATAACGATTCCAACTCTCAGGCTTCTCGCGCTACGATGAGCGCCATGTCGCGCCGCAGCCCGCATTTCTCGCGTCCGGTCTACGAGGTCCTGCCGTGGGTTTACATAATCTGCGGCGTCGCAGCGCTGATCGCGAGCTATCTGCTCGCCTCGCGTGGCGCCCTGAGCCTCGCCGCGGGACTGCTCGGACTGCTGGGCGTGGTGGCCGGGATCGTGGTGCTGCTGCGGCGGCGCGATTACCGCGAGCTGCGCTCGCAGTACGCTGACCCCGACTCGCTTACCGGCAACGACGAGCGCTGACGCTCAGGCAGAGCGCGCCGCTCAGCCAGAGGGCCCTGCGGCGTCCTCGTCGGCCTCCGCGGCGGGCGCTGCCGCTGCCGCAGCCGCCTCCTGCGCCGCTCGCGCCGAGACATCGGGGATGGTGTCAACGTGCGGGGAGCGGCTGCGCGGCGCGCGCTGATCCACGTAGATCAACTCGTGTTTGCCGACCAGCACCACGTCGCCGTCGTTGAGGTAGTGGCGGCGCACGCGGTTGGACTTCACGTAGATGCCGTTGGTGCTGTTGAGGTCCTCGATCACGCAGGCGTTCACCGTGGTGATCACCTGGCAGTGGTGCCGGCTGATGAAGCGGCTGTCGATCTGCACGTCGTTGTCGGGCGTGCGGCCGATGATCAGCCGGCCGAGCCGCAGCGTCACCTCCTGCACGGTGCGCCCGTCGGTCGCCACCAGCAGGTGTCCGAGCGAGGGCGGCGGCGCGCGGCGGTCGCCAGGGTGCGCGACGGCAGGCGCCACCGGCGCCACGGCGTCTGCGGCGTCTGCAGCGTCTGCGGCCTCTGCGGCGTCTGCGGCATGCTGGTGGGGGCGCGCGCTGTAGGGCACCCAGCGCAGCTCCTCGACCGCGCTGGTGACATCCGAGCGCGTGACCACGCCGCGGTCGGCGGTGAACGCGGCCATCATCGCCGTGTCGCACAGCGTGTTGATCAGGCGCGGGACACCGCCGCAGTAGCGGAAAATCTCCGCGTAGGTGTCGGGGGCGAACAGCTCACGGTCGCCCCCGCCGGCGACGTCGAGCCGGTGCTGGACGTAGGCCTGGGTCTCGACCTCCGACAGCGTCTGCAGGTGAAAGCGCAGGCGCACGCGCTGCGTGAGCTGCTCGAGCGCGGGCGCGTCGAGCTTGTTGCTGAGCTCGGGCTGCCCGGCAAGAATGATGCGCAGCACCTTCTCCTTGGTCGTCTCGACCCCCGAGAGCATGCGGATCTCCTCCAGCACGCGCATGGAGAGGTTCTGCGCCTCATCGACGATCAGCAGCACCTTGCGCCCGGCCGCGTACTGCTCGATGAGGAAGCTGTTGAGCGTGCTGATGAGCTCGGCCTTGCGCATCTTGAAGGGCGAGAAGCCGAACTGCACCAGCACCGCCTGCAGGAAGTCGATCGGCGAGACCTGTGTCTGGTTGATCTGGGCGACCACGACGTCCGCCGGTACCTCCTTGAGAAAGGACTCGATCAGCGTCGTCTTGCCCGAGCCGATCTCCCCGGTGATCACGACGAAGCCGTCGGTGAACCAGATCGTCGACTCCATGTACGCCTTGGCGCGAGCGTGTTGTTTCGACAGGTACAGGAACTGGGGGTCCGGGCTTAAGCGGAAAGGCAACTCCTTGAGTTTGAAGGGTTCCAGGTACATGAGAGGGGGCTCGCAACCGATGTTGCAGGATGTTACGGGATGCGAACGTCCACGGCCAATTCCCTGAGCAGCGCCCGCGTGCGGGCGTCGCGGGCAGCACGCGTCGGCTCTACCACGGTGCAGTGCCCGACCTTGCGCCCGGGGCGCGGCTGTTTGCCGTAGTCGTGCAGGTGCACGCCTGCGAGCGCCAGCAGCGCCGCGCGCGCGGGCACCCGCCCGATGAGGTTGATCATGGCGCTGAAGCCGCGCGCCTGCGTGGCGCCGAGCGGCAGGTCAAGGATGGCGCGCAGGTGATTCTCGAACTGGCTGGTGGCGGCGCCCTCGATGGTCCAGTGGCCGGAGTTGTGCACGCGTGGGGCCATCTCATTCGCGATGAGCTTCCCCGCACGCACGAAGAACTCGATGGTGAGAATGCCGGTGTAGCGGAAATGCCTGAGCACGCGCCGCAGGTAGCGCGCGGCGAGGCGCTGCCAGCGCTCACCCCCGAAGGGCGCGCAGGTGAGCCGCAGGATTCCTTCACCGTGGACGTTGCCGCACAGCGGGTAGACCGCAATCTCCCCGCTCACGCTGCGCGCGCCGATGATCGACACCTCGCAGTCGAACTCGATCCACTCCTCGTACAGCAGCGGCACGTCACCGAGCGCGCGCAGGGCGCGCTCGGCATCCGCGGACGTGCGCACCAGCGCCTGCCCCTTGCCGTCATAGCCGAGGCGGCGCGTCTTCAGCACCCCGGGGAGACCGACGGCGGCGATGGCGCGCGCGAGCCCCTCGCGCGAGTCGACCGCGCGCCAGCGCGTCGTCGGGATCGCGAGTCGCTCGAACAGGCGCTTCTCGGCGACCCGGTCCTGGCCGGTGGCGAGCGCGGCGACCGGCGGACAGATGCGCGCAGCGTGCAGGCGCGCCACGGCGGCGAGGCTCGCCACCGACACGTTCTCCCAGTCGAAGGTGATGACCTCGCACTGCCGCGCCAGGCGCCGCAGGAGCCTGCGGTCGGTGAAGGCGCCGTGCAGGAGTGGCGCGACCTGTCCGGCGGGCGCGTTGCGCGCCGGGTCGAGGCACAGAAAGTCCAGTCCCAGCGGGTAACCCGCCAAAGCAAGCATGCGGCCGAGCTGGCCGGCGCCCACGATGCCGACGGTCATGTGCGCGGTAGCGCGCGCGGATCGGGATTGCCGAGGACGCCCGCGGTCTGGCGCTCGCGATAGGCCTCGAGCGCCGTGGCGATGGCGGGATGATGGTTGGCGAGGATCGCCGCCGCGCACAGCGCCGCGTTGGTCGCGCCCGCGGCGCCGATCGCAAACGTCGCCACCGGCACGCCGGCGGGCATCTGCACGATCGACAGCAGCGAGTCGAGGCCCCCCAGCGACTTCGACTGCACCGGCACACCGAGCACCGGCACAGTGGTCTTGGCGGCGGTCATGCCCGGCAGGTGCGCCGCGCCGCCGGCGCCGGCAATCAACACCTCGAGCCCGCGCCCGCGGGCGCCGGAGGCGTATTCGAACAGCAGGTCGGGCGTGCGGTGCGCGGAGACCACGCGCACCTCGTAGGCGATCGCGAGTTTGTCCAACAGCTCTGCGGCCGCCTGCATGGTCTCCCAGTCCGAGGCCGAGCCCATGATGATGCCGACCAGCGGTTTCATCGGGTGATTGTAGCGAACAATGCGCGCAAAGCGCGAAACAGCTCCCGCCCTGCGCCGCCGCCGCCGCCGCGCGCGCGCTCGCTGCGGGCGGCGCTGATGCGGGCGGCCCAGGCGTCGCGGTCGATGCCCGGATGCCAGCGCGCGAGCTCGGCAAGCGCCGGCTCACCTTCCGCGATCAGCCGCTCGCGCCAGTTCTCGAGGCGCTTGAAGCGCTCGGTCGCGCGCGCATCGGCTGCGCTGCGCTCGGCGAGCGCGGCGCGGATCGGCTCGAGCTCGAGGCCGCGCATCAGCTTGCCGATGTACTGGCGCTGGCGCGCGCCGGCAGCGCGGCTGTTGATGCGCCGCGCGGCGCGGATTGCCTCGGTGAGCTGCGGCGGCAGCGCGAGCGCCTCGAGCTGCGCATCGCGCAGAGCGATCAGCGACTCACCGAGCTCCTGGGCAGCGTGTGCGGCGCGCTTGCGCGCGCTCTTGCTCGGCGGCTGCGCGCCCTTATCATCGGTCGTGTCCGTGATGCCCCCCGAAGCTGCGCCGCCGCTGCGGGGAGGCGGCGACTGCTACAATTTAAGCCCAAAGATCAACGCGAATCACGCCCGATGCAGCCACCCGCAGCCTCCGCACCCGCCGGCCCGCTCACCGAGGTGACCCTTCTGGCGCTCGAGGAGGCGCGCCGCCTGGGCGCCTCGCAGTGCGAAGCGGACGCCTCGCTCAGCCAGGGACTGGCGGTGAGCGTGCGCCTGCGCGAGGTCGACACTATCGAGTACCAGCGCGACCGCGGGCTCGGAGTTACCGTGTATTTCGCCAAGCGCAAGGGTGCGGCGAGCACCGCGGACCTCACCGCCGCGGCGGTGCGTGAGAGCGTCGCCAAGGCGTGCGCGATCGCGCGCTACACGGCCGAGGATCCGTACGCCGGCCTGGTCGAGCCCGAAGCCCTGGCGCGCGAGATTCCGGATCTCGATCTCGATCACCCCTGGGAGCTCACGCCCGAGCGCGCCATCGAGCTGGCGCGCGAGTGTGAGGCGGCCGGGCTCGCGGTCGATGCGCGCCTGAGCAACTCCGAGGGCGCATCCGTCAACAGCCACCGCCACACCGGCGTCTATGGCAACTCGCTCGGCTTTCTCGGCGGCTTCTCCTCCACCAGCCACTCGCTGAGCTGCTCGCTCATCGCCCAGGAGGGTGAGGACATGCAGCGCGACTACTGGTACACGGTCGCGCGCGACTGGCGCGAGCTCGAGCCGGCTTCCCACATCGGCCGCACCGCCGGCCAGCGCGCGCTCGCGCGCCTGGGCGCCCGGCGGCTGACTACGCGCAAGGCACCGGTCGCCTTCACGCCCGACATGGCGCGGGGCCTGTTCCGGCATTTCCTCGGTGCGATCAGCGGCACCAGCCAGTACCGCAAGTCATCGTTCCTGCTGAACGCCGCCGGCGAGCAGGTCTTTCCGTCATTTCTCACCATGCAGGAGCGGCCCCACATCCCCAGGGGCCTCGCCAGCAGCCCCTTCGACCAGGAAGGCGCCGCCACCCATGACCGTGACCTGGTGCGTGCCGGTGTGCTCGCCGGCTACGTGCTCGGCAGCTACTCGGCCCGGCGGCTGGGACTGAAGAGCACCGGCAACGCCGGCGGCGTCCACAATCTGCTGGTCACGGCGGCGGACGGCGGACTCGCGCGCGAAGCGTTTCTCGGGCGGCTGCACACGGGGTTACTGGTGACGGAGCTGATGGGACAGGGCGTGAACGGGGTGACCGGCGACTACTCGCGCGGTGCGAGCGGCTTCTGGGTCGAGAACGGCGCCATCGCCTACCCGGTGCACGAGATCACGATCGCCGGCAACCTCAAGCCCATGTACCGCGACATCATCGCGCTCGGCAGCGACGTCGATGCGCGCGGCGGCATCCGCACCGGCTCGGTGCTGATCGGCGAGATGACGATTGCCGGGGAGTAGGCTGCAGCGTCGATGAGTCAGGTACAGATCCGTCGCCTGGACGTTGCGGACGCCGCCGACTACCGCGCCATCCGTCTGGCGGCACTGCAGGGGGATCCGCAAGCCTTCGGCTCCACTTACGAAGCCGAGGCCGGTCGACCGCTGAGCGCCTTTGCCGAGCGGCTGGCGAGCTCGGTGGTCTTCGGCGCCTATGTCGACGGCGAGGTGGTCGGCATGGCCGCCTTCAAGCAGCGCGAGGGCTCCCGTGAATGCCACAAGGCCTTCGTCTGGGGCACCTACGTGCGGCCCGACGTGCGCCGCCACGGAATCGCTGCGGCCCTGATCGAGGCACTGCTGCGCTCGGCCGCGCAGCGGGTCGAGCAGCTGACGCTGTGTGTGGTGCAAGACAACGCGGCGGCGATCGCGCTGTACCGCAAATTCGGCTTCGAAGTCTACGGCAGCGAGCCGCGGGCGCTGAAAAGTGCCGCCGGATACGCGGACGAGGTGCTGATGGCGCGACGGCTAGCGCGTTGAGGATTGCCGCGGCGTGAGCTGCAGCGCCGGCCGCGGTGCCTCCTCGACCAGCTCGCGCAGCGTGAGCTCGCCGCAGCGGTTGCGGCGTGCCTCATCGAGGCTCGCCAGCAGCCGGTCGACCGGCGGCACGGCTGAGGTTGCGTGGGGCGACGTGACCGCTGCGCTGGCTGCGTGCGATCTCGAGGATCTCGTACACGCCGATGCGGCCGATGTCACGCGCCGGCACCAGCTCGTCGTCGTCGGTGACGATCAGCAGGCGCGCGCGCTCGAAGGTTGCCGCCATCTGCGCCACCGCGACACCGGGCAGGCCGAGCTCGTCGGCGAGTCGGTTCACGCTCCAGCGCCGCCCGCCGGCGACATGCGTGCGGCCGACGAAGTACATGAGCCTGAGTGCGAGCTGCTCGAGCTCCTCGCCCGAGAGGCGCAGCTGCTGCAGCCCGAGCCGCAGATAGGCGGGGTTCTGCACATAGAACGACAGCTGCGCGCCGGCGAGCAGGATCAGCCAGCCGAAATAGGTCCACAGCAGCGCCGTCACCACGAACGCGAACCCGGCGTACACGATGGTGAGGCGGGTGGAGTAGACGACGAAGGCGGTGAACATCTTGCCGATCGCCGCCCACAGGATCCCGCCCGCCAGCGCGCCGGTGAGCGCGGCACGCCACTGCACACGCGTGTTGGGGATCATCATGTAGAGCGCGGTGAAGAACACCGTCACCATCACGTAGGGCGCGAGGATGATGCCCGTGCCGCGCAGGCGCTGCAGCAGCGGCAGGCGCACCATCTCCTGTACCGGCGCGCTCCCCAGCGCCGCCTGCGACACTCCGACGAACGCCACCAGCAGCACCGGGCCTGCGATCAGGAGCGTCGTGTACTCGGCGACGCGGCGCGCGAAGCTGCGCGGCTGCTCCACGTGCCAGAGAAAATTGAAGCTGTCCTCGACCTTCTTGATCGTCCCGACCAGCGTCCAGGCGAGCAGCGCGAGGCCCACCGAACCCACCACGCCGCTGCTCACGTGGTTGGCGAACTGCACCACCCGGGCGGTGAGCTCGGCGGCGCCGGCGCCGCCGACCGGGCGGAAGAACTCGTAGACGATCGGCTCGAGGTCGCGGTGACCGCCGAACATCTTGAGGATCGCGAAGCTGAACGCCAGCAGCGGGATGAGCGACAAGAGCGTCGTGTACACCAGTCCCATGGCGCGCAGGTTGATTTCCCCGCGGGCCAGGTCGCGCACCACTGCATACGGATAGCGCAGCACGCGTAACGTTGCTGCGAGCGCACCGGCGCGAGCGGAGGCCGGCCCGAAGAAGCACCAGTCGAGCAAGGCCCAGATGCGCGTCCACATGCCTTAAGGATACAGTGCGGCACCGCCGTCGCGGTGCCCTATGAGCCCGGATTCCGCCTACGCGCAACGCATCGTCTGCCTGACCGAGGAGACCACCGAGACGCTCTACCTGCTCGGGGAGGACTGGCGCATCGTGGGCATCTCCGGGTTCACGGTGCGCCCGCCCCGGGCGCGGCGCGAGAAGCCGCGGGTGTCGGCATTCACCAGCGCACGCATCGATCGCATCATCGCGCTCGAGCCCGACCTGGTGCTCGGCTTCTCCGACCTGCAGGCGGAAATCGCTGCAACGCTGGTGCGCGCCGGCATCGAGGTGCACGTGTTCAACCATCGCAGCGTCGCGGACATTCTGCGCATGATCCGTACGCTCGGCGGCATGATCGGCTGCGAGAGCAAGGCGCGCGTGCTCGCCGATGAGCTGAGTGCGGGGCTGGCGCAGGTGCGTGCGCGCGGCGCGGCCCTGGCGCGGCGGCCACGGGTGTACTTCGAGGAGTGGGATGAGCCGCTGATCAGCGCCATCCGCTGGGTGTCGGAGCTCATCGAGCTTGCCGGGGGCGAGGAGTGCTTTCCGGAGCTCGCGCGCGCGCCCCTCGGGCGCGATCGCATCATCGCCGATCCGCTGGAGGTGGCACGGCGCGCCCCCGACATCGTGCTCGGCTCCTGGTGCGGCAAGAAATTCCAGCCGCAGCGTGTTGCCGCGCGGGCGGGCTGGAGCGCGGTACCGGCGGTGCGCGAGGGCTACCTGCGCGAGATCAAATCCTCGCTCATTCTGCAGCCCGGTCCCGCGGCGCTGACCGACGGAGTGCGGGCGATCCAGAGCGTCATCGAGGAGTGGGCGCAGCATCACTAGCGCGCTGCGGCCGCAGGGCACTAACGGATGCCGCGCCGCTCGCGCACCAGCTCCCAGGCCTCGATGATCTGCTGCGTGCGCTGCTTGGCATGCGCCATCATCGACTCGGGCAGGCCGTTCGCCTTCAGCTTGTCAGGATGATGGCGCTGCAGCTGGCGGCGATAGGCCTTCGCGACCTCCTCGTCGCTCGCCGCGGCGCTCGTCTCGAGCACGCGATAGGCCTCCGCGAGCCCGCGGTCGCGCGTCGGTGCCGGCGCGCCGCGCGCCGCGCCGGCGGCGCCGAAGGCCCCGCGCTGTATGCGCAGCACCGCCTCGACGTGGGCGAGCTCGAGAGCGGAGACCGAGAGTGCGGCGGCGATGTGGCTGAGGAGCCCCCGCACCGGGCCCTCGAGGTTGTTGCCCGCGAGCGCGGCACGCACCTGGATCTCGAGAAATACGCGTGCCAGGTCCGGCCGGCCGCGGCACGCCGCGTCGAGGCCCGCAAGCTCTGCGTCCAGGTCGAACTGCGGTTGCTTGCCGGCGGTGAAACAGCCGATCGCCTCGCGCACCTGGGCGGCATTCAGCCGCAGCTCCTCCATCACCGCCCGGGCAGCGGAGATTTCCAGCTCCGATACGCGGCCGTCGGCCTTGGCGAGATAGCCCATGACGCGGAACGTGGCGCGAAAGAAGCGCTCGCCGATGGCCGCGAGCTCCTCGGGCGTGGCGCGCTCCTGCGCCGCGGCGCTGTGCTCGTCGAACTGGTGACCCAGCAGCACGCCGATCGCCGCCCCGATGGGCCCAAGCGCCAGCGCGCCGAGGATGCCGCCCGCGATCTTGCCGATCCATTTCATGGCCATGGGTGCGTGTCGGGCTGGCAGGTGTCGCTCGCGCAAAGGGCCGGTATATTACCAAGGCATGTCCGCGCCCACCGTCTATCGCAGCGCGCTTCGCGGCCTCGAGCGCATTCACGAGGGCAAGGTGCGCGATATCTACGCAGTTGACGACCAGACGATGCTGATCGTGACGACCGATCGGCTGTCGGCCTTCGACGTCGTGCTGCCTGATCCGATTCCCGGCAAGGGGCGGGTGCTCAACGGCATTTCCAACTTCTGGTTCGGCGCGCACACGGCACCTGGCGCCCAATCACCTCACCGGCCGCGACCCCGGCGAGGTCGTCCGCGATGCGGACGAGCGCGCGCTCCTCGAGGGGCGCGCGGTGATCGTGCGGCGCCTGCAAGCGCTGCCGCTCGAGGCCGTGGTGCGCGGCTATCTCAGCGGCTCGGGCTGGAAGGACTACCGCTCGAGCGGGCGGGTGTGCGGCATCGCGCTGCCCGCCGGGCTCGCGCTCGCCGCGCGGCTGCCGCAGCCGCTGTTCACGCCGGCGACCAAGGCGCAGGCAGGCGCCCACGACCAGAACATCTCTTTCGACGAGGTGGCCGCGCTCATCGGGCCGCAGCTGGCGGCGGCGGTTCGCGACACGGCGCTCAAGCTGTACGCCTTCGCGGCCGCTCACGCGCTCGAGCGCGGCATCATCATCGCCGACACCAAGTTCGAGTTCGGCGTCGATGCCGGCGGCGTGCTCACGCTCATCGACGAGGTGCTGACGCCGGACTCCTCGAGGTTCTGGCCGGCGGACACCTACCGCGTGGGCACGAGTCCGCCGAGTTTCGACAAGCAGTTCGTGCGCGACTACCTGGAGACGCTCGACTGGAACAAGCAGGCTCCGGGGCCGAAGCTGCCGGCGGAAATCATCGCCGCTACCGCCGACAAGTACCGCGAGGCGCTGGCGCGGCTGACGAGCCAAGACTAAAGATAAGGGCGCAGATGAGCTCACCGGAACCCCATGATTCTGCAGCGGCGACCCCGCTGCGGACTTGCTCCGCGGCGGAAATGGGCGCCATTGCCCACCTGTACCGTGCCGAGATCTATCGCAGCACCGTGTGGCGCACCCGCCTCGACAGCACCACCAACTGGGCGGTGGTGACGACCGGCATCGCGCTGTCGGCCACCTTCAGCAGCGCCACCGCTTCGCCGCTCCCGCTGGCGCTGGTGGGACTGCTGGTGTCGATGTTCCTGCTGCTCGAGGCGCGACGCTATCGTTACTTCAACATCTGGCGCGCCCGCGCCCGGCTGCTGGAGACTGATTTCTACACGCCGATGCTGCGCGGTGAGCCGCTGCAGATGGACGCGCAGTGGAGCCGGCTGCTGGCGCAGGACTACTGTGAGCCGCGCTATCACGTGAGCCTCGCGCGCGCCGCGGGACGGCGGCTGCGGCGCACTTACGCGTATGTTTTTGTGATCCAGGCGGTGGCCTATTACGGCAAGCTCGCCATACACCCGACGCCGCTCACGATGTTGTCGGAGCTGTGGGCGCGCGCCGCAATCGGCCCGATCCCCGGCGAGCTGGTGGTGTGCATCGGCATCGTCTTCCACGCAAGCTGGATGGTGTTCGCCTATGTCACGCACCGCCTCGACGTGCGCGAGTGGCGCGTCCGGCGCAGCCTGATTGCGGTGGGGTAGACTGACGGCATGCTCCCCGCCTGGATAGCCCCGTCGATCCTGTCCGCGGACTTCGCGCGACTTGGCGAGGAGGTCGATGCGGTGCTCGCCGCCGGCGCCGATCTCATTCACTTCGACGTGATGGACAACCACTACGTGCCGAACCTCACCATCGGGCCGCTGGTGTGCGAGGCACTGCGCCGGCACGGTGTCCGCGCGCCGATCGACGTGCATCTGATGGTGCGTCCGGTCGATCGCATCGTGCCGGACTTCGCCGCCGCCGGCGCCACCTACATCACGTTCCACCCCGAGGCCACCGACCACATCGATCGCACCATTGCGCTGATCCGCGAGCACGGCTGCCGGCCGGGACTGGTATTCAATCCGGCGACGCCGCTCGATTACCTCGACTACACACTCGAGCTGCTCGACCTGGTGCTCATCATGTCGGTGAATCCCGGCTTTGGCGGCCAGCAGTTCATTCCGACCAGCCTGCGCAAGCTCGGCGACGCGCGGCGGCGCATCGATGCACTCGGCCGTGCGGTGCGCCTCGAAGTCGACGGCGGGATCAAGGTCGACAACATCCGCGCGGCGGCGCAGGCGGGTGCGGATACCTTCGTGGCGGGGTCGGCGATCTTCGGCAGCCGTGACTACCCGCGAGACCATCCGCGAGATGCGCCGCGAGATATCGGGCGCACGAGGAAGCTAAGCGACGGGGCTGGCGAAGGTGGCGGGACTGCAGGCGCGCGGCGCCGAGTTACTCGTCCTCGTCGTCGTCGTCATCATCATCATCGTCGACGTCGACCGGACTCGCTGCCCGCGCGGCACCCGGGGCCGGCTTCGCCGGCACGATGACCGGGCGGGTCTTCATCTTCGGGCGCGCGTTGAACACCACGATGGTCTTGCCCGTGGCGCGCAGCAGGCCCTGCTCCTCGAGCACCTTCAGCACGCGCCCTGCCATCTCGCGCGAGCAGCCCACGAGCCGCGAGAGCTCCTGGCGGCTCACCTTGATCTGCATGCCCTCCGGGTGGGTCATGGCGTCGGGTTCCCCGCACAGGTCCATGATGGCGTGCGCCACGCGCCCGGTGACGTCGACGAAGGCGAGATCGCCCAGCTTGCGGTTGGTGCGGTCGAGCCGCGTCGCCAGCTGGGTCGCCAGCTCGAACACCAGTCCGGGGCTTTCGGCGGCGATCTGCCGGAAACGCGGGTAGGTCATCTCGGCGAGCTCGCACTGATTGCGGGTGCGCACCCAGGCGCTGCGCGTGGGCTGCTCGTAGAACAGGCCCATCTCGCCGAAGAACTGTCCGCGGTTGAGATAGGCGAGGACCATTTCGTTGCCTTCCTCATCCTCGATCATCACCTCCACCGAGCCGCTGATGATGTAGTAGAGGACGTCGGGCAGGTCGCCGGCGTGAATGACCACGGTCTTCGAGGGCACCGCACGGATGCGGCAATAGCTCAGGAAGCGGTTGATGGCGGGAATTTCGCTCAGCGGCTTGATGTTCTCTTCCATACCGGCTCCCGGAGAGACCCTTCTAATATACAACCATCGGCAAATCTCACACCCAGAACGCCGTGCCGGTCATGACGCGCGCCATGCACCGCATGAGGCCACGCACCGGCGCCGGCAACGGCGTGCCGCCGGCGGCGGCGGCACTCGCGCCATGAGCGATCTCTTCGGCTCTCATGGCTTCAAGTATGGCACGGCTGCGGGCGTCGCTCGCCGGAAGCCTGCCGAGGTGCTCGTTGAGGTGGCCTTCGACCTGGCGCTCGGTCTCGACGACGAAACCGAGGCTGGCGCGGTCGCCCCCGAGAGCGGCGGCGGCGCCAATGACGAAGGAGCCGGCGTACCAGAGCGGGTTGAGCAGGCTCGGCTGCGCGGCGAGCTCGCGCAGGCGTGTCTCGCACCAGGCGAGGTGATCGGATTCCGAGCGCGCCGCCGCCAGCAGCATCCGCTGCGTGGCCTCTGAGCGAGCCACCAGGGCCTGACCGTGATAGAGCGCCTGCGCGGCAAGCTCCCCCGAGTGGTTGACGCGCATCAGTGCGGCGCTCGCGCGTCGCTCGGCGTCGCTGAGCGGCGCGGGCTCGCCGAGCGGGAGCGGGGCGGGACGCGTGGCGCGGGCGGGCGCAAAGACGCTCCGCAGGGCTCGATCGCAAGCCGCGATGGCGGAGTCGAGAAAGCGGCTGGAGCGCATATTTTCGGGCTCTATTATAGGGGCATTCCAGGGGGGCAGACCGCTCGGCGAGGGCCCGGGTGCTGAAGCCCGGCCCCCCGCGGGCCGGTGCCTTTGCATTGGCACACCTGCTTGAGTACACTTCCCCGCCTTTTTTGGCCCCGTACCTATGAAGACCGTATTCGCCAAGCCCGGCACCGTCCGCGGCGACTGGTTCATCGTCGACGCCAGCCACAAGACGCTCGGGCGCCTGGCCTCGCAGATCGCCCATCGGCTGAAGGGCAAGCACAAGGCCGACTACAGCCCGCACGTGGACATGGGCGATCACATCGTGGTGGTGAATGCACAGAAGATCCGCGTCACCGGGCGAAAGCTGAGCGACAAGATCTACTACCACCACACCGGCCACATCGGCGGCATCAAGTCGATCGCGCTCGAGAAGCTGCTCGCCGAGCACCCCGAGCGGGTGATCGAGTTCGCCGTGAAGGGCATGCTGCCGAAGAACCCGCTCGGCCGGCGCATGTTCAGGAAGCTGCACGTGTTTGCCGGGGGTGAGCACCCACATCAGGCGCAGCAGCCCAAGCCGCTCGAGATTCAATAGGACCGCACTGCATGCCAGCGACCCCGCAGAATCACTACGGCACCGGCCGCCGCAAGACCGCCACGGCGCGCGTATACCTGAAGCCTGGCAGTGGGCGCATTACGGTGAACGAGCGCTCGCTCGATGAATTCTTCGGGCGCGAGACCGGACGTATGATCGTCCGCCAGCCGCTCGAGGCGGTGACAGTTGCTCAGCAAGTTCGATATCGCCGTCACGGTGGACGGCGGCGGCATCACCGGCCAGGCCGGCGCCATCCGCCACGGCATCACGCGCGCGCTCATCAAGTACGATGAGGCGCTGCGCAAGCCGCTACGCGACGCCGGTTTCGTGACACGCGATGCGCGCGAGGTCGAGCGCAAGAAGGTCGGCCGCCGCAAGGCCCGCCGCGGGCCGCAGTACTCGAAGCGTTAGGGCAGTCACGGCTCGATATCCCCGGCACTCTTGGGGGATCGTCTAGTGGTAGGACAACGGACTCTGACTCCGTTTACCTAGGTTCGAATCCTAGTCCCCCAGCCAGATGAAGAGGCCTGTCAAAGCTGACAGGCCTCTTTTTCTATCCGACGCGAGTGCGTGAATGGACGCGGATGAAACCGTAGGGTCGGGCGATGATCACGCGGCGGCGAGGTTCGTCGTCACGAACTCCCAGTTCACCAGCGGCCAGAAGTTCTTGAGGTACGCGCCCCGATCGTTGCGGTGATCGATGTAATAGGCGTGCTCCCACATATCGCAAGCGAGCAGCGGCGTCTGGCCTTCGCGCTCGGGCGTATTGGCGTTGGAGCTGGTTACGATCTTCAGCAGTGCCGCCGGCATCCTTGATGAGCCAGGTCCAGCCGGAGCCGAAGAGATTGGTGGCGGCCTCGTCGAACTGCTTCTGCAACGACTCGAGGCCGCCGAGACTCTCGAGCGCCCGGGTGAGCTCCTTGCCCGGCTTCTGGCGCTGCGGTGACAGGCAGTTCCAGAAGAAGTTGTGGTTCCAGACCTGCGCGGCGTTGTTGAACAGCGTCCCGGTGGCCGCCGAGACCAGCTCCTCGAGCGAGGCATCCTCGAACTCCGTGCCGGCGATCAGGCTATTCACCTTCTCGACGTAGGCCTTGTGATGCTTGCCGTAGTGATAATCGAGCGTCTCGCGCGACATGTAGGGCTCGAGGGCATTACGCGCGTACGGCAGCTCAGGCAGAGCAATCGCCGATTGAGTGGTCGCCATACTTCCATCCTCCTTGCAAAGGGCATACCTCTCATCCGACCGCGCACCGCCGGCGAAGTGCCGCAGCGCAGCCGCCGTATGCGTGAGCTCGGCACGCGCCCACCGGGGCTCACCGCATGGCGGTCGCGGGGGCCTCGCGGCTGCGGTGCACGGCGGTGAGCGCGGGGCTGTTCACCGTGGCGACGGCGTCGTTGATCGCAGCGTGATAGCAGTCCCGCCAGTCGCGTTGCTCGACGAGGCTGCGGCCCTGCTCTCCGCATACGAAGCGCGCCGCGCCCTGTATGCGCTGGTAGAGCGTAGTGGCGCCGGTGATCGTAGCCAGATTCAGGTCACGGTAGCGGATGGTCATGCTGCGGTCGGCCGCGAGCGTTGCACCGGCGCCGAGCAGCCCGGCGGCCGCGGCGAGCGCCAGGCAGGCGCGGGATGAGCGCTGCATCAGGTTGCGTGTCTTCATGGCGGTTCTCCTGGTCGGTTTTGCCTTCCGGGTAATTGGATGCGGTTTCCCTGCAAAAGGACAAAAGGCCGGCGAAAAGCGGGAGCTTCCGCGGGAATGAGCGGAGGAATCGGACCTCGGGAGGCGATGTCCGGGGCGCGCGGCGCTTTCAGCGCGTCTCGACGCCCTGCGCGGTACCCACGAGCAGCACGTCCGCAGGGCGCACCGCGAACAGGCCCACCGTGACCACGCCGGTAATCTGGTTCAGCTCCCGCTCGAGGGCGACTGGATCGGCGATGGTGAGACCGTGGACATCGAGGATGTGGTTGCCGTTGTCGGTGACGAAGCCTTCGCGCCACAGCGGACGTCCGCCGCGGGCAGCGAGCTGCCGGGCGACCAGCGTGCGCGCCATGGGAATGACTTCCACCGGCAGGGGAAAGCGGCCGAGGGTGGCGACCAGCTTGGTGTCATCGATGATGCATACGAAGCGCCGCGCGGCCGCGGCGATGATCTTCTCGCGCGTCAGGGCGCCGCCGCCTCCCTTGATGAGGTGCCGCGCCACGGTCGCCTCGTCCGCACCGTCGATATAGAGGCCCAGATCCGCGACGTCATTGAGATCCACGACCGCGATCCCCGCGGCGCGCAGGCGGGCGCTGCTGCCTTGCGAGCTGGAGACCGCGTTCGGCACGCGGCGGGCGTCGGCGGCGAGGGCGTCGATGAAGAAATTCACCGTGGAACCGGTGCCGACGCCGATGGTGGTGCCGCTGCCGATCAGCTCCAGTGCGGCGAGCGCCGCGCGTCGCTTCTTTGCGTCGCCGTTCGACGCCATCGCCCCTGCGCTCATCGAGCGAGCTCCTGAAACGACTGTGCCCGCGATGGTGAGCGGGCACAGTCTTCGAATTCGACTCGGCGGCCACTTGCATGGCCGCCGAGTTAAGGCCTATTTCTTCTTGCTAGCTTTCTTCTTGGCCTTCTTCTTTGCCTTCGCCATGTTGGCTCTCCAATTTGACGGGTTAGTCCGAGGTGCGAGTATATACACGCGAATCGAAATTACAAGCGAACACACCGTGAAGTGTGGTAAGCGAGCAGCGCATCGCGACTCGCGACTGCGCGCTCGATGTGGCGACGTGCATCACTCGAGCGAGAGGATGAACTTCCAGTGCGCGCTTTCCACCGGCATCACCGAGAGTCGATTGCCCGGTCGCAGCAGCAGCATTCCCTTGAGCTCCTTGCCCGCGTGCGCGCGCAACTCCGGCAGAGTGATGATGCGCGCGAGGCGGCGTTTGAGCTGCACGTCCACCATGAACCAGCGCGGATTCTCAGGATCGCTGCCGGGATCGTAATGGTGATGCTTGCGATCGAAGGCGGTGGGATCGGGATAGCCCGCCTTCACGACCTGCATGATGGCGGCGATGCCCGGCACCTCGCAGCTGGAATAGTAAAGAAACGCATGATCGCCCTTGGCAATCTCATCGCGCAGCATGTTGCGCGCCTGGTAGTTGCGCACGCCGTCCCAGGCGGCGGTGCGGCGCGCAGCGGCGGCGAGATCCTCGACGCTGAAAGCGGAGGGCTCGGTCTTCATCAGCCAGTAGCGCATCGCATGATCCCCTCTTCAGTCACCACCGCATCCATCAGCACGTCGTGCGCGGCGGGCGTGATGCTCTCGACCCGCTGGAAGGCATAGGCAAGCCCCACCAGGCGCGGCGCGTGCCAGGCGCTGCGGCAGTGGCGGAAGGCGAAGGCGCGGTCGTAGAAGCCACCGCCGGTGCCCAGGCGCACGCCGCGACCGTCGAACCCCAGCAGCGGCAGGAACACCACGTCGAGCCAGCGCGCCCCGAGCGTCGTGGCTCCCTCGGGCTCCTCGATCCCGAGACGGTTGCGCCGCTGTGGCCCCTGCATCGGCACGAAGCGCATGCCGCGCGCGGCGCGCCGCCGGTCGATGCGCGGCAGGTAGATGCGGCAGCCACGCTCTGCGGCGAGAGCGATGAGGGGCGCCGTGTCGAGCTCCCAGGGGAGCGCGGCGTACACCGCGATGCGCCAGTGCGCCTGCAGGTGCAGCGCGCGATCGGCGTTGCGCGCCACGAGCAGCGCCGCGTGCGCGCGCTCGGCGGCGGGCACCTCCCGGCGTTGGGCGTTGAGGCTCGCCCGCAAAGACCTGCGGACGGCGCTCAGGGAGGTGGAATCAGGTAGCGCCACCCGCATGTGCCGGTGCGGACCGTTGCTCTCGAACCTGAGCAACAAGTGGGACGAGCTGCGGCAGGTAAGGCTTTCCGCTCAAAGGCGGACTTGCACAGCGCTGCGCGCAAGCATTAAGTCCCGAGGGTGTTTCAATTAGGGTCCGAGGTAACCCGGCCCGCTTGTCGAACACCGCAGGCGACGCCACGAACACTCTACACCAATTGCGCCGCGCCTAGAGACGGAAGCGCGTCACAGCTCCAGCTGCTGGCCCTTTTCCAGCGCTCCCTCGACGCGTTCACGCAGCGCGCGCACGCGGTGGCCGATGCCGCTGTCGAGCTTTGACTCGCGGTCCTTGCCTTTCAGCAACTCGTGCGCGAGGTTGAGCGCTGCCATCACCGCGATGCGGTCGAGCCCGACGACCTTGCCGCTGTCACGGATCTCGCGCATGCGCGCGTTGAGGAACTCGGCTGCATCGAGCAGCGCCGAGCGGTCGTCATAGGGGCAGGCGACTACGTATTCCTTTTCCATGATCCTTACGCTGACCCGTGCCTGGTCCTGGTGGCTCACGCGCCGTGCTCCAGGGTCTTCAGCCGCCCGATCATCGCCTCGACGCGCGTGCGCACCTGCTCGTTCTTGTGCATCAGCGAGGCGCGTTCGCCGGCGAGGGACTCATGGCGTGCGCGCAGCGCGCGATTCTCGTCCTTCAGACGGTCCAGGATCGCGACCAGCTCATCGATGCGCTTCGCCAGCCGCGTGAGCTCCAGTTCGAGTTGTGTTTTTGTAGTGTCGCTCATGCTAAAGACTATAGAGCCGCGATGTTCGCAGGGTCAATTATATAATGCCCTTGACATGATGCAGCCCGACTACAGCCACATCCAGCAGCTGCTGGTGCAGGAGCGCTCGCTTACCGACGCCGCCGAAGCGCACGGCACGCTCGCCGGCTGTCTGTGCGCGGCGAGCGGCTATCGCTTCGAGGACTGGCTGCGCGAGATCCTGCCCGAGGGGCACGCCGCGCCGGCTGCCGCCGCGACGCTGCGGGAGCTGTACACTGCCACCGCGGGCGCGCTGCTGCAGCAGGACTTCGAGTTCGAGCTGCTGCTGCCCGACGGATGCGCAGCCGATCGATGCGCGCACCGCGGCGCTCGCGCAGTGGTGCCAGGGATTCCTCTACGGCCTCGGAGCGGGCGTCATCCCTGATGCGAGCGAGCTGCCCGGACAAGTCGGTGAGATCGTGCGCGACCTGGTCGAGATCAGCCGCGCCGCAGTGGATGCGGAGCAGGGCGAGGAGTCGAACGAGAGCGCCTACGCGGAGCTGGTGGAATTCGTGCGCGTGGGTGTGCAGCTGCTGTTTGAGGAGCTCGCCGCCGCGCGCTCGCCGCCGGCCGCGTCGCCGGCGCCGCTGCATTGAACTGAGGCGGTGCATGTCCCGGGATGAATTTGCGCGCCGCCGCCGTCAGCTGATGCGCCTGATGGGACGCGACTCGATCGCGGTGCTGCCGGCCGCTCCGGTGCGGCACCGCAACGGCGACGTCGAATACGCCTACCGCCAGGACAGCGATTTTCACTACCTCACCGGTTTCGGTGAGCCGGAGGCGGTGGCCGTGCTGGTGCCGGGACGGGCCCAGGCGGAGTACATCCTGTTCGTGCGCGAGCGCGATCGGGCGCGCGAGACCTGGGACGGCCGGCGTGCAGGACCCGTCGGGGCCTCGCGCGATTATGGTGCGGACGATGCCTTCCCCATCACCGACATGGACGAGATCCTCCCCGGGCTGCTCGAGAACCGCACCCGCGTCTTTTACACCATGGGCGAGTACTCGGATTTCGATCAGCGCGTGGTCGGCTGGGTCAATGGGCTGCGCACCCAGGCGCGCAACGGCCGCCACCCGCCGCAGGAGTTCGTGGCTCTCGATCACCTGCTGCACGACATGCGTCTCTACAAGTCGCGCCACGAGCTGGGGCTGCTGCGCACCGCGGCGCGCATCAGTGCCCGGGCACATCAGCGCGCCATGCGTTTCTGCCGCCCCGGGCTTACCGAGTACCAGGTGATGGCGGAGCTGCTGCACGAATTTCGCCGCCACAATGCCGACACCGCCTATGAGCCGATCGTGGGGTCCGGTGCCAACAGCTGCATCCTGCACTACCGCGACAACGATCAGCCGCTCGCGAGCGGCGATCTGCTGCTGATCGACGCCGGCTGTGAGTTCGAGTGCTATGCCTCCGACATCACGCGCACCTTCCCGGTCAACGGGCGCTTCACCAGCGAGCAGCGCGCGGTCTACGAGGTGGTGCTCGAGGCCAACCGCGCGGCGATCGCCTGCGTGCGCCCCGGCAATCACTGGAACCAGCCGCACGAGGCGGCGGTGCGCGTGATCACCCACGGGCTGGTGAAACTCGGACTGCTGAAGGGCCGCCCTGCCTCCCTCATCCGCAGCGGCGCCTACCGGCGCTTCTTCATGCACCGCACCGGGCATTGGCTCGGTCTCGACGTGCACGACGTCGGCGACTACAAAGTCGGCGACGAATGGCGCGTGCTCGAGCCGGGCATGGCGATGACCATTGAGCCGGGGATCTATCTGCCCGGCGGCGCCCGCGGCGTGCCCAGGCGCTTCCGCAACATCGGCATTCGCATCGAGGACGACGTGGTAGTGACCAAGCGTGGCGCCGAAGTGCTCACCGCGCGCGCCCCCAAGGATCCCGCGCAGATCGAGGCGCTCATGGCGCGGGCCTGACATGTCCGCCGCAGGCCCCGACGGCGCGCGCACCGCAGTCGACGTTGCCATTGTCGGCGGCGGTATGGTCGGTGCCAGCCTCGCCGTGGCGCTGACCGGCGCGGGCGCGCGGGTGATGCTGGTGGAGAGCGTGTCCCCGCGGTCCGGCGCACAGCCGAGTTTCGATGAGCGCACCACCGCGCTCGGTAATGCCAGCCGGCGCATCTTCGAGAGTCTGGGCGTGTGGGGCGCCGTCGCTGCCGAGGCGGCCGCCATCCGCGCAATCCACGTGTCGGAGGCCGGGCGTTTCGGCTTCGCTCGGCTCACGGCCGAAGAGCAGGGCATCGACGCATTCGGCTATGTGGTTGCCAACCGGCGCATCGGCGCGGCGCTGTGGGAGCGCTTGACCACAGCGAGCGCTGTGCTGCTGCGCGTGCCAGCGCAGGTCAGCGGCGTGGAGATCGCGGAGGAGGGCGTGCATTTCAGTGTGTCGGACGGCTGCGCCCCGGCCGAGCCGGTGACCGCGCGCCTGGTGGTGGCCGCGGACGGTGCGCATTCGCAGATCCGTGCGGCGGCCGGCATCGAGACAACCCTCGAGGATTACCATCAGGTGGCGATCGTGGCGAACGTCGCCGCGGATCGCCCCCACACGCACGTGGCATACGAGCGCTTCACGCCGGCGGGACCACTCGCGGTACTGCCGCTGTACGACGGCACGCTCGCGGTGATCTGGGCCTGCCGGCCCGAGCGCGCGGGCGAGTTGCTCGCGCTCGATGACGGCGCCTACCTCGTGCAGCTGCAGCGACAGTTCGGCTGGCGCGCGGGGCGGTTGGTGCGCGTCGGGCGCCGCGCTTCGTATCCGCTGAAACTGACGCGTGCAGCCGCGACGGTCGGCGTGCGCACGGTAGTGATCGGCAACGCGGCGCAGGCGCTGCATCCGGTCGCCGGGCAGGGATTTAATCTCGGACTGCGTGACGCGGCGATGCTCGCCGAAGTAATCGCCAATGCCCCGGGTGATGCGGGTGCGCCGGCGCCGCTGCAGCGCTTTGCCGAGTGGCGCGCGCGCGATCGGCGCGGCAGTGGTGGCTTTCACCGACGGTCTGGTGAAGCTGTTCGGCAATTCGCGCGCGGGCGTGGGTCTGCTGCGCAATTTCGGCCTGCTGATGTTCGATCTGACGCCACCCGCCAAGAGCGCCCTGGCGCGCGTGAGCGCCGGCTTCGGCGGACCCACGCCGCGCCTCGCGCGGGGTCTGCCGGTGCGCCGTGCTTGACGTCGTGATCGTCGGCGGCGGGCCGGTCGGCGCCTGCCTCGGGGCGTTGCTCGCGGGCGGCGCGGGCGGCGCGGGCGGCGCGGCGGGGCTCGCGGTGGCGGTGCTCGAGCCGCGCGCGCCGGCGCCACTCGCTGACGATGCGCCCCTCGAAGCGCGCGTCGTCGCTGTCTCGCGCGCCAGTGAGCGCGTGCTCTCGCGTGCGGGCGCCTGGGAACGCATCCGCGGGCCGCGACTTCAGCCCTACGAGCGCATGCGTATCTGGCACGAGAGTATCGCGCCCTCGAGCGATGCGGTGCTGGTATTCGACGCGGCGGACGTGGGCGAGCCGAACCTCGGCTACATCGTCGAGAACCGGCTGCTGCAGGGCGCGCTGCTGGAAGCCTTCACCCAGGCCGGTGGCCACATCGAGCCCGCGCCGCTCGTCGCGCTCGAGATCAGCGAGGAGAGCGTGAGGGTGCACACCGCACGTGGCATCCTCACGGCGCGGCTGGTCGTCGGGGCCGACGGGGCGCAATCGGCACTTCGCCAGGCGGCGGGGCTTACCGCCGAGACCTGCGCTTACGGGCAGAGCGCCATCGTAGCGAGCGTCGCGACCGCGAAGCCTCACGAAGCGACGGCCTGGCAGCGCTTCATGAAGGACGGCACTCTGGCCTTCCTGCCGCTCGCCGACGGAACGAGCTCGATCGTGTGGTCGGCGGACGATCAGCTGGCGGCCACGCTGGCGGCGCTCGACGCGGCCGGTTTCGCCGCCGAGCTCGATCGTGCGTCCGATCTTGCCCTCGGTGCCACGCGCCTGGTGAGCGAACGGGTGTCGTTCCCCCTGAACAAGCTGTCGGCGCATCGCTACGTCGCGCAGCGCGTGGCGCTCATCGGCGATGCCGCGCACGTGGTGCACCCGCTCGCAGGCCAGGGCGTGAATCTCGGCATTCTCGATGCCGCCGCGCTTGCGCAGCAGGTGGCCGCCGCGGTGGCGCGCCGCGAGGATCCTGGCGCGCTCGGCGTACTGCGCGGCTACGAGCGCTGGCGCAAGAGCGAGGTCGCGGCCATGAGCACGGCGATCGATGCCTTCGATCGGCTGCTGGCGCACGGGACGGGCCCGGTCGCGCGCCTCGCGCAGCGTGGCCTTTCGTGGGTGAACCGCAGCCAGGAGCTGCGGCGCTTCTTCATCCACCGCGCACTCGGCGTAAGCGGGGAGCTTCCCGAGGCGGCAATGCGAGGGGCGCATATCACACCTCTTTTTGCAGATAGTGAGTTCCCGAACTAAGTATTGCGCCGCGTGCGCTAGAGTCAGACATGCCCCGATTTCAGGGACTTGCCCTCAGTTGCGCGCGCCGCAATGGTTAGATGACTGCTGAACTATCCAGTTTTGGGAACCCTATTGCGCGCGCTCGCCGACCCGACACGCAGGGTCATCATCGAGCTCCTCTGCGATGAGGATGCGTGCGTGACGCAAATAGCCGAATCGCTGCCGCTGGCGCTGCCGACGGTCATGGCGCACCTGCGCGGGCTGGAGAAGGTCAGTCTGATCCGCTCGCACAAGATCGGCCGTGTGCGCACCTGCTGGTTCGAGCCACCGGCCCTGGACCTGCTCGATCAGTGGGTGAGGGAGCGGCGTAGCCGCTGTCAGCGACGCGAGTCCCGCCGTTGAGCCGCCGAAATCAGGCGAGCGGGATCAGGTCCACTTTCGCGGCGCACACGAAGTCATTCTCGGACAGGCCGCGGATCGCATGCGTGGTGAAGGTGACGCGGCAGTAGTTGTAGCCCACTTCGAGGTCCGGATGGTGGTCCTCGATGTTCGCAATGTGCGCGAGCGCGTTGACGAAGCTCATGGTGCGGTAGAAGTCGCGGAAGCTGAACTCGCGCCGTATGGCGTCCGCGTCTGCGGTCAGGGCCCAGGCGCCGGAGATCTGTGCCAGCAGCTGCCCGGCTGCGGCGCGTGTCAGCGCAGGCGTACCGCCCTCGCAGGGCTTGCACTTGCGTGCGGCGAGCTCGTTCATGTGTCACTCGAGCGCGCAAAGCGGCGCGCCACGTAGCGTTCGACGATCTCCTGGAACTCCTCGGCGATGCGCGCGCCCTTGAGCGTGACGGTCTTCTCGCCATCCTCGTAGACCGGCGCCACGGGGCGCTCACCGGTGCCCGGCAGGCTGATGCCGATGTTGGCGTGCTTGCTCTCGCCCGGCCCGTTGACCACGCAGCCCATGACCGCAACCGTCATATCCTCCACCCCGGTGTACTCGCGCCGCCATTGCGGCATGCGCGCGCGCAGATGCGACTGGATGCTGGAGGCGAGCTCCTGGAAGTAGCTGCTGGTCGTGCGCCCGCAGCCCGGACATGCCACCACCAGCGGCGTGAACGCGCGCAGTCCCATGGTCTGCAGGATCTCCTGCGCCACGATGACTTCCTGGGTGCGATCGCCGTTGGGCTCGGGCGTGAGCGAGACGCGGATGGTGTCGCCGATGCCCTCCTGCAGCAGCACCGCGATCCCCGCGGTCGAGGCGACGATGCCCTTCGAGCCCATGCCGGCCTCGGTCAGCCCGAGGTGCAGCGGGTAGTCGCAGCGCGCGGCCAGGTCGCGGTAAATGGCGATCAAGTCCTGCACGCCGCTCACCTTGGCCGAGAGAATGATGCGCTCGTGCGCAAGCCCGAGCTCCTCGGCACGGCGCGCGCTCCCCAGGGCCGACAGCACCACGGCGTTGCGCGTCACCTGCTGCGCGTCCAGCGGCTCAGCGCGCTGCGAGTTCTCGTCCATGAGGCGCGTGAGCAGCTCCCCATCCAGGCTCCCCCAGTTCACGCCGATGCGCACCGGCTTGTCATAACGGCAGGCCGTTTCGATCATTTCGGCGAACTGCGGATCGCGCTTGCTGCCGCGGCCGACGTTGCCGGGATTGATACGGTACTTGCCGAGCGCCGCGGCGCAGTCGGGATGCTCGCGCAGCAGCTTGTGACCGTTGAAGTGGAAGTCGCCGATCAGCGGCACGCTGACGCCGGCGCGCTCGAGCCGCTCGCGTATCGGCGCAACTGCGGCGGCGGCCTCGCTGCTGTTCACGGTGATGCGCACCAGCTCGGAACCGGCAGCCGCCAGCGCCCGCACCTGGCGGGCCGTGCCCTCGACATCGGCGGTGTCGGTATTGGTCATCGACTGCACCACGATCGGTGCACCGCCCCCGACGCGGACCTTGCCGATGACGACCTGCGCTGATGAACGACGGGCGATGCTCATGAACGGTACGACGATGCGTGCTTGGGCGGCAGCAACCGAGGCTGCTATCATGGCACGCCCGATACGGTCCGGAACGCCGAAGGCGCAAATTCCGCCCGGAAACGCTCAGGCACAAGAACGGCAGACGATCACAGGACAGAAGTGCGGCAGGCCTGCCGCCCTTTTTTTGGCTGCAAGCGCCTGCGAGGGGATCCGTGGGACGACACACCCCATTATTCAGACTGCACCAGGAGCTCAACGCCCGCATGGTCGATTTCGGCGGCTGGGACATGCCGGTGCAGTACGGCTCGCAGATCGGTGAGCACCACGCCGTGCGCCGCGCCGCCGGCGTGTTCGATGTCTCGCACATGTGCGTCATCGACCTCAAGGGCGCGCGCGTGCGCGCCTTCCTGCAGCAGCTGCTCGCCAATGACGTCGCGAAGCTCAGCGCGCCGGGCAAGGCGCTCTACAGCTGCATGCTGAACGAGGCGGGCGGCGTGCTCGATGACCTGATCGCCTATTACCTCACCGATTCCTGGTATCGGCTCGTCGTGAACGCCGGCACGCGCGACAAGGACCTCGCCTGGGTCCGCGAGCACGCGCGCGACTTCGGCGTCGAGGTCACCGAACGCGCCGACCTTGCGATGCTCGCGATCCAGGGGCCCGAGGCACGCGCCAAGGCCGTGCAGCTGCTGCCCGCGGCGCAGGCGGATACGGCGCTGGCGCTCGGCGCGTTCGTCGGCCGTCAGCTCGGTGAGTGGTTCGTGGCGCGCACCGGCTACACCGGCGAGGATGGCTTCGAGATCATGATGCCGGCCGCGGACGCCGTGCGCGCGTGGCGCAAGCTCAACTCCCTCGGTGTCGCCTCCTGCGGGCTCGGGGCGCGCGACACGCTGCGCCTGGAGGCGGGCCTGAATCTCTACGGCAACGACATGGATGAGCACACGCAGCCCTTCGAGTCGGGCCTCGCCTGGACCGTGGCGCTCGAGCCGCACACGCGCGCCTTCATCGGCCGCGGGGCGCTCGAAGCCATCGCCAGCGGCGGCTCCCCGCGCAAGCTCGTCGGCCTGCTGCTCGAGGACCGCGGTGTCCTGCGCAGTCACCAGCGGGTGCTCGTCCCGGACAGCGGTGAAGGCGAGATCACCAGCGGCACGTTCTCCCCGACGCTCGAGCGCTCGATTGCCTTCGCGCGCGTGCCCGCCGCAGCCGCGGAGCGCGTGCAGGTGGACATTCGCGGCAAGCTCCTGAACGCGAAGGTGGTGAAGCCGCCGTTCGTGCGCAACGGTAAATCCCTGGTGACTTAAGCGAAGGATTTCTCCATGAGCAACGTTCCCGCGGATCTGAAGTACACCAAGTCGCACGAGTGGGTACGCACTCTCACCGACGGCACCGTCGAGATCGGCATCACCGATCACGCGCAGCACGCACTCGGCGATCTGGTATTCGTCGAAGTGCCGGTGGCAGGGCGCGCGGTGCAGTCGGGCGAGGCGTGCGCGGTCGTCGAGTCGGTGAAGGCCGCATCCGACGTCTATGCCCCGTTCGCCGGCGAGGTCACGGCCGGGAACCCGAAGCTCGCCACCGAGCCTGAGACGGTGAACGCCGAGCCCTACGGCGCGGGCTGGCTGATGCGGCTGCGGGTTGCGCCGCCGGCGCTGGCTGCGGCAGCACTCATGTCGGCGGCGGAGTATCAGAAGCTGCTGGACGCGGAGGGTGGCTGATGGCCTTCATCCCTCACACCGACGCGGACGTCGCGGCGATGCTCGCCGCCATCGGCGTCAAGAGTATCGAGGATCTCTTCGATGAGATCCCGCGGAAGCTTCGCATCGGCTCGCTCAGCGGCGTGCCCGAGGAGCTCAACGAGATGCAGGTCGGGCGACTGATGAGCGAGCGCGCCCGCACCGACGGCGCGGCGCTCTCCTTCATCGGCGCCGGCGCCTACGAGCACCACATTCCCGCGGCGGTGTGGGCCATCGCCACGCGCGGGGAGTTCTACAGCGCCTACACGCCCTACCAGGCGGAGGCCAGCCAGGGGACGCTGCAGCTGATCTACGAGTTCCAGAGCATGATCGCGAGCCTCACCGCCATGGAGGTGGCGAACGCCTCGATGTACGACGGCGCTTCCGCGACCGCGGAAGCCTCGCTCATGGCAGTGCGCGCCAATCGCAAGTCGAAGTCGGCGCGCATTCTCGTGCCGACGACGCTGCATCCGCACTACCGCAAGGTCGCCGTCGCGATGGCCTCGAACCAGGGGCTGAAGTTCGAGGAGCTGCCCTACTGCACCGCGGAGGGCATCACCCCGGCCGCCTCGCTCGGCAAGTACGACGGTGCGGACCTCGCCGCGCTCGTGATCCCGCAGCCTAACTTTTTTGGGCGGCTGGAGGATGTCGATGCGCTGACCGACTGGGCGCATGCGCGCGGGGCGCTGGTGATCGCGGTGGTCAACCCGACCTCGCTCGCACTGCTGAAGCCCCCGGGGCAGTGGGGGGCGCGTGGGGCGGATATCGCCGTCGGCGAAGGCCAGCCGCTCGGCGTGCCGCTGTCCTCGGGCGGCCCTTACTTCGGCTTCATGACGACACGATTCGATCACGTGCGGCAGATGCCCGGCCGCATCGTCGGCCGCACGCTCGATGTCGCCGGCCGCGAGGGCTTCACGCTCACGCTGCAGGCGCGCGAGCAGCACATCCGCCGCGCCAAGGCGACCTCGAACATCTGCACCAACCAGGGTCTGGCGGTCACGGCGGCGACCATCTACATGTCGCTCATGGGGCCGCAGGGACTCGCGCGCACGGCGGCCGCCGCGCACGCGCGCACGCGCGAGCTGGTGTCGGCGCTGACGCGTGTGCCGGGCGTGCGTCTGGCCTTCAGCGGAGCGTATTTTCACGAGGCGGTGCTGCAGCTCGATCGTCCGGTGGCGGCGGTGCTCAAGGCGCTGGCGCGCGGCGGGATTCTCGGCGGCCTCGACCTCTCGGGATACTACCCGGAGCTCGGCAACGCGCTGCTGGTGTGCGCCACCGAGACCAAGACCTCCGCCGATCTTGATCGCTACCGCAGCGGCCTGAGCGATGCGCTGCAGGCCGCGCGCGCCGCCTGAGAGAGGCTCACATGAGCGAACCGGTGATTTTCGAGTACTCGCGCCCGGGGCGCGGCGCGAGCGATCAGTGGCCGCGCGACGTAGGTGCCGCAGCCTTGAGCGATCTGCCGGCGAAGCTGCGCCGCGCACGCGCCCCCGAGCTTCCCGAGGTCGGCGAGCTCGAGGCCGTGCGCCATTTCACCCGTCTGTCGCAGCTGAACTTCTCCATCGACACGCACTTCTATCCGCTCGGCTCGTGCACGATGAAGTACAACCCCAGGGCCTGCAACCAGTACGCGATGCTGCCGGAGTTTCTGGCGCGCCATCCGCTCGCGCCCGAATCCCACGGCCAGGGGTTTCTCGCCTGTCTCTACGAGCTGCAGGAGATGCTGAAGGCGGTGACCGGTATGGAAGGGGTGGCCTTGAGCCCGATGGCCGGCGCCCACGGCGAATTCGCCGGCGTCGCCATGATCCGTGCCTATCATCGCGCGCGTGGTGACCTGAAGCGCAACGAGATCATCGTGCCCGAGGCGGCGCACGGCACCAACCCCGCCACCGCCACCATGTGCGGCTGCGTGGTGCGCGAGATTGCGGTGGACGCTCAGGGCGATGTGGAGCTCGAGGCGCTGCAACGCGCAGTCGGTCCCAACACCGCCGGCATCATGCTGACCAACCCCTCCACCCTCGGGGTGTTCGAGCGCCACATCGAGAAGGTCGCTCGCGTGGTGCACGAGGCGGGCGGGCTGCTCTACTACGATGGCGCCAACCTGAACGCGATCCTCGGCAAGGTGCGCCCGGGGGACATGGGCTTCGACGTGATGCACATGAACCTGCACAAGACCTTCTCCACGCCCCACGGCGGCGGCGGTCCCGGAGCGGGAGCGGTCGGCGTGGCCGCGCGCCTCATGCCCTTCATGCCGATACCGCTGGTCGGCAAGGAGGGCGAGCGTTACCGCTGGCTCGCGGAGGCCGACCTGCCGCAGTCCATCGGCCGCCTGTCGGCATTCATGGGCAATGCCGGAGTGCTGCTGCGCGCCTACATCTACATGCGCCTGCTCGGGCGCGAGGGCATGCGTCGCGTGGGCGAGTTCGCCACGCTCAATGCCAACTACCTCCTCAAGCGGCTGCAGGCGGCGGGCTTCGATGCCGCGTACCCGCAGCGCCGCGCGAGCCACGAGTTCATCGTGACGCTGCGCCGGCAGGCGCGCGAGCTCAATGTGACGGCGATGGACTTCGCCAAGCGGCTGCTCGACTACGGCTTCCATGCCCCGACCACCTACTTCCCGCTGCTGGTGCCGGAGTGCCTGCTGATCGAGCCGACCGAGACCGAGAGCAAGGAGGTCCTGGACGCGTTTGTGGCGGCTATGTCACAGATCCAGAAGGAGGCGGAGCAGGAACCCAGGCGTGTAACCAGCGCACCGCATAACATGCCGGTGCGCCGGCTCGATGATGTGCGGGCGGCGAGGCAGCTGGATCTGACGTGGAAGCCGAAGGCACAGCCATAGATCGTTACAAGCCCCGTGGCGTGACCCGCGTGCTGCGCGCCGTGGGCTCGAGCGCGCGCGGGCTGGGGGGCGCCTTTCGCGAGGAGGCGGCGTTCCGCCAGGAACTCGCCTTTGCGGCGCTCGTCATACCCTTGGGGCTGTGGCTCGGCCATAGCGGTGCCGAACGCGCGCTGCTCATTGCGCCGATGTTGCTCATCCTCATCGTGGAGCTGCTCAACAGCGCCATCGAAGCGACGGTCGATCGCATTGGGTTCGAGCGGCATGCGCTCGCCGGGCTCGCCAAGGACATCGGCTCCGCCGCGGTCTTCATGTCCTTCGTGCTGCTGACCGCCGTCTGGCTGCTCGTGCTGCTCGGCCGTTAGGAACTGAACCGGATGCGACTCCCGCGCCTGCTGTGGCCGTGCCTGCTGCTGTCCTACGCCTGCCTGGGCACGGCGGGACCCCTCACGCCAGCGGCGGCGCCAGCTGCCCCGGCGACGCCGGCCGCCCCGGCGACGCCGGCCACGCCCGTGCCCCAACCCTCGCTCCCCGGTCCGGCAGTCGCGCCGCCGCCCGTCGAGCGCGCGCCCACGCCCGGGGCAGAGGCGCAGCCCTCTGCAGCCGCGCAGCAAGCCGCCGCCGGCGAGGGCAATCCCGACTGGGCGGAGACGCTCGAGCGCATCGCCGGCAGCGTCGTGTCGATCGACGTCGACTCGACACGCGCCTTCGATACCGAGTGGAACACCAGTGCGCAGGCAACCGGCTTCGTCGTGGATGCCGAGCGCGGGCTGATTCTGACCAACCGCCACGTGGTGACTCCGGGACCGGTGACCGCGGAGGCGACCTTCCTCAATCGCGAGGAAGTGCAGCTGTACCCGATCTACCGCGACCCGGTCCATGACTTCGGCTTCTACCGCTATGACCCGAAGAAGCTGCGCTTCATCAAGCCCAAGGCGCTGCCGCTGTACCCCGAAGGTGCGCAGATCGGCCGCGAGATCCGCGTGGTCGGTAACAACGCCGGCGAGCAGCTGTCGATCCTGGCCGGCACGCTCGCGCGGCTCGATCGCGATGCCCCCGAGTACGGCGTCGGCAAGTACAACGACTTCAATACTTTCTACCTGCAGGCCGCCTCGGGCACCTCAGGAGGCTCCTCCGGCTCGCCGGTCGTCGACATCCGCGGGCGCGTGGTGGCGCTCAACGCCGGCGGCGCGAGCGGGGCCGCCTCGAGCTTCTATCTGCCGCTCGGGCGGGTGCGCCGCGCGCTGACCCTGATTCAGCAGGGCAAGCCGGTGACGCGCGGCACGCTCTCCACGGTCTTCAACTACATGCCCTATGACGAGCTCGAGCGGCTCGGGCTCGATGCCGGTACCGAGGCTGCGGTGCGCAGGGACTTTCCGCGCTTTACGGGCATGCTGGTGGTCACCGAGGTGTTGCCGGGAAGTCCCAGCGAGAGCGTGCTGCAGCCGGGGGATATTCTGCTGCGTGTCAACGGCCATTACATGGTGCAGTTCGAGCCGCTCGAGGAGGTGCTCGACAGCTCGGTGGGCGCTCAGGTGGAGGTGGAACTCGAGCGCGGTGGCAAAGCGCTGTCCGCGAAGCTTCCCGTGGGCGACCTGCACGCCATCACTCCGAGCGCCTACGCCGAATTCGGCGATGCCGTGGTGCATGATGTGTCCTATCAGCAGGCGCGGCACTTCAATGTGCCGGCGCACGGAGTGTACGTCGCCAACCCCGGCTACGTGTTCGGCGCAGCGGGCATCGCCCGCGGCGCGGTGCTGCTGACGCTCAACGGCACGAAGATCGACACGCTGCAGGATTTCGAGGCCGGCATCGCGCAGCTCGGCGACGGCGATCACGCCAACGTGCGCTATCTCACCATCGACGATCCCAACAACCGCGAGCTGCGCTCCATCCGCATGGACCGGCTGTGGTTCCCGGCACATCACTGCGATCGCAACGACGTGAGCGGGCTGTGGGATTGCAGGAATCTCGGCACCGGTCCCGCCCCGAAACCGCTGGCGGCGAGCTCGACCGCTTTCCCGCACTTCAGCGACCCGCGCGAGGAAGCGCTCGCGCCTTCGCTCGTGATGGTGACGTTCGACATGCCGTACTCGGTGTCGGGCATCACCGAGCGCAACTACCACGGCACCGGGCTGGTGGTGGACGCGCAGCGCGGGCTGGTGGTCGTCGACCGCAACACCGTGCCGGTGGCGGCGGGCGATGTCACGGTGACCTTCGCGGGCACGGTGCAGGTGCCGGGACGCGTCGTCTACGTCCATCCGCTGCATAACTTCGCGGTGGTGGCCTACGATCCGCGCCTGATCGGCACCACGCCGGTGAAGGCTGCGAAGCTCACCCCGCGCGAGCTCACCGCCGGCGAGCGGGTGTGGGCAGTGGGGCTCGGCAGCGACAGCCAGATGCACTCGCGCAGCACCGAGATCGCGAGCATCGAGCCGCTCGAGCTGCCGCTGTCGCGCACCATGCGCTTCCGCGACAGCAACCTCGAGACCGTGCAGCTGGTCAATCCGCCTACCGAGTTCGACGGCGTGCTCGCCGACAAGAGCGGCAATGTGCTCGGTACCTGGTCGAGCTTCGCCTATGAGAACGGGCGCGAGCTCGCCCAGGACACGCGCGGGGTGCCGATTGACCTGGTGGCGGACATGATCGATCGGGTGCGCACCAACCGGCCGCTGCACTCGCTCGAGGTGGAGCTCGGCGTGCTGCCGCTGGCGATCGCCCGCCAGATAGGCCTGTCGGATGCCTGGACACAGCGTCTCGCCCAGCACACGCCGACGCGCCGCCAGGCGCTCACCGTCGTGCGCATGGTCGGCGGTTCCCCTGCGGCGCAAAGCCTGCAACAGGGCGATCTGCTGCTCGCCCTCGACGGGCAGGTGGTGACGCGCTTTCGCGAGGTGGAGCAGGCGGTAGCCGACAAGCCGCGCGTGAAAGTCACGGTGTGGCGCGGGCAGTCCGAGCAGACGCTCGATGTCGCCACCGCGGACTTGCCCGGGACCGATGTCGATCGGCTGGTGGAGTGGGCCGGCGCCACGCTGCAGGCCCCGCACCGCGCGATGAGCGTGCAGCGTGGCATCGCGCCGATCGGCGTATATGTCGGTTATTTCGCCTACGGATCGCCGGCGACGCGCTACGGCCTGTATCCGGGACGGCGCATCGTGGAGGTTGACGGCGTGCCCACGCCGAATCTCGATAGCTTCCTCAAGGTCGTCACCGGCCGGCCGGATCGCTCCTCGGTGCGCCTGAAGACCCTCACCTGGAACAACGCGCCGGAAGTGATCACCCTGAAGCTCGACAAGCACTACTGGCCGGCGTACGAGCTCACGCGCACCGGCACCGGAGGCTGGGCGCGGCAGGCGCTCGAGTGAGCGGCGCCCGCACGCCTGGCGGCGCACTGCGGCGACCGGCAGCGCGCTGCGGCGAGCGCTTAGCATCTCCGCCGGCAATTTTTTGCTTTCTTTGACGATGTTGTGACGTAACTGATGCTTTCGCACCACACGCGCGAGCGCCCGCCCGTGGCTTGCTAGAATTCGTCTCATCTATGGTCCGTGTTGTCAGGGCGACCCAGGTCGAGATCGAGACTGCCGTGCAGGCGTTGCGCGACGGTGAGCTGGTGGCGTTTCCAACCGAGACCGTCTACGGCCTCGGCGCCAACGCGCAAAACCCGGCGGCGGTGCAGAAGATCTTTGCCGTGAAGGGACGCCCGCCGAACCACCCGGTGATCGTGCACCTCGACAGCCCGCGCTTCCTGCACCGCTGGGTGCGCGAGGTGCCCGAGACCGCCACGCGGCTGGCGGAGAGCTTCTGGCCGGGGCCGCTCACCATGGTGATGCCGCGCGCCGCCAACGTGCACGACGTCATTACGGGCGGCCAGGACACCATCGCCATCCGTGTGCCCGCGCACCCCATGGCACAGCAGCTGCTCACCGCCTTCGGCGGCGGGATCGCCGCGCCCTCGGCCAACCGCTTCGGGCGGCTGTCGCCGACGCGCGCCGAGCACGTGCGCGAGGAGTTCGGTGAGACGGTGCGCGTGATCCTCGACGGCGGGGAGTGCCAGATCGGGCTCGAGTCGACGATCGTGTCGTTCGAGGGCGCGAGCGTGCGGCTGCTGCGCCCGGGGAGTGTCACGGCTGGGCAGATCCGTGCGCAGGTGGGCGAGTTGCTGCTGGGCGCAGACAATGCTTCTCCAAGAGTGCCGGGCAGCGCAGCGACGCACTATGCGCCGACCACGCCGATAACCATCGTGCCGGCCGGGGAGATCGACGCGCAGGCGGATGCCGCTTCCGCGGGCGGTCGGCGCGTCGCGGTGCTGGCGCAGCGCCTGCCGCTGCGGGCGCACAAGTACGTCACCTGGATCAATGCAGGGCGCCGCCCCGAGAGCTTCGGACGCGATCTGTACACCAACCTGCGCACGCTCGATAAGGCGGGCTGCCAGCGCATCCTCGTGCAGGACGCGCCCGAGGGCGAGCCCTGGGATGCGATCCGCGACCGCCTGCGGCGCGCGGCGACCAGCGTCGCCGACAGCGACGATGGCGCGGGCATCATGGCCGTGCTGCCCTGAACTGCACCGGTGCGCCGCGCGCGATTCATCGACCCGTTTCAGCCCGCCGAAGTTCGCCGCCTCGCCAGGGAGTTCGGCTCGCCGCTGGTGATCGTCGACTGCGAGCGGGTGCGCGTGCAGTGGCGCAAGCTGAGGAAGGCCTTACCAAGGGTCGATCTGCACTATGCGCTCAAGTCCATGCCGCATCCGGCGGTGGTGCAGACGGTGATCGCGGAAGGGGGGTTCCTCGACCTCGCCACGAGCGGTGAGGTGCAGCTGGCGCAACGTCTCGCGGTGCCGCCGGCGCGTTGCATTCACACTCACCCGATCAAGCGACCCGAGGATATCGCCAACGCGCTGCACTTCGGCGTGTGCACCTTCGTCGCGGACAATCCGGACGAGGTGCGCAAGTTCGCGCGCCTCGCGGGGCAGGCGCAGCTGCTGCTGCGCGTCTCCTTCCGCAACCCCGGCGCCATGGTCGACCTGTCGCGCAAGTTCGGCTGCGATCCGGAAGACCTGCTGCCGCTCGCGCGGCAGGCGGCGGATCTGGGCGTCGAGGTGCGCGGCCTGTCGTTCCATGCCGGCTCGCAGACGCCCGACGCCACCAAGCATGTCGAGGCGCTGCGGGCGTGCGCGAAACTGATGGCCGCCGCACGGCGCGAGCGGCTCGGTGCCTTCGATACGCTCGACATCGGTGGCGGCTTTCCCATCGATTACGCTCAGCCGGTGCAGGACATCGGCCGCTTCTGCGCGCCGCTGCGCGCTGCGCTGGCGAAGCTGCCGAAGCGGGTGCGCGTGATCGCCGAGCCCGGCCGCTACATCGTCGGCCCGGCCGCCATCGGCGTCGCTACGGTGATGGGGCGTGCGCGGCGCGAGGGGCACTGGTGGTACTACCTCGATGACGGCTTGTACGGCTCCTACAGCGGTCAGCTGTTCGATCACGTACGCTACCCGGTGGAACCGCTGCGCGAGGGCAGTGAGCGGCTGCCGTCGGTGCTCGCGGGCCCCACCTGCGACAGCACCGATGTGGTCGCCGAGAATCTCATGCTGCCGCGGTTGAAGGCGGGTGATCTGGTCGTCGGCCGCGCCATGGGCGCCTATAGCTGGGCGAGCGCGACCGAGTTCAACTTCTTCCCCAAGGCCACGGTCGTGAGCGTCAATCAGCGACCCGGCGACACGGGAAGCGTCGCGGCGCTGCCGCCGTCTCATGCCTGCCGGCGCGCATGATCCGCAATATCGTCTTTGACATCGGCTGGGTGCTCGTGCGGCTCAACTACCGCCCGCTGCTCGGCTTTCTCAAGGCGCACGGTGCGGACTTCCGCGAGCGCGATGCCGTGATGGCGCGCATCGCGCTGCAGGAGCACGAGTGCGGGCGGCTCTTCGGAAGGGGACTGCTCGAGCAACTGGCCGGCCTCGCGTGCGAGCCGGTGTCGCTCGATGAGACGCTGGCCGCGTGGCTGGACATGTTCGAGCTCGAGCCCGCGATGGTCGAGCTTGCGCACCGTCTGGGCGAGCGTTACCGGGTGTACCTGCTGTCGAATATCGGCGACCTGCACTGGGCGCACCTGTCGCGCGAGTTCCGCCTGCATGCCATCGGCCACGGTGTGCTGCCCTCGTACCTGGCTGGGGTGATGAAGCCGCACGCCGGCATCTACGCCGAGGCGGAGCGGCGCTTTGCGTTGGAGCCGCCCGCGACGGTGTTCATCGATGATCGCCCCGATAACATCGCCACCGCCTGCGCACGCGGCTGGCAGGGCATCGTGCACGCGGACTACCACGGCACGCTCACCGCCTTGCGCAGCCTCGGGGTCCGCTGCTGAAGGAATCGCCATGAGCCCGGTCATCTCCGCGACGTCGCTGCTGATATATTTCGTCTTCCGGTCCCCGGGCACCATATGAAGAACGACGCCGCAGCGGAGCCGCAGACCGCCATTCACGCCCAGGTGATCGCCGCCCGCGAGGGACGCGACCCGCGGGTGATCGCGCGGCTGTTCTCCGGATGGGCGGTGTTTGGCGAGCGGCAGTTCGTGCGCGGCTACGCGCTGCTGCTGCCGGACCCGGTGGTGCCCAATCTCAATGCGCTCGGCGCCCGCGAGCGCATTGCCTTTCTGTCCGACATGTCGCGCCTCGGCGATGCGCTGCTCAAGGTGACCGGAGCCGCGCGCATCAATTACGCGATCTTCGGCAACCAGGAGCCGGCGCTGCATGCGCACGTCATCCCGCGCTACCTGGATGAGCCGCACGCCCTGCGCGGCGAGCAGCCCTGGGCCTACGACTGGCACGCGGCTCCGGCGTTCCGGCGGGCTGCCTGGGAAGAGCTCGCAGGCAATCTGCTGCGCGAGCTCACCCGGCTCGGGGTCACCAAACCCATGCGCTTCAGCCCCGGCGCCAACGCCGCAACATGAGAGGACGCCGCCGCAGCGCGGGTGCGGCGCGCGCGCGACCGCGCGTTACTTCGATGGCTGCGAGGCGGGCGCCGGCGGCTGCGCGCCGCCCGGTTGCGCCGTGGCGGCCGGGGGCGACGGGGCTTTGACGCCGAGCAGCTCGACTTCGAAGATCAGCATGGCGCCGGGCGGGATCGGGCTGCCTTGCGGCGAGCGCAGGTCATACCCGAGCTGCGGGGGCACCCACAGCTGGTACTTCGCGCCGGGTTTCATCAGCAGCAGCCCCTCGCTCCAGCCGGGGATGACACGATTGAGCTGGAAGTTCGCCGCCTGACCGCGCTTGTAGCTGCTGTCGAACTCCGTGCCATCGAGGAGCGTGCCGCGGTAGTTCACCGTGACCTCATCGGTGCTCTTGGGCGAGTCGCCGTTGCCGGGCTCGAGCACTTTGTACTGCAGGCCGCTCGCGGTGGTGACCACACCGGGCTTGCTGGCGTTTTCTGCCAGGAACTTCGCCGCCGCGCGGTGATTGGTATCGCCCACCGCTTCATGCGCGCTGCGCAGCAGCTTGCCGATCTGCTCGCGATCCGCCTCGCTCAGTTTGGCCTTGCCGGTTAGTCCGTCACGTACGCCCTGCGCGAGGCGCTCGGGGCTCACCTGCTCGGGCTTGACGTAGCCCGCGCGCAGCTGCTCGCCCATCGACACGCCAAGACTGTAGCTCACGGTGCTCTTCTCGCTCGATGGCGCCTTGGCGGCACCGGCAGCGGCAGGCGCCTTGGCGCCGCCGGCCGGCGCCGGGTTCGCCGCGGCGTTGCCCGCTGCCGCAGCGCTCGCGCCGGAGGAGGGCTGCGGCGCCTGCGCGCGCAGCGCGCCTGCAAACACCGCGCTGAGGGCGAGCGCGCTGACGATGAAGAAACTCCGGCGGCGGAGCGACGCTGGCACTGTCATGAGGCTACCCTTCACATCGCATGCGGGCCGTGGACGGCACGGCTTGGGAGCCGCTGCGGCTGCGCAGTTTCGCTGATCGGCCCGAGGGTTGCCAGTCATGCCGGCAGCCGGAACTCCCCGCCGGCGGCGAGCGCGCGCTGGTAAGCGCTGCGCAGGTGAATGCGCTCGAGGAATCCGCGCACCTTCTCACCCATCGCCATGCCCGACCTTGCCGCCGCCGCTTGCAGCGGAAAGCTCATCTGGATGTCCGCTGCCGTGAACTCCTCGCCCGCGAACCAGGGATAGCGCGTCAGCTCGCTTTCCCACCAGGCGATGTGGGTCTGCAGCTGCGGATCGATGAAGCTCGCCTGCGCGCGAGCGGCAAGCGATCTGACGATCGGACGCAGCAGCGCAGGAACCGGCTTGGGCAAGCGCTGGAACACCAGCTTCAGCAGCAGCGGCGGCATCGCCGAGCCCTCCGCGTAGTGCACCCAGTAGGTGTAGCGCAGCCGCGCCTCGCTCCCGGTAGCCGGGCGCAGCCGTCCGTTACCGAGGGCGTCGAGCAGGTACTCGATGATGGCGCCCGATTCCGCGATGACGCGCGCGCCGTCGGTGATCACCGGCGACTTGCCCAGCGGATGTATGCGCCGCAGCTCCGGCGGTGCGAGCAGCGTGTGCGGATCGCGCTGGTATTTCACCAACTGGTATTCGCAACCGAGCTCCTCGAGCAGCCACAGCACCCGCTGCGAGCGCGAGTTGTTCAGGTGGTGGACGATGATCAGCGGCGGCCCCGGGTGCTTCAGAGCTCATGCTCGGCGGGCAGAGCGCCGCTCGCCAGCAGCCCGAGCTCCTCGTCGGTGAACTGGCGCTGCGACAGGGAGTAGCGCGCGCGGCCCAGCTGCGTCGCCTCGACGTAGATGCGCGAAGGCGCGGCCTGGCCCAGCACCCCCGCATCCGACATCACCCGTACGGCAATGCCCTCGCTGGCGAGTATCCCAGCGAGCGACTGCGCGGAGGGCAGGTCCGGCAGCGTCGTGAGCAGGCGCCATTCCGGTAGCGGCATGGTCCACAATGTAGGGCCACCGGGATCGAACCGCAACGCATGCTCGAGATTCGACAACTCTCCCGCAGCTTCCGTGAGGGCGGGCGCGTGCACCATGTGCTCGAGGCGGTCGAAGCACACATCGGCACCGCCGAGACCGTGGCCATCATGGGGCGCAGTGGCTCGGGCAAGTCCACACTCCTCAACCTCATCAGCGGCATCGACCATCCCGACGGCGGCACGGTGCACGTCGACGGCCGCGAGGTCACCGCGCTCGGCGAGCCGGCGCGCACGCTGTTTCGCCGCGCGCACATCGGCTTCGTCTACCAGTTCTTCAACCTCATTCCGACCCTCGACGTCGCTGAGAACGTGCGCCTGGTGCTCGAGCTCAATGGCGTGCGCGGTGCGCCGGCGCGCGCGCGCAGCCTCGCCGTGCTCGAGGCTGTCGGCCTGGGCACACGCGCGCACAGTGCCGTCGAGGAGCTCTCCGGCGGCGAGCAGCAGCGCGTGGCGATCGCGCGCGCGCTGGTGCACCGCCCCGGATTGCTGCTGGCGGATGAGCCTACCGGCAACCTCGACGACGAGACCGCGGGCGAGGTGGTGCCGCTGCTGCTGTCGCTGGCACGCGTGCATGGCGCGACGCTGCTCATCGTCACGCATGATGAGACGCTCGCCGGCCGCGCGGACCGCGTGCTGGAGCTGCGCGAAGGACGGCTGCACGAGCGGCGCAGCCCGCAGGCGGCAGCCGGATGAGGACGCTGCGCGCGGCGAGCCTGCGGCACCTGCTGCGCCATCCGGCGCAGCTGGCGCTGGCGCTCGTCGGGCTCGCGCTCGGTGTGGGCACGATCGTGGCGGTCGACGTCGCCACAGCGAGCGCGCGGCGTGCGTTCGAGCTGTCGCTGCAGGCCGTGAACGGCGCCGCGACCCATCAGATCCTGGGCGGCCCGCGCGGCATCGACGAGCGGCTGTACGTGCGGCTGCGCAGCGCTGCGCCACCGCCCGGGGAGCCGGCGCTGCAGCTCGCGCCGGTGGTGGCAGGCTACGTCAGCGTAGGTGAGCGCATCATGGCGCTGATCGGCATCGACCCGCCTGCCAGCGCCGCGCTCGACGCTGCCGGCGCTCACGGCGCGCCGCCCCTGGCGCTGCACGACGCGCAGGAGGCCCGTCGATGGTTCACCGAGCGCGCCACCGTGATCATGAGTGCGGCGACGGCGCGCGAGCTCGGCATCGGGCCCGACGGCCGGTTCGAGCTTGCGATCGGCGGGGTGCGCCATCCGGCGACGCTGATCGCGCGCCTCGGCGATGCCGGACCGGGCTTCGACGGTCTCATGCTCACCGACATCGCGCAGGCGCAGGAATGGCTCGGCACGCCCGGAAGGCTGTCGCGTATCGACCTGCGCGTGCCGGGCGGCGCGGCGGGTGCGGCGCTGCTGGCGCGGCTGCGCGCGACACTGCCCGCCGACCTGGCACTTCATGGCACGCGTGCCGAGGAGCGCGAAACATTCGCCATGACCGATGCGTTCACGACCAACCTCAGGGCCATGAGCCTGCTGGCGCTGCTGGTCGGCACGTTCCTCATCTACGGCGCGGTGAGCTTCGCTGTGTTGCAGCGCCGCTCGATCATCGCCGTGCTGCGGGCGCTCGGCGCCACGCGGCGCGAGGTGCTCACTCTCGTGCTGAGCGAGGCGGCGGTGCTCGGCGTCGCCGGCGCCGGCTGCGGGGCGCTGCTCGGGCTTGCGATCGGCCGGGGCCTGGTGGGACTCGTGTCGCAGACCATCAATGATCTGTATTTCGTGGTGGCGGTGAACGAGGTGAGCGTGCCGGCGAGCGCGCTCGTCACGGCGCTGTGCGCAGGGGTGGCAACGGCGCTCGCGGCGGCGCTGGTGCCGGCGCTGGAGGTCGCGCGCAGCGCCCCGCAGCTCGGGCTCGTGCGCGCGGTGCTCGAGCGGCGAGCCGCGCATCTGGCGCGCCGGCTCGTGATCGTGAGTGTGCTGCTCGCGCTCGGCGCGTTGCTGGCGGTAGCAGCCTCGAGCCGCAGCCTGCTGGCAGGCTTCATCGCGCTGTTCATGCTGCTGTTGAGCGTGGCGGCGGCGACGCCCGCCGCGCTGCGGGCGCTGGCACAGGCAGCCGCGCGCCTCGCCGCAGGCGCAAGCCCGGTAGCGAGGCTGGCCTGTGCGGATGTCGCCGCATCACTCAGCCGCACCGGTGTCGCCATCGCCGCGCTCGGCATGGCACTCACGGCCATGATCGGCGTGGCCATCATGGTGGAGAGCTTCCGCGAATCGCTGCGCGCGTGGCTGACTCAGACCATGCGCGCGGACATTTACGTGAGCGCCCCCGGCGTGGCGGAGAGCCTCGAGCGTCGTCTCGAGCCGCAGGTGATCCGCTCGCTGCTGGCGGTGCCGCTCGTGCACGCTCACAGCGAGGGCCGGCGGGTGACGGTGGCGTCGCCCGCCGGACCGTTGGATCTCAACGCGGTCAATCTGGCGGCTGAGAGCTACGCCGGCTTCAGGTTCACCCGGGGAGACCCCGCGCACGCCTGGCCGGAGTTTGCCCGCGGCGCGATCCTGATCTCCGAGCCGCTCGCCTGGCGGCTGTCTCTCGCCCCGCACGACAGGCTTACCCTGACGACGGCCTCCGGTGCGCGGGCATTCACGGTCGCGGGCGTCTACCGTGAATACGGCAACGATCGCGGCGAGGTGCTCATGGACCTCGGGCAGTACCAGCACTGGTGGCACGATGACGGCATCGCCGCGCTCGGCATCTACCTCGCGCCGGGGGTAGCGGCGGCGCAGGCCATTCAGGAGCTGCGCGCCGCCGTGCGCGGGCGCCAGGCGCTTCTCATCCGCTCCAACGCCGACATCCGCGCCCTGTCGATGCGCATCTTCGAGCGCACGTTCGTGATCACGCGGGTGCTCTACTGGCTCGCCGCCGGGGTTGCCGCCGTGGGCCTGGTGAGCGCGCTGCTCGCCTGGGAGCTCGAGCGTGCCCGCGAGCTCGCGCTGCTGCGCACCCTCGGGCTGACCCCGCGCGCGACTGCGGCGCTGGTCATCGCCCAGACCACCTTCATGGGGCTCGCGGCGCTGCTCGCGGCCATTCCGGCGGGGCTGCTCACTGCGCTCGTGCTCACCGACGTCATCAACCGCCGCTCGTTCGGCTGGCAGATCGACCTGCATCTGACATCCGCGCAGTTCAGTAACGCGCTATGGCTGGCGCTGGCGGCGGCACTTGCGGCAGGCCTGTATCCGGCGTGGCGCAGCGCGCGCGCGCCACTCGCCGCCGGCCTGCGGGAGGAGTGATGCCGGGCAGCGGCGCGCGCCTGGCAGCACTCGCCGCGCTCGCGGGCGCCTGCGGCTGCCTGCCCGCAGCGACGGCCCCGCCGGCGCTGAGCAGCGGTGTGTTGTCGGGCGGCGCGCCGGCTGCGGGATTTGCACAGGCGCAGGAGCGGCGCACGTTCGTCTTTCCGCGCGACCACGGGCCGCATCGCGAGTTCCGCCAGGAGTGGTGGTACCTCACCGGCAATCTCGATGCGGCGGGGGGCGAGCGCTTTGGCTTCGAGCTGACGTTCTTCCGCCTGGCGCTCGAGCCCGCCACGAACGCCCCTGAGGCGACGGCGGCAGCGCAACCCTCCGCCTGGCGCAGCCACGAGCTCTACATGGCGCACTTCGCCGTCAGCGACCTCGCGCGCCGGCGCTTTCGCTTTGCGCAGAAGCTCTCGCGCGAGGCGCTCGGCCTGGCCGGCGCGCAGGCGCAACCCTTGAGGGTGTGGATCGACGACTGGTCACTCGCCGACAGCGATGGGGCGCGATGGACCGTACACGCCACGCAGGAGGGCTACGCGATCGAGCTCACGCTCGAGCCGCTGACGGCGCCGGTACTCAACGGCGATGCGGGCCTTTCACGCAAGTCAGCGGAAGCCTGGGCGGCCAGCTACTACTACTCCATTCCGCGGCTCGCCGTGCGCGGGCGCCTGCTGCGTGACGGTCGGCCGCTCGAGGTGCACGGGCTCGCTTGGCTCGACCGCGAGTGGGGCAGCGGCGGACTCGGCGCCGCGCAGGCAGGCTGGGACTGGTTTGCGCTGCAGCTGAACGATGGCAGCGCGCTCATGTTCTACGCGCTGCGCGAGCGCGACGGACGCCGCGACCCCCACAGTGCCGGCACCTGGATCGCCTCCACGGGGGAGGCGCGGCCGCTTGCGAGCGCCGACGTGTCGATCGCCGTTGGCGGCGAGTGGCGCGATGACCAGGGGTCGCGCTACCCGGCCAAGTGGCGACTACGCGTGCCGGCGCTCGCGCTCGAGGTTGCCGTGCAGCCGGTGCTGGCCGACCAGGAGCTTAAGACCACCCCGCCATACTGGGAGGGCGCGGTGGACGTCAGCGGTGAGCGTGCCGGCCTGCACATCAGCGGGCGCGGCTATGTCGAGTTGGTCGGTTACGCGCCGGAACGCTGACGCGACGCGGCCACTGGCGGGCAGCGCGGTGTTGCCCGATGATGCCGGCATCTTCCGAACGGAGACGAACATGCGATCCGCACTTGTGTCCGCTGCGACCGCGCTTCTCGTTGCCATTCCGGTCTACGCCGCATTGCCGGACGGGACCAGGGCCCCCGACATCAACACCCAGGCCACTCTGGCAGGCAAGGAGTTCAGCTTCTCGCTGGCGGATGCGCTGAAGAAGGGTCCGGTGGTGTTGTATTTCTACCCCGCGGCATTCACCCCGGGCTGCACGGTCGAGGCGCACGAGTTCGCCGAGGCCACGGAAAAGTTCCAGGCGCTCGGCGCGACCGTCATCGGCGTATCGCACGATCCCATCGAGAAGCTCGACCGCTTCTCGGTGAGCGAGTGCCGCAACAAGTTCGCGGTGGCCTCCGATGCCGATGGCAACATCATGAAGGCCTATGACTCGGTGCTGCCGAGCCACCCGGAGTACGCGAACCGCACCTCCTACGTGATCGCGCCGACGGGCAAGATCATCTACTCCTACACTGCCATGAACCCCGACAAGCACGTCGAGAACACCATGGCTGCCGTGAAGAAGTGGCAGGAGCAGCACAAGGCGAGCTGAAGCTAGCTGCCGATAACAAGACGCCCGCGGCCGCAGCGGGCGTTTTGCTTTACGCCAGGTCCGCGAGCTGGGCGGGCACCTGCCGGCGCAGCAGGAGATTCCTCGCCTGCCACTGTTCCTGCGCCGGCAGCTCGACGAGGAACGTCACTTCACCGCCCATGAGCAGCGCGATCGGCACCCCATCGCGATACAACAGGCGGTTGCCGCTCAATGAGGGCAGCCGCGCACCGGGCGTGAGGATGCCCACCAGATTCAGCGGATCTGCGCCCGAGAGCGAGAGGTAATGTCCCTCCTGGGGCTTGCGGCGCGCCTCGCGCAGCAGCGTGATGGCCTCGGGCGCTGCGTACTGCTCGCCACTGAACCCGGCGACGAAGCGGCCGCCGCGGATCTCGCCGCGCGCCTCGAGGCGCCGGCAGCACATCAGCAGCTCCCGCCACGGCGGCAGCCAGCTCGCCTCGCGCGCCAGCAGCCGCCAGAACACCACTCCCCAGCGCCGCAGCAGCGTGCGCACCACGTGCTCGATCATCTCCTCATCGCGCGCGCGTTCGGCCGCGGCGGGCGCACGCATGATTCGCGCCCAGCGCCCCGCCGCGTCCATGCCGAAGAGCGCGATGCGCCGGCGGCGCCGACCCCCCGTGGCGCCCTTGCGGCGGTCGGCGGGAACCAGCAGCGCCCGCAGCCCCGCGAAGCTGTCGGAGTTGACCAGCCCGAGCGCGACCAGCTCCGCCAGCGCCTCCTCGGTCTGCGTCGTCAGCAGCCCCGCCCCGGCGGTGAGCTCATCGAAGAACGAGGCGCCGTGGGCGGCGAGATACTCCGCCACGCGCTGCGCGCCCGCGGACAGATGCGCCGGATCCGCCGCGCCCGCGAGCGCCGACCACAGCCGCAGGTTGCGCCGCGCGAGCAGCACGATCGGTGTGGCGCGCACCGGCGCGGCGCCGCGCTCGCCGCTCGTGCGCCGGGGGTCGAGCCGCGTCCACACGAAGCGGCCGGCGAGGCACTGCTCATCGAGCCACGCGGGCTCGTACTCGCTGATGCGGTTGGGCAGCAGCTCCGTCTCCCAGGCGCTCGCGGCGGCCTCGAAACCTTCGAGCTGCGCGAGGATCGCGCCGACCGCGTCCGGTCCCTCCATGCGGCCTGCGGGGGTGACGCGCTGCCATTCGAACAGGAAGCGCAGGAAGTCGCGCGCTTCGATCGGCTCGATTTCCGCGCGCAGCCGCTTGACGGTATAGCGGTGAATGCGCGCCAGCAGTCGCCGCTCGCACCACTCGTTCGCCTGCGCTGCCTCGGGCGTGAATGTGCCGCGCATCGCGAAGCCCTCCGCCTGCAGCGCGGCGAGCGCCGCATCGATGCGCGCCACGGGCAGGGCAAGCGTCGCGGCGAGTGCCGCGGCAGTCGTGGGGCCAAGGGCCTCGAGGCGCCCGCGGACCACTTCGATGAGCGCCGCCTCGGCGGTGTAGGTCCGGGCGTGGCCGGAGGGCGTCACCACCGCCGGCTCGCAGCGCGCCCCGGGGTAGAGCGCCTGAAACAACGGCAGCCGCTCGGCGCTCACCCACAGCCGGACTGCGCCGGCTTCGAGCTCGGTGACGCGGCGCTGCGCAGCGAGCTCGGCCAGCAGCTGCGGCCACACGCTGCCGTGCGCTGCCTCAAGCGCGGTGAAAAACGTGAGCCACAGCAGCGCATCGTGCAGCTCATCGGCATTGGTGGCATCGGGCCACGCCTCCTCGCGCACCCGCTGGATCGCCTCAGGGTCGAGCTTGCCGATATCGGCGGCGCTTTGCGGATCGAGCCAGCGCCGGCTCATCACCGCCTGGGTGCGACGCTCCTCGAGCGGTGCGTCATCGAGGAACGCGTAAGGTCGGGCGGAGAGCACCTCGAGGGCCAGCGGCGAGGGCTCGGTGAGGTCGCGGGCGATGACGCGGATGCTGCCGGCCTCGAGAGCACGCAGCAGTCGCTCCAAGCCCGCGACATCCATCGCATCCTCGAGACAGTCGCGGATCGCCTGGCGCACTAGCGCATGGTCGGGAATCTCCAGCTCCCCGGGCAGGTTCTCGGCGCACGCCAGCTGGTCGGGGAACACCGCGGCGAGCAGATCCTCCGCCGCCATGCGCGCCAGCGGCGCGGGTACCTTCTTGCCGCCGCGAAAACGCGGCAGCGCGAGCGCGATCGAGGCAGACCAGCGCCAGCGCACCGGGAACATCGGCGCGGCGCACAGCGCCTGCACCAGCAGCGGCCGTACCGTGTTGGAATGCAGATAGCGGGCCACCTCGCCAAGCTCGAAGCTGTGCGCGCTGGTGAGCGACAGCACGATGCTGTCTTCGGTCGCCGCCGCCTGCAGCTCGAAGTTGAACGAGCGGCAGAAGCGCTTGCGCAGCGCGAGCCCCCAGGCGCGGTTGATGCGGCTGCCGAAGGGGGAATGGATGACGAGCTGCATGCCGCCGGCCTCATCGAAGAAGCGCTCGAAAATGACGGTGCGCTGCGTCGGCAGCGCGCCGAGTGCGGCGCGCGCCGCGGCGAGATAGCTGACGAGTTGCACGGCGGCGCTCGCGGCGATGCCGGACTGCGCCACCAGCCACGCGGTGGCCGCCTCGATGCCCGCATCGAGCCGCGCCTCGAGCTCTGCCCGCAGCCGCGACACGCTCGCGGACAACTCATCCGTCCGTCCCGGCGCCTCACCCAGCCAGAAGGGGATGGTCGGTGGCTCACCGTGCGCATCCTCGACACGGATCCTGCCGGCCTCGACGCGCAGGATGCGGTAGGACACGTTGCCGAGCTGGAAGATGTCGCCCTGCAGACTCTCCACCGCGAAGTCCTCGTTGACCGTGCCGACGAACTGCGCCTGCGGCTCGAGGATCACCTGGTAGTCGGCGGTGTCGGGAATCGTGCCCCCGGAGGTGATGGCGGTGAGCCGCGCGCCGCGGCGCCCCTTGAGGGTGTGATTGACGCCATCGTGATGGATGAGCGCGCCGTGGCGGCCGCGGCGGGTGCTGTAGCCCTCCGCGAGCATGCGCACGATCTCGTCGAACTCGGCACGCTCGAGATCGCGGTATGCCCATGCGCCGCGCAGCAGCGCGAAGAGCGCGTCCTCGTCCCATTCGCGCGCGGCAGCCTCCGCCACGATCTGCTGCGCCAGCACATCGAGCGGCTTTGCTGGCATGACGAGGCGGTCGAGCTCGCCGCGGCGCACCGCGGCCAGCAGCGCAGCGCACTCGACCAGGTCATCGCGTGACAGCGGAAACAGACGCCCCTTCGGCGTGCCGCCGACCGAGTGGCCGGAGCGGCCGACGCGTTGCAGGAACGCGGCGATCGAGCGCGGTGAGGCGAGCTGGCACACCAGGTCGACCTCACCGATGTCGATCCCGAGCTCCAGCGATGCGGTGGCGACCAGCGCGCGCAGCTCGCCGCGCTTCAGGCGCGCCTCGGCATCGAGCCGCGATTCCTTCGCCATACTGCCGTGGTGCGCGGTGATCTGCCGCTCGCCGAGCCGCTCGCTGAGGTGCCGGGCGATGCGCTCGGCCTGGCGGCGGGTGTTGACGAAGACCAGCGTCGTGCGGTGCTCGCCGACCAGCTCCGCCAGGCGGTCGTACAGCTGCGTCCACACCTCCCCGGACATCACCGCCTCCAGCGGCGCCGCCGGGATCTCCAGCTGCAGGTCGCGCTCGCGCACATGGCCGGAATCGATGACGCTGCAGGCAGAGCTGCCGTCGGCGTTCACGTTGCGCGTGCCGACGAGAAAGCGCGCCACCTCCTCGATCGGCTTCTGCGTGGCCGACAGCCCGACGCGGGTGAGCTTCCTGCCGGCGAGAGCCTCGAGCCGCTCGAGGGTGAGCGCCAGGTGCACGCCGCGCTTGCTGCCGACCATGGTATGGATCTCATCGACGATCACCGTGCGTGTGCTCGCGAGCATCCGCCGGCCGGACTCCGATCCCATGAGGATGTAGAGCGACTCGGGCGTGGTGACGAGGATGTGCGGTGGGCGCCTGACGCTGGCGGTGCGCTCGTGCTGCGGCGTGTCGCCGGTGCGCACGAAGGTGCGGATGTCGATCTGCGGCAGCCCGAGCAGGCGCAGCTCTTCACGGATGCCGGCGAGCGGCGCCTCGAGGTTGCGGTGGATGTCGTTGGAGAGCGCCTTCAGGGGCGAGACGTACACGACGAGGGTCTCATCGGCGAGGCCGTCCGCGGCCAGGCCGGCACGCACCAGCTCATCGATCACCGCCAGAAATGCCGCCAGCGTCTTGCCCGATCCGGTGGGCGCCGCGATCAGCACGTGCCGCTGCGCGGCGATCGCCGGCCACGCCGCGCGCTGCGCTGGCGTCGGCGCAGCGAAGGTTCGCGCAAACCAGTTGGCGACCGCGGGGTGGAAGGAGTCGGACATGGCCGAATTGAAACACATTCGCAGCCCGCCCCGGGAGCCTGCGGGGGACTTGGACAACGAAAGGGGAGTAGAGTTGGCTGATGTGGGAAGAAGACCTAGAGACGCTCGCCCGGCGCAAGGTCGCGTGGCTGATCGGCATCATCGCCGCCGCCGGCATTGCCTTCGGCCTGTGGTATTGGTACGCGGGGCGCCAGCACACCGCCGCTGCGATCCCCGCGGCCGCTCCGGCGCCGGCGCCGGTGGCTAACACCGAGCCGCAGGTCTCGCATCCCATCCCCGCGGAGGCCAACGGCGCCGCCGCGCTGCCGGCGCTCAACGACAGCGACCAGGTGGCGCACGATTCGCTCGCCGGTGTCCTGGGGCGCAATGCCGTCGATCAGTTTCTCGTGCCGCAGAACATCGTGCGGCACATCGTGGTGACGGTCGACAACCTGCCGCGGCACCGCGTCGCGGTTGATCTGCGGCCGGTGAAGCCGACTGCCGGGCAGGCGGTGACCTCCACGCAGGGGGACATCACCACGCTCAGCGAGGCGAACTTCGAGCGCTATGCGCCCCTGGTGCGCGTGGTGCAGGGTGCCGACGTCAAGGCGCTCGCGTTGGTGTACCAGCGGCTGTATCCGCTGTTCCAGCAGGCCTACGAGGATCTCGGCTACCCGGGCAAGTACTTCAACGACCGGCTGGTGGAGGTGATCGATCAGCTGCTGCAGGCACCGGAGGTGCCCGGGCCGATCGCGCTGGTGCAGCCGAAGGTGTTCTGGGAATACGCCGACAAGGACCTGGAGAGCCGCTCGGCGGGACAGAAACTGCTGATCCGCATGGGCCCGGCCAACGCGCGCGTCATCAAGGCGAAGCTGCGCGAGTTTCGCGCCGAGATCGTGAAGAACAAATAACGCTGCCCTGAAAGGGCCCGACACATGAGTGATGCAACTGCTATGGACGAGGCGGGTCTCGGCAAGCCGCTCGCGGAGCTGCGCTCGGTGTTGATTGCGGGCGAGACGCTGGAGGCGTGGACGATCCAGCGGCGGCTGTTTGCACTGACGCACCGCCGGCTGCTGCTCGCCGCCACCAGCGGCCGGCTGATCGTGCTCGCACGGCGCCTCCTCGGCGGCTTCGATGTCACCACCATCCGCTGGCAGGATCTCGAGGAGGTCACCCTCAGCGTCCGTATGCTGAGCGCAGATCTCACGCTGCGCGCGGGCAAGGCCACCGATCTCGCCTCCCTCGGCGCGCAGGGCGCGCAGCGGGTCGAGTTCGGCGGCTTGCGCAAGGAGCAGGCGCAGGCGGTCTATCGCATCTGCCAGAGCCAGGATCAGGCGTGGCGCGAGAAACGCCGCGTGCGCGAGCTGGAAGAGTTGCGCGCGCGCTCCGGGGGCATCCAGGTGAGCTCGGCTCCCGCCACCGCCTTCGCCGCGGAGAGTGATGCGGTGCGGCGACTGAAGGAGGCCAAGGAGATGCTGGACGCGAAGCTCATCACCGATTCCGAATACGAGGCCATCAAGGCAAAGATCGTCTCGTCCTGAGATGGCTCGGGCGACGTGATGGGTTGGGTGCGCCGCATCATTCCGCCGGGATGGCTGCTGCTGGCGTTGCTGTCGCAGTGGGGCCTGCACCGCTGGCTGCCCATCGCGCCACTGCTGCCACCGCCGGTGAGCTGGTGCGGGATTGCCTTCCTCGGCGCGGGAGTCGGGCTGGCTTTTTCAGGCGCAAGTGCCTTCCGGCGCGCGCGCACGCCGATCATTCCGTTCGAGCGCTCCACGGCGCTGGTGACGGGCGGGGTGTACGGCTACACACGCAATCCGATGTACCTGGGACTGGTGCTGGTCGTCGCCGGTACGGCCTTGCTGCTCGGCACCATCGGTGCTTTCGTGCCGCTGCCGTTGTTCGTGTGGATCCTCCAGGGCGGCTACATCCGCCCCGAGGAGCGCTTGCTCACCGAGACCTTCGGCCGCCAGTATCTGCAGTACACCGAGCGCGTGCGCCGCTGGCTGTGAGCGCTATACGCAAGTAATCACAGGTAATCCACAAGCAATCCACAGCCCGGGTGCGCTAGGCTTTTGCCATGGCCATCCGCTTTCGCCGCCGCCGCGAGACGCACAACGAGGTCCTCGGGACCTACAGCTTTCCGAGTCGCACGGTACAGGTGCTGCGGACACAGCAGGACCGGATCCTGTGGACGTGCGATTGCGACAAGTTTCGCCGCCAGATGAGCCAGCGCGAGCCGCTGTGGTGCAAGCACATCGCCAAGGCCGCGGCGCGCCGCTCGCTCGAGCGGCTGACGCGCCGCGTGACCGTGGCGCGCGCACCGGAGCGCTGAGCCGCGCCGCCACGCCCGCAGCGCGAGGTGACGGCGTTACGCCTCGATCAGTCCGTGGCGGATCGCGATCAGGGTGAGTTCCGCCTGGTTCGAGACGCCGAGCTTCTGCTTGACGTTGTAGAGGTGCGTGCCGACCGTGGAAGTCGAGAGCTTCAGGTCCTCGGCGATGCGCTGCACGCCGGCGCCGCCGGCCAGACGCACGAACACTTCGAACTCGCGCTCCGACAGCCGCTCTACGGCAGACTTACCGCCGCCCTCCACCTCATCGAGGGCCAGCTTCTGCGCGAGCGCGGCGTCGAGATAACGCTGCCCGGCCGCCACCGTCGTGATCGCCTCGAGCAGCGCTTCGGGTGCGCTGCGCTTGGAGAGAAAGCCGCGCGCGCCTTCGCGCAGCGCCCGCCGCGCGTGCAGCGGGTCATCGTGAGCCGAGAGCGCCAGCACCCGCGCCTGCGGATGGTGGGCGCGGATGCGCCGCAGCGCCTCGAGCCCGCCCATGCCCGGCATGGCGAGATCCATCACCACCACGTCCGGTGTCAGCTCAAGGTAACACTGGCAGGCATTTTCGCCCGAGTCGGCTTCGCCGACGACGGTGGTTTCCGGGTGCGCCTGCAGCAGCAGGCGAAAGCCGGTACGCACCACCGCGTGATCGTCCACCAGCAGCACGCGGATCATGCCTTCACCGCCAGCGGAATTTCCGCGGTCACGCATACTCCATGAGGCTCGGCGTCGCACACCTGTAAAGTTCCTCCGAGGTGTTCCACCCGCTCCGCCAGACCGCGCAGGCCGAAGTGACCGGGACGCGACCAGTGCGCCGGCAGGCCGACGCCGTCATCCGTCACCGAGACGATCATGCGCTCGGCGCTGGAGCTGACATCGATCATAACGCGCGTGGCGCGCGCGTGGCGCAACGCGTTGACCAGCCCTTCCTGCACCACGCGGTAGGCGGCGAGCGTCACGCTGGCGCCCAGCTCCGCCGTCAATTGATGCCGCAGCGACAACAGCGGCGAGGGGTGCCGGCGCTGCCAGTCGCGCACCAGGCTCTCCAGCGATTCAGCCAGTCCGAGCGTCTCCAGTGCCGGCGGGGCAAGGCGCGGGATGAGGCCGTGCATGGCGTCGTAGAGGCGCGCGGCCTCGTCGCAGATCAGGCGCGCCGCCGAAGCCAGGCCCGGTTCAGGGGTCTGCGTCGCGATCGCCATGGCGAGGCTGCGTATGGCGGTGACCGACTGGCCGAACTCGTCGTGCAGCTCGTGCGCGATCAGGCGTCGCTCCTCCTCGACGCTCTGCTCGACGAGCAGCGCGAGCTCGCGGCGCTCTTCGAGTCGCTCGCGTGCCTCGCGTGCGTCGCGCTCCGCCTGCACTTTGTCCTCCACCGCCTGCGCCATGCGATTGAACGCCGTACCGATGGCGTGCGCCTCGGATCCGGGCAGCGGCGGGAGGCGATACGTGAGCTCGCCGTGCACGAGCCGCTCGAGGCCTTCCACGATGACGGGAAACGGCGCCAGCGCGCGGTCCACCAGCCAGAACGCGAGAGCGCCGAGGAGAATGAGCATGGTTGCCGCCATCGCAACCAGCCGCGTCAGGTCGTCCCAGGCGTCGAGTATGGCGCGCGAGGGCTGCGCCTCGATCACGAGCTGCGCGCCTGCGGCGAGCGGGAACACCTGCCGCGCGGGCCGGGGAGCCAGCAGATGCGTGAACCACGCCGGCGCCTCCCGTCCGGCTTTATAGACGGGCGGAGGTGAGTGATAGAGGATCTTGCCTGAAGCATCGTGCAGCGTGATCTCGTTGGCGCGCACGTGACCGAGCTGCTGCAGAAGCTCCTGCACCGCCGGCGTGCCGCCGGATCCTGAATAGGTCACGGCGAGGCTGCCCACGACGTGCGCGGCCACGCGATTGGCGGCCTCGATCTCCTCCCTGACGGAGGAGCGTGTATCGCGGATCTGGTCGGCCACCAATAGCGCAACGAACACCGCGGTGACGCCCGTCAGTACGAGGTTGAGGCGTGTCCGCAGCTTCATCGACGGTCTGAGTCCGGTGTCCTCAAGAAAATCATGAGGCCACTTTCATGATGATCCGCTTTCGCCCCCGCTGCGGCCCGGAGAAGAATACACTGGTATCTGTAGACTATGTCCAAACTGATTGCAGCAGGAACCAAGACTATGCGCTGGGAAACACCACAAGCGACTGATTTCCGTTTCGGTATGGAAATCACGATGTATATCGCAAATCGCTAGATGCAGAGTAAGGGCTGGGAGCCTGGCCGCCGGGCTCCGTAAGCCCTGTGAAGATCCGGGTACTGGGATCGGCCGCCGGCGGCGGTTTCCCCCAGTGGAACTGCAACTGCCGTAACTGCTCGGGTGTCCGCAACGGCACGCTGCGGGCGCTTGCCCGAACTCAATCCTCGATCGCCGTCTGCGGCCGCGACCACAGCGCCTGGGCACTTGTCAACGCCTCGCCTGACATCCTCGCACAGCTCAAGGCCAATCCTGACCTGCAACCGGCGCGCGCGCCGCGCGATACGGCAATCGCAGCCGTCGTGCTGGTCGACGGGCAGATCGACCACAGCACCGGGCTCTTCATGCTGCGCGAGTCGAGCGCAGCGCTGCCGGTGTGGTGCACGGACGATGTCCACGCGGATCTGACACACGGCAATCCGATCTTCGCAGTGCTCGCGCACTACTGCGGCGTCGAACGGCGCGGCATGACGCCCGACGGGCGTGAGTTCACTGTCGATGCAGTCCCCGGGGTGAGCTGGCGCGCGTTCGCCGTCGCGAGCAAGCCCGCGCCTTATTCACCGCATCGCGCCGCCCCCGTGGCGGGGGATAACGTGGCGCTCGTGATCGGCGATGCCGGCAGCGCGCGGACCGCCGTGTATGCTCCGGGCCTGGGGTCGATGGAGAAGGCGGTGTGGAGCGCGATGCAGGCGGCTGCGTGCGTTCTGGTCGACGGCACGTTCTGGAGTGACGACGAGATGCTCTCGCTCGGGCTCTCGCGCAAGCGCGCGCGTGACATCGGCCACCTGCCACAGAGCGGCTCCGGGGGTATGCTCGAGTGGCTCGACAAGCTCCCCGGCGGCACCCGCAGGATCCTGATCCACGTGAACAACACCAATCCGATTCTGGATGAGGATTCGCCGCAGCGCGCCGAGCTGACGCGGCGCGGTATCGAGGTCGCTTGGGACGGACTGGAGATCGAGCTGTGACGGCGGTCGCCTGGACCCGCGAGGAGTTCGAGCAGCAGCTGCGCGAGCGCGGCCGCGCCTATCATATTCACCACCCCTTCAACGTGATGCTGAACTGCGGCAAAGCGAGCCGCGAGCAGATTCGCGGCTGGGTGGCGAATCGCTTCTACTACCAGATCAACATCCCGGTGAAGGATGCGGCGATTCTCGCCAACTGCGACGAGCGCGCGGTGCGCCGCAAGTGGGTGCAGCGCATACTCGATCACGACGGTCACGGCGAGGATCCCGGCGGGATCGAGTCGTGGCTGCGGCTCGCGGAGGCGGTCGGACTCGCTCGCGGGCAGGTGGAGAGCCTGGCGGCGCTGCTGGCAGGGGTGCGCTTTGCCGTCGATGCTTACGTGAGCTTCGCGCGCCGTGCGCCCTGGCCGGAAGCGGTGTGCGCCTCGCTCACCGAGCTGTTCGCGCCCGAGATCCACCGCCAGCGCCTTGCCGGCTGGCCCGAGCACTATCCATGGATCGATCCTGCGGGACTCAGTTACTTCCAGAGCCGCATGAGCCTTGCGCGCCGCGACGTCGAGTTCGGGCTCGCCGTGACGCTCGAGCGCTTCACCACGCGCGAAGCCCAGGAGCGCGCGCTCGAGGTCCTGCAGTTCAAGCTCGACGTGCTGTGGCAGATGAACGATGCCATGGCGCTTGCCTACGGGGTGACGCCGTGAGCGAGCCCGACGCAAGTCGCCGGCCGGCCATCGCGCACGGCATGCGCCTGCAGTGGGAAGCGGCACAGGAGGCGCACGTGCTGCTCTATCCGGAGGGGATGGTGAAGCTCAACAGCAGCGCCGGCGCAATCATGAGCCGCTGCGACGGCGTGCGTACGCTTGCCGATATCGTCGCCGACCTCGAACGTACCTACGGCCTCACCGGGCTCGGCGCCGACGTGCAACGCCTTCGTAACACTGGCGCTGGAGAAGCACTGGCTGGAGCTGCGCGAGTGAGCACCGGCACTCCGGCGGCCGTGGCGGGTGCGGCGGGCGCGCACACGCCGGCGAGCGGTGCGCGGGCGCAGCCCGGGCCGCCGCTGTGGCTGCTGCTCGAGCTCACCTATCGCTGCCCGCTGCACTGTGTGTTCTGCTACAACCCGACGGAGTTCGCCCGTGTCGCAGCGGAGCTGCCGACAGCGGAGTGGATTCGCGTGCTCACCGAGGCGCGCGCGCTTGGCGCGGTGCAGCTGGGACTCTCGGGCGGGGAGCCGTTGGTGCGCGATGATCTGGAGATGATTGTTGCCGCGGCGCACGAGCTCGGCTACTACATCAATCTCATCACCTCGGGCGTCGGCATGACCGAGGCGCGCATCAAGGCGCTCAAAGCCGCCGGGCTCGATCACATCCAGCTGTCCTTCCAGGACAGCACGCGCGAGATGAACGACTTCCTGAGCAGCACGCGCACCTTCGAGCTGAAGTCGCAGGTAGCCGCGCTGATTCGCGCCTACGACTATCCGATGGTACTGAACGTGGTGCTGCACCGCCTGAACATCGATCACGTCGGCGAGATCCTCGCCATGGCGGAAGCGCTCGGGGCGCAGTATGTCGAGCTCGCCAACACCCAGTACTACGGCTGGGCGTGGCTGAATCGCGAGCAGCTGCTGCCGAGCCGTGCGCAGCTCGAGCGCGCGGAAGCGGTCACGCAGCGCTTTCGTGAGCGCGTTGGCGCGCGCATGCAGATCTATTTCGTGGTGCCCGATTATTTCGAGACCCGGCCCAAGGCCTGCATGAGCGGGCTCGGGTCGGTGTTCCTCGCCATCGCGCCCGACGGCACCGCCATGCCCTGTCATGCCGCGCGCATGCTCCCCGGGCTCGACCTGCCGAACGTGCGCCACGCGGGTATCCGCGCCATCTGGTACGACTCGCCGGCCTTCAATCGCTTCCGCGGCGAGGCCTGGATGAAGGAGCCCTGTCGCAGCTGCCCGGAAAGGTCCAGGGATTTCGGCGGCTGCCGCTGCCAGGCGTATCTGCTGACCGGCGATGCCGACAACGCCGACCCGGTGTGTGACCTGTCACCGCACCACGCTCTGGTGACCGCGGCGGTGGCGCGGGCCGAGAGTGCCGTCGCGGCCGCCCCGGGCGCGGCCCGCGAACGGGTGCTGCGCTTTCGCGATCACCGCACCTCGATCAAGGTCGTGGCGGGCGAGCCGCCAGGCGGCTGATGGCCGTCCGCAGTGTCTTGAAGATGGGTGAGCCGCTGTTGCGCAGCGTAGCGCAGCCCGTCACGCGCTTCGACGCGCAGCTCGCTGCGCTGGTCGCCGATATGGACGACACCATGCGCTCGCTCAGCGGCGCGGGGCTCGCCGCGCCGCAGATCGGTGTCAGCGCCCGGGTGGTCATATTCGAGCTCAAGGACAATCCGCGCTATCCACACCTCACCCCGGTCCCCTACACCGTGCTGGTCAATCCGCTTGTCACGCCGCTCGGCGCCGAGCAGGATGAGGGTTGGGAGGGATGCCTGTCGGTTCCCGGGATGCGCGGCCTCGTGCCGCGCTACGTGCGCGTGCGCTATCAGGGGTTCGACCTGCACGGGGAGCCGATCGATCGCAGCGTCGTGGGCTTTCACGCGCGGGTGGTGCAGCATGAGGTGGATCATCTCGATGGCATTCTCTTCCCGCAGCGGGTGCGGGATCTGCGCCATTTCGGCTTCGAGGATGCCCTTGCGGGTCAGATGAGCCCGATGCCGGACTGACAGTGCCTGGAGGCAGAGGTGAGCCCATGAGCCAGCGCGCCACCGGATCTTTCGATGTAAAGGTCACGCCGCAGAAACCCGACACGCAGATCGCGCGCGCGGCCAACCTCGGCCGTCTGACCATCGACAAGCGCTTCCATGGTGATCTGGAAGGCATCAGCAAGGGCGAAATGCTGGCCACCCAGACCGAGGTGCCCGGCTCCGCCGGCTACGTCGCCATGGAGCGCGTCACCGGCACACTCAAGGGGCGCGCCGGCGGCTTCGTCCTGCAGCACAGCGCCACCATGACCCGCGGCACCGCGGTCGCGACCATCACCGTGGTGCCGGATTCCGGCACCGGAGAGCTGCGGGGAATCAGCGGCAGGATGACCATCAGCGTCGGCGCGGACGGTTCGCACAGCTACGAACTCGACTTCAAGATCGACGCGTAGCGGACCTCAGCTCTGCTGATGCGCGCCCGGCGCCGGCTCGTGGCGGGCGCGCACGTCGCGCGCCATGCGGATGGCGGATTCGATGCCCTGGTAGTAGCCGGGAATCTGCCCCATCTCGCGATAGCCGAGGGCGCGATAGAAGGCACGCGCGGCCTCGTTGCCGGCGCGCAGCTCGAGCCCGATGACGAAGGTCCCCGCGGTGAGTGCGCTCTCCTCGAGCCACTGCACCAGGCGGCGCGCCACGCCGCGGCGGCGGTGCGCCGGAGCGACGGCGAGGAGATTCAGGTGCGCGACGTCGTCGGCGTAGCGCATGATGGCGAAGCCGGCGAGCGCAAGTCCGGTGCGCGCGGTGAGCACGACGCTATCGGGATGACGCACGTGCCGGCTGATGCGCGCCGCGCCCCACGCGGGCGCAAGGCCGCTCTCCACGAACTCGTGCGCCATCTGCGCCAGCAGCGCGGCATCGGCAACGCGGGCGGGTTCGAGGCGGTAGCGATCCATGCAACCGACCGTCAGGCGAGGGTGTGGAACACCTTCTGCACGTCCTCGTCCTGCTCGAGCCGGTCGATCAGCGTGAGCACCTCGGTCGCCTGCTCCTCGGCAAGCTCGGTCGGGACGCTACAGATGTACTCGTGCTCGGCCGACAGCGGCGTGAGTGCGCGCGCTTCCAGCGCCTCCTGCATGCGGCCGAAGTCGGCGAAGGCGCAGCGGATCACCAGCTGCGGCTCGCCCTTCTCGCCGCTGCTCTCGCCCATCTCCTCGAGCCCATGATCGATCAGGTACAGCTCGAGGTCGTCCTGGTCCAGCCCCGCGGGGTTCAGGCGGAATACACCCATCTTGCGGAACAGGTAACTGACGGATCCGTTGGTGGCGAGGTTGCCGCCACCGTTGGTGATGATGTTGCGCACCGCCGCGACGGTGCGCGTCGCGTTGTCGGTCGCCGTCTCCACCAGCAACGCCACGCCGTGGGGCGCATAGCCCTCGTACAGCACCTGCTGGTAGTTGGCGGCGTCGCGCCCGGCGGCGCGCTTGATGGCCGCCTCGATCTTGTCCTTCGGCATGTTGACCGCGCGCGCATTCTGGATGGTCCGCCGCAGGGTGGGGTTGGAGGCCGGGTCCGCGCCGCCCGACTTCACCGCCATGGTGATGTCCTTCGCGATGCGGGCGAACTGCTTCGCCATGCGGTTCCACCGCGCGAACATCGTGTGCTTTCTGACTTCGAAGATGCGTCCCATGTGCTGTCATGGTGCACGAACGGCACTGGGGCTGCCAAGCGCGGAAAAGGCCGCCGCCGTAGGCGATCTTTTCGCCGGCAAAAGTCGCGCCTTTTGCCGGCGAGTGTGCGGCAGAGGACGGCTGGGCCTGCCGACAGGGCCTGCGGCCCTTTCGGCCAATCTAACTAGGCGAGCTGCGCCTGCAGCAGCCGCATGCGCCGCAACTGCAGGCTCAGGCGCCGCTCGATGTCGCGCAGGCTGACCTGCAGGTCCACCTGCTCCCACTGCTCGAGCACTGCGCGCTTCTTCTCACCGAGCCATTGCTCCTTGACGCGCGCCCAGTCGGCGAGAGCGGCGAGAAAGCTCTCGTACTCGTGTGCGACGCGCGCACGCAGCTGCTCGATCTGCGAGGCGCCCGCGGACGGAAGCTTCGCCAGCCGCGCCTGCGCGCGCGCGAACTGCATGGCGAGCAGCGCGCGCTGGATCTGGAATACCGGCGTGCGCTTCAGGCGGCGCGTCAGGCCGATCACCTGCAGGGCCGCGATCATCCACTTGGTCGGATCCCACTGCCACCAGCGCACCCCGTTGCGATAGTCGTGCGCGAAGCTGTGGTGGAAGTTGTGATAGCCCTCGCCGTAAGTGATCACCGCGAGCACCGGGTTGTCGCGCGCGCTGTTGTCCTCGGTGTAGGGCCGGTTACCCCACATGTGGGCAAGCGAGTTGATGAAGAAGGTGACGTGATGGCTCCACACCAGGCGCAGCACCCCGGCGAGAATCAACATGCCCCAGAGGTCGTGGAACAGCAGCCCGGCCGCGACGGGTAAGCCGAGGTTGGCGGCGAGCGCCAGCGGCACATAGTAGCGGTGCTGGAACACCAGCATCGGGTCCTTCTTCAGGTCCGGGATGTTGCTGAAATCCAGCCTGCCGCTCGGGTACTCGCGCAGCATCCAGCCGATATGCGAGAACCAGAAGCCGCGCCGCGCCGAGTACGGATCGCGCTCCTCGTCGTCGACGTACAGATGATGGTTACGGTGCCCGCTGCACCAGGCAAGCGCGCTGTTCTGCAGCGCCATGGTGCCGAATACCAGGTAGAACAGCCGCAGCGTCCAGTGCGCCTCGTAGGTGCGATGTGCCCACAGGCGGTGATAGCCGGCCGTGATCGCCATGCCGTTGGCGATCAGGAAGAAGGCAAAGCAGCCCCAGGCCGCCCCGGAGAAGCCGCGCGTCAGCCCATACCATGGCACGAGGATCGCGGCCGCGGCGAAGGTGAGCGCGAACATCAGCGTATTGGTCCAGACCAGGGGGGGCGTTTGCTCGTTGCGGAGGGTGTCGGACATGCGCGCTTGAGTCCTTGGGAGGGGCCCTGGAAGACAGCAGAGTAACTTAGCACGGCTGGCCCTGCGAAGCAGGACTTGCGTCGTTTTGGCGCCTGCCGGGGCGCTTCAAGCCCAATTGGGCGGCCCGAAGCGCATGCGCGGCCGCTCAGAACTTGACCATCACGCCCGCTCCCCAGACGACTTCGCGGGTGCGCAGGTCCGGAAACCACACGCCGCTCTCGCTGGCACAGGCATCGGCGCCGATGGCGCTGCCGTTGTTGCAGACGAAGCTCGCGGGCGAGCCGGTATTGCCGGCTGGCGGGGTGACGCCGCCGGGCCCGCTCCAGTACGGCACGTCCGAATGGCGGAAGGTCACCTCCGTCCACCAGGTGAGCCAGTCCTTCGGCATGTACTGGAAGTTCAGCTGCGTGTCCCACTGGTAGAGCTTCTGTCCCGGATTCTCCGTGAAATAGGGCGTGCCGGTCACCGCGGTAGCGCCGTTGATCGGCGGCACCAGCGCGAGGTAGCGGCCCGGGTTGTTCATGAAGCCGCCGCCGAGGGTGACCGCGTAGAGGTTGTGGTCGAACCAGGTGCGGTCGTAGAGCATCAGGCCGAAGAAGTTCGCCTTGTTGGGACCGTGCGAGCAGTGCACGCCGCCGCCGTATTCACATCCCAGGTCCCAGGTGAAGGACGTCGCCATCCTCGAGATGCCGGCGAACGTGCCCTCGCTCCCCGCAGCGTCGTAGTACTTCAACTCGATGCTGTCGTCCTCGTGAACGCGTGTGACGTTGGCATAGTTGATATAGGTCCCGCCCGGGTTGGGCCGGCCGATCGCCGCGTTGGGGTTGCCGCCGTTGGCGGGGAAGCCGCTGCCGCTGGCGAGGTTGTCCTGCCCGATGCTGTAGCTGTTCAACACCAGTCTGAACCAGTCATTCGGGACCCACAGGATCTGTCCGCCCACTCCCGGGTGGCTGTTGTACTTGGCGTAGGACTGCCAGCCATTGATCAGCCACGGCTCGATCTTCAGGGTCTGCGTCGGAAACCACTGCACGCGCAGGCCGTTGAAGAACCAGGGCGTGTTGGAAGACACGAAGGAGGGCTGATACGTCCAGTTGTCGAAGTTGTAATAGCTGAAGAGGCCGATGTACGAAAGGAAGATCCCGGCATCGACGTTCAAGCCGTGGTTGACGTCCCAGTGATAGCCGGCATTCGCTTCCGAAAGATATTTGTAAGCGCCCTGCAGATCCCACTCCCCGACACCCAGGCTCGCGTCGTTGCGCGGGGTGGTCACCGCATACAGTCCCATCATCGACAGGAAGCGCGCCCTGACGCCGTTCCAGTGGAAGTCGCCGCCGAAGCTCACCTGCTCGACCTGGAATTCGCCCGAGCGGAACTCTTCCGTGGAGCCGACGATGGTGTGATCCACGGGGTGATTGAAGTCCTGCAGGTAGTTCACGTCGAAGCGGATTTCGGGAGTGAAGAACTGGGTGTCGAATATCGGCGAGTTTTCCCGGGTGGTGCCGTTCGCCCAGCCGAGATAGCCGACCGCGAACGGCGTCTGCGTGTCGACCGCCGGGCCCGGTGGGGGCGCACGCAGCGCCTCGGGCACAACCTTGGCCACCTCCTGCGCGACCGCCTGCGCAAGGCTCGCAGGAACGGCCGGGGCGGGCGCTGCGGCCACCGCCGGCCCGCCGCCCGGCGCCGCGACGTTCATGACCAGGTCGTGACGCGTCGCCTTGCCCGCCACGACCACGAGCGCCGGCACCGTCACGGCGGGAGAGCCCTCGAGCTCCGAGGTGACGGACCAGGTGCCCGGCGGCAGGTCCGCAAACGAATACACGCCATCGCTTGCGGAGAGCGTGGCGCGGATGGCGCTACCGTCCACGCGCACGGCCGTCACCGTCGCATGCACGAGCGGCACTCCAGCCGGGCTCGTGACCACGCCGACAATCGCGCCGAGTTCGGCTGCCCGAGCCGTGGTAAGCATCACGGCGGTGGCGAGCAGGCAGGGCAGCACTGTGCGCGGGAGCATTCTCATCTGGACCCGCCATCCTACGGAGCACGGCAATCGTGCCTAGACCAAACGTTGTTAAGAAACCGGTGCGGGCGGGCGGAAGCGGCGTGTCCAATCTGTCACGACTGAGCCACCCCTGGCATTGCTGTGACCACAGCGGCCGATCGGATTCATAATGTGTCCATGAAGGCAACGCGCAGATGCCGATGGCGGATCCGCGCGATCGGGGCGTGCAGATGACGCTCGAAACGATCAGCGAGCATCGCTGCTTTGGCGGCTTGCAGGGCTTTTACCGCCATCAATCGGCCGTGATCGGTCTGCCGATGCGCTTTGCGGTGTATCAACCGCCGCAGGCACAGCAGCGGCAGGTGCCGGTGCTGTTTTATCTCGCCGGCCTGACGTGCACGGAAGAGACATTCGCGATCAAGGCCGGTGCGCAACGCGTGGCCGCGCAGCTTGGTCTGATGCTGGTCACCTGCGATACCAGCCCGCGCCAGACCGGTATTGCGGGAGAGGCCGACGACTGGGAATTCGGCAGCGGCGCGGGATTCTATCTCAATGCCACGCAGTCACCGTGGTCACGCTACTTTCGGATGTACGACTACGTGCTCGAGGAGTTGCGTGAGACGGTGCTGACGCGTTTTCCGGGTATTGAGCGACAGCTGGGGATCTTCGGACACTCCATGGGAGGTCACGGCGCGCTGGTGCTGGCATTGCGCAACCCGGCCGTGTACCGATCGGTGTCGGCCTTCGCTCCCATCTGTTCGCCGACACGTTGCCCGTGGGGACTGAAGGCGTTCGCGCGTTACCTGGGCGAGGGCGCTTCAGCCTGGGCGAGCTATGATGCGGTGGAGCTGCTCGCCTCCCGCGCAGCGGGGGTGTTCCCGGAAATTCTCGTGGATCAGGGGCTGGCGGACAAGTTTCTGCCGCAGCGGCAACTGTTGCCCGAGCTGCTCGAACAGAGCTGCGCGGCGGCCGGTCAAGCGCTGCGGCTGCGCCGTCACGACGGCTACGGGCACGATTACTATTTCATCGCCACCTTCGTCGAGGATCACCTGCGCTTTCATGCGAATGCGCTGCAGCGGGCCACGGGCGATTGACAACGGGCGTTGCGACAAATGACATCAGGCGCGCCACTACGGGTACTCGCGGTGCTGCTCGCTGCGCTGCCGGCTGCATGCCTCAGTACACCCGCGCGCGCACCGCTCGAGCCAGCGAGCACTCTGCAGCACTTCAACGCGCGGCGATTGACCGCTGCGGTGCCGCAGCTGCCTGCGCCTGCGGCCGGCTGGGATCGCGCGCAATGGCTGACCGCCGCGTTGCAGCTCAATCCGCAACTCGCCGAACAGCGCGCCGCAGTGGCCGCGGCCGCAGCGGCCGAGCGCACTGCCGCGGAACACCCCAATCCGGGCATGGAGCTGTTCGCCGAATATGTCACCAGCGCGGCGCAGAGCACGGCCTGGCTGTATGGGTTGTCGCTGGATTTCCTGTTGCGCCGTCCCGGCGAGCGCGAGCGCGCCCGCGAACAGGCAGCGCTGCAGACGGCGCTGGCACAGTCTGACCTCGCCGAGTCGATATGGCAGGTGCGAGCGGCGTTACGACAGGCGCTGCTCGATACGGCAGCAGCGCGCGACGAGAGCGCACTGCTGCAGTCGCTGAGCGCACAGCGACAGGCGCTGCTCGACAATGATCGTGCACGGGTGCGGCTCGGCGATCTCGAGCGCGGGCAGCTGCTGGCCGATGAGCTGGAACTCGCGCGCGCCCGGCAGCGACAGCAGCAGTCCCGGGCACGCAGCGCGGATGCCCTCGCCCGGCTCGCCGCCGCGGTCGGCGTCCCGGTTGCGGCGCTGGAGGCCGTGCCGGTGCGCTGGGATGACTGGGCCGCGATCGGCGCGCTGACGATCAGCACCCCGGAGCGCTGGCGCACCGAGGCGCTGATTGCGCGGCCGCAGATTATTCATGCGCTGCGAGAATATGATCTCGCCGAAATCGGCCTGCAAAGTGAAGTCGCCAGGCGCTGGCCGCAGGCGCATCTCACCCCGGCGTATGCCTGGGGCGGCGATGGGGTGCGCCAGGGCACGCTCACCGACATCGCCCACGACAGCGCGGCGGGGGTGTCATTCGAGCTGCCGCTGTTCAATCAACACCAGGGTCCGATCGGCGAAGCCGTCGCGCGGCGCGCAGCCGCGGGGGAGCATCTCAAGGCCGTGCAGGCCCAGCTTTTCGGGCAGATCGATCGCGCCGAGCTCGCCTGGCCGGCAGCGCGGCAAGCCTGGCAGGACGCCCGGGAGCTCGCCGAGCTTGCCGATCGGCAGCGTCAGGCCGAGCAACGCGCGCTCGCCGCCGGCGCCAGCGAGCGCGCCGGCGTGCTGGCTGCGCAGATCGGCGCCAGCGAGGCGCAGTTGTCGGTGCTGCAGGCGGCCTACACGGCCGAAGTCGCGTTCGGCGCGCTCGAAGACGCCTATCGCCGGCCGTTGGCAGGTGCCGAGAGTCAATGGGCGCCCGGCGCATCCCCGCGCTCATGATGCCGGTCATGCGGATATTGCCGTGGATGCTGCTGAGCGCTGCCGCCAGCGCCGCCGGGGCGCCGCCGACCGGGGAGGGCACGCCGCTTACCCTGACCCTGTCGCAGCAGCAGGCGGTCGGGATCCGTATCGAACATCCGTTGCCGCTGCGCAGCGCGCCGCAGATCGAGGCCTTCGGGACAGTGCTCGATCCCGTAGCGCTGGTGGCCGATCTGGGCCGGGTGCAGAGCACCCAGGCCACGAGCGCAGCGGCGATGGCCGACGCCGCGCGGCTGGAGCGTCTCTACCACGATGACGCACGCGCCTCACTCAGGTCCTGGCAGGCAGCGCAAGCGCAGTCGGTCGAGGCGGCCACGCAGGCACGCGCGGCGACGATGAGCTTCAGCCTGCAGTGGGGACCGCTGGCGAGCTGGAGCGCGGCCCGGCAGCGCTCGCTGCTCGAGGCGCTGAGCAGCGGACAACGCATGCTGTTGCGCGCGGATGTGCCCGGGCGCCGCGCCGGCAGCACCATTGACGAGCACGCACTGGTGGACGTTGACGGCCTGAACGTCAGCGCGCGCGTCCTGGGTCCGCTGCCGCGGACCGATGCGCAATCGCAAAGCGCCGGCTGGCTGCTGGAACTGGAGCGCCGTCCAGAGGGCCTCGGACCTGGGGCCCGTACAGCGGTGCATCTGCAGGCGGCGGCGGTGGCGGGGCTGCTGGTACCGGCGACGGCACTGCTCTATGCCGAGCAGGGCGCGTACGTCTATCGCCTGGCCGCTGGAAGTGGCGGGGACACCTTTCATTACGCGGCGGTGCCGGTCAGGCCATTGGCACGGGTCGGGAGCGGCTGGCTGGTTGAGGGGCTCGCGCGCACCGACCAGGTCGTCGTGCAGGGCGCCGGCGTGTTGTGGTCGCTGCAAGGCATCAGCAGCTTCTCCGCCGCCGAACAGGAACACGACTAGCGTCCATGCTTGCCTCGATCGTTCGCGGTTCGCTGGCGAATCCAAGGATCGTGACCGCGCTTTCTTTGCTCGTGGCCCTGCTCGGCGTGGGCGCGCTGCTCAACGCCCGGCTCGATGTGTTTCCGGACTTCGCACCTCCGCACCTGCTGGTCCAGGCCGAGGCACGCGGCCTGGATGCGACCCAGGTGGAATCGCTGGTGACGCGGCCGCTGGAGGATCTGCTTGCCGGTGCCGAGAACGTCGCGGTGGTGCGCTCCACCTCGAGCCAGGGTCTGGCGGCGATTCAGGTGGTCTTCGGTCGGGGCAGCGATCCTTTTCTGCAGCGGCAGGTCATCAGCGAGCGCCTCGCCGATGCCAGTGCGCTGCTGCCGGCGGGCGTCGGCCCGCCGTTGCTCTCGCCGCTGAGCTCGTCGATGGAATACCTGCTGCACTTCGGTTTTACCAGCGAGCGGCTGTCGCCGCTCGAGCTGCGTGATCTGATTCGCTGGAACATCAAGCCGCAGATCCTGGCGGTGCCGGGTGTCGCCCAGGCGCAGCTCTTCGGCGGCGACTCGCGCGAGCGGCAGCTGTGGATCGATCCGCTCAAGCTCGACGCTTCCGGTGTGACCCTGGAGGAAGTCTTCGAGGCCGCCCGTCGCGGCACGCAAATCACCGGCGGCGGCTATCTCGAGACCGCAACGCAGCGCCTCGTACTGCAGGCACAGGCGCCCGGGGATTCCCTCGGCGCGCTCGAGCAGGCCGTGGTCGCGAACCGCGCCGGTGTGCCACTACGCATTGGCGACATCGCGCAGGTGCGCGACGGGCCGGCGCCGCGCTTCGGCGATGCGATCATCGGCGGCCAGCCCGGCATACTGGTGGAGACTTCCACCCAGTACGGCGCCAACACGCTCGACGTCACGCGCGAGCTCGAGCAGCGCCTGCAGACCCTGGCGCCGGAGCTCGCGCAGCGCGGCGTGCAATATCACCCGGCGTTGCTGCGGCCGGCCAGCTTCATCGAGAGTGCCATCGCCAAGCTACGCAATTCGCTGTTGATCGGCGCGCTGCTGGTGATCGTGCTGCTGCTGGTCACGCTGCGCGACTGGCGCGGCGCGCTGATATCCTTCAGTGCCATCCCCGTGTCGCTGCTCGCCACCGTCTGGATCCTCAGCAGTGGTGGCCTGTCGCTCAACACGATGAGCCTCGGCGGGCTGGTGGTCGCTCTGGGGGTGGTGGTGGACGATGCGATCATCGATGTAGAGAACATCACCCGTCGCCGCCGCACTGCCGCTACGGACGCGAACTGGGGCGCACTGTTGCTGAACGCCTCGCTCGAGGTCCGGCGCCCGGTGTTCTACGCCACCGCGGCGGTGGCAGTGGCCTTCCTGCCGATCGTGATGCTGTCGGGTCTGCAGGGGGCCTTCTTCCGGCCACTGGCCGCGGCGTTCCTGCTGGCGGTCGGATTGTCGCTGCTGGTTGCGATGAGCGCGACCCCGGCGTTGTGTGCGCTGCTGATGCACGGCTACGCCCCGCGCGAGGAGCCCGGCTGGTTGCGCCGCTGCAAGCGCTGGCAGCGCTCGGCAATCACCCGTCTCGAACGGCATGCGCGGCCGGTGCTGGGCGCAGTGCTGCTGAGCGGCGTCGCAGGCCTTGCACTGCTGCCGGTGCTCGGCGCGCGGCTGCTGCCGGACTTTCGCGAGAACTACCTGATTGCGCACGCGGCGCTCCGGCCCGGGATCTCTCTGCTGGAGACCTCGCGTGTCGGGCAGCGCATCGCGCTGCGCCTGGCGGCCATTCCCGGCGTCAGGAGCGTAGCCGAACAGATCGGCCGGGCGGAAAACGGTCAGGATCCGGATGCCCCGAACAAGAGCGAGTTCGAGATTCAGCTCGACCCTGCACGGCTGATCACCACGGAGCAACTGGAAGCCAGGGTGCGCGCGGTATTCGACCAGTTCCCCAACCAGCTGGTGGAGATCTACTCGGTGCTCGCGGAGCGCATCGGTGAGACCTTGTCCGGTGAGGTGGCGCCGTTCTTCGTCAGCGTGTTCGGCTCCTGACCTCGACCTGGACGATCAGGTGGCCGGCCAGATCGCGGCGTTGCTGCGCCAGTGGCCGCAGAGTGGCACGGTGCGGCTGGAGGTGCCGCCGCGCCAACCGGAACTGCAGCTACAGATGCGCCCGGAGCGCCTCAGTCTCTTCGGACTGCAAGCCGCGGACGTGCTCGCTGCGCTGAACGCCGCCTATCACGGCACGGTCGTAGCGCAGCTCAATCAGTCCGACCGCGCCATACCGGTTGTCGCACGCATCGCCGGGGCGGGCGCGACGCCTGAAGACATGCGTGAGCTGCCATTGCGCGGTCGCGATGGTGTGCTGGTGCCTCTGTCAGCCGTAGCGACACTCACCATGGTGTCGGCGCGCAGTCTCATCGAGCACGAGGACGGACTGCGGCGCCAGGTGGTCGTCGCCAATCCGCACAGCGCCGATCAAGCGGGCTTCGCGCGCACCGCGCAGCAGGCGATCGCGGCGCACATCAGGGTGCCGCCGAACGTCTATCTGCGCTACGGCGGCACCGCTGCGGCGCAGGCGGCAGCGGCACACGAGCTGCTGTGGCATTCGGCGGCGGCGCTGGTGCTGATCGTGCTGTTGCTCGCGCTGGCCTTTGGTCACAGCCGGCACGTGCTGCTGGTGCTGGCCGCGTTGCCGAGCACTCTCATCGGCGGTGTCGTCGCGGTGGCGCTGACCGGCGGCACGCTGTCACTGGGTGCGATGGTCGGCTTCATCGCGCTGTTCGGCCTGGCGGCGCGCAACACGATTTTGCTGATATCGCATTACGAGCACCTGATTGCCGTCGAGGGCCAGCCCTGGGGACTGTCGTGCGCGTTGCGCGGCGCAGAAGAGCGTCTCACCCCGGTGCTGCTGACGGCGCTGCTGACCGCATTGGCCCTGCTGCCGGTGGCGCTGCAATCGCGTGAGGCTGGACACGAGATCGAAGGTCCGATGGCGATCGTGATTCTCGGCGGCCTGGTCTCCTCGACGTTCGTGAGCCTCGTTCTCGTGCCGCCGCTCGCGGCGCGCTGGTTGCGAGCTGGCTGAAGCCTCGCTGCCCCGTGTGGCAGTGCGGTGAGGCATTTTCGCAACACACGCGAGGTCACACTGTAGCCTTTTTGGCAGGCCTGACATCCCTGAGAATTCTCCCTCCGGTGCGAGGAACCAGGCACGACAGCCGCGCAGCTGTTGTTGTTATACAACACAAAATTGGCATATCGTATGCGCGGCAGCCGTGGGTGGCGGCCCTGGCGCAGCTCCCAACGGCATCACCAAGGACAACCTGTGGGGAGGAAGTCAATGAAGCACTTTCACATAACTCAGCAGATCCTGCGGCCATCGGTTGCCGGCGCCCTGTTGGCCGTACTGGCATTGCCCGCGGCAGCGGTGGATCTGAAGAACGCCGACGGGTCGTGGACCTTCTCCATCGACGGCGAGGTGAACGTCGATTACATCTGGTCCAACTGCGAAAGCGTAACCAGCGCGGTTACTGTGGCCGGGGGCCTCACGTGTATAGGCTCCGCAAGCGGCAACGACGTTTCCAACATCGCTAACGGCCTGTTGCCGGCGGCGTTCAGCTTCGGTGTGGCGACGACCCAGGACGGCATCGATCTCGCGGCGCACCTCGGTCTTTATCCGGGCATCGCCACCAACGATAGCGGTAGCCCGAACCTGGGACCCCTCGGCCCGGCCGCTTCCAACACGGCGCTTGGCACCACCGGCCTGGATATTCGCCAGGTGTACATGACCTTCGGCAACAAGGATATGGGCACTTTCACCCTCGGCCGCAATATCGGCCTGTTCGGCGCCGACGTGATCCTCAATGACATGACGCTGCCGGGAGTCGGCGCGCCCGGCTCGGCCGCGGGCCCGGCGCCCGCCAACACCACCCTCGGCGGGATCGGCCTCGGCTACATCTACACCGACTGGCTGGGGCAGATCGACTACACGACGCCGGATTTCTCGGGCTTCAATGCGACCGTCGGTATCTTTGATCCGATCAACTCACTCTCCGACGCCGGCACGGTGGACGCGAAGAAGGCACCGGGGCTGCACGGCAAGCTGACTTATACAATGACCATTGCCGAGGGCACCAAGCTCTACCTGTCTGTGACCGGTATCACGCAGAAGCAGAATTTCGAAATCGGGACCCCGGCCGCTGCGTACAGCTACACCGGCACCGGCGAGGATATCTTCGCCAAGCTCGACATGCAGGGCCTGGAGGTGATCGGGTACTACTACCACGCCGAGGGTCTCGGCACGACTGCGCTGTTCCTCAACGGCGCCTTCGACGCGGCCTGCGCCGCGCCGGCTGTCGGCGTCTGCCCGACGACGCGCACCTCGAACGGCTACCTCGGACAGATCACCTACAAGATCGGCGCAGTCAAGCTCGGCTACAACCATGGCGACAGCCGACTCGATTACGCCAATGCGGCAGATCAGCTCACGAATCCTGACCTGGTGAGAAGCAACCGCAAGGACACGGTCGGCGTTTATTACTCGCTCACCAAGGCGCTGACGCTGCTGGCGGAGGGCAGCTACGTGAAGGACGTGTCGGGCGCTGGCAGCAACCACGCCACGACCATCAACATCGGCGCGTATCTTGGATTCTGAACAGACCGGGAAGCACGGCGTCGACGGCCATCCGGCCGTCGACGCCACACGCCGATGATCCGGCGACGCCGCGGTGCGCCGTTGCAAAGCCACGGCACCGTGACGCGTGGCCGCGCGCACGGCGGTGCTACCGGCGGCGTCAGCGTGGCGATAGAGCGCGGTTGCGCACTGGAGGCGGCGCGGTAAACGAGACTTCGTCGATCTTCGCTCGCGCACTGTGCCATTGGTGGCACAGCTCTTGTGGCGATCTCGACGCCTTCTGGTTCTGCTGCGGATACCTGCGAACAAGACTACGATATCGAGCCCAATTTTCGCATTAAGTTCAAAGGGAACACGGGGTGTGCTTGGGAGGAATGGAGGTTGCGAGACCGATCAAGCATGTCACGAGCGCGGGCTCGCGGCAGTACTCACCGATGCACCGAACGTACAACTCGAAGTCTTAGGAGAACTGCGTATGCGATTCGAACGCAATAGAACTGTGTGCGTCGTAGGTGCCGCGCTGGCACTCGGCGCGTTCTGCGCAGCGGCAATCGGCGATGAGGTCACCGACCGCTCGAAGGATCCCAATCTCTGGGCAGCCCCCGGCGGCGACCAGGCCTTGACGAGGCACAGCGCCCTCAAGGCGATCAATACCTCGAACGTCGCTCAGCTGGACATGGTGTGGTCGCAGTCGAGCGGCACGCTGCGCGGCCACGAAGGCCAGCCGCTGGTGGTCGTGGTGAACGGCAAGCCGATGATGTACATGGAGAGCGGCTGGCCGAACATCATCCAGGCGCTCGATCTGACCGATCGCGGATCATCCCAAGGAGGTGTGGAACTACAAGAAGACGAGCAATCGCGACGACTCCGCGGTGCCGCGCGCCTGCTGCGACACGGTGAACCGCGGTATGTCGTTTGCGGACGGCAAGCTGGTATTCGGCACGCTCGACGGTTTCGTGATCGCGCTCGACGCTGCGACCGGCAAGGAAGTCTGGGTCGTCAAGAGCTGCCTATCCGGACAAGGGCGAGACCATCACGCCCGCACCCATCATTGCCGAAGGCAAGGTCCTCATCGGTTTCGGCGGTGACGAGTTCGCGGCGCGTGGCGCCTTCTTTGCCTACGACCTGCAGACGGGCAAGCTGCTCTGGCATTGCTACAACACCGGCAGCGACAAGGACGTGTGCCTGACCAAGGAAACCAACAAGAAGCACCCCGAGTACGGCAAGGCCGGTAAGGACCTCGGCATCAGCACCTACCCGGGCGATGAGTGGAAGCGCGGCGGCGGCGCCATGTGGGGCTGGTACAGCTACGATCCGGAGCTGAAGCTCGTCTACGCCTCGAGCGGCAACCCCGGCCTGTGGAGCCCCTCGTATCGCTGCGGTGCCACGCCCCCGACACAGGAGGCATGCAACAACGGCAAGTGGGACAACAAGTGGTCGATGTCGATCTTCGCCCGCAAGGTCGATACCGGTGAAGTGGTGTGGGTCTACCAGATGACGCCGTTCGACCAGTGGGACTACGACGGCATCAACGAGAACATGCTCGAAGACCTCACGGTCGACGGCAAGCCGCACAAGGTCCTGATTCATTTCGATCGCAACGGCTTTGCCTATGTGCTCGATCGTACGGATGGCACGCTGCTGCGCGCCCACAAGTATGTGACCACCAACTGGGCCGAGAAGGTCGACATGAAGACCGGCCGGCCCGTCAAGGTCTACGAGCACTCGCCGCTGATGCCTCACGGCAATACCCAGGCCTGCCCGTCGGCGATGGGCGGCAAGGATCAGCAGCCTTGTGCGATCGATCCGAGCGAGCCCGGCATGGCGTATTGCCCGACCAACAACTGGTGCATGGAGGATGAGCCGCAGGAGCGCTCGCATACCCAGCAGGGCATCGTCTATGTATTTGCGAATGTCTACATGTATCCGGAGAAACCGGGCATCACCGGCAAGTTCAAGAAGTTCAACGTTCTGACCGGCGAGACGGTGTGGGAAATTCCGGATCCTTACCCGAACTGGGGTGGCGCGCTGGTCACCGACGGCGGTGTGGCGTTCTACGGCAGCCTGAACGGCGACTTCCGCGCAGTGGATCGCGCCAGCGGCAAGGTGCTGTGGCAGCGACGCCTGGGGTCGGGAATCATCGGCAACCCGATCACCTACAGCGTCAACGGCAAGCAGTACGTTTCCGTGTGGAGCGGTATCGGCGGCTGGATCGGCCTGCCGGTGACTGCCGGACTCGATCTGAGCGACAAGTTCGGTGCCATCGGCGCTACCGCCATGACCAAGGCGGCGGGTCTGAGCATGATCCCGCAGGGCGGGACGCTGTATACCTTCGCAGTAAAGGAATGAAACGCAGCACCGAGATGTCAGATAGTCGATGGAAGACGCGCCCGGCGGCGACGCCGGGCGCGTGCCTCTTCCGGCGAAGGCGCCTAGGATTGAGGAGCCGAGGCGAATGACGACGCGGATGAGAACCGGGCCGGTGCTCGCTGCAGCACTGGCGCTGGGGACGGTCACGCTGCTGGCCGCACCCCGTGACGTCCAGGCGGCACTGCGTGTGTGCGCCGATCCGGGCAACATGCCGCTTTCCAACAATCGCGGCGAAGGCATCGAGAACAAGATGGCGGCGGTGCTGGCGCGCGCGCTCGACACCACCGTCGAATATTACTACCGGCCGGGCATCGAGCGCGGGCTGACCCGCACCACGCTGGACGCGGACCAGTGCGACGTCATGCTCGATATGCCCCTCGGCGCGGACGACGTCATCACGACGAGCGCGTTGTACCGCACCACCTACGTGCTTGCCTACCGCAGTGACCGCGGCATTGCCATCAAGAGCCTCGATGACCCGCGCCTGAAGACTCTCAAGGTCGGCGTCTACGAGACGTCGGCGATCCGCGAAGCGCTCGCCGATCACGGCGTTCTCAAAGTCGAGATTCACTATCTCAGTCATGACGCCGATCTGGTCCCGCAGGATCAGCCGAGCTACCAGATCCAGCAGGTGATCGACGGCAAGCTCGACGTCGCCGCGGCCTGGGGACCGTTGGCCGGCTATTACCAGGCCGTGAAGCATGCGCCGCTGGTCATCCAGCCGGTCAATCTGATGGATGATTCCGTGCCGCTGGAATTCGACATGGCGATCGGGCTGCGTCGCAACGAGCGCGATCTGCAGCAGCGCCTGGAGCGGGCGATGCACGAGCAGCGCGAGGCGCTGCGCGCGATTCTGACCGACTTCGGCGTGCCGCTGGTGAGCTGCAGTACCTGCGTCATCAGCGGGGATCTGCCGGCGCACGGAGCGTATGCGGCGCCTGCGCCCGCGGCCCCTGCCCATACCGCTGCGGCGGTGACCATCGCGCAGCTGAACGATTGGCTCGCACACGGCGCGAATGTCAATGTCGAGCTCAACAACGCGGTCCTGGCCGATGACCAGGTGCGGGTCGCGTATCTGCTCGAGAAGAAGCACGCCTCGGTCACAGCCCTGGACCTGCAGGGTGAAACGCCCCTTCACCATGCCCTCATCCAGCGCTCCCCGGCGATGGTCGCGTTCCTGATCGCGCACGGCGCCGACGTCAACCAGCGCGATCGCGACGGCTGGACGCCGCTCATGACGGCGGCGTACTGCGATGATGCCGCGGACGTCAAGGTGCTGGCCGCACACGGCGGCGATCCCAATGCCGTCAGTGCGCAGAATTTCACGCCTCTCGGGATCGCTGCGCAGTACGGCAAGGACCAGGCTGCTGTGGCCCTCATCGCGGGCGGCGCGGATCCGGGTCGGGCAATCGGGCGACGCCGGCTATACGCCGCTGATGCTCGCCACCGCCAACCACGCGCAAGCCGTGGTACAGGCCCTGATTGAAAAGGGCGCGGACGTGAACGCCCGCAACGCCGGCGGTGTCACCGCACTGATGATCGCCGCCGCCAACGGCCGCGCCGATATGGTCGAGCTGCTGGTACGCGCGGGTGCGAACGTGCAGGTCAAGACGGATCGCGGTGAGACGGCGCTGTCAATCGCGCGCGCGCGGGGTGATGAGAAGGTGATCAGGCTGCTGGGTGATGCGCCCGCGCATCCGGGCGCTTAGCGAGGCGCGTAGTGGTGAAAGGCACATTGGTCGCTTGCGTGCTCGGGTCGATGACATTGTTGAGTTACGCAGACCCACCGCAGCCGGCAGCGCCTTCCGGGCCGCAAGCGGGAGCGCAGGCTGCGCCGGCGCCGGCCAACACCATGACCCCGATACAGCGGGCGGATTCCGCGCCTCAGGGCACGCTCAAGAACCCTTACCAGGACACCGACGCGGCGGTCGTCGCGGCGGGAAGCAGGTTTTACCAATCCTACGCGTGCAGCGGCTGCCACGGCGGCACCGGTGGCGGGGGCATGTGCCCGCCCCTGACCGACGGCGTGTGGGTTTACGGCGGCGACGACGACACGCTTTTCAGGCTGGTTGCCTACGGGCAGCCAGGCCTTGCAGAGCAAGGGTTACAGCCGCAAAGCCGAGGAGAACGTCGTGGGCGCGATGCCGGCCATGGGGCAAGTGGTGCACACGGATGATGATTTGTGGCGCATTCTCGCGTTCGTGCGCGCCAATTACCATGGCGCGCCGGAGTGCAAATTCGGCTGCGGAGGTAAGTAAGCCGCCCTCGTGACGATCGGTTGAGGGGGACCTTAGTTATGATGCGTGCGCGACCCGCGTCCCACAGTCATGCGGACCACATCGCCAGTCTGATTCGCAAGCATGGAGCGGAGCTCCCGATTACGGAGGTCGTCAGGACGTCCTGGAGCCGCTGTCTCAATAACTACGCGCTCGACCCGCAGGAGATCCGGCGCCCGAACAGCGTCGAGCGCTCGGACCTGCAGGTCCGCCGCGAGCGTCTCGGCGTCCTGTTCTCTATCGCTCGCATCGAGATGGAAGCCTTGGGCAAGCTCATGAGGCACTCCGAGTACAGCATCATGCTGACCGATCGCGACGGGGTCATCCTGAGCTACCTCGGTGATACCGGCTTCCTGGCCACAGCCCGGCGCAGCGGCTTTCGCGAGGGAGTGGTGTGGAGCGAGCAGGAGATGGGCACCAACGGCATGGGGACCTGTCTGACGGCCCGTCGGCCCGTGGTGATTCACCGCACGGATCATTTCCTGGCGCAGAACACGCAGCTGACGTGCTCTGCGGCCCCCATCTTCGACATGCGCGGGGAACTGCTGGCGGCGCTCGACATCTCGGGAGCCTCCTGCAACCCCCAGAGTCACACGCTGGCACTCGTCGACATGGCTGCCCAGAATGTCGAAAACCGCACCCTGCTCAGCGCCGGTAAGGACTTCAATCTGGTGCGGTTTCACCGCTGTGCGGAGTTCGTCAGCACGCCCGGTGAAGGGGTGGTGGCGTTCGACGATCAGGGCCTCATCAAGGGCGCCAACCGCGCAGCGCTGAAGCTGCTCGGCCATCGCGACCACGAGTCGTTGTGCGGGCAGCGCGTGGACAAGGTCCTCGAGACGAGCCTCGCGGCCCTGATGCGGCTGACGGCGCAGCGCGGCTATCGTCCCGAAGCGCTGAGCTCGAAGTATGCGCAGCGCGGCTGGTTTGCGACCGTGCATGCGCCGGTGCAGTCCGCGCACCGCACCCAGGTCGCCGTTGGCGCGGACGTCGCTGCCGGCGTGGCCCCCGCCGCCGAGATGCGCGGCTCGCTCGACTGCCTGTGCTCGGCGGATCCGGCGATGCGGCACAACGTCGAGGTGCTGCGGCGGGTGCTCGATCGCGATATTTCGGTGCTGTTGCTGGGCGAAACGGGCACCGGCAAGGGTTATTGCGCGCGCGCCATTCATAACGCCAGCAACCGCGCGGATGAGCCGTTTGTCACGGTGAACTGTGCCGCCATTCCGGAGATTCTGATCGAAAGCGAGCTGTTCGGTCACAAGCCGGGCGCTTTCACCGGTGCCACCCGCGAAGGCGGCGTGGGCAGGATACTGCAGGCGAACGGTGGCACGCTGTTCCTTGATGAGATCTGCGACATGCCGCTGACGCTGCAGACTCGTTTGCTCAACGTGATCGAGGATCGTGAGGTGATGGCGCTCGGGGGCAACAAGGTGGTGAGCGTCGATGTGCGCGTCATCAGTGCCACGCAGCATCATCCCCTCGATATGATCGCCAAAGGCCAGTTCCGCGAGGATCTCTACTACCGGCTCAATGGCATCACCGTGCGTCTGCCGCCGCTGCGCCAGCGCACCGACGTCGCGGAGCTGATTCGCAAGTTACTGCGCAGCGAAGCAGCCGGTGAGCCGCCGATCGAAATCGAAGCGGCGCTGCTCGAGCGGCTCGTGCGCCACTGCTGGCCGGGCAATGTCCGGCAGCTGCGCAACGTGCTGCGCACCATGCTGGCGCTGCGCAGCGCCGATTGCCTGACGCTGGCGGGCTTCAACGAGGAGTGGCTGGCCGGCAGTGCAGCCGGGGACGTGCCCGGCGAAGCGGCTCAGGTCGCCGACGGCGACGGCGAGAGCGTGCTGAGCGATGCGGAACGCGAGGCGCTGCGACGGATGCTCGAGGCGTGCCAATGGAACGTCAGCGCAGCGGCAGCACGGCTGCACATCAGTCGCCGCACGATATACCGCAAGATTCATCGACACGGACTCATGCGGCACGCCCAGCACCTCGGGGCGAGCACGCAGGGGCCCGCATGAGCTCCCGACGGGAGCTCTGGACGTCGTCTTCAATCAACCCAGAGGCGAGGCATGACTAAGATGGCAATCAAGATTCACCCGATGGTTGATAACGGAGTCAAGAAGGGCACGCCGGGCTTCGCCGGCGGCACACTCACCTGCAAGTGCACGAGCAACCCGGTGACGGTGCGCATCGGATCGAACGTGGCCTTCAATCACGCCTGCGGCTGTACCAAGTGCTGGAAGCCCGCGGGGGCGCTGTTCTCCGTCGTCGGTGTCACCGGGCGCGACAAGGTCTCGGTGAGCGCCAACGGTCACAAGCTGAAAATTGTGGACGAGAAGGCCCCGATCCAGCGTTATGCCTGCAGCGGCTGTGGGGTGCATATGTACGGGCGCATCGAGAACAAGGCGCACCCGTTCTACGGCTTCGACTTCTTCCACACCGAGCTTTCCAAGGATCAGGGTTGGGAGGAGCCGCGGTTTGCGGCCTTCGTGTCCTCGATCATCGAGTCGGGGACCAAGCCGGATCAGATGGGTGCGATCCGCGCCAGGCTCGAGGAGCTGGGGCTCGAACCCTATGATTGCCTGTCGCCAGCACTGATGGATCTGATCGCCACGCACACGGCGAAAGCCAAGGGCGTACTCGCGGCGTAGCTCACCGCGTCGGATCTGGCCCCGCGCCCACCTGGCGCGGGGCCAGCGCCTCTTGGTTCCGACTCCAACAGCATTCCGGATCAGGAAACTCCAGCCATGAAGACACGCGCTGCGATTGCCACTGCCGCGGGCAAGCCCCTCGAGATCGCCACCGTCGAGCTCGAAGGTCCCAAGGCGGGTGAGGTGCTGGTGGAGCTCAAGGCCACCGGCATCTGCCATACGGATGAGTTCACTCGCTCGGGGGGCGATCCGGAAGGCCTCTTCCCCTCGATCCTCGGACACGAAGGCGCGGGCATCGTGGTGGATGTCGGACCGGGCGTCACCTCGGTGAAGAAGGGCGACCACGTGATCCCGCTCTACACACCGGAATGCAGGCAGTGCAAGTCCTGCCTCTCGCGCAAGACCAACCTCTGCACCGCGATCCGCGCCACGCAGGGCAAGGGCGTGATGCCCGACGGCACGAGCCGCTTCTCTCTCGGCAAGGACAGGATCTACCACTACATGGGCTGCTCGACGTTCTCCAACTTCACCGTGCTGCCCGAGATCGCGGTGGCGAAGATCCGCGAGGACGCCCCGTTCGACAAGGTCTGCTACATTGGCTGCGGCGTCACGACCGGTATCGGTGCGGTGATCAACACCGCGAGGGTCGAGCCGGGCGCGAACGTAGTGGTGTTCGGACTGGGCGGCATCGGACTGAACGTCATTCAGGGAGCGCGCCTCGCCGGGGCAAACAAGATCGTCGGCGTGGATCTCAACCCGCGTCGCAAGGCGCTCGGCGAGCAGTTCGGCATGACTCACTTCGTCAATCCCAAGGAGGTCGAGGGCGATCTGGTCGCGCATCTCGTCTCGGTCACCGATGGCGGTGCCGATTACAGCTTCGAATGCGTCGGCAACGTCAATCTGATGCGCCAGGCGCTCGAGTGCTGCCACCGCGGCTGGGGTGTCTCGGTAATCATCGGCGTCGCCGGCGCCGGGCAGGAGATCAAGACTCGGCCGTTCCAACTCGTGACCGGGCGCGTGTGGAAGGGCACGGCCTTCGGCGGTGCGCGTGGCCGCACCGACGTTCCGAAAATCGTCGACTGGTACATGGACAAGAAGATCCAGATCGATCCGCTGATCACGCACACGATGCCGCTCGATAAGATCAACGATGGCTTCGATCTGATGCACAAGGGCGAGTCTATCCGCAGCGTAGTCGAGTACTGAGCGGGTTGCAGGTGACCGTGCACGTGGCGAGATCCCATGCCAGCGTAGGTTTGGCCGCGGCTTTCGGGCTTCTCGCGGCGCTGGCGAGCGCCGCGCGTGCCGCGGATTCGTCCGCGGAGCGTCTGTACGTGTCCGACGAGACTGGCGGTAACGTCGTGATCGTCGATCCGCAAGCCCGAAAAGTGGTGGCGCGCATCCCCGTCGGCAAACGGCCGCGCGGCATCGTGCTGTCGCACGATCATGAGCGGGTCTACGTGGCTCTCACCGGCTCGCCCGCAGCCGGGCCGAACGTCGATGAATCGAAGCTTCCGCCGCCCAATCACCGCTACGACGGCGTTGGCGTGGTGGACCTGAAGACGCAACGGCTCCTCAAGACCTACCCGAGCGGCATAGATCCGGAGACCTTTGCGGTCTCGCACGACGGCAAGATCCTGTACGTGTCCAACGAGGACAGTGGGCAGCTGACGGCCCTCGATCTGGGCAAAGGAACCTCGATTGCGACCGTGTCGGTGGGCTCCGAGCCCGAAGGTGTGGCGGTCAGCCACGACGACAAGGTCGTGTACGTGACCTGCGAGACCTCCAACGCCCTGTACGTGCTGGATGCGCACAACATGAAGGTGCTCGCGCAGATTCCCTCCGGCAAGCGCCCGCGCGCCATATACCTCAGCAGCCGCGCGCACCGTGGGTTTGCGACCGATGAGTTCGCAGCGACACTCACGGAGTTCAGCACCGATGACTACAAACCGGTGCGCACCATCTCGCTCGGCGACCCGAAGGCCGTGCGTCCCATGGGCATCGCCTCGCGAGACGGCAAGACGCTGTACGTGACCACGGGACGCTTCGGCGCGCTGCTCGAGGTCGATGCAGAATCGGGCCGGATCCTGCGGACCATCGAGAAAATCGGAGCGCGTCCCTGGGGCATCGCGCTGAGCGACGATGGCAGCAAGGCGTACACCGCCAATGGGCCATCGGGCGATGTGTCGGTGATCGATCTGGCCTCGGGCAGCGTCGAAGCGCGCATCCCGGTGGGCGGCAGTCCGTGGGGAGTCGTAGCCTCGCACGGCGAGGCCCGGTGACCGGCGGCCCGCTGGCTATCGTAGCGGGCTGCGCGCTGGTCAGCGCGTCAGCTGTCGGCAGCAGCGCAGATCAGGACCCCCACCGCGCGGACCCGTCGGTGGGCATCTGGAAGGCCGTGGTGCCACCGGGTGCCATGCATGGGGAATTCGCCAACAACGACCCGCTGGGTCTCGCCGCCGGTGTCGCCATCCACGCGGACTGCTCGATCAACTGGGTCGATCCGGATGCGGGCAAGCTCTACTGCTTCTCGAGCGCGACCTCGTTGGTCGTGTTTCTCGACTCGCCTCACGCCTATCTGGAGCGGGCGCGGGCGCAGTGGCGGCACCTCGAGGGTAGCCCGCGCTAAGACGACCTGGCTTCAGGGAACGACGTGGGAGCTGCCGAGATCCTTCCACTCATAGCGCGGCACCTGCACCCACTGACCATCCTTGAGCTCCGGCACCTTGTGCACCCGGGTCTGCTCGATGGTCATCTTGCCGTCCTTGTCGGTGACCCAGAAGTCGATGTCGTAGATCTGGTCCTTGGTACCGACGGCGCGAAAATCGGTACAGGCAAAGTAATGCCCGTTCTCATCGAGCTGCCGGATCGGCTGGTGCGTGTCGATGAACTCGAGGTCGAGCACCTTGCCGGTCTTGTCGTCTTTGAGCTTGAATATGCCGTTGTTCCTGGTCTGCTCCGACAGAGCGCCCTGCTCGACGGCCGACATCACTTCCCAGCCGCGCTTGTTGGCGACGTGTCCGGGGTGCTCGGAGGCGGGAATCCACCACCACGGCACCGGCGAGCGCGCGGTCAGCGACCAGGAGCCGTCGCTCTTGACGGGTTCCTTGTAGATGCGGATCTCCTGGACTTTGAGCTGTCCGTCGGCCGGCGCCACCCAGAAATCGATCAGATAGCGCTTCTGCTCTTCTGCCTGGTCGTGAAATTTCACGTCCGGAAAGAAGCCATAACCGTCGATGGTGCGCGTGAAGTCGATGCCATCGAAGGCGAGTTTCAGCTGCGCGCCGTTGAGCGGGTCTTCCAGCGGGAATACGCCGTTGTTAGAGCGGGTCGTCTGCTCGATGAGCCCCTTGACCAGGGTCTCCGCATCGCCGCTGTCGAAGTACTGCATGGCCTTTTCGGTCGAGTCGACGCTGCTCGCGGCGATGAAGTCGCGCGCCTTCTGCAGGTTGGCGGCCGGGCTCTCGAGGAAGGCCTTCTTGGCCGACTCGCTGCTGAAGCAGTAGACCTTGCCGTCCTTGTCGCTCCAGGTCACCGCGCAGTTGGTCATGACGTGGCGGCCCTGCGACAGCCCTTGCGCGCACTGTCCCCCGAACTGCACCGCGGCGGCCGGCGGCGGGCCGTCAGCCGCGGCGAGGGTCAGCGGCAGGCAGGCGAGCAGGGCGCTGACGAGGGCTGCGCGCCCGAATATTTGCGCCAGAGCGGCGCGGAAGTTGCTGACATCGCGTTGCATAGTGTGGGTGCATGCCGCGCGCCGTGTGCGGGCCGGTTGACCCGATCGATGGTACTCCTGCCTTGCGACGCTGTCTCTGCGGGGCTGGTAGGCACGGGGCCCTGGGGCGCGCCTGAGGGCCTTGCGGGAACTCAGCCGCTACGCGCGGCGTGACGATGAGAGTCGCTGCGAGTACCCGGTTTCGGCGAACTGCAATGGCTCGTTGCCGTGCGCAAAATGTCTGGCGAGAAACGCCTCGCCGCTTTCCAGAATGAAATAGCGGAACGCTTCGGCTGGCGGAGAGAGCGTCTTGGCCAGGGTATTCACCACATGCCAGCGACGCATGACCGGCAGCCCTTCCGTTTCGGGAGCCGCGATCAGGTGGTGCTCGAGCTCCAGGCCCACGGTGTGCAGCGACAGCAGCGCGATGCCCATCCCGGCCATGACCGCCTGCTTGATGGCCTCGTTGCTCGACATCTGCATGCTGACCCGCGGGGTCATCTGGTATGCCTCCATGAACTCATCGAGCGCCGCGCGCGTGCCCGAACCCGGCTCGCGCACGATGAATTCCTCGCTCATCAGCGCGCTCACCGGAACCTTCTCGGCGCGCGCAAACGGATGCTCGACCGAGGTGACTAGCACGTGCGGATGCATGGCAAAGGGCTCCGCACGCGAGGGCCAGTTCTTGGGCGGCCGGCCCATGATGGCAAGCTCGACCGCACCCTCGCGCATCAGGGCAACCACCTCCTCGCGGTTGTTGCCGACGTGCAGCCGTATCTCGACTCCCGGATGCTCGTCGCGGAAGCGCGCCAGCAGACGCGGCAGAAAGTACTTGGCGGTGCTGACCATGGCGACATCCAGCTTCCCGGTCCTGAGTCCGCGGAAGCGCGCCACCATGTCCTCCGCATCGCGCATCGCGGCCAGCACCCGCTGGGTGTAGGCGAGCACGTACTCCCCGACCATCGTCAGTGAGACCTTGCGGCTCGAGCGATCGAAGACGGGAAGCCCGACTTCCGTCTCCAGCTCCTTGATCTGCATTGATACGGCAGGCGCCGTCAGCCCCAGCTCTTCCGCCGCGCGCGCAAAGCTCAGGTGCCGCGCGACCGCCGAAAAGACCCGTAGTTGCCGGAGGGTGGCGTTCTTCATTAAGAATTCTTTAACTTGTAGGTAACTTAAAGTGACTTTACCTGAATGATATTCCGCCCCTACAGTCGCTTCAAGTAATCGATAACGAGGCGCGGACGATGGCAATCGAGACCGAGACAAGGGGCGATAACACAACGGCAATCACGGACGCCAAGCGGCGCTATAAGGCCGGCGTACTGAAGTATCGGCAGATGGGGTACTGGGAACCGGACTACGTTCCCAGGGCCACGGACACCGTCTGCCTCTTCCGCATCACCCCTCAGGAGGGGGTCGATCCGGTCGAAGCGGCCGCCGCAGTGGCCGGCGAATCGAGCACGGCGACCTGGACGGTCGTGTGGACCGATCGGCTGACGGCCTGCGACAGCTATCGGGCCAAGGCCTTCAAGGTTGAGCCGGTGCCCAACAGCCCGGGGCAGTTCTTCGCCTGGGTGGCCTACGACATCATCCTGTTCGAGGAGGGCTCGATCGCGAACATGACGGCGAGCCTCATCGGCAACGTCTTCAGCTTCAAGCCCCTAAAGGCCGCTGCGACTGGAAGACATTCAGATTCCGGTCGCCTACGTCAAAACCTTCAAGGGTCCGCCGACCGGGCTGATCGTCGAGCGCGAACGCCTCGACAAGTTCGGCCGCCCGCTGCTCGGCGCCACCACCAAACCCAAGCTCGGACTCTCGGGCCGCAACTACGGCCGGGTGATCTATGAGGGGCTCAAGGGCGGACTCGATTTCATGAAGGACGACGAGAACATCAACTCGCAACCCTTCATGCACTGGCGCGACCGCTTTCTCTACGTGATGGATGCGGTCAACAAGGCGAGCGCTGCCACCGGCGAGGTGAAAGGCTCCTATCTCAACGTCACCGCCGCCACCATGGAGGACATGTACGAGCGCGCCGACTTCGCCAAACAGCTCGGCTCGGTGGTCGTCATGATCGATCTGGTGGTGGGCTGGACCGCGATCCAGAGCATGTCCAACTGGGCGCGCCGCAACGACATGATCCTGCACATGCACCGCGCCGGCCACGGCACCTACACGCGACAGAAAAACCACGGTGTCAGTTTCCGCGTCATCGCCAAGTGGCTGCGCCTCGCCGGCGTCGATCACCTGCACGCGGGCACCGCCGTGGGCAAGCTCGAGGGCGACCCGCTGACCGTGCAGGGCTACTACAACGTGTGCCGCGACCGCTACACCCGCCAGGATCTGCCGCGCGGCCTCTTCTTCGATCAGGACTGGTGCGACATCCGCAAGGTCATGCCAGTCGCATCCGGCGGCATCCACGCCGGGCAGATGCACCAGCTGCTGGATCTATTCGGCGACGACGTGGTGCTGCAGTTCGGTGGCGGCACCATCGGTCACCCGGCGGGCATTCAGGCCGGCGCGGTCGCCAACCGCGTGGCGCTCGAGGCGATGGTCAAGGCGCGCAACGAGGGCCGGAACATCCGCATCGAGGGTGCGGAAATCCTGCGTAAGGCCGCCCGGTTCTGCAGCCCGCTGCAGCAGGCGCTCGATACCTGGGGCGAGATCAGCTTCAACTACACCCCGACGGATGCTTCGGACTTCACCGCCACGGCCGCCGTAGCGCACTGAGAGTTTGCTCAAGGAGAACCCTCCCAATGATGACCAATCCCGTAAGGAAGATCACGCAAGGACAGTTCAGCTTCCTGCCCGAACTGACCGATGCGGAGATTTCGCTGCAGATCGAGTATGGCCTGAGCCGCGGTTATGCCTGGAGCGTCGAATACACCGACGATCCGCACCCGCGCAACACCTACTGGGAAATGTTCGGCATGCCGATGTTCGATCTGAAGGATGCCGCCGGCGTGCTGATGGAGCTGCAGAACTGCCGCAAGACCTTCCCGCAACACTACATCCGCCTGATGGCCTTCGACTCCACACGCGGCGTGGAGTGCACCGTCATGAGCTTCATTGTCAACCGACCCGCCAGCGAGCCGGGTTTCGGGCTGATACGCCAGGAGGGGCCGGGCCGCACGATCCGCTATACGCTCCACGGCTATGCAGCTGACCGGCCCGAAGGTGAGCGCAGCGGCGGCTGAACGGCATTGCGTGCGCGGAGGGCTTGGCTATGTACCTGATCGCTCCATCGATTCTGTCGGCCGATTTCGCCCGCCTGGGCGAGGAGGTCACTCGCGTCATCGCCGCGGGCGCGGACTGGATTCACTTCGACGTCATGGACAACCACTTCGTCCCCAACCTGACGATTGGGCCGATGGTCGCGGCGGCGCTGAAGCCGTACTGCACGCGGCCCGAGGGCCGGCACGCGGCGCTGGACGTGCACCTGATGGTGCAGCCGGTCGATGCGCTCATCGGCAGCTTCGCGGCCGCCGGCGCCGAGGTGATAACTTTCCATCCCGAAGCCTCGCTGCACGTGGATCGCACGCTGCAGCTGATCAGGGCGGCGGGCTGCAAGGCGGGTCTGGCCTTCAACCCGGCGACTTCGCTCGAGGTGCTCGAGTACGTTCTCGACAAGGTCGATCTGGTGCTCATCATGAGCGTGAATCCGGGCTTTGGCGGGCAGAGCTTCATCGACGCGGCGCTCGGCAAGATCGAGCGCGCACGCAAACTCATCGATGCCGCGGGCCGGGACATCCGGCTCGAAGTCGACGGCGGCATCAAGCTGCAGAACATCCAGCGTGTCGCGGCAGCCGGCGCCGACACTTTTGTCGCCGGCAGCGCCATCTTCGGTTGCGCGGACTATCAGGCGGTGATCGATGCGATGCGCCACGAGCTGCGCCGCCTGTCACCCGAGAGCAAGGCGGCCTGAGATGGGCTCACCGCTGTACTCGATTCCCGGCAGCACGACGACCGCTACGGAGCCCGCGGCGGCGGCGCCGGCAGCACCTGCGCCGCAGCCCGATGGCGCGCGCACGGTGAGCGAGGTGCTCGCGCAGAGTCAGGCCGGCGCGGTGATCGACGAGCTCGATCGCGATCTGGTGGGACTCGCACCGATCAAGGCGCGCATCCGTGACGTCGCTGCGCTGCTGGTGATCGACAAGCTGCGCATGAACCTCGGACTGCAGGCGCAGGCGCCCAGCCTGCACATGAGCTTCACCGGCAACCCCGGCACCGGCAAGACCACCGTGGCGCTGCGCATGGCCGAGATCCTGTTTCGTCTCGGCTACGTGCGCAAGGGCCACCTGGTGGCGGTGACGCGCGATGATCTGGTGGGGCAGTACATCGGGCACACCGCGCCGAAGACCAAGGAAGTGCTGAAGCGGGCGATGGGCGGCGTGCTGTTCATCGACGAGGCGTATTACCTCTATCGGCCCGAGAACGAGCGCGACTACGGGCAGGAGGCCATCGAGATACTGCTGCAGGTCATGGAGAACCAGCGCGACGACCTGGTCGTGATCCTGGCCGGCTACAAGGATCGCATGGAGGCGTTCTTCCGCTCCAATCCCGGGATGAGCTCGCGCATCGCGCACCATCTGGATTTCCCCGATTACGCGCCCGCCGATCTGCTGCGCATCGCGCAGAAGCTGCTCGAGCAGCAGAACTACCGTTTCTCTGCCGAGGCACGCCAAGCATTCGAGGAGTACCTCGCGCTTCGCATCCGCCAGCCGCACTTCGCCAACGCCCGCAGCGTGCGCAACGCGCTCGACCGTGCGCGGCTGCGCCAGGCCAGCCGCCTGTTTGCCGACCGCGAGCGGCGTTTCACCGCCGAAGAGCTGACGACGATCGCCGCCCCCGACATTCGCGCGAGCCGGGTGTTCCAGACCGCCGCCGCACCGACCCAAGCATAATCATCAGGGACTCGCCATCATGTATCTCGGCCGCACCACGCTTTCAAAGTTCCTCATCCAGCAGCTCACCGACATCCCCGACGCCAGTGACCTGGGAGCGCTGCTGGTCGATGTGGCCGCCGCGGTGAAGGCGATCTCGGCAATGACCGCCAAGGGAGCCCTCGGTGGGTATCTTGGGGAGCACGGCACTAAGAACGTCCAGGGTGAAACGCAGCAGAAGCTCGACGTGCTGGCGCACGAGGTGATGATCCGCAGCTGCGAGTGGGGCGGACTGCTTGCCGGCATGGTCTCCGAGGAACTGGAGGAGCCCTGTCCGATCCCGAGCGAATATGTGCGCGGCCGTTACCTGCTGGTGTTCGACCCGCTCGACGGCTCCTCAAACACGGACGTGAATGTGTCGGTGGGCACGATCTTCTCGGTGCTGCGCCACGACAGCACCGATCCGCCGTGCGTCGCCGACTATCTGCAGCCCGGCCGACGGCAGGTCGCGGCCGGTTACGCCATCTACGGTCCCGCGACCATGCTGGTCATCACCGTGGGCAAGGGCACGCACGGCTTCACGCTCGATCGGGAGATCGGCAACTTCATCCTGACGCATCCCGACCTGCAGATTCCGCCCGACACCAGTGAGTTCGCGATCAACACCAGCAACGCGCGCTTCTGGGAGCCGCCGGTACACCGTTACGTGACGGAGTGCCAGGCGGGCAAGACCGGCATTCGCAGCCGGGATTTCAACATGCGCTGGATTGCCTCGCTGGTCGCGGAGGTGCACCGCATTCTCATGCGCGGCGGGGTGTTCATGTATCCCAAGGACACCAAGGACAAGAGCAAGCCGGGACGGATGCGGCTGCTGTACGAAGCGAATCCGATCAGTCTGCTCGTCGAGCAGGCCGGAGGGCGGGCGACGACCGGCAGCCAGCGCGTCATGGAGGTGAAGCCCGAAGCGATGCATCAGCGCGTTCCGCTGATCCTGGGCTCGCGCAACGAGGTCGAGCGCATCGAGCGCTACCACGCCGAGTACGCCAGCGGCGCCGACCGGCCCTACACTTCGCCGCTCTTCAACGAGCGCTCACTGTTCCGCCCCGAGGCGCTGACTTGAGCCGGCAGCGCATCCTGGCGTTGGTCCCGAGAAGCCGTGCATGTCAATCAAGCATCCCATAATCGCCGTCACCGGATCCTCTGGCGCCGGCACCACCACGGTCATGAAGAGCTTCGCGCACATCTTCCGCCGCGAGGGCCTCAAGGCGCAGGTGATCGAGGGCGATTCCTTTCACCGCTACAACCGCATCGAGATGCGCGAGCGCGTGCAGGCTGCCGATCGCGGCAGTGGCCCGCCGATCAGCCATTTCGGGCCGGAAGCGAATCTGCTCGCCGAGCTGGCCGGGACCTTCGTCGAGTACGGCACCGCCGGTCGCGGCCGGGTGCGTCGCTACGTGCATGACGCGGCCGAGTCCAAGGAGCTCGGCTGCGAGCCGGGCACTTTCGGCGCCTGGCAGCCGATGATCCCCGACAGCGACCTGCTGTTCTACGAGGGCCTGCACGGCGCTTACGTTGGCGAGGGCGTCGATGTCGCCCGCCACGTGGATCTGCTCGTCGGCGTGGTGCCGATCGTCAATCTCGAGTGGATCCAGAAGCTGCACCGCGACCGGCATCATCGCGGCTACACTCAGGAAGCGGTGGTCGACACGATCCTGCGGCGCATGCCCGACTACGTGAACCACATCTGTCCGCAGTTCAGCCGCACGCATGTCAACTTCCAGCGCGTGCCGACGGTGGACACCAGCAACCCATTTATCGCCAAGGACATTCCAAGTGCCGACGAGTCCATGGTGGTGATCCGCTTCGCCAACCCCAAAGGCATCGACTTCCCCTACCTGATTTCCATGCTGCACCACTCGTGGATGAGCCGGCCGAACAACATCGTGGTGCCGGGCGGGCAGATGGGGCTGGCGATGCAGTTCATCTTCACGCCCATGATCCTGCGCCTGATGGATCTCAAAAGACGCGCCTAGCAGGGAGGCTTGCCCGAATGAATGCTCAGGTCGAACTGCAATTGCCCGCGCGGCACGAACTGTGCAACGCGCTGCGCTTTCTGGCGATCGACGCCGTGGAGGCCGCCAACAGCGGTCATCCCGGGATGCCGATGGGCATGGCGGAAATTGCCGAGGTGCTGTGGCGCTATCACCTGAAGCACAATCCCGCCGATCCGCACTGGCCCGACCGCGACCGCTTCGTTCTTTCCAATGGTCACGGGTCGATGCTGCTGTATGCGCTGCTGCACCTCACGGGTTACGCGCTGCCGCTGGAACAACTGCAGCGCTTTCGCCAGCTGCACAGCAAGACCCCCGGTCATCCGGAGGTCGGGGTCACGCCCGGGGTGGAAACCACCACCGGGCCCCTCGGACAGGGCCTGGCCAACGCCGTCGGCATGGCGCTCGCTGAAAGCTTGCTGTCAGCGGAGTTCAATCGGCCAGATCACAAGATCGTCGACCACCGCACCTGGGTATTCGTGGGTGACGGTTGCCTGATGGAAGGGCTCAGCCACGAAGCCTGCTCGCTCGCCGGAACGCTCGGGCTGTCGAAACTGGTGGCGATCTACGACGACAACGGCATCAGCATCGATGGCCGGGTCGAGCACTGGTTCGCCGATGACACCCCACGGCGCTTTGAGGCCTACGGCTGGCGTGTCATACGCGACGTCGACGGCTACGACACTGCGGCCATCGAGGCAGCCCTCGCTCAGGCCCGCGCGGATTGCGGCCGCCCGACGCTCGTGTGCTGCAAAACCGTGATCGGCCATGGCAGTCCCAACAAAGCGGACACACACGACGTACACGGTGCCGCCCTGGGCGCAGCGGAGGTCGCAGCCACCCGCGCCGCGCTGGGCTGGGCGGCCGGGCCGTTCGAGATTTGCGGGGAGATCCGCGCAGCCTGGAACGCCTGCGAGGCCGGTGCGGCGCGCCAGTCGGACTGGCAGCGCCGCTTTGCCGCCTACGCCGCCGCTCATCCGCAGCTCGCGGCGGAGTTCGAGCGGCGTGTACGCCGCCGCGCGCTGCCGGCGCATTGGCGCGACGCCTGCCAGCGGCTGCTGACCGCGACGGTCGCGCAGGGGGCGAGCATTGCCTCGCGCAAGGCCTCGCAGAATGTGATCGAGGCGTTGCAAGCGCTGCTGCCCGAGCTTCTCGGCGGCTCGGCCGATCTGACCGGCTCGAACCTGACGGCTGCCCGCAGCAGCGTCGCGGTGCGCCGTGGCGTCTGGGGCAACCACATCAACTACGGCGTGCGCGAGTTCGCGATGAGCGCGCTGATGAACGGCATTGCGCTGCACGGCGGCTACATACCGTACGGCGGCACCTTCCTCACGTTCTCCGACTACAGCCGCAATGCCATACGCATGTCGGCGCTCATGCGTCAGCGCGTGATCTACGTGTTCACGCACGACAGCATCGGGCTGGGCGAAGACGGTCCGACGCACCAGCCGGTGGAGCATGCGAGCAGTCTGCGTCTGATTCCCAACAACGCAGTCTGGCGCCCGTGCGATGCGGTCGAAACCGTCATCGCCTGGCAGGCCGCGATCAAGCGCCAGGATGGGCCGACGTGCCTGCTGCTGTCGCGCCAGAGCCTGCCCCACTTCACCCGCAGCGCGCAGCAGCTCGATGACGTCCGCAGGGGCGGCTACGTCCTGGCCGAAAGCGACGGACCCGCGGCAGTCACGCTGCTCGCCACCGGATCGGAAGTGGCGCTCGCTATGCGCGCACGCGAGATGCTGGGTGCGGAGGGTATCGCCGCGCGCGTGGTTTCCATGCCCAATTGCGCTGAGTTCGACCGCCAGAGCGCCGACTATCGCGCGGCGGTACTGCCGCGTGCGCTGCCGGTTCTCGCGATCGAGGCAGGTGTAAGCAATTTCTGGCGCGCGTACACCGGATTTGACGGTGACGTGCTGGGGATCGATCGGTTCGGCGAGTCCGCCCCCGCGGCGGACGTGGCCGCGGAGCTCGGCCTCACACCGCAGGCCGTCTGCACGCACGCGCGTGCGCTGCTGCAGGGCGAGCGCTCAGTGTGAGCGTGGCTTCTGCGGAGCATCTGCCGGCGCGCTCGCTGCAGGCGATCTTGTTCGACTTGGACGGCACGCTGCTGGATACCGCTGCCGACATCGGCGTCGCATTAAACCGCGCACTCGCCGAGCAGTGCCTCACCAGCCTGCGTGAGGCTCAGGTCCGCGCCCTTATCGGGCGCGGCGTGCCAACCCTGATCGAGCGCGCCGTTGCGCGGCTCGCGGCTGCGGGAGAGTCCTCCGACGCAGCGCTGCTGCTCGAGCGATTCTACTTTCATTACGCGCGGCTTCACGAGCTCGGGGAGATCCAGACACGCGCGTACCCGGGAGTGGTGCAGGGGCTCGCTGAGCTGCACGCGCTGGGCCTGAGCCTTGCAGTGGTGACCAACAAGCCCAGGAAGGCTGCCGTTGACCTGCTGAGGCGTTTGCGTCTGGGGCACTGGATAGACCTGGTGGTGGGTGGGGACAGCGGCATGCAGCACAAGCCGCACCCGCAGCCCCTGCTGTCCGCGTGTGAGGAACTTGAGGTGCGGCCGGCTCAGGCGCTGATGGTGGGCGATTCGTTGGTCGACGTGCTCGCCGCGCGTGCCGCGGGGGTGGCGGTGGTCTGCGTGCCCTATGGATACAACGAGGGCGCTGACCCGCGTGCGCTGCCATGCGACGCGTTCGTGGAGACCATAGCCGACCTGCCCACGCTTGTGCGGGCGGCGGACCGACCCAGCGCGCCCAGGTGATCAGGGCCCTGCTGTGGGACGTCGACGGCACCCTGGCTGAGACCGAGCGCGACGCGCACCACGACCAGCCGCGGCAATGTCATGGCGTTGCTCGAGTTTCACCTTGGCGCTCACTGGAACACGCAGGCAGCCGGTCGCTGCAGTCAGTTCAGGTGTATGCGCACGCCCGCCCAGATCGCCCGCGGCTGCGCCGGTGAGATCGCGTTCTCATTGGGCCAGTTCGCCGGATTGGGGATGAATGATCCGTTGGGATTGAAGGAGTCGCTGGTGAGGAATCCGGCCGTGGCATATTCCCGGTCGAACAGGTTGACGAGGCGGGCGAAGATTTCGGCGCTTTTCGTTATGCGGTAGGTGCTTTGCAGATTGACCACCGCGTAACCGGGAATCCATCCTGTTCCCGAGATATAAGTGCCCTGAGCGTTGGTGCGACCGGCCTGATTGGCGTTGTTTTCATTGCCGTGGAGATAAGCGCCGGAGGCTGCCACCACGTTGCCGCCGACGTCCCATTGCCTGCTCAGCTGGTAGTCGAGGACGAGCCGGCCGGTGTGCCGCGGAATGAGCGGGATCCGATCTCCGGGGCGAACGAGAATGTTGCCGTCAGCATCGGCAGTGCTGTTCGACTGGGCACTGACTTCAAAGCCCGACCGAAAAGTGGCATCGACCAGGCTATACGCCGCCTGCCAATGCAGGCCTCCTTCCTTACCGCCCAGCGCCAGATCCAGCCCCTGCCGGCGCGTACTGCCGACGTTGTCGAAGTAACCGGCATTGGTGGCGGTCGCCACGAACTGTATGTCATTACTGTTGATGGTGCGGAATACATCCGCACTCCACACCAGCCGCTGATCGGGCAGAGCGCCGCGTGCTCCCAGCTCCACCGTACGCGCGACGACCTGCTGCAGATTCGGGTCGCTGGCGAAGTCATTGGGCAGGCCGCAGGGTACCGCCGGGTTGGCGCAGCCGAGCTCAATCACCGTCGGCGCACGGCTCGCCTGATTGTAGTCGGCATAGAGGGTCAGGGCATCGCTCGGCGTTAGCGTAAATCCGAACGCCGGATTGACCCGGCTGAAGGTGTGCTCGCCGACCAGGGGACTGGCCGCATTGAATCCCGGGCCGAGATTGGTATTCGCGCTGTAGCCGTTGAGTGTCTCGGTGTTGCGGTTGTAGCGCACCGAGAGTGTCAGATGCAGCAGCTTGTCCGGTGAGAGCGTATCGGTCGCGTACACCCCATAGATCCTGTTGTCGCCGCTGAGGGAGATGACCGTTGCATCGTTGAACGGGCTGACTTCGTAAATGAGCATGCGATCCGCCGACAGCGGCCCGTACTGGTATGACTGAGCAAAGCTGTCCTGTGAGTCGTTGTAGTCGGCACCGAGAATGGCCTGGTTATCCGCACCGAGCAGATCGCGCGAATCGGTCAGCTGTGCAGCGAAGCCGGCGGTGCGCTGGGTCAGGCGCCCGGTGGCGTTCTGGCCGGAGGCGCAATACGCCAGATCGGTAAGACTGGCAGGCGCCGGCGCGCAGTCGATGGGCGGCCCAGTGTAGTCACTGGAAAGGTAGCCGTCGTTGACGTTGCCGTTGATGCTGCCCGTGCTCAAACGGCGATAGTAGATGTTCCCGGACAGCAGCAACTTCTGCGTCAGGAACTGCGTACCGGTAAGGTTCACGAAATTGAGGAGATTCTCGGTGAAGTCGGGCGTGTAGCTTGCCTGGCGTCGAAACTCCAACATGCTGGTCGGAGTGGCACCGTTGCCGTACAGGCTGGTATCGGCATAGGTGTAGCTCAGGTCGATGTCGGTCTGGTCGTTTTGCCAGCCGACCTTGCCGAAGCCCTGATAGACCCGCGTTGGCGAGTTATCGCGCCAACCGGTCTCGTCGAAGTAATTTCCGGTGAGGAAGTAGTCGAAGTTGCCGAGCTCTCCGCCCGTCTCCCCCTCGAAGGAGCGCCTGCCGAAAGAGCCGCCGTACGCCTCAAACTCGGTCCCCGGGTCGTCATGTCCGCTCTTGGTCCGTACCGAGAGTGCGCCACCCAGAGTATTGAGTCCGAACACGGGATTGGAGCCTGACATGAGTGTCACCGTCGAGATCGCCGCTTGTGGGATCAAGTCCCAGTTGACGGTGTCGCCGAATGATTCATTGACGCGCACACCGTCCACATAGACCGACAGGCCTTCGGGCGTACCCAGCAGCGGCGAAGCCGTGAACCCGTGGTAATTGACGTCCATTTGCAACGGGTTGTCCGCACTCTCGCTGGCGTTGATGCCGCTGAAGTTGTTGTTCAGGTATTCCGCGAGACCCAGGGTCTGCTGACGCTGCATGTCCTCGCTGTTTGCGGTCTGCACATTCGCGGGTACTTCGTTCAAAGGCAGGCCGAGACCCGGCAGTGGGGTGTTGGCAATTACGGTGACCTGCGGCAGCTCCTGTGCGGTGGCCGGATTACCGGCAGGTGCCGGCGCCCCGTCGGCCGCAGACGCGACGAGCGGCAGCGCTGAGGCAGCGAAGCAGATGAATCTCCCCGGCCGCAGCACGGACTCCCCGTCCCCTGGTCGATGCGTGTATCGAGTGTAGGGATGCGCCGCAGGATCCGCACTCAAGATTTCCTTGATTCTTCCTTCCCAGCGGATTGCTGTGCGGCGGGTCGGCTGCGTGCTACCGTTGCAGGGCTGATCGCGCAGCCGGCTGTCATGCCCGGGCGGCAGCCAGCACGGAGTCCCGCGCAATGTTCGAGCGGCTGGAGCTTGTTGTAACCGATTCGATTCTCGGCCTGATGGCCGCCTTTCGCGCCGACCCCGATGCGCGCAAGGTGGATCTCGGGGTCGGTGTGTATCGCGACGAGCGCGGCGACACGCCGGTGCTCGCGAGCGTGCGCCAGGCCGAGAGCGCGCTCATCGCACGACAGAGCACCAAGACCTACGTGGGTCCGGCCGGCAACTCCGGTTTCAATCAGGCCATGGCGCAGCTGGTGCTCGGAGCGGCGCATCCGGCGCTCACCGCCGGCCGCGTGCGCAGCATGCAGACGCCCGGGGGCTGCGGGGCGCTGCGCCTCGGGGCGGAGCTGATCCGCGCGGCCGCTCCCGATGCGGTGGTGCACGTGAGCACGCCCACGTGGGTGAATCACACCCCGCTGCTTGCCGGCAGCGGGCTGAGACTCGAGAGCTACCCGTACTTCGATCCGCCCACCGGGGGCGTGCAGTTCGATGCCATGACGGCGGCGCTCGAGCGGCTGCCCGCGGGTGCGGTGGTGCTGCTGCACGCTGCATGTCACAACCCGACCGGGGCGGATCTGTCGCAGGGGCAATGGCGCGAGCTGCTCGCGCTGGTGAAGCGCCGCCGGCTGCTGCCGTTCATCGACATGGCCTACCAGGGCCTCGGCGATGGACTCGATGCGGACGCGTTCGGGCTGCGGCTGTTGTGCGCGGAGCTGCCCGAGGTGCTGTGCGCGGTGTCGTGCTCGAAGAACTTCGGACTCTACCGCGAGCGCACCGGCGCGTCTGCATCTCATCGGCGAATCGCCACGGGCGGCGGACGCCGCCTTGAGCCAGCTGGTGCGCCTGGCGCGCGGTATCTGGTCGATGCCGCCCGATCACGGCGCCGCCATCGTGCACGGGATTCTCGGCGATGAGTCGCTGCGCGGGCAGTGGCTGGAGGAGGTGGCCGCCATGCGCCGCCGCATCCAGGGCCTGCGGCTCGAGGTGGTGCAGCAGCTTCGGGATCACTGTCCGCAGCGTGATTTCGGCTTCATCGGCGGCCAGCGCGGCATGTTCTCCTTCTGCGGCATCACCGCCGCGCAGGTGCGCGCGTTGCGCGAGCGCCATCACGTCTACATGACCGACGACAGCCGCATGAATATCGCCGGGCTGCGCCGCGAAAATCTCGAGTACTTCGCGCGCGCCATGGCGCAGGTGCTCGCCGCTGCCTAAGTAACCCTGGACCGGACGAATCCGATGGTGGGCACTGCGGCGAACACGACCAACGGCGCGCTCGACCTCACGGCGCTGCGCGCGCAGTTGCGCGCGGCGACGCTGCGCCCGGAAGCCGACGCCTTCGGGTGAGGCGCTCGCCGACCTATCCGCGGTGCAGGGCGCGCTCGCGCGTGCGAGCGTGCGCGCGGCCGCGCTGGGTGGAGGCTGCGCGCGCCGACAAGCGCTCGCGGCCGCTGATCGACAAGGTGCTCGAGCAGTTCCCACTCGACAGCGCGCAGGGCAAGGCGCTCATGAGCCTGGCGGAAGCGCTGCTGCGCACCCCCGACCCGAAGCGCGCCGACCAGCTGATCGCCGAGCGCCTCGCGGCGCTGCGCGCGGCCGGGTGTGCCGGGTGACACCGATCTGCTGCTGCGCACCGGCTTCACGCTGCTCGGCGCCGCCGGCCGGCTGCTGCCGGACGTCGGCGGCGAGCTGTCCGGGGAATTTTCGGCGACCCAGTCTCACCACGCCCGCTGGTCGCGCCGGTGGTGCGCGCGGCGCTGCGCCAGTCGATGCAGCTGCTCGGCGCACGCATTCATCGTCGGCGAGACCATCGACGCGGCGCTCGAGCGCAGCCGCACCGATCCCGAGCTCGCGCTATGCTCCTTCGACGTGCTGGGCGAAGGGGCGCGTACCGAGGCGGACGCGCAGCGCTACTTCGACGCGTATGCGCACGCCATCGAGGCGCTCGGGCGGCAGGCACCCGGGCGCGACGCACGCGCGCTCCGGCATCTCGGTGAAGCTCTCGGCGCTCGAGCCGCGCTACACGCTGCTGCAGAGCGCGCGCGTGCATCGAGCAGCTCGGCGCCGCGCATGCTGGAGCTGGCGCGCAGCGCCGCGCGCGCCGGCATCGGCTTCACCATCGACGCCGAAGAGGCCGACCGCCTCGATCTGTCGCTCGACATCGTCGAAACACTGGCGCGCGATGCGACGCACCCGCGACTGGGACGGGCTCGGGCTTGCGGTGCAGGCCTACGGCCGCCGCGCACCGCTGGTGCTCGAGTGGGTCGCGCAGCTCGCGCGCGAGGGCGGGCGCCGCATGAGCGTGCGCCTCGTCAAGGGCGCGTACTGGGACAGCGAGATCAAGCGCGCCCAGGAGCGAGGGCTCGCCAGCTTCCCGGTGTACACCTCCAAGGCGGCGACGGATGCGAGCTACCTCGAGTGTGCGCAGCATCTGTTCGATGCGCGCGACTGTGTCTATCCGCAGTTCGCGACCCACAACGCCTACACGCGTCGCGGCGGTGCTCGAGCTCGCGCCCGCGGGCGCTCGTTACGAATTCCAGCGCCTGCACGGCATGGGCGAGGCGCTCTACGCGGCGGCGCGCGCGGAAGTTCCCGGCCTGGCGCCGGTGCGGGTGTACGCGCCGGTGGGCACGCACGAGGACCTGCTGCCTTACCTGGTGCGGCGGCTGCTCGAGAACGGCGCCAACAGCTCCTTCGTCCACCAGTTCATGAATGCGCAGATACCCGTGGAGCAGGTGGTGCGCGATCCGATCACCTCGCTGGCGGCGCAACGGCCGCGGCGCCGCGGGTGCGCGAGCCGAACGCGCTGTTTGGCGCCGAGCGCGCCAACTCCGAGGGCGAGGACTTCGGCGATCCGGCCGCGCTCGCGGCGCTCGCAGCCGAGCTGCGCGCCCATGCGCGCGAGCAGCCATGCGGGCGGCCCGATACTCGGCGGCCGCGTGGCGCACGATCTCAGCGTGCCGGTCACCTCGCCCGCCGACACGCGCGAGATCGTCGGCCTGCACCCGCGATGCAACCGCGGCGGAGATCCGCCGCGCCATGGAGGCGGCGGCGGCGGCGCAGCCCGCCTGGGACGCGACGCCGGCGGCGGCGCGCGCCGCGTGCCTGGAGCAGGCCGCGCAGCTGCTGCAGCAGCGGCGCGGGCTAGTTCCTGAGCCTGCTGGTGCGCGAGGCCGGCAAGACGCTGCCGGATGCCGTGGCGGAGCTGCGCGAAGCGGTGGATTTCTGCCGCTACTACGCCGCCCGCGGCCGCGAGTTCTTCGGCGCGCCGCTGGAGCTCCCCGGGCCGACCGGCGAGCGCAACACGCTCTCGCTCCACGGCCGCGGCGTGTTCGTCTGCATCAGCCCGTGGAATTTCCCGCTGGCGATCTTCACCGGACAGATCACCGCCGCGCTGGTCGCCGGCAACGCCGTGGTGGCCAAGCCCGCGCCGGCGACGCCGCTCATCGCGCACGCCATGACGCGGCTGCTGCACGAGGCCGGCGTGCCCGCGGCGCGTGCTGCAGCTCACGCCCGCCGACGGTCCGCCCTTCGGCGCGGTGGCCCTCACGCACGCCGCGCTCGCCGGCGTCGCGTTCACCGGCTCCACCGCCACAGCGGCGACCATCAACCGCACGCTCGCCGGGCGCGAGGGCGCCATCGTGCCGCTCATCGCCGAGACCGGCGGCGTCAACGCCATGGTGGTCGATGCGACCGCGCTGCCCGAGCAGGTGGTCGACGATGTGATCACCTCCGCGTTCACCAGCGCCGGCCAGCGCTGCTCGGCGCTGCGCGTGCTGTACCTGCAGGAGGAGATCGCCGAGCGCGTCATCGCCATGCTGATCGGCGCCATGCGGGTGCTCAGGATCGGCGCACCGGCGGAGCTGGCGACGGACGTCGGCCCGGTGATCACGCGAAGCTGCGCGCGCGCGCCTCGCGCGGCACGCCGAGCGCATGCGCCGCGAGGCGAAGCTGCTGTACGCCTGCGAGCTCGAGCCGCCGCTGGCGGCCGCGGGGCACTTCTTCCCGCCGCACGCTGTTCGAGCTGCAGCGCCTCGATCAGCTGCAGACCGAGGAGTTCGGCCCGATCCTGCACGTCGCGCGCTATCGCAGCGGAGAGCTGCCGCAGGTGCTGGCGGCGATCCGCGGCACCGGCTACGGGCTGACCCTCGGGCGTGCACAGCCGTCTCGAGAGTGTTGCGCAACACGTGTTCGAAGCTCACTGCCGGTCGGCAACACCTACGTGAACCGCAACATGATCGGCGCGGTCGTGGGCGTGCAGCCCTTCGGCGGGCAGGGCCTCTCGGGCACCGGTCCCAAGGCGGGCGGCCCGCACTACCTGCTGCGCTTTGCCAACGAGCGCACGCTCACCATCAATACCGCCGCCATCGGCGGCAATGTCGAGCTGCTGCGGAAAGCGCGGTGAACTACCGGCTGCGGCCGGCGACTCTGGCTGACGAGGAGTGGCTGCGGACTCTCATCGCCCGCTCGATCCGCACGCTGGGCGCCGCAGACTACTCGGCGCAACAGATCGAGGGGGCGCTGCGCGGGGCGTTCGGCGTCGACACGGCGCTCATCCGCGACGGAACCTACTTCGTCGTCGTTACCGACGAGGAGCAGATCGTGGCGTGCGGCGGGTGGAGCCGCCGGCGCACGCTGTTCGGCAGTGATGCGCGAGCTGAGCGCGACGAGTCGCCGCTCGATCCGCGCGTCGATGCCGCCAGGATCCGCGCTTGCTTCGTCGATCCGGCGCACGCGCGCCGCGGGCTCGGGCGCGCCATTCTGGAGCGTAGCGAGAGCGAAGCGCGCGCCTCGGGATTCACGCGGTTCGAATTGATGGCCACCCTACCCGGCGTCAGGCTGTACGAGAAGTTCGGCTATCGGGCGGGGGAGGCCGTCGATCATCATTTGCCCGGCGGACTCACGATCCGCTTCGTGCCCATGACCAAGAAGAGCTGAGGCGGCGCTTTCGATGCTTTCGCGGCGGAGCAGGCTGCTTAAAATAGGATTGCTTCGAGCGCGCCCGCGCCGGGCACGAGCCGCCGATACTTCTGAGGAGACCGACAGCCATGGCTGAGTACAAAGCGAGATGCTTCTGCGGAGCCGTCGAGTTCACCGTAAGCGGCGACCCGGCCTCGATGGGATACTGCCACTGCGAGTCCTGCCGTCACTGGTCGGCGGGCCCGGTGAATGCCTTTACGCTGTGGCAGCCGAGCGCGATCCGAGTGACTCGCGGCGCAGACAACGTTGGCACCTACAACAAAACGCCGGTTAGCTTGCGTAAGTGGTGCAAGAGCTGCGGTGGGCACCTGTTCACCGAGCATCCCCCACTGAAGCTGACTGACGTGTTCGCCGCGATGATCCCAAAGCTCAAGTTCCAGCCCGCGGTGCACGTCAACTACCAGGAGACGGTGCTGCGCATGCACGATGGCCTGCCGAAGCTCAAGGATTTCCCCAAGGAATTCGGGGGCTCGGGCGAGACGGTGCCGGAATAGGGACAAATCTCGCGCCGCGATCATGGCCCTGTGTGATGGGGGGTCCTTTTCGATAGTGAACGGCATTGTTCACAGTCGCGGCCCGGCACATTCATCGCCTCGGGGACAGTGAACAACCTTGTTGACTATCGTAGAAGAGCATATGCATCGCGCCCGTCCTGGATAACTGTCCATCTTGGCCACAAACACCCGCTTGCCCCGGTCCGGGCGTGGCCGTTAGCTAGTCGTATGCCGCTCACGCGACTCAATCCCGTCTTCCGTGCTCTGGGCCACCCCACACGGCGGTGGATCGTCGAGCAACTGCTCGATTTCGAAGCATCGATTTGCGAGCTCGCCGAGCCGCTTCTCGCGGCGGAGGATTGGCTGCGCCGCGCTCTCTGGACGCGCTACAAGAGGAGCCTCGGATCAATGCCCGAGGATTGGGGCCTCGCCGGTGCCGCGGCTGAACGCCGCTAGGGTTGCCGCGACGCAGCCAGGTTGGAGGCGAGCTGCTCGCTTTCCGCAGCGTGCGCAGCATCCCCGCTCTGGCGGTAGGCCTCGGCAAGGATACGGAGGCTGTGCGGATCGTGTCGGTCCGACCTCTCCACGGCCAGCTCGGCGTAGTGCCGCGCGGTCGGCAGGTCGCGCAGTTCGGTTGGCTCGCAGGTGAGAAGGATCTGTGCGTACCGGCTCAGCTCGTCCGGCGTCGCCGTTGAACGGTTAGCCAGGTCGCGTGCGATCGCTACCCCGCGCGATGTGGACGCTTTTGCCTCCGCCATGAAGTGCTGCTGAGCGAGGACGGTCCCTGTTGTCACCAGAGCGTCGGCGAGCGCGCCGCGAGTGAACAGGTTCGCCGGCGCTGCCCAGGGCGACCCGCCGGCGCCGCCTGCAGCGGTCAGCCCGAGCACCGCGAGCGCAATCGCCGCGATCATGCGGGCGCCGCGGGCGGATGCGCGTGCGCGTCGTGCTCGTGCAGCTGCTCGAGCAGTGCCTCGAGTGAATCGAGCGGCGCGGAGCAGCTGCTTCCCCGGCAGATGTAGGCCACGGGGCCCGCGCGCGGGGTCTTGTCCGCCAGCGCCGGCGGCAGGTCCGGCGCTTCCGCCGGTACCGCGAGCAGCAGTCGGTGCGGCGCGTAGCGGCGCGCGAGCTGCGCGCGCCAGCCCTCGATGGTGCGCGCCTCGCCGCGCAGGATGACGACCTCGGGGGGCGAGAGCAGCTCATCGAGCGCGCCGAGCAGGCTCACGTGCCCCTGCGGGTATCGCTCGAGCGACGGCCAGGCCGCGCGCAGCGTGCGCTCCGCGGCGGCAAGATAGCGCGGCTCGCCGAGCAGCTGCCCGAGGCGCAGCAGCACGCGCGCGGCAATGCCGTTGCCGGAAGGCGTGGCATCGTCGGCAAAGGCCTTGGTGCGATGGATCAGCCGCTCGTGATCATCGGCAGTGAAGTAGAAGCCGCCGCCGGCGTCGTCGGCAAAATGCTGCAGCACCACCTCGATGAGCTGCTGCGCAAAGGCGAGCTCGTCGGCGCGAAAGCGCACCTGCTGCAGCTCGAGGATGGCATCGGCGAGATACACGTAGTCATCGAGATAGGCGTTGAGGTGCGCACGGCCCTCCATGTATGTGGCGAGCAGCCGGCCCTCGCGCCACAGCGTTGCGCGGATGAAGTCGAGCGCGCGGGTGGCGGAAGCGGCAAGCTCATCGCGTGCCAGCGCACGCGCGGCCGCGGCCATGCCGCGGATCATCAGCGCATTCCAGGACGTCAGCACCTTGTCATCGCGCGCCGGGCGCACGCGCTGCCCGCGGATGCCGAGCAGCTTCGTGCAGGCCGCGCCGAGCAGCGTCTCGACTTCTGGCGGCGTACGACCTGTCAGTCGGGCGATCTCCTGCGTGGTGGCGGCAACGCGCAGGTGCCAGCGGCCTTCGAAGTTTGCAGGTTGGTCGAGACCGAAGCGCGGCGCTACCACCGCGAATTCCTCCGCGCTGAGCGCAGCGCGCACCTCGGCGCGATCCCAGACGTAGAACTTGCCCTCGTCACCCTCCGAGTCGGCATCGAGGCTCGAGTAGTAGCCGCCCTCGGCAGACTGCATCTCGCGCAGTACCCAGCCGGCGATCGTCTGCGCCACGCGCGCGTGCCGGGCGTCGCCGCTCGCGAGCGCGGCGTCCGCGTAGACCGCCAGCAGCGCGCCGTTGTCGTACAGCATCTTCTCGAAGTGCGGGATCAACCAGTACTCATCGACCGAATAGCGACAGAAGCCGCCGCCGAGCTGGTCGTTGATCCCGCCGTCGGCCATGCGGCGCAGCGTGAAGGTCGCCATGTAGCGCGCCTGCAGGTCGGGCTCGGGCGAGCCGGCGCTGGCCTGCCAGCAGCGCAGCAGCCACGCGATCGTTTCCGGGTGCGGAAATTTCGGCGCGCCGCCGAACCCGCCGTTGTGAGTGTCGAAGCTGCGTGCCAGCTCGGCGCGGCAGCTGACGAGCGGCGCGCGGGTCAGCTCGAGGTCGGCGCCGGCCGGCTGGGGGTCGAGCTCGGCAAACGCCGCCATCAGCGCATCGTTCTGCCGGCGCAGCTCCACGGCGTGGCGGCCATAGTACTCGGCGACCCGCAGCAGGATGTCCCTGAACGCCGGCAGGCCGTAGCGCGCCTCCTTCGGAAAGTAAGTGCCGCCGAAGAACGGCCGCTGGTCGTCGTGCGTCAGGAACATGGTGAGCGGCCAGCCGCCGCCGCGCTGCGTCAGCATCTGCTGCGCGATCTGATAGATGCGGTCGATGTCGGGACGCTCTTCGCGGTCGACCTTGATGTTGATGAAGTTGTCGTTGAGGATGCGCGCGGTGGCTTCGTCTTCGAAGCTCTCTCTCTCAAGTACGTGACACCATCTGCAGGCTGAATAGCCCACACTCAGATGGATCGGTTTCGCTTCGCGGCGTGCGCGCTCCAGGGCCTCTGCGCCCCACGGGTACCATTCGACTGGATTGTGAGCGTGCTGCTGCAGGTACGGACTCGTCTCAGAGATGAGATGATTCGTGTACCGCGGTGCGCCGTCGGCGTTGAGATGGCGGCTGTGCATCCTGGATCTCCGCTGCGATTGTATACTCTGATTTCGCATGGCCCACCTGCAAGCTCCCGAGGCGCCTTCAGCCGATGACATCGCGCGCGTGCTGCGCCTGAAGCGCGGCGAGGAGCGGCGCCTCGCCGCCGGGCACCTCTGGGTGTTCAGCAACGAGGTCGACACCGAGCGCACGCCGCTCGGCGCGTTCATCCCGGGGGCGGTGGCGCAGCTGCGCTCGCACCGCGACGCCTTTCTCGGTTATGTCTGCGTCAATCCGCACGCGCTCATCTGCGCGCGCATCCTCTCGCGCGATGCGGCGCAGCCGGTGGGAGAGGCGCTCCTCGAGCGGCGGCTGACCGCGGCGCTCGCGCTGCGCGCAGCGCCTCGGCAGCCCCGCCTATTGCCGCTGGGTGTTCGGCGAATCGGACCTGTTGCCGGGGCTGATACTCGATCGCTACGGCGACCTGGTGGTCGGGCAGATCGCCACCGCCGGCATGGAGGCGCTCAAGGAGCAGATCGAGGCCGCGGTGGCGAAGGTGGCGAGCCCGCGCGGGTTGTTCTGGAAGAACGACTCCGCCGCGCGCGAGCTCGAGCACCTGCCGCAGCTCGCCGAGGCCGCTTTCGGCGACATCCCGGCCGAGATCGAGGTGCGCGAAGCGGGGCTGTGCTTCAGCGCGCCGCTTGCCGGCGGGCAGAAGACCGGTTGGTTCTACGACCAGAGCGCCAACCGTGCGCGCCTCAGGCGTTATGTCGCCGCCGGTGCGCGCGTGCTCGATGTCTGCTCCTACGCCGGCGCCTGGGCGGTGACCGCGCTGCATCAGGGCGCCGCCCGGGCCTGTTGCCTCGATTCCTCGCAGGCAGCGCTCGAGTTCGCGCAGGCCAACGCCGCGCGCAACGGCAGCACGCTCGAGGTGCTGCGGGCAGATGCCTTCGATGGGCTGAAGATGCTCGCGGCGCAGGGCGAGCAGTTCGATGTGGTGATTCTCGACCCGCCGGCGTTCATCAAGCGCAAGAAGGACATCCCCCAGGGTCAGGCGGCGTATCGCAAACTCAACCAGCTCGCCCTGGCGCTGCTCGCCGACGAGGGGCTGCTGGTATCCTGTTCCTGCTCATACCATCTGGCCGCCGACGAGCTGCTCAACGCGATCCAGAGCGCTGCGCGCCACAGCGGGCGCTTCCTGCAGATCCTGGAGGCCGGCGGCCAGTCGCCCGACCATCCGGTGCATCCGGCCATTCCCGAGACGCGCTACCTCAAGGCGTTCTTCTGCCGCGTGACGCGCGCGGTCGGCTAAACTTCGCGCCTCATGCTCGTCTACCCCGGCTTCAACAAGGTTGCCTTCTCCCTCGGCCCGGTCAAGGTGCACTGGTACGGCATCATGTACCTGCTGGGCTTTGCCGGCGCCTGGTGGCTCGCACGGCGGCGTGCGGCCCAACCCGGCTCGACCTGGAAGCCCAACGACGTCGATGACCTGATCTTCTTCAGCATGCTCGGCGTGATCCTCGGCGGGCGCATCGGCTATGTGCTGTTCTACGGGCTGCAGTTCTGGGCCGACGATGCCTGGTACCCGCTGAAGATCTGGGAAGGCGGCATGTCCTTTCACGGCGGACTGCTCGGCGTCGTCACCGCGCTGACGCTGTTCGCCTGGCGCCGCGGCCGCCATCCGGCCGACGTCTACGACTTCACCGCGCCGCTGCCGGCGCTCGGGCTGTTCTTCGGCCGCATCGGCAACTTCATCAACAGCGAGCTGTGGGGCAAGGTCACCACCGTGCCCTGGGGGTTTCGCGTCAACGGCGAAGTCCGCCATCCCTCGCAGCTCTACGAGGCGGGGCTCGAGGGGCTGCTGCTGTTCGCAGCGATGTGGTGGTTCACCTCGCGCCCGCGGCCGCGGCTGGCACCCTCGGGGCTGTTCCTGGCTGTTTACGGTGTCGCGCGTTTCCTCATCGAGTTCGTGCGCGTGCCCGATGAGCACATCGGCTACCTCGCCGGCGGCTGGTTCACCGAGGGGCAGGCGCTGTCGGTGCCGATGATCGTCGCGGGCGTCGCCCTGCTCGCGTGGGCGTACCGCGTACGCAGCCCTTCCGGCAACTTTGCGGTCGCGCAATGAAGCAGTACCTGGAGCTGATGCGCCGCGTGCGCACGCAGGGCGTGCCGAAGGCCGACCGCACCGGCACCGGCACGCTATCGGTGTTCGGGCACCAGCTGCGTTTTGACCTCACCGCGGGCTTCCCGCTGGTCACCACCAAGAAGATCCATCTGCCGTCGGTGGTTTACGAGCTGCTGTGGTTCCTGCGCGGCGACAGCAACGTCGCCTGGCTGCGCGAGCACGGCGTCACCATCTGGGACGAGTGGGCGGACGAGCGCGGCGAGCTCGGTCCGGTATACGGGGCGCAGTGGCGCGCCTGGCGCACCCCCGACGGCGGCACCATCGATCAGATCGCGCAGGCGCTCGAGCAGCTGCAGCGCACTCCCGACTCGCGCCGCATCCTGGTGAGCGCCTGGAACGTCGGCGAGCTCGGCCGCATGCGACTGCTGCCCTGCCACGTGCTGTTCCAGCTGTACGTCGCGGCGGGCCGGCTGTCGTGTCAGCTGTACCAGCGCAGCGCCGATGTGCTTCTCGGCGTACCCTTCAACATCGCCAGTTACGCACTGCTCATGCACCTCTTCGCCCAGCAGTGCGATCTCGAGCCGGGCGAGCTCATCTGGAGCGGCGGCGACTGCCACCTGTACCTGAATCACCTCGAGCAGGCGGACCTGCAGCTCGCGCGCTCACCGCTCCCCCTGCCGCAGCTCGTGATCCACCGCCGGCCGCCGAGCATCTTCGACTACCGCTACGAGGACTTCGAGTTCGTGAATTACCGCCATCACGCGCCCATCCGGGCGCCGGTCGCAGTATGAGCGGCGCGCCGCGGCGCAAGCCCGTGTCGCTGCAGAGGTCGGCGCCACCACAGACGGCGGCGCCGCCGCTCGTCATGGTGCGCGATTCGCCGCTTCACGGCCTCGGGGTGTTTGCCGCGCGCCGCATCGCCTGCGGCGCACGGATCATCGAGTACCTCGGCGAGCGCGTCTCGCACGAGGAAGCCGACCGCCGCTACCGGCACAAGGACGCGCTCGACAACCACACCTTCCTCTTCATCGTCGACGCGCGCACCGTGATCGACGCCGGGGTCGGCGGCAACGAGGCGCGCTTCGTCAATCACTCCTGCGCGCCGAACTGCGTGTCGGTGATCGAGAACCGCCGCGTGTTCATCGACGCCCTGCGCACCATCGAGCCGGGCGAGGAGCTCACCTACGACTACCAGATCCAGCGCGAGCCCGATGACCCGCCGGACATCGACGCGATCTTCGCCTGCCGCTGCGGCTTCGAGCGCTGCCGCGGCACACTGCTGTGGCCGCCGCGCCGGGCGACCCCCGGCAGGCGGGCGCGCCGGCGCTGATCAGTGCCCGACGAGCTTTCAGCATGAGCCAGGCGCGTCGCCTCAGTCTTTCCTCGCTCGTGGGCGCAGTCGGCATCGTCTACGGCGACATCGGCACGAGCCCGCTGTACACCATGCAGGAGGCGGTGGGCGCAGCCGGCAGCTTCGACCGCCACGCGGTGCTGGGTGTGCTGTCGCTCATCTTCTGGAGCCTTGCGATCTCCGTTACCCTGAAGTACCTGACGGTGATCATGCGGGCCGACAACGAGGGCGAGGGCGGAATCCTCGCGCTGTTCGCGCTCGCGCAGCGACGACTGATCACCGGCAGCACCTGGGCGAAGGTGGCGGTCGGGCTGGCGCTCGCCGGCACGGCATTCTTCTTCTGCGACGCGCTGATCACGCCGGCCATCTCGGTGCTGAGTGCGGTCGAGGGGCTCGAGCTTCTCAACCCTTCCTTCAAGCAGGCGGTGATTCCGATCACGCTCGGCGTGATCGCCGTACTGTTCGCGTATCAGCGCCACGGCACGGCGCGCGTCGGCAGCCTCTTCGGACCCATCATGGTGGTGTGGTTCGTGGTGATCGCGGTCATCGGGGTGATCCCCGTCATGCGCAGCCCCGCAGTGCTCGCGGCGCTGAACCCGTTGGCCGGCGTCGGCCTGCTGGTGCACCGTCCGGCGGTGGCGCTCGCGGTGATCGGCGCGGTGTTCCTCGCCCTCACCGGCGCGGAGGCGCTGTACGCCGACATGGGACATTTCGGCCGGCGGCCGGTGCGCGTCTCCTGGTACGTGCTGGTGGGACCTGCGCTGGTCATCAACTATTTCGGCCAGGGCGCGCTGCTGCTCGAGCTCGGCAAGCCGGTCGACCATCCGCTATACCATCTGGTGTCCCCCGCGGTGCTGCCGTGGCTGGTGATCCTGGCCACCGCCGCCACGGTGATCGCCTCGCAGGCGACCATCTCGGGGGCGTTCTCCATGGCCGCCCAGGCGGTGCACCTCGACCTGCTGCCGCGGCTGCGCGTGCTGCAGACTTCCGCTCTCGAGCAGGGACAGATCTACGTGCCAGTGGTGAACTGGCTGGTGTTCACCGCCGTGTGCCTGTTCGTCATCGGCTTCGGCTCCGCCGATGCGCTCTCCGGCGCCTACGGCGCGGCGGTGGTCGGCACCATGGTGGTGACCACCATCCTCGGCGCTTTCGTCGCCGCCACGCAGTGGAACTGGCCGAAGTGGCAGGTGGCGGCGCTCTTCGGGCTGATGCTCGTCATCGACAGCGCCTTCGTCGCCGGCAACATGACGAAGGTGCCCACGGGGGGCTGGATTCCGCTCACCCTCGGTGCGCTGCTGTGCCTGATCTTCACCACCTGGCGCAACGGGCGGCTCGAGCTGCGCGCGGCGCTCGCCAAGCTGGCGGTGCCGCGCAGCGAGCTGCCGAAGCTGGTCGCGGGCGTACATCGCGTCCCCGGGACCGGGGTGTTCCTCGCCAGCAACTCGAAGCTCGTGCCCTCGGCGCTGATCCGCAACATCGAGCACAACTGCGTGGTGCATCAGCGGGTCATCATCCTCAACGTCGAGATCACCGACACGCCGCGCCAGGATCCGGTGCAGCGGCTGCGCGTCGAGGAGCCGGCGCCGAGCGTGTACTTCATCACCGCACGCTTCGGCTTCATGGAGACGCCCGATGTGGCCGAGGCGCTCAAGGCCTGTCGCGGGCGCGGGCTGCGGGTGTTCACCGAGGACAGCTCGTTCTTCGTGGGCCGGCACGTGGTGCGCGCGCGGCCGCTCCCGGGCCTGCGCGGCCTGCAGCGACGGCTGTTCGCGCGCATGCAGCAGTACAGCACGCAGGCGGCGGAATTTTTCCGCATGCCCTTCCGTGATGTGGTGATTCTCAACACGTCGGTTGAGATCTGAAGCGGTCGCCGCCTGCCGACGGATGGCGTTGCAGTGCTGACCGTGGCAATGTGCGGCCATGAGCGTCGCAGCGCCGCTGGTTTCGCTGATCGTCGCCATGGCGCAGAACGGCGTCATCGGCCGCGGCAACTCGCTGCCGTGGCGGCGGCTGCCGCAGGACCTCAAGCGCTTCCGCGCTTTTACCCTCGGCAAGCCGGTGCTGATGGGCCGCAGGACCTACGAGTCCATCGGCCGCCCGCTCAACGGGCGCGCCAATCTGGTGCTGACCCGCGATCGCAGCTGGTACGCGCCTGCGGTGATCGTGGTCCACTCGCTGGAGCAGGCGCTGGCGCAGGCGGGCCCGAGCGAAGAGCTGGTGGCGATCGGCGGCGCGGAGGTCTATCGCCTGGTGCTGCCGTTCGCGCGCCGCATCTACCTGACGCACGTGCACGCCGACGTTGCGGGCGACACGTTCTTCCCCGACTTCGATCCCACCCAGTGGGTCGACGTCGAGTGCAGCAGCCATCCGGCGGACGACGAGCACGCTTACGCGGTGACGTTCGTGACGCTCGAGCGCCGCAACGCGCCCGAGGCGCCGCGGCAGCACTGACATTGCGCGGGCTGCCTTGAACGCGGGGACACTCCATGTTCAGTTACATCTGTCTCGGCACCAATGATCCGGCGCGCACGGCGCGCTTCTACGATGCGGTCCTCGGCGCTCTCGGGCAGCGGCGATGCGAAGTATCGGCCGAGTGGGAGTCGGCGGGATGGCGGGGGTGGGGGACGTACGAGCGCGACGGCGCGAGTGAGCTCGCGCTCTGGTTGTGCCCGCCCTTTGACGGACGACCGGCGAGCGCTGGCAACGGCACGATGCTCGCTTTCAGCGCGCGCTCCTGGAGCGAGGTCGATCGCTTCCACGCCGCGGCGCTTGCCCACGGCGGCAGCTCGGAGGGCGCACCGGGGCCGCGCCTGCAGTACGAGCCCGATTTTTATGCCGCCTACGTGCGCGACCCCGACGGCAACAAGCTGGCGGCGGTGTGTCGGGGGTTCACCCGAGCGGCGGCAGGCGCTCGTTGACCAGTCTCGCCGCCAGCGCGGGGTCGGGCTCGGTACCGCTGCCGGGGTCGAGATCCTCCAGCAGCTGCGCCTGCACCTCGCCGCGGCGCAACGCCTCGGCATAGGGAATCTCCGGATGAAACATGACCATCGAGTAGCGCGGAATGAAGCGCCCGGGGAAGCGCCGTTCCAGGGCCATGGCGATTGTCCTGCGGCGCACGAAGCGCGCATCGAGCACGGTATCGCGCATCTCGGTGTAGTTCTCCAGCGCCATGCGCGCGATCGCTGCGGTGTTCGGACGTCGCGAGCGCTCGAACTCGCCGAACAGCCCCTGCCAGTCAGGGTGCCGTGCCAGCAGCTCATCGAGCACCGCGCAGTCCTCGAACGCAGCGTTCATGCCCTGGCCGTGAAAGGGCACGATGGCGTGCGCGGCATCGCCGAGCAGCAGCACCTGCCCGTTGAGGTGCCAGGGCGCGGTGTATACCGTACCCAGCTGCCCCTGCGGATGGGCGGCGAACTGCGCCGGCAGATCCGGCAGCAGCGGCAGTGCGTCGCCGAACTCGCGGCTGAAGAACTGCGTGACCGCCTGCGGCGTGCCGAGCGCGGCGAAGCTCTGCGGTCCCTCGCGCGCAAGGAACAGCGTCGCAGTGAAGCTGCCGTCGGTGTTCGGCAGTGCGATCAGCATGAAGCCCCCGCGCGGCCAGATGTGCAGCGCCTGCCGCTCGAGCGTGCCGGCGGCGCCCGGCGGCACGGTCAGCTCCTTGTAGTCGTGCGCGAGCCATTCCTCGCGCACGCTGAGCAGCCCTGCGGCTGCGAGGCTGGCGCGCACCGCCGAGCCCGCCCCATCGGTGGCGATGGTGGGGCTCAACGCGACGTCGTAGGTCGCGCCGGAGGGCTGATCGCGAAAGCGCAGCCGCTGCGCAGGGTCATCCGCGCCGAGACACTGTTGATTGAAGCGCACGCTCACACTGGCATGGCGCGCGGCTTCCTCGATCAGCACACGGTTCAGCTCGGCGCGGCCCACCGAAAAGATCACTTCGTGCTCGCGCTGGCCGTAAGGCTGCAGCGCCGCCTGGCCGGAGGGCTCGTGGATCATGCGCCCGCGCATCGGGATCAGCAGCGCTCGCACCTGCTGCATGACACCGGCGCGCTCGAGCGCGCGCATGCCGCGCGCGGCGAGCGCCAGATTTATGGAACGCCCGCGCTCGGGCGCAGCCTGGCGCGGATCCGGACGGCGCTCGTACAGCGTCACCCGCAGCCCGCGCCGCGCGAGCAGCAACGCGAGCAGGGCGCCGGCGAGCCCGGCGCCGACGATGTTGACGGCGCGCTCGGCGTGCACGCTCACGGCGCCTGCTGCAGCGCCTGCGTCAGGGCATCGGCGAAGCGCCAGGCATCCTCGTAGCGGTTGTACAGCGGCACGGGCGCAACGCGGATGATGTCCGGCGAGCGCCAGTCGCAGACCATGCCGCGCGCCGTGAGCCCGTCAAACACCTGCCGGCCGCGTGCGGCACCGCCGGCGATGCGCAGCGACAGCTGGCAGCCGCGCTGGGCGCTGTTATCGGGCGTGATGATGCGCACTGCGGGGGCGAGCGGCCGGATCAGCCCGTCGAGATAGTCGGTGAGCGCCACGGACTTCGAGCGCAGCCGTTGCATGCCCGCCTCGGTGAAGATTGCCAGCGAGGCGATCAGCGGCGCCGCAGCCAGGATCGGCGGGTTGCTGAGCTGCCAGGCAGCTGCGCCGGCGGCGGCGCGAAACTGCGGCTCCATGAGGAATCTCGTCGGCTCCTCGTGGCCCCACCAGCCGGCGAGCCGCGCGCCCGGCAGCGTGCCGCTGTGGCTGGTGCGCGGCTGCGCGTGGACATGCCGCTCATGCACGAAGCAGCCGCCGATCGCGCCCGGGCCGGCGTTGAGGTACTTGTAGCTGCACCACACGGCGAAGTCCGCATCCGTCCCATGCAGCGTCAGCGCAGTGTTGCCGACCGAATGCGCCAGGTCGAAGCCGGCGAGGCAGCCATGGCGGTGCGCGGCGCGCGCGATGCGCCCCAGATCGAAGGCCTGGCCGGTGCGGAACTGCACTCCCGGCCACACGAGCAGCGCGATCTCCTCGCCGTGGCGCTCGAGGCACTCTTCGATGTGCTCCTCGGGCAGCAGCTCCTCGCCCGCAGGAGGGGCGAGCTCGATGAGGGCGCTCTCGGGGTCCAGCCCGTGCCAGGCGATCTGCGAGGCGACCGCGTGGCGGTCGGAGGAGAATGCACCGGCCTCGATCAGGATGCGCCTGCGCCTTCCGGCGGGGCGATAGAAGCTCGCCAGCATCAGGTGCAGATTCACCGTGAGCGAGTTCATGGCGACGACTTCGTCGGCCAGGCCGCCGGTGAGCGCGCTGAGCCCGGCGGTCAGATTCTCGTGATAGGGCAGCCACGGGCGGTGCGCGTGCTCGTGGCCGTCGACGGCGAGCCGGGCCCACTCGTCGAGCTCCTCGTTGACGATGTCGCGCGCGGCGAGCGGCAGCAGGCCGAGTGAGTGACCGCACAGGTAGATGAGCTGTTCGCCGCGCTCATCGCGCGGCAGCGCGAAGCGCGCGCGATAGCCGCGCAGCGGATCGGCGGCGTCGCGGGCCTGTGCGGCGCTGAGCGTCGCCTGCGCGTTCATGCCGCGGGCTCGAGGATCGGGTACAGCAGCGGGCGGCTCGGCACCGCATCGCCGCTCAGCGCCGGCACCTGCAGCCCGAGCAGGTAGGCGCCGTCCGCGACGCTGTCGGGAACGAAGGCGAGCTCGGTGACGGTGGCGTCGGGACGTGCCGCGACGGCGAGCTGTACGGCAGCGCGCGGCAGGCCGAAGAAGATGCGGTGCGCGGTGAGCCGTCCCTCATCGTGCGTGCGGTCGAGGGAGGGTACGTCGACGATCAGATGCAGAATGCCGCGGCTGACGAGCAGCTGCGCCGCCTGCTGCGACAGGTAGGGTGGGGTCTGTCCGGTGTAGTCACGCACGCGCTTGTCGGCGCCATTGGGGAGGGTGCGGATGATGAGCGCTCGCGCGTCGAAGGGAGCTGCGCGCGGCCAGCTGCGTTCGAGCGCGCGCCGCGTGATCAGCCGGTCGGTGGGCTGCGGCGCAGGCTCGGTGCTCTCGTCCCCGGCGGCCTGCGGGGCGACCGACAGCAGCAGCGCCGGAGTGAGGCCCGGCGGCGCCACGCGCCAGGCATCGAGGCGCTCGAGCGTCAGGTGCCCGGCGCACTCGGTATGCGTGCCGTTACAGTGCGGGATGAGCGTGATCACCTGGCAGTTGCAGCTCGCACCGCGCTCGACCGAGCCCTTGAAGCCGAAGCCCGGCGTCTCGAAGGCCCGCGAGCTGGCGCGCGGCGCACCGAAGTGCCGTGGCTGCGCGCCGGCGAAGTCCAGCTCCAGCGCGAGATCCACCGGGTGCGACAGGTCGACGCCGAGCTCGCGGCCGTCGACCGAGACGCGCGCCTGCACCTAGGCGCGCTCCATCACCGTGCCGCAGCGCGTGCAGGTGCGCTTGGGCACGCTGGCGAAGAAGCGCTCGAACACCGGCGGAAACTGCCGCTCGATGTCGGTGAGCTCGAAGAACTCCTCGTACAGGCGCTGTCCGCAGCGCTCGCAATACCACTGGAAGCCGTCGAGCTCCCCGGGGCGGCGCGCGCGCTCGATCACCAGTCCCACGGTGTTGGCGGGGCGCTGCGGCGAGTGCGGCAGCTGCGGCGGGATGAGCAGCACCTCGCCCGCGCGGATCGGCACCTCCACGGCACGACCCTCCTGCATGGTCCTGAGCACCATGTCGCCCTCGAGCTGGTAGAAGAACTCCTCACCCGGGTCGACGTGGTAGTCCTTGCGGGCATTCGGGCCGCCCACGACCATGATGATGAAATCGCCGTCGCGGAACACGCGCTTGTTGCCGACGGGCGGCTTCAGCTGCGCGCGGTTCGCATCGATCCATTGCCGCAAGTTGAATGCCTGCAGGGATTGCATGTGCCCTCCGTGCCGTTCGCGTATGGTACGCGCTACGGCGGCGGAACGAGGAGTAGGCGATGGCTGCGAGGCCCGGAGGGAGCGCGGTGCGTGCCGCCGCTGCACTCGTGGCGCTGCTGGCGGTGGCCTTGCTGGCGGCGGCCTGCGGACACCTGCCCTCACCCCACTGGCCCTGGCAGCATCCGCCGTCCCCGCCGCCCGCGCCGGTGCACGAGCTCGACATCAGCGGTGCACCGGCAGCGGATGCCTTCCCGCAGCGCTGGAAGCGCAACACGCTGCTGGTGGACCTCTCCAGCGCCAGCGGCTCGGGCAGCATCACGCTCAGGCCGGCAGCGGGATCCGACTGGCCCGTGCGCCTCGCCTTCCGCGTCATGCCCGGCGCGATCGGCGTGCTCGAAGTGCGCGCCGCGCAGCGCGTGAGCGTGGCCGTCGCAGCCGGCAGCGGCAAGCCCGTGGACCTGGAGCTCTCTCCGGGGGTGTATACGCCGCAGACCGCGCAGATGACGGTCGCGTGGGGACCCTAAGTACCGATGCGCTGATGGCCGGCGCACGGCACGCTCAGCGGCGGGCGATCCGAGTCCAGATCGAGCGCCGTGAGGGCGCCGCCCCATACGCAGCCGGTGTCAAGACCGACCACGCCCGGGCGCTGCACCAGTCCGAGTGCCGACCAGTGACCGAAGATGATGCGCGCGTCACGGCTGGCGCGGTGCGGGTGCTCGAACCAGGGACGCAGCGGCGAGAGCGGCGGCGGCGCCTCACCCTTCACCGAGAAGTCCACGCGTCCGTCGGCACTGCACACGCGCAGCCTTGTGAGCACGTTGATGACGAAGCGCAGCCGCTCGAAGCCCGCGAGGCGCGCGTCCCAGCGGTCGGGCTCGTTGCCATACATGTGCTCGAACAGCGTGCGCGGCTGACGGCTCAGCGCCGCGCCGACTTCGGCGGCGAGACTCAGCGTCAGCGCCACCGTCCACTGCGGCACCACGCCGGCGTGCACCATGAGGTCGGCCCCCTGCGCAGCGGCGAGCGGTCGGCCGAGAAGCCACTCCAGCAGCACCTCGCGGTCGGGCGCCGCCAGCACAGCGTCGAGCGTGTCGGACCTGCGCGGGCGGCGCGCACCGCAGGCGACGGCGAGCAGATGCAGATCATGATTGCCCAGCACCACGATGGCGTTGTCGCGCAGCGCATGCACCAGGCGCAGCGTCTCGAGCGAGCCCGGGCCGCGATTGACGAGATCGCCGACGAACCACAGCTGGTCGCGATCGGCCGAGAACTTCAGCCGCGCGAGCAGGGCGCGCAGTTCCTCGTCACAGCCTTGCAGGTCGCCGATCGCATAACGCGTCACTGCAGAATGCCGGGCATCGCCAGCCGGAAGGGTTGAATGGGCGCATCGAACTGCGAGCCGTCGTCACCGAGCATCTGGTAGCTGCCCTGCATCGCGCCGACGGGCGTCTCGATCACTGCGCCGCTCGAGTAGCGGAAGCCCTGGCCGGGTTTGAGGTAGGGCTGCTCGCCGACGACGCCGTCGCCGCGCACCTCCTCGACCTTACCGTTCGCATCCGTGATCACCCAGTGCCGGGTCAGCAGTCGCGCCGGCACCAGGCCCTCGTTGCGGATGGTGATGGTGTAGGCGAAGACGTAGCGGCGCTCGCGCGGATCGGACTGCTCGTCGAGATAGCTGGTCTCGACGTCAACGCGGATCTTGTGTTCGGCGGAGCTCATGCCCGCCCATTCTACCGAAAGCGCCGCGCCTCAGCTGCGGCTTGCGCGCATGGCCAGCACGTCGCAGGGTGCGGCGTGCAGCACCGTGTCCTCGGTAAGATTGACGAGTATCGACAGGCCATGACGCTCGCGGCTGCCGAGGATGATGAGGTCGGCGTGCCGCTCGCGCGCCACGCGCACGATCTCGGACTTGACGTTGCCGCTCTCGACCCGGCAGGGGGCGCTCGCGATGCCGAGGTCGGCGGCGAATGCCGCAAGGCGCCGCTGCGCGCGCTGCAACAATTCCTCCTGGATGTGCGCGGAGGGCATCAGCGCCTCACCCATCGGCTCGACCGGCACGAACTCCACCACGTGCAGCAGCTCGATCTCGGCGCCGAGGGCGGCCGCGAGCGCCTGCGCCTTGCGCCCGATGGCGACGCTGTCTTCTGTCAAGTCGACGAGCAGCAGGACACGACGGTACACCGCCATGATGCGAGTCCCTCATGCACGGGGCCTGGTGGACAGACTAACGTCAGCGGCGCGCGCGGTCGAGAGCCTGCGCCAGGGTGTTGAAGCCTTGTGGCGTGAGCGTCCCGGGCCGGGCGGCCGGATCGATGCCGCAGGCGCTGATCTGTTCCCGCGTGAGCAGCTGACTTAATGCATTGCGCAGCGTTTTGCGGCGCTGCGCGAACGCGGCCGCGACCAGCGCCGCGTACTGCGGACTTACCGCGAACAAGGGTGCCGCCCGCATGCGCAGGCGTACCACGGCCGACCACACCCGCGGGGGAGGCTGAAAGGCGCCCGGGCCGACATCGAACAGCCGTTCGACCTCGGCCGACGGCGCGAGCATGACCGTGAGGCGCCCGTAGTCGCGCTCGCCCGGCCGTGCGGCCAGGCGCGCCACCACCTCCCGCTGCAGCATGAGCGTGAGATCCACGAGCGTGGGGGCTGCGGCGAGCAGGTGAAACAGGAGCGGCGTGGAGATGTTGTAGGGCAGGTTGCCGACGACGCGCAGCCGCCCGCCGCGCTCACGCGCGAGCGCCTGGAAATCGAACCTGAGCGCGTCCGCCTCGTGCAGCACCCAGTGCACGGCAGGCGCGAAGCGCTGGCGCAGCCGCGCCGTCAGGTCGCGGTCGATCTCGATCGCATCGAGCGTGCAGCCGCGGCACTCCAGCAGGTGCGCGGTGAGCGCGCCGCGACCGGGCCCGATCTCCACCAGGTGATCGCCGGGGCGCGGATCGAGCGCGCCTACGATGCGCGCGAGAACGTGCGGGTCGTGCAGGAAATGCTGGCCGAAGCGCTTGCGGCGCGGCGGATGCGCTGCGCTCGCCGCGCCCGCCATCAGCGCCCGGCGGCGGCGAGCCGGGCGGCGAGCTGCACCGCGGCAATGAGGCTGCGGCAGTCCGCCCGTCCCGTCCCGGCCAGGTCGAACGCGGTGCCGTGATCGGGCGAGGTGCGTACCAGCGGCAGGCCGAGCGTCACGTTGACGGCGCGCTCGAAGCCCGAGTACTTGACCACCGGCAGCCCCTGGTCGTGATACATGGCGAGCACCGCATCGAAACCGCTGAGCACCTGCGGCACGAACACGGTATCGGCCGGCAGGGGTCCGGAGGCGCGGATGCCCGCGGCGCGCATGCGCTCGATGGCGGGCGCGATCACCCGCAGCTCCTCGTCGCCGAGGTAGCCGCTCTCGCCGGCGTGCGGGTTCAGGCCGCACACCGCGATGCGCGGATCACGCAGCGCGAAGCGCCCGGCGAGCTCGCGCGAGAGAATCGCAGCCACCTCGTACAGGGAATCGACGCTGATGGCGGCGCTCACCGCGCGTAGCGGCAGGTGCGTGGTGGCCAGCGCCACGCGCAGCTCCCCGCTGATCAGCATCATCACCGCGCGCGGGCTGTGCGTGCGCGCGGCGAGATATTCCGTGTGCCCGCTGAAGGCGATGCCGGCGTCGTTGATGACGCTCTTGTGCACCGGCGCAGTGACGATGGCGTCGAACTGCCCGCCGAGCGCGCCGTCGACCGCGCGATCAAGCAGTGCGAGCACATAAGGGGCGTTGGCGGGATCGGGCTTGCCCGGCAGGCTCGGCGCGGCGAGCGGCAGGTGCAGCAGGCTCAGGCTCCCGCGGGCGTGTGGCCGGGGCGTCGCGCCGTGCACGCCCTCCCAGGCCGGCAGCGCCACCGTCAGCTCAAGATCGCGGGCGCGCTGCTCCAGGAGCGAGCGATCGCCCAGGCACACGAGCTCGCAGGGCAGCTCCTCGGCGGCGAGCGCGAGACACAAATCCGGTCCGATCCCGGCCGGCTCCCCACTCGTCAACGCGATACGCGCAATCATGTCGCGAGACAGAGGCGAAGAGAGCGCGAGAAGAGGACTTCCGGGGCCGTGAAAAACAGGGACGTTTTTCCCGGAGCTTCCAGGGACGGATTCACAGCGTCCCCGGAAGTCCTCTTCTCGCGCTCCCCTGCATGTGTTCTACGACTTGTATTCGACGTACGCCTCATCCCGCATGCGCCGCAGCCACAGCTCCGTTTCCTCGTCGGCCTTGCTGGCACGGATCGCATCCATGGCCTGCCGGCGCTTGAGCTCGTCGGTGTTGTCGAAACGGCGGTGGCCGAGCATCTGCACGATGTGCCAGCCAAACTGCGTTTTGAAGGGCTGGCTGATCTCGTTGTCCTTCAACCCCGCGATCGCCTGCTCGAACTCGGGCGCGAACGTGCCAGGTCCGGCCCAGCCGAGATCGCCCCCCTCGGCCCCCGAGCCGGGATCCGCGGAGGAGGTCTGGGCGAGGCCGGCGAAGTCCTCGCCCGCGAGAATCCGATCGCGCAGCGCCATGAGCTTGCCGCGCACCGTGGCATCATCGGCGAGCTCGTTGGTCTTCATGAGAATGTGGCGCACGTGGATCTGGTCCTCCACCGCTTTCTCCGCGGCGCCGCGCATCTCGTTCAGCCTGATGATGTGGTAACCGGTCGGGGTGCGCAGCGGCTCGCTCACCTCGCCGGGCTTGAGCTTCGCGATGACGTCGGTGAGGAAGGTGGGCAGCTCGCCGCCCTTGCGCCAGCCGAGCGCCCCGCCATCAAGCGCCGTCTGGCTGTTCGAATAGGCCACCGCGAGCTTGGCGAAGTCCTCGCCAGCCTTGGCGCGCTCATAGACCTCCGTAGCGCGCCGGGTCGCCGCGTCGAGCTGCGCCTGGGTGGCTTCCTGGCCAACCGCTACGAGGATGTGGGAGACGTTGTACTCGTTGCGCTCGGAAGGGGTCTTGGCCTGCTTCTCGAGGTACTGGTCGATCTCACGCGGGGTGATGCTGATGTGTTGCAGCACGTCGCGCTGGCGCAGGAGCGTGAGCGTGATCTCCCTGCGGATGCCGTCGCGGTACGAGGGGTAGTCGATGCCCTGCTGCGACAGGGCATCGGGCAGCTGCGAGAGCGTCAGGTTGTTGCGCTTCGCCACGTCCTGCAGGGCCGAGTTCAGAGTCTCGTCGGTGACCTTGAGCCCGGCGTGGGTGGCGCGCTGCAGCTGGATCTCCTGTAGCACGAGCCGCTCGAGCACCTGCTGGCGCAGCACGTTCTGCGGCGGCAGCTCGAGCTTCTGCTCGCGCAGCCGCGAGCTTACGGCGTCGATCTGGGCATCGAGGTCGCTGTTGAGGACCACGCCGTCGTTGACGATCGCCACCACGCGATCGAGGAGGTCGCCGCGGGTGGCGAGCTCGCGGGTCTGCGCCCACGCGCCCTGCGCAAACAGGGCGGCCGCCGGGAGGAGCCCGATCCAGGTCGAAGTTAATAACCGCCGCATGATTCCTGTGCCTCTACCAGACGCTCTTGAGCGGGCCGGGATTCCTGTTGGTCATTCCCTCGGGCGGCACGTAGCCCCGGATCTCCTGCCCCAGCGATGCGTCCGATGCCGATCCGACACTGGCCAGGCCTCCGAGTTCCAGCTGCAGCCACACCCCGGTGTCCTGGGTCCCATTGTGATTGCTGACGTAGCGGCGCACCCCGAGCCGCACCCGCCAGCAGCACGCACGATACTCGAAGCCGGCGAAACGCTCCAGAAACCCGACCAGTGGCGCCGATACCAGGGTTCCGCTCTGCACGATCCCGGGCTGCACGACCCCGGGCTGGGCCGCCTGCAGGTTGTACTCGTGGTCGCTCAGCGAGTAGACCTCGCGGGCGAACACGCTCCAGTTGCGCCTGATGGGCCAGGCGCCCGAGACCTCGACCTGGTCGAGGGTGTAACGCTCGTAGCGGTACGCGAGGTTGACGACCGAGGTGGCGGCGGGCTTGTACTGCAGGTTGAGCTGCGTCTCCTCGCTCCCCTGCGTCTGTGGATCCCACAGCACCCCGACACCGGCGCTCCAGTCCTGGAATGCCGTGAGCGCCAGCTGCGCGACCAGACTCGAGCGCTTCTCGGTGCCCGGCACCTCGCCGGGCAGCAGCACGCGCGGCGCCTCGAACGAGTAGGTCTGACCGAAGGTCCCGGAAATGAACTGCGACCCGTTCTGCGCATCCAGCAGCCGGCTCGTGACCCCGACCGTCACCTGGTCGGCATCGCTCTGGCGGTCGGCGCCGACGAAGCGGTTGGTGCGGAACAGCTCCACCGCGTTCAACAGGTCCGGAAGCGCGCTGTCGAATACCGGCAGGTCCTGCTGATCGCGGTGGGGCACCTTCAGGTACAACAGGCGCGGCTCGAGCGTGAGTGTGTGCTGGTCGTGCGAGCCGCTGGCGCGCTCGAACAGCAGCCCGGTGTCGAAGCTCGCGATCGGCAGGGTGCGCGACGGTGAGCGCGGCTCGCCGGGCAGCGTGTACTGCAGCTCGTACTGCGTAGCGCGCCAGGCTAACGCGGGACGCGCGAAGTACCCCGGACCGGTCAGATCCAGGTATATCCCGGGCGTCACGTCCGCGCGCCAGCCGCTCACTTCGAGTGTCCCCCCGGGGCGCTGGAAGTAGGCCAGCTCGGAATCAAAGCCGTAGTGGAGGATTCCCCCCAGGGTGTAGTCGCTACTGGCGGCGATGCGCGGCACGCGCGCGTACGGGCGCTCATCGACCGCCAGGGTGTAATCGATGGTCTGGAATTGCTGCGCCTCGCCGTCGATGCGCCAGTGCTCGTCGCGGTAGGAGAAGATGGCGCTGCGCTCGAGAAACGCGGTGCTGGTGCCTTCCGGGCCCTGCGAGAAGTCCTCGAAGTAGAACGGATCGCTCACTTCCTCGGCGTGCAGAGTCAGGCGCCAGAAGTCCGGCAGGTCCGCCACGTCGGCGAAGCGCACGCGGTTGCGGCTGCCGTCGAAGGACTTGTCGTAGGGAAGATAGTTCCAGTCGAGCTCGCCGTGCTGGCTCTCGGTGAGGAAGCGCAGGTCGCCGCCGAGGTCGGCACCGGCGTGGCTGTACTCGGTCGGCTCGAACGTGAAATCGACGTTGGGTGCGATATTCCAGTAGTAGGGGACCGAGAGCTCCAGGCCGCCGTAGGACATGTTGCCGATGGTCGGAAAAAGGAAGCCGCTCTTGCGCTCCGACGACAGCGGGAACGACACCCACGGCAGATACATCAGCGGTACCCCCATGAAATCGATGTGCGCATCGCGGCCCGTGCCGATCTTGTCATGTGTGTCGAGCACGATGCTGTCGGCCTTGATCTGCCATGAGTTGTCGCCCAGTGGGCAGGTGGTGAAGGTCACGCCTTTGAGTTGCAGCACTCCCTGGGGCGTGAGCTGCATCTGCTGCGACTCGCCGCGCGCCGGCCGCTGGCGCAGCGAGAACTGCGCTGACTTGAATTCCGCGCCCGTGCTGGCGGAGTAACTGCCGCTCGCACCGTTCACCTGCACCAGCGGATCGCTGTAGTCGACGTGGCTGTTCGTCTGCACCGAGCCGTTGTTGCGGTCTATCTCGGCCTCGTTGGTGCGGATCACCCGATCGCCCTGGCGCACCTCCACGTTGCCTCTGAGCGTCGCCTTGTTCCTGTCGGCGCCCACATCCGCTTCCACCGAGTCGGCCGTGACCTCGATGTTGCCGTTGTCGGCGGCTTTCGCGAGCGCGCTTTTCACGCCCGCCGCGCTCGCCGGGGTCGCCGGGGTCGCGGCCGGCGCGGTGCCGAGCGTCAGGGGCTGCGCGATCTGTGACGGACACACAGGATCTGCCGCCCAGGCGGCGGGCATGATGCTGCCGAGCGCAACTATCGCGGTCCCGAATAGGCTCGAACGCAGCATTAAGGGCGGCATTATAATGGCGCGCCGCAGCGACGCAGGCCGAAAAAACCATAACTCTCACATGCTCGAGACCGACGCGCGACTGGCGCTGATTCACGATTGGCTGTCGCGCGAGCTGCGCCGCACGGTGCTGCGCATCGAGCCGGCCTCGGCCGATGCGAGCTTCCGCCGCTACTTCCGCGCCTTCTGCCGCGACGGCACTTACGTGGTGATGGACGCACCGCCCGGCAAGGAAGACGTGCGGCCGTACCTGAAGGTGTCAGCGCTGCTCGAGTCTCTCGGCGCGCATGTGCCGCACGTGCACCAGGCCGACGTCGCGCGCGGCCTGGTGTTGCTCGAGGACCTCGGCGCGACGCTCTACCTGCAGCGCTTCGAGGCCGGGGACGACCCCGGGCCGCTGTATATGGACGCGCTCGATGCGCTCGCCGCCATCCAGGTGCGCGGCCGCTCGGCCTGCGCCGAGCTCGCGCCCTACGGCCGCAGCGAGCTCGCGCGCGAGATGGCACTGATGCCGCAGTGGTTCCTCGAAAGGCATCTGTCAGTGGTGCTCTCGGCAGCGGAGCGGCAGCTGCTCGCCGATGCCTGTGAGTTCCTGATCCGCGAGGCGCTCGCGCAGCCGGTGGTGTTCGTGCATCGCGACTACCACTCGCGCAACCTCATGGTGGTCGGCGCACGCAACCCCGGGATCCTCGACTTCCAGGACGCGCTGCGCGGGCCGGTAGGCTACGACCTGGTGTCGCTGCTGAAGGATTGCTACATCGCCTGGCCGCGCGAGCGCGTGGTCGGCTGGGTGAGCGCGTACCGCGCGCGGCTGCTTGCCCAGGGAGGCGAGGCCGGCGCCGGCGAGGCGCAGTTCCTGCGCTGGTTCGATCTCATCGGCGTGCAGCGGCACATCAAGGTGCTCGGGATCTTCTGCCGCCTGTGGTATCGCGACGGCAAGAGCGGCTACCTGCCCGATCTTGCGCGTACGCTCGATTACGTACGCGAGGTGAGCGCGCGCTATGCCGAACTCCAGGCGCTGGCCGGCTTCATCGAGCAGCGCCTCGTGATGCAGCTGCCGCGTGCCAACGCACGCGTGGCCGCCGAGCGGGCCGGGGCGCACACATGAAGGCGATGCTGCTGGCGGCCGGCCGCGGCGAGCGCCTGCGCCCGATCACCGATTCGCTTCCCAAACCGCTGGTGTGCGTTCGCGGGCGGCCGCTCATCGCCTGGCACCTCGCGGCGCTGGCGCGTGCTGGCGTGCGCGAGGTGGTGATCAATGTCTCCTGGCTCGCCGAGCAGTTGCGCGCCGCGCTCGGCGACGGGCGCGACTACGGCGTGACGATCACCTGGAGCGACGAGGGACCGGTGCCGCTCGAGACCGGTGGCGGCATCTTCCGCGTGGTGCCGCTGCTCGGGCCGGAGCCATTCCTGGTCGTCAGCTCCGATATCTGGACCGACATCGACTTCGCTCGCGTGAAGCTCGAGCCCGACGCGCACGCGCACCTGGTGCTGATCCCCAACCCCCCGCACCACCCGCGCGGGGACTTCGGCCTGGAGGGCGACGTCGTCGTCAACCGTGACAGCGAGCGCCTGACCTACGCGAACGTCGGCGTCTATCGCCCGGAGTTCTTCAGCGGCTGCACTCCGGGACGCTTCCCGCTGCTTGCGGTGCTCAACCGCGCCATCGCCGCGCGGCGGGTGCGCGGCGAGGTGCATCGCGGGGAGTGGTCCGACGTGGGCACGCCCGAGCGCCTGGCGAAACTTACGGCGCGGCTGCCTGCGGTAGAATGAGCCGCATGTCCGAGCTCAAGGGCATCCCGATCGTGGCCGACGCCGCGCGCGCGCGCAGCGGCGAGAAATACCTTACACCTCAAGGCTTTACCGCGGTCCGGGACGGCATCAAGGCACGCAGCGGCTCACCGCCGGCGCCCGCTGGCCGCAAGCCCCCGTGGCTGAAGGCCCGGGCGCCCACCGGCGCGGGCTACCACACAGTGCGCGCGCTCGTCAGGGAGCATCGCCTCGCCACCGTGTGCGAGGAGGCCAAGTGTCCCAACATCGGGGAGTGCTGGAACGCGGGCACTGCCACCATCATGCTCATGGGCGCGGTGTGCACGCGCGCCTGCCGCTTCTGCGCGGTCGACACCGGCAACCCGCACGGCTGGCTCGATGCGCAGGAGCCCGAGCACGCCGCGCGCACCGTCGAGCTGATGAAGCTGCGCTACGTGGTGCTGACCTCCGTCGACCGCGATGATCTGCCTGACGGCGGCGCCGCGCACTACGCCGCCTGCGTGCGCGCGATCAAGCACCGCAACCCCCGCACTGCGGTCGAAGCCCTGACCCCGGATTTCCAGGGCGTGCTTGCCGACGTCGCGACCGTGGTCGACTCCGGGATCGAGGTGTTTGCACAGAACATCGAGACGCGTGCGGCGCCTGACGCACCCGGTGCGCGACCCGCGGGCCGGCTACGAGCAGACGCTGCGGGTGCTGGCCCACGCCAAGCAACACCGTCCCGCCGTGCTCACCAAGAGCAGCCTGATGCTGGGCCTCGGCGAGCGTGATGGGGAGATCGCCGCAACGCTCGCCGACCTGCGCGCCGCGGGCGTCGACATCGTGACGCTCGGGCAGTACCTGCGCCCGACGGTAAATCATCTGGCCGTGGAGCGTTTCGTCACGCCGCAGGAGTTCGATCGCTACCGCGAGCAGGCGCTGGCGCTCGGTTTCCTCGAGTGCGTTGCGGGACCCCTGGTGCGCTCGAGCTATCGCGCCGAGCAGGCGCTCGATCGCAACAACGCCGGGCTCGACAACCGCAGGCTCGCGACGTGAGCACGCAATTCATACCGACGGCGGCGCCGCGCGCGCCGGCTCCCGTGCCCGCTGCGGCGCCCGTTGCGCCCAGAGAGCGGACAGCGCCGGCAGCGCTGATCCGGCGCCTCGGCCTGGTGGAGTACGAGCCGACCTGGCATGCGATGCAGCGCTTCACCGAGGAGCGCGACGGCGCGACCCCCGATGAGATCTGGTTTCTCGAGCACCCGCCGGTGTTCACGCTCGGAATGAATGCCAGCCGCGTGCACCTGCTGGCCCCCGGCGATATCCCGGTGGTGCAGATCGACCGCGGCGGGCAGGTGACCTATCACGGCCCCGGTCAGCTGGTGGTGTATGCGCTCGTGGATCTGAAGCGTGCGGGGCTGGGCATCCGCGACTTCGTCAGCGCGCTCGAGCGCAGCGTCATCGATCTGGCGGCACAGTTCGGCATCAGCGCCGCATGCCGCCGCAACGCGCCCGGGGTGTACGTCGGCGGCCGCAAGCTCGCAAGCCTCGGCGTGCGCGTGCGCCGCGGCGGCAGCTATCACGGCCTGGCGCTCAACGTCGCGCTCGACCTCGCGCCTTTCGACCGCATCAATCCCTGCGGCTACCCGGGGCTGGCGATGACGCAGCTGTCCGAGCTCGGCGGCCCGCGCACGGTCGGCGCCTGCGCCGACGCACTCGAGCCGCATCTGCGGCGCGCGCTGCGCCTGTAGCGCCCGTCACCGCCCTGTAACCGACTGCCGACTGACAGGGGGCGCGCGCGCGGCTAGCATCCACTGATGCGACCGGCACACCCGTCCATGCGCGTGCTCGCCGCCCTGCTGCTGGGCGCTCTCGCGCTCGCGACGCTCGGCTCCTGCAGCGGGCCGGGCGCGCCCGCCGGCGGCGCGCACGTGACGCTGCTCAATGTCTCTTACGACCCGACGCGCGAGCTGTACGAGGATTTCAACGCTGCCTTCGCCCGTTACTGGAAAGCGAAGACCGGCCAGCAGGTGCGCGTCGATCAGTCGCACGGCGGCTCGGCCAAGCAGGCGCGCTCGGTGATCGACGGGCTCGCCGCGGACGTGGTGACGCTCGCTCTGGCCGCCGACATCGACGCCATCGCCTCGGCCGCGAAGCTGCTGCCGGTCAACTGGCAGAGCCTGCTGCCGGATAACAGCTCGCCCTACACCTCCACCATCGTATTCCTGGTGCGCGCGGGCAACCCCAAAGGCATTCGCGACTGGGGCGATCTGGTGCGGCCGGGAGTCGCGGTGATCACGCCCAATCCGAAGACCTCTGGCGGCGCACGCTGGAATTACCTGGCGGCGTGGGCGTGGGCACGCGCGCAGCCGGGCGGCAACGATGCCAGCGCCCGCGAGTTCGTGCGCCGCCTCTACGGCAACGTGCCGGTGCTCGATACCGGCGCGCGCGGCGCCACGACCACCTTCGTGCAGCGCGGCCTCGGCGACGTGCTGGTGGGGTGGGAGAACGAGGCGCTGCTCGCGCTGCGCGAGGTGGGCGCCGACAGGCTGCAGATCATCGTGCCCTCGGTGAGCATTCTCGCCGAGCCTCCCGTGGCGGTGGTCGAAAAGGCGGCGCTGCGCCACGGCACGCGCGAGGTGGCGCGGGCGTACCTGAGCTATCTCTACAGCCGCGAGGGCCAGGAAATCATCGCGCAGCACTACTACCGGCCGCGCGATGCGCAGGTCGCGGCGCGCTACGCCGCGCGCTTCCCGTCGCTGAAGCTCGCCACCATCGCCGACTTCGGCGGCTGGCAGAGCGCACAGCGCACGCACTTCAGCGACGGCGGCGTGTTCGATCAGATCTCGCTGCACTAGCGCACTCACCCGCGGCGCATGGGTTGCGCGTGCGGCGCGCGCCTCAGTCGACGACCAGCTTGTAGCCCGCGGCCGCGGTGCGCAGCAGCAGCGGCGCCGCCGGGTCCGCCTCGATCTTCTGGCGCAGCCGGTGCACCAGCTGCTTCAGCAGCTGACGGTCGCCGCCGCTGCGATGGCCCCATACCTGCACCAGCAGCCGATCGGAGCTGACGGCGTGCCCGGCATTGGCGAGCAGCATCTGCAGCAGCCGCAGCTCGAGCTTGGTGAGACGCACTGGCTCGGCGTCGGCGATGCGCACCGTGTGCTCCTCGAGGTCGAGCGCCACGCGCCCGGCTGCGAGCGGCGCGGCAGGCTCCATCCCCGCGCGACGCAGCAGCGCCCTGATGCGCGCGAGCAGCGTGCGCGGGCTGAAGGGCTTGGTGAGGTAGTCGTCCGCGCCGAGGCCGAGCGCGCGCACCAGGTCCTCCTCCTCGCCGCGCACCGTCAGCATCATCACCGGCACGCGCGAGCGGGCGCGGATCGCCTCGCACACCTGGAAGCCCGACAGCGCCGGCATGTTGATATCGAGCACCACCAGGTCCGCGGATTCCTCCTCGAAGCGGCGCAGCGCCGCGCCGCCGTCGGCGGCCTTGATCACCAGATACCCGGCCTGGGCGAGTGTGAACGCGATCAGCTCGCGCAGGTCGGCATCGTCGTCGGCAACCAGTACTTTCATGGACCGCTCTCCGTCGGCAGGGTGAGGGTGAAGCGGGTGCGGCCGGCCGCCGTGCGCTCGAAGGCGACGCTGCCGGCATGGCGCTCGATGATCGACTTCACCAGCCACAGGCCGAGACCAAGACCTGCGGGCTCAGGCTCACCGCCGCCGCGCCGGAAGCGTGCGAACAGCTGCGCGTCCTCGCCGGCGGCGGGACCCTCGCCCTCATCCTCGACCCAGGCGCGCACCTCACCCGCGTGCGCTTCGGCGCCTATGCGCACCACGCTCCCCTCGGGAGCGAACTTGCTGGCATTGGCCAGCAGGTTGACGAATACCTGGGTCAGGCGCGTGCGGTCGCCGTTCAGCAGCGCCAGCTCCTCGGGCAGGCTCACCAGGAGCTGCTGGCGGCGCTGCGCCAGCAGCGATTCCACCATCGCCTGCGCCTCGGCGACGATCTCGCCGAGCGCCACGCGCTGCTGGCGGATGGCGAGCTGCCCGGACTCGATGCGCACGCTCTCGAGGAGATTGTCGATCAGTTGCGTCAGGCGCCGCGTGCTGCGCTCGAGCGAGGCGACCAGCTCGCGCCGCTGCTCGCGCGGCAGGTCATCGAGGCCGGCCAGCAGCAGCTCGATGGAGGCGAGCTGCGCGGCGAGCGGGGTGCGGAACTCGTGCGAGATGTTGGCGAGCACCGAGTCGCGGGCGCGGCGCACCGCCTCGAGCTCGGTCTCATCGCGGATCACCTGCACCTGCAGGCCCTCAACGGGCGCCGCACTGGTGATCACGGTGGTGCGCGGCGCACCGCTCGCCGCGGCGAGGTGTTCGACCGCCTTGGCGCTGCCCTCGCTGCGCGCCTGCACGATCGGGCAGCGGAAGTCGCACGGCCGCCGCCCGTCCTCGTCGCGCGGCCTGAGCACGTCGCCGCAGAAGCGCCCGGCCGCCTCCTCGGGCGCGACGCCGAGCAGCCGCGCCGCCTGCGGATTGGCGTAGCGGATGATGCGGTTCCTGTCGACTGCATACACGCCCTCGACGATGCCGCCGAGAACCGCGCGCGCCTCGGCCTCGCGCCGGCGCAGCGTGCTGGTGAGCTCGATGAGGTTGCGGCGCATGTCCTCCATGGTGTGCGCCAGCGCACCCACCTCCGCCGCGCCGCCGGGCGGGATGGATGCGGAGAAGTCGCCGGCACCGAGGCGCGTGGCGGCGGCGGTGAGCGCGCGCACCGGGCCTGCGACCCGCTCGCCGAGGATCACGCCCGCGAGCACCGCGAGCGCGGCCAGCAGCAGCGCGGCGAGCAGCAGGCGGCGCAGGAAGTGGCGGGCAGGCGTGTCGACGGCGCTCGTCGGCAGGAGTGCCTCGATGAGCGCGATCGCCTCGCCGCTCGGGGCGAATACCGGCACGGCGGACGCGTAGGCGTCCTGCGCGTCGATGCGCTGCACCGCCGAGCGGCCGTCGGCGAGCGCGGCGGCGTAGAGCGGCGTGAAGGCGCTCACCGCGCCGTTGATGTAGGTGCGGTAATCGATGAGCCGCACCTCCGCGCCCACCTGATCGCTGAGCGTGCGCGCGAGCTTCTCGTCGAGACGGCGCACCACGTACACCATCAGGCCCTGATCGCCGAGCGTGGCGCGGGCGCCGAGCAGCGGGACGCGCTCGGTCACCGGCAGCGCCATGAACGTCGCGCCCTGCTCGGCGGCGGCGGTGACCACCTGCTGCCAGTCGAGCGCGGGACCTGACACCGCGATCACGGTCTTTCCCGAGAGCACCGCGCAGGCATCCACGCCAGCGGCCTCGCAGGAGCGGCGCAGGAACGGCGGCAGCGCCTCGCTCTGGCCTTCCGCCACCAGGCGCTGCAGCGTCGGGCGGTCGGCGAGCGCGCGCGCCGCGGCGTGCGCGTCCTCGCCGAGGCGGCGCAGATCCTCGCGCGCGGTGGTGGCGGCGAGCTGCACGCGTGCCTTGCCCTGCTCGTCCGCCAGATCGTGCAGCATGCGGCTCGCCGACCAGGTGATGCCGCCGCCGACCAGCAGCACCAGGGTGAGGTTGATCGCGACCAGCCACCAGGTGAGGCTGGTGCGCGCAGGATCCGGCCACAGCGAGCTCCACAGGCGTTGCAGACGCTCGAGCATTGCGTCAGCGCCTGCGGTAGCCGGCACGCTCGACCAGCGTCTTGACCACCAGCGTCACGGCCGCGAGCAGGGTGAGGAGTGAGGCAACGGCAAAGGCCCCGACAAAGTTGTATTCGTTGTAGAGGATCTCGATATGCAGCGGCATGGTATTGGTGAGCCCGCGGATATGGCCGGAGACTACCGACACCGCGCCGAACTCGCCCATGGCGCGCGCGTTGCACAGTACCATGCCGTACACCAGGCCCCAGCGCACCTTCGGCAGCGTCACGCGAAAGAAGGTCATCCAGCCGCCCGCGCCGAGGGTGATGGCCGCTTCCTCCTCGTCGTTGCCGAGCTGCTGCATCAGCGGAATCAGCTCGCGCGCCACGTAAGGGAAGGTCACGAACATGGTAGCCAGCATGATGCCCGGCAGTGCGAACACGATGGAGATCTCGTGCTCCTGCAGCCACGCGCCGAACCAACCGTGCAGGCCGAACAGCAGCACGAAGATCATGCCGGAGATCACCGGCGAGATCGCCAGCGGCAGGTCGATGAGCGTGATGAGGATGCTCTTGCCGCGGAACTCGAACTTGGCGATCGCCCACGCGGCCGCAAGGCCGAATACGGTGTTGATCGGCACTACTACCAGCGCGGTGGTGAGCGTCAGGCGGATCGCCGCGGCGGTGTCGGGATCGGCGAAGCTGTGCAGATACGCCGCCAGGCCGTGCGCGAGTGCCATGGCGAACACGGTGGCGAGCGGCGCCAGCAGCACCGCGGCGAGGAAGGCAAGCGACACGGTGATGAACAGCCAGCGCACGATGGCGTGCATCCAGGTGTGCTGCCCGGGACGCGCGCTTTCGCCGGCGAGGTCGTGGGGGAGGGATGCGGCCATCAGTGCGCCGCCTGCACGTGGCGGCGGCGCCCCCAACCCTGCAACAGGTTGATGGCGAGCAGCACGGCGAAGGAAATCGTGAGCATCACGACACCGAGCGCCGCCGCCCCCTGGTAGTCGAACTCCTCGAGGTGGATGACGATGAGCAGCGGGGTGATCTCGGTCTTCATCGGCAGGTTGCCGGCGATGAAGATCACCGAGCCATACTCGCCGACGGCGCGCGCGAACGACAGCGTGAAGCCGGTGAGCAGCGCCGGCAGCACCGTGGGCAGGATGATGCGGCGGAACACGTAGAAGCGCCTGGCGCCGAGCGTTTCGGCGGCCTCCTCCAGCTCGTGCTGCACCTCGAGCAGCGCCGGCTGTACCGCGCGCACCGCGAACGGCATGCTGATGAGGGTCAGCGCGAGCGTCACGCCGAGCCAGGTGTAGGCCACCTTCACGCCGAGCGGTTCCAGATACCGCCCGATCCAGCCGTTGGGCGCAAACACCGTGGTGAGCGCAATGCCCGAGACCGCGGTGGGCAGCGCGAAGGGCATGTCGATCAGCGCATCGATGAGCTTGCGGCCCGGGAACTCGTAGCGCACCAGGGTCCAGGCGATGATCAGGCCGAACACCAGATTGATGGATGCGGCGAGGAACGATGCGCCGAAGGACAGGCGGTAGGAGCCGAGCGCCCGCGGGCTTGAGATCACGCGCACGAAATCGGCCCAGTGCATCGAGGCCGCGGCCAGTACCAGCGCCGCCAGCGGCAGCAGCACGATCGCGCTGAGGAAGAAGGTGGTGAAGCCGAAAGTCAGCCCGAAGCCGGGCAGGACGCTGGGCTTGCGGAAGCTCATGGCGGACCGCGTTGCACGATGAGCACCGGCCATTGCCCGCCGTCGAGCAGTGCGCGGAAGCGCTCGCCGAAGCGCGCCAGCTCGCTGACGCCGACGATCAGCATCTGCGCGGGCGCCTCCGCCAGGCGCCGCGAGAGCTGCTCGGCGACCTCGCCGAAGCGCAGCTCGGTGCGCATCTCCAGCCCGTGCGCCGCCTGCGCCTCCGAGCGCGCATCGAGCAGCGTGCGCATGCCCTGTGGCGCGCGTGTGCCGGCGGGGTCATCGGGGAAGATGCCGACATACACCGCCTCCGCCGGCACGTGGCGCAGCACGCTCGCCGACACCGCCAGCGTCGCGCTGCGTGCCGCGTCGCCGATCCAGTGGATCAGCACCCGCTGCGGCGCGGCGACGTGCGCGGGCAGCACCAGCAGGTCCTTCGCTCCCCGGCGCAGCAGCCACTCGGCGCGCTGCGCGCACTCGCTTTGCGAGCCGATGACGGTAGTGCCGACGAACGCTGCCTGTGTCGCGCACGGCGCGTCGGGCACGCCGAGCTGCGGCTCGAGGCGCACGGCCACGCGCGTGCGCATGCGCGCCACGAGCTCCGCCAGCAGCGGCTGGCCCCGCAGCGCCTCGGCGAGCAGCGCGGTCGCGGCGCAGGCGGTGAAGCTCGAGAGCGGCGTGGGCAGCACGTGAATGCGGCGCACACCGATGGCGACCTCCTGCCCGGCACGCACTTCCACGCCGCGGTGTGCCGGCCGGGTGCGCGTCACCTGCAGAGCGGTGTTCGCCTCGCCGTCGGCGAAGGCGAGCAGCGGTGCGGGCGCGCTATCGGCAAGACGCACGCGCAGCCGCTCCAGCGCGCCGGTGAACGTCACCTCGTCGACGACGCCGCGGCCGAGGTAGCGCGAGCCGAGCGCCTCGCGCGAGGCCGCGAGCTCGATCTCTTCCGGGCGCACCACCGCGACCACTTCATGCTCGGGCGCAACGGGGGAGTGCTCGGCGGTGGCCATGATGGTGGCGCCCACCTGCACCCCCTCGGGCGTGCGGCGGGCGAGAAACAGGTTCGCAGCGCCGAGGAAGGTCGCCACGAAGCGCGTGGCCGGCCGCGAGTACAGCTCGTGCGGCGCGCCCACCTCCAGCAACCGCCCGAGATTCATGATGCCGATGCGGTCCGCCAGGGCGAAGGCTTCCTCCTGGTCGTGCGTCACCAGCATCGTGGTGATACCGAGCTCGCGCTGCACCTGGCGGATGGTGCGCCGCAGCTCCTCGCGGATCTTGGCGTCGAGCGCGCCGAAGGGCTCATCGAGCAGCAGCACCTCGGGCTTGTGCGCGAGCGCGCGTGCCACGGCGACGCGCTGCTGCTGCCCGCCGGAAAGCTGCGCCGGCAGGCGATCGTCCAGACCATCGAGCGCCACCAGTCGCAGCAGCTCCTGGCGGCGCTGGCGGCGCGCCCGGGCAGGCACGCGGCGCACGCGCAACGCGAACTCGATGTTCTCCGCCACCGTCATGTGGCGAAACAGGGCGTAGTTCTGGAACACCAGGCCCACGCCGCGCTTGCGCGCGGCGACATGCGTGACGTCACGGCCGTGCAGCGCGATGCGGCCGTGGTCGACGCCCGACAGGCCGGCGACCGCGCGCAGCAGCGTGCTCTTGCCGCTGCCGCTGGGGCCGAGCAGCACGAAGAACTCCCCATCGCCGATGTCGAGCGAGACATCGTTGACCACCGGCGCGCCGGCGTAGCGCTTGGTGACCTGGTCAAGGGTGATGGACATCAGGGCATGCTAACGGGGCTGCCGCCGGCCCGTCAGTTTCCAGCCGGTCACCGGGCGGTGACAAAGCAGTTACAGGCGCGCGTTTTCAGCAGGAGCATCGACACGCCGGCTGTGGGCGCGGGCGCGTTTACCATGGGGTCCCGGCGAGCTCCTGCTTGTAGCGCTGCAGCTCATCGTACACACGCCGCCACAGCGCGCCGGGCTTGCCGCTGCCCACCGCGTGGGCGTCGATCGAGGTCACCGGCTGCACCTCACGCGTGGCGGCGGAGATCCACACCTCATCCGCGGCGCGCAGCTGCGCTTCGCTGATCGGCACCACGCGGCAATGGATGGCGGCGCGCGCCGCCATCTCCTCGACCGCACTGCGCGTGGTGCCAGGCAGGATGCGGCGCGAGTTCGGCGGCATCAGCATCTCCCCGCCCAGCACCACGTGCACCGCGGACGCGGAAGCCTCCGTCAGCTCGCCATCGCGCAGCAGGATGGTCTCGGCGGCGGCCGCGTCCACTGACAGTTGTCGCAGCAGCACATTGGCGAGCAGTGCGGTCGACTTGATGTCGCAACGCGCCCAGCGCGTGTCCGCCGCGGTCACGCAGCTGACGCCCTTCTCCAGCGTGTCGGCGCTCATCGCCGGCAGCGGCGCGCAGAAAGCGAATACCGTGCGCGGGATGTGCGGCAGCGGCGCATGAGTGCGACCCAGCTGCGCGCCGCGGGTCACCTGCCAGTACACGTACTGGTCGCCGCCGCCGTTGCGCTCGATGAGCGAGCCGAGAATCGCGCGCCACTCCGCGGGAGTGTGCGGATCCTCCATGCTGATGCCCGCAAGGCTGCGGGCCAGGCGCTCGCAGTGGGCGGCGAAGCGGAACGGCCGTGCGCCGTACACCGGCATCACCTCGTAGACGCCGTCGGCGTAGAGGAAGCCGCGATCGAGCGGGGAGATGCGCGCTTCGGTGAGCGGCAGGTAGGCGCCGTTCAGGTAGCACAGGGGCAGCGGCTCGGCCATGCGCCTCTCCTCAATGGAACCACAGCGCTATGCTGTCGATCATGCGCGTCCATAAGCTTCCCTGCGGCACTGCGGCGAGTGTCACGAGCGGCACGCGCGCGATCACCTCGCCGCCTGCGTCGGCGACCGTGAGCTCGCCCACCGCCTGACCCGCGGCGAGCGGAGCGAACAGCGGCTCGCTGCTCAGGCGCGCGCTGCTTCTGAGAGTGGCTGCCTGGCCACGGGCCACCGTCGCATACACGTCATACGGCACGCCCACGGCGGCGAATTCGCTCGCCGACTTGTAGACGCGCGGCTTGAGCACCGTCTCGCGCGCCGCCTTGACGCGCAGCGTCTCGAAGAACGTGTAGCCGTAATCGAGCAGCGCCGCGCTCGCCTCCTCGCGCGCCTTCTCGCTCGGTGAGCCCATCACCACCGCCACCAGGCGCGTGCCGTTGCGGTTGGCGGAGCTCGCCAGGCAGAAGCCGGCGCTGTCGGTGTGCCCGGTCTTCAGACCGTCCACGCTCGGGTCCTTGCCGAGCAGGGTGTTGCGGTTGCCCTGGCGGATGTTGTTCCACATGAACTCCCGCAGGCTGAACAGCGGGTAGTACTGGGGAAATCCGCGGATCAGCGCGTCGGAGAGCGTCGCCACGTCGCGCGCGGTGGTGTAGTGCTCCGGCGAGGGCAGGCCGTCGCTGTTCACGAAGTGGCTGGACTTCATGCCGAGCCGCCGGGCGTACTCGTTCATCATCTGCGCGAACGCCGCCTCGGTGCCGCCGACGTGCTCGGCGAGCGCGATGGTGGCATCGTTTCCGGACTGCACGATCATCCCCTTGAGGAGGATGTCCAGCGGTACCTGCGTACCCACCTGCACGAAGGTGCGCGAGCCCTGCGTACGCCAGGCGTGCTCGCTGATGCGGACCTGGTCGGTGAGCTTCACACGCCCCTCACTGAGGGCGGTGAACACCACGTACGCGGTCATCAGCTTGGTGAGACTTGCCGGCTCGGCGCGCTGCTCGGCGTTGTTCTGCGCCAGTACCCGGCCGCTGAAATGGTCGACGAGGATCCAGGAGCGTGCGTTGACCGCCGGCGGCGCGGGAATGGGTGCGGCCGCGGACGCTGCGCTGCTGGCAGCGAGTGCAATGGCGAGGCCGGCGAGCAGTGAACGGATCACGGGCTTAGGATTCCTTGTGAGGTGCGGCAAGCGCGGCGATCTTAACGCCAAGCGCGGCGCCGCGGGGCTTCAGCGCCCACACGGTTCAGTCGAGAGCCAGTCGCGCATCGGTGATGCCGAGCGCCGCCAGCCGCGCGGCGAGCGCATCGAATTCCGCGACGCTGCTCACCGGGCCGAGGCGCACGCGGTACAGGTGCGACTTGCCTTGCAGCGGCGATGCGAGGAATGCGGCCAGGCCGGCGGCCTGCAGCCGAGCGAGCAGACGCTGCGCGTTTTGCGCATCGGCGAACGCGCCCGCCTGCACGTACAGCGCCGGCGGTGGCGATTGCGCGCTGCGCGTGAGCTCATCGGGCACGCCCGGCGTCAGCGCCCGCACCTCCACCAGCGTGGTGCCCTCGCGCAGCATGTCGAGCTTCGCGGCGGCGGTGTAGGAAAGGTCGATGAGGCGATTGGCGACGAACGGCCCGCGGTCGTTGATGCGCACCACCACGCTCCTGCCGTTCTTCATGTTGGTGACGCGCGCGTAGGTCGGCAGCGGCAGCGTCTTGTGAGCGGCGGTCATGGCGTACATGTTGTAGGGCTCGCCGCTGGAAGTGTTGCCGCCATGAAATGCCGGGCCATACCAGGAGGCGACGCCACGCTCGAGGTAGCCGTCGGCGAGAGCGCGCACGAAGTAGCGCTGACCGAGCACGTCGTAGAACGGCGGATTGCCGTGGGCACTGCGCGGCTCGGGCCGTGGCAGCGCGTCGGGGATTGCGCCGATGTCGGCCGGCGGCGCCGGCAGCGGTGCCGCGGCGGGCGCCGGGGGCGGCGCGGGCGGGCGGTGTGCGGTTACGGCACACGCGGCAAGCAGCAGCAGCCAGGCGGTGAGCGCGCTGCTGCGCGCGGCAGGCAGCACGCGCTGCAGATGCCTCACGGCGCAGCGGCCGCCGCGGCGGCGTGCACCTGCTGTGCGATCGCCTGGGCAAGGTCGTACACGGCCATCGCGTAGCGGGCGCTGCTGTTGTAGCGCGTGATCACGTAAAAGTTATGGAAACCCACACGGTAGGCAGGACCGTCGCGCTGCTCGGCGGACAACAGCACCGCCGGGGTATCCGCCGGCAGTCGCGGGTCGAAGTGCGGGTCGAGGCGCACACCGTGTGCGCTCAGGCTGTCGAGGGTCGCGTTGAGCTCGACATTGTGCGGCTCGATCTGGAAGGTCGGGTCCGGGTCGAGGCTGGTCTCCGCCAGCACCGGCGCACCGGCGGTCCAGCCGTCCTCGTGCAGGTAGTTCGCCACGCTCGCGAGGATGTCGTCCCAGTCGCCCCACAGATCGCGAGGCTTGTCGGTATTGGCAGCCACCGCGTAACGGCGATAGGCCGAGGGCATGAACTGCGGCGCGCCCATCGCGCCGGCGTACGAGCCGCGTGGTGGTGAGCGGATCGAGCTTGGTTCTCCCTCACCAGCAGCAGGAACTGCTCGAGCTCGCCGCTGAAGTAGCGCTGGCGCGGCGGGTAATCGAAGGCGAGCGTGGCGAGCGCATCCAGCACGCGGTAGCGGCCGGTGCTGCGGCCGTACTTGGTCTCGATGCCGAGAATCGCCACCAGATACTCGGGTGCCACCTGATACTGCGCCGCGATGCGCTCGAGCGACTCCTTGTGATCGTTCCAGAACTGCACGCCGTCGCTGATGCGTTCGGGGTTGACGAAGCGCTCGCGATACTCCCACCAGGGGGCGACCTTCTCGAGCGGCCGGTTCATGATCTCGATGATCTTCGGCTGCGGTTGCGCCTCTTTCAGCAGATGTCGCACCTGGCGGCGGTCGAGACCGTCGTGCCGCACCACCTCGTCGACGAACGCTGCGATCTCCGGCCGCTGCAGGTCGAAGCCGGCCGCGGGCGCTGCCGCCGGCTGCGCAGCCACAGGGCAGCAGGCGAGCGCCAGCACGAATAAGGACTTTCGCTTCAACTATGATCCGATGAGTTTGCGCCGCGAATACAGCGCCATGAGAATACCGAAGCCGGCCAGCAGCGTCACGACCGAGCTGCCACCGTAGCTCACCAGCGGCAGCGGCACGCCGACTACCGGCAGGAGCCCGGTGACCATGCCGGCATTGATGAAGACATAGACGAAGAAGGTGAGGGCGAGGCTGCCGGCAAGCAGGCGCGCGAAGGTGTCCTGCGTCTGGGTGGCAAGATAGATGGCGCGGCCGACGACGAATACATAAAGGAGCAGCAGCAGCAGCAGGCCGAGGAGGCCGAACTCCTCGCCGATCACCGCGAAGATGAAATCGGTCGAGCGCTCGGGCAGAAATTCCAGCTGCGCCTGGCTGCCGTTCATCCAGCCCTTGCCGAACACGCCGCCCGAGCCGATGGCGATCTGCGACTGGATGATGTGATAGCCCGCGCCGAGCGGATCGGTCTGCGGATTGAGGAAGGTGAGCACGCGCTTGCGCTGGTAGTCGTGCATGAAACTCCAGCTGAACCAGGCGGCCGCGGCAGCGAGTGCCAGCAGCGCGAGAATCACGCGCAGCCGCAGGCCCGCAAGCACGATGACCAGCGCGCCCGCGACCGCAATCAGCGCCGCGGTGCCGAGGTCGGGCTGCATGGCGACCAGACCGACCGGCAGCAGGATCATCAGCCCGAGAGCGGCGAGCGACGTCCAGCCCGGCGGCAGCGGCCGCTCGTGCAGGTACCAGGCACACATCATCGGCACGGCAAGCTTCATCAGCTCGGAGGGCTGGAAGCGGAACAGTCCCAGATCCAGCCAGCGCTGCGCGCCCATGCCGCTATGGCCGATCGCCGCGACGATCACCAGCAGCACGCAGCCGCCCGCATACAGCCACGGCGCCGAGCGGCGCAGGAAGTTCGGATTGACGCGCGCCAGCAGCAGCATGGCGATCGCGCCGAGCAGCAGCCGCGCCGCCGTGCGCAACAGCGTCGGCACGCTCTGGCCGGAGGCGCTGTAGAGCACCACCAGCCCGTAGGCGGCGATCAGCGACAGCCCCACGACCAGCGGCCCGTCGATGCGCAGCTCGAGCAGCACGCGCGCCGCTCCGCTGAGGGTGCGGCGGGTGCGGGAGCTGGAGCTGACTTCTTCGTAGATCATGCTCGGGGCCTCGGCTGGCGTTCCGCCTGATCGGCAGTCGTCTGTGTGCGCGCCGGCCGAGTCTCGCCGGGTGCGGTCTCTCGGGGTTTACCCGGGCCGGGCGCCGTCTCGATCGGCTGCGGCTTCAGCTTGCCGTCGGCGCCGAGCAGGTAGGCGTCGAGCACCTTGCGCGCGATCGGCGCTGCGTTGCTCGCGCCGAAGCCGGCGTTCTCAACGAGCACCGCGACCGCGATGCGCGGCGCCTCCGCCGGCGCGAAGGCGATGAACCATGCATGATCGCGCAGCCGCTCCGGCACGGTCTTCGCGTTGTATTTCGCGTTCTGCGCAACGCTGTACACCTGAGCCGTTCCGGTCTTCCCCGCGGCCTGATACGCCGCGCCCTTGAAGGCGACCCAGCCGGTGCCGCAATAGCGAGCGCAGTGCGTGGTGCCGATCATCGCGTCGACCACCACCGCCCAATCGTCATCGGACACACCCCTGATCGGGGCACCCTCGACCGGGGCGAGCCAGTGCACGTGGCCAGCCGCATCGCGTGTGCCCTTGACCAGGCGCGGGCGGAAGTTGCGGCCGCGCTCGGCCAGGATCCCCGTGATGTGCGCCAGCTGCAGCGGCGTCACCAGCAGGTAGCCCTGACCGATACCCATATTCACCGTCTCGCCGGGAAACCAGACCTTGTCCTCCGGACGCTTGAACGCCCTGCGCTTCCATTCGGGCGAGGGGAGGATCCCGGGCTTCTCGCCGCCGATGTCGATGCCCGTGACCTGGCCGTAGCCGAAGGGCTCGAGGAAGGCCGCCATGCGCTCGATTCCGAGCGTCGAGGCGAGCCGGTAGAAGTACACGTCGGAGGAGCGCGAGATCGCCTCCGGCAGGTCGAGCCAGCCGCGCGGCTCGTCCTTGTCGGCGCGCCATACGTGGCGGCTGCCCGGCAGGTAGAAGACAGCGTTGCAGAAAACCTTGGCGTTCGCCTCAATCACGTGATCGGTGAGTGCGGCAAGCCCGAGCACCGGCTTGATGGTCGAGCCTGAAGGGTACGTGCCGCGCAGCGCGCGGTTGAACAGCGGGTGGTCGATGTCATTCTGCAGTGCGCCGTACTCGGCCGCGGTGATGCCTTGGGCAAACATCGTCGGGTCGAAGCCCGGCAGGCTCACGAGCGCCAGCACATCGCCGTTCGAGGGATCGAGCGCCACGACCGCCCCGCGATGGCCGGCGAGTGCGCTCTCGGCGATGCGCTGCACCTTGAGGTCGGTCGACAGCACCAGGTCGTCCCCCGCCGTGGGTGGTTTCGTGCGCAGGCTCGCATGCATCAGTGCACCCTGGCGCTCGACCGACCGTCCCTGAGCGTTCACAAGCACCTCGCGGAAGCCGTTGGTGCCGTGCAACTCGTGCTCGTAGGTGCCCTCGACGCCGAGCTTGCCGATGAGTGAGGTGCCGGCGTAGGCATTGCGATCGATGTGCTTGAGGTCCTGCTCGCTGATCGCGCCGACATAGCCGAGCGCATGCACCGCGAGGTCGCCGTTCGGATACCAGCGCGTCTGGCGCGTCTTGATGTCGATCCCGGGGAACTCGAAGCGCCGCACGGCAAAGCGCGCCACGTCCTCGTCGGACATCCGCAGCCGGATCGGCACGCTGTCGAAGATGCGGCTCGAATCGATGGTGCGCTCGATCTCGTTCACGTCCTCGGCGCGGATCAGACCGAGCTGCACCAGGTTCGCGAGCGTCCTGTCGATGTCCGGCACTTCCTCGGGCACGAGCTCGAGCTGGTAGGCGGGCTGGTTGCCGGCGATCACTTCGCCGCTGCGATCGAGAATCAGGCCGCGTGCGGCCGGGATCGGCTCGGTGCGCACCCGGTTGCCCTGCGAGAGCTCGGCGTAGTAGTCGTGACGCGCCACCTGCAGCACAGCGAGGCGCACGATCAGTCCGGCGGTGGCGAGCCCCATCAGCACCGCGCAGATGATCGCGCGCTGGTCGAAGAGGCGCTGCTCGCGCCAGTGATCCTTGATGCGTACCGCCGGCATGGCAGCTCAGCTCATGAGCGCCGCCCGGCGCCGTAGGCAAGAATGGCAGCCGCGGGCGGCCACACCAGTGCACCGGTCACGGTATGGACCCAGCGCAGGGGACTGGTGACCGGATGACCGGTCCAGCCGTCGATCGCGAACACCACGAACTCGTAGAAGATCAGCGCCGGGAACACGATCAGCGCCTGCTGAAAGGCGGGCTTGGAGCGGATGCGCTGGTGCTCGCGCACCGCGATGTAGCACACGAGTGCCAGAGCGAGCGCGTGCTCCCCGAGCACCGGACCCTGGAACACGTCGAGGGCGAGCCCGGCGAAGAAGCCGAGGGCAATGCCGCCGGTACGCGGGGCATTCACCGACCAGTAGAGCACCATGAGAACCAGGAACGCGGGCCGCAGGATATCGAGCCACGGCGGCAGCGGCAGTACCGTCAGTATCAGCGCCACGAGCGCCGTGAGCAGCATGCGGCCGCGCGAGTCGATGTTCACGGCTGCGCCTTGTCCGGCGCCTGCGGCGGCGCGCTTGCGGGTGTCGGGGCTGGCGTCGGTGTCGCTTTCGAATCCGGCGCCGCCGCAGGCGGCTTCACCGCCTGTGGCTGGATTGCCGCGTTACCGCTCCTGGGGTCACCGAGGGTGGTCGCGGCGGGCGCTGCCGGATGACCGGCGCGGAACCACACCAGCATCACCTCGCTGTCGGAATCGAGGTGCGCCAGCGGCGTCGCGCGCACCTGAGCGAGCGGCTGCACCGCGTCGCGGTGCACTTCGCTGACGCGTGCCACCGGATAGCCTTCCGGGAAGACCCCGCCGAGGCCCGAGGTCAGCAGCAGGTCGCCGCTGCGGATGTCGGCATTCGCCGGCAGGTACGGCAGTGCGAGCGAGGTGGTGTCGGCGGCGCCGACCGCGATGGTGCGCAGCCCGGTACGCTCGATAAGCACCGGCACCGCATGCTCGGGGTCGGTGATCAGAATGACCTCCGCGCTCCAGGGCCCGACATGGGTCGTCTGGCCGATGAGGCCCTTGTCATCGAGCACGGCCTGTCCCTTGAACACTCCGTTGGCCGCGCCGCGATCGATCAGCAGGCGCTGCCTGAGGCTGCTCAGCTGGATGTTGACGATCTCCGCGGGCAGCCAGCGGTCGGCGACCGGCGGGAGCGCTGCGGCGAGGCCGCGCAGCTCGCCGTTCTCGCGCGCCAGCGCCTCGTAGCGCATGGAGCGCAGCTCGAGATCGCGCTGTGCGGCACGCAGCCGCGCGTTCTGCGCCTGCAGCGCCTCGCGCGTCTGCAGGCTCTCCCTGAGCCAGCGCCATGCCGCGGGCGGGGAGTTCACTGCCAGCTGGATCGGGTAGGCCGCGGCCTGCAGCACATAGCGCACCTGTTCCAGGTAGTGCTGGCGCTGGTCGAGATACATGATGATCACCGACAGCACTGCGTAGAGCGTGAAGCGAAAGCCCGGAGAGCCGCCGCGCCCCAGCGGTCTGCCGGCTGCTGTACCGAACGCTGCCACTGAAGGGTTGCGCGCTCCCTGGCGCTATTCGAGGCCGAAGTGTCCCGGCCCCAGCTCGTCCATCAGCTCGAGAATGCGGCCGCCGCCACGCGCGACGCAGGTGAGCGGATCGTCCGCGACCACCACCGGCAGCCCGGTCTCCTCCGTCAGCAGCTTGTCGATGTCGCGCAGCAGCGCGCCGCCGCCGGTGAGCACGATGCCGCGCTCGGCGACGTCGGCGCCGAGCTCGGGCGGGGTCTGCTCGAGCGCCTGTTTCACCGCGCTCACGATGCTCTGCAGCGGCTCCTGCAGCGCTTCGAGGATCTCGTTGCTGTTGAGCGTGAAGCTGCGCGGCACGCCCTCGGAGAGGTTGCGGCCCTTGACCGAGAGCTCGCGCACCTGCTGCCCGGGATAGGCCGAGCCGATCTCGATCTTGATGCGCTCGGAAGTCGCCTCGCCGATCAGGATGCCGTAGTTGCGGCGCACGTAGTTCATGATCGCCTCGTCCATGCGATCGCCGCCGATGCGCGCGGAGTTGGCGTACACGACGCCATTCAGCGACAGCACCGCGACCTCGGAGGTGCCGCCGCCGATATCGAGCACCATCGAGCCGCGCGCCTCGTGCACCGGCAGGCCCGCCCCGACCGCCGCAGCCATCGGCTCGCTCACGATCGCGACGTTGCGCGCGCCGGCGCCTTCGGCGGACTCGCGGATCGCGCGCCGCTCCACCTGCGTGGAGCCGAAGGGCACGCACACCAGCACGCGCGGCGAGGGCTTGAGCGTGCGGTTGCCATGCACCTTGTTGATGAAGAACTGCAGCATCTTCTCGGTGTAGGTGAAATCGGCGATGACGCCGTCCTTCATGGGCCGCACGGCGGTGATGTGCCCCGGCGTGCGGCCGAGCATGGCCTTCGCCTCCGTGCCCACCGCGACGATCACCTTGCCGCCGCGCGTCGGCTCGTCCTGCACCGCGACCACCGAGGGCTCATTCAGCACGATGCCCTTGTCGCGCACGTAGATCAGCGTGTTGGCTGTGCCCAGGTCGATCGACAGATCGCTGGAGAAATAACCGCGCAGGCGTTTGAACATGAAGCGACCGGAAGAGACCCACGGGGAGACCCCCAAAAGTGGCGCGTAATCTAGCAACCGACAGGACATTCAGCAAGGCAACATGTATGATTTTGGGCTGGTTTTCTCACTTCCCACGCGCACGGCTCACCCTGCCATGGCCCTCACACGCGAGCAGCTCGCGAGCATCGCCGCCCTGGCGCGCCTCGACCTCACGCCCTCGGAAATCCCGGTCTACCAGGACAGCCTGTCGCGGATTCTCGACTTCGTCGGCGCCCTGGACGCGTGCGACACCGCCAACGTCGCGCCGATGGCGCATCCGCTTCCCGGACTGTCACAGCGACTGCGCCCCGATGCCGTCACCGAGGGGGACCATCACGAGCAGTACCAGGGGAATGCGCCGCTTACTGCGGCAGGCCTGTACCTCGTGCCCAAGGTCATCGAGTGAGCCGCGCGTGAGCGATCTTCACCGCAGCACGCTCACCGAGCTCGCCGCGGGGCTGCGCGCGCGCAAGTTCTCGAGCTTCGAGTTGGTGAGCGAGCTGCTCGCGCGCATCGAGAAGAGCCAGGGCGCGCTCAATGCATTCATCTCGGTGACGCGCGATGCGGCGCTCGCGGACGCCCGCGGCGCCGACCTGGCGCTCGGCAGCGGCAGCGGCGGCGCGCTCGCGGGCGTGCCGATCGCCCACAAGGACATCTTCTGCACCCAGGGCGTGCGCACCACCTGCGGCTCGCGGATGCTCGACAATTTCATCTCGCCCTACGACGCCACCGTGGTGGCGAAGCTGAAGCGCGCCGGCGCGGTCATGCTCGGCAAGACCAACATGGATGAGTTCGCGATGGGCTCCTCCAACGAGACGAGCTTCTACGGGCCGGTGCGCAATCCCTGGAATCGCGAGCTCGTGCCCGGCGGCTCCTCGGGCGGCTCCGCGGCGGCGGTTGCCGCACGCCTGGTGCCGGGCGCCACGGCTACCGATACCGGCGGCTCGATCCGCCAGCCCGCCGCGCTCTGCGGCGTCACGGGGATCAAGCCCACGTACGGGCGCGTCTCGCGCTACGGCATGGTCGCCTTTGCCTCCAGCCTCGATCAGGGCGGAGTGCTCACCGCGAGCGCTGCGGATGCGGCGCTCATGCTGCGCGAGATGGCCGGCTTCGATGCCGAATGATTCCACCAGCGTCGACCAGCCGGTGCCCGACTACGTCGCCGCCCTCGGGGAGCCGCTCGCGGGGATGAGGATCGGGCTGCTGAAGGAATTCTTCGACCAGGGGCTCGATCCGGGCTACGAGCGCTGCGTGCGCGAGGCGCTGCGGGTGTACGAGGGCCTGGGCGCGAAGCTCACCGAGGTGAGCCTGCCGTACCTGCCGCTGTCGGTACCGGTCTACTACGTGGTCGCACCCGCGGAATGCTCCTCGAACCTCGCGCGCTACGACGGCGTGCGTTTCGGCCATCGCTGTGAGAATCCGCGCGACCTCAACGACATGTACCGCCGCTCGCGCGGCGAGGGTTTCGGCGCCGAGGTGAAGCGGCGCATCATGACCGGCACTTACGTGCTGTCGGCGGGCTACTACGACGCCTATTACCTGAAAGCCCAGCGCGTGCGCGCGCTCATCAACGCGGATTTCATCCGCGCGTTTCAGAGCGTGGACGTGCTCATGGGGCCGACGACGCCGACGCCGGCATTCGCCCTCGGCGCGAAGACTTCCGACCCGATTACCATGTACCTGAACGACATCTACACCATCGGCGCGAATCTCGCCGGGCTGCCCGCGATCTCCGTGCCGTGCGGCTTCGTGCAGGATCTGCCGGTGGGGCTGCAGATCGTCGGCCCGCACTTCAGCGAGGCGCGCGTGCTCTGCGCCGCGCACGCCCTGCAGCGCGCCACCGACTGGCACACGCGCGTGCCACAGGACTACGCGTGAGCGGCTGGGAAACGGTCATCGGGCTGGAGATCCACGCGCAGCTCGCGACGCAGTCGAAGATCTTCTCCGGCTCCGCCACCGCCTACGGCGCCCCGCCCAACGCGCAGGCAAACCTCGTCGACCTCGGCTACCCGGGAGTGCTGCCGGTGCTGAACGCGCGAAGCGGTGCGCATGGCAGTGAAGCTCGGGCTCGCCATCAATGCGCGCATCGCCACGCATTCGGTGTTCGCGCGCAAGAACTACTTCTACCCCGACCTGCCGAAAGGCTACCAGATCAGCCAGTACGAGCTGCCGATCGTCGCCAACGGCTCGCTCGAGATCGTGCTCGAGGACGGCGCCGTCAAGCGCGTCGGCATCACCCGCGCGCACCTGGAGGAGGACGCCGGCAAGTCGTTGCACGAGGGACTCGCGGGCATGACCGGCATCGATCTCAATCGCGCCGGCACGCCGCTGGTGGAGATCGTCTCCGAGCCCGAGATGCGCTCGGCGAAGGAAGCGGTCGCCTACATGAAGAAGGTGCACACGCTGGTGCGCTACCTGGAGATCTGCGACGGCAACATGCAGGAGGGGTCGTTGCGCTGCGATGCCAACGTCTCGGTGCGGCGGGCGGGCACGGCAGAATTCGGCACGCGCGCGGAGATCAAGAACCTCAACTCCTTCCGCTTCGTCGAGCGCGCCATCAATTACGAGGTCGCGCGCCAGATCGGGCTGCTCGAGTCGGGCGGCCAGGTGGTTCAGGAAACACGTCTGTACGATCCGGACAAGGGCGAGACGCGCTCGATGCGCTCCAAGGAGGAGGCCAACGACTACCGCTACTTCCCCGATCCGGACCTGTTGCCGGTGCAGCTCGATGCGGCGTTCATCGAAGCGGTGCGCGCGACGCTGCCGGAGCTGCCCGACCAGAAAGCCGCGCGCTTGCGCTCGCAGTACGGCCTTTCCGCGTACGACGCCGGCGTGCTCACCGCGAGCCGCGAGCTGGCCGCTTACTACGAGGAGCTCGTGCGCGCGGCGCCGCAGGATGCCAAGCTCGCCGCCAACTGGGTGATGGGCGAGCTCGCCGCGGCGCTGAACAAGGAGGGTCTCGACATCGGCTGCGGCAAGCTCGCGCCGCTGCGCCTCGCAGGACTCCTCGCGCGCATCTCCGACCGCACCATCTCGGGCAAGATCGCCAAGGAAGTGTTCGAGCTGATGTGGGCAACGGGCGCGAGCGCGGATGGGGTGATCGAATCGAAGGGCCTGAAGCAGATCACCGACAGCTCCGCTATCGAGCGTACGATCGATGAGGTGATGGCCACAAATCCCACGCAGCTCGCCGAGTACCGCGCCGGCAAGGACAAGCTGTTCGGGTTCTTCGTCGGCCAGGTGATGAAGGCGACCGGCGGCAAGGCGAACCCGGCGCAGCTCAACGATCTGCTGCGCAGGAAGCTCAGCGGCTGAGGCGGCCGTGACCCGTGTTGTCAGCAGCGCGGGGTTGAGTTGCCCGAACACCCGCCCCATTCTGTGCCCATGACCGATCAAACCTCTGTTGCGGACCCCGACCGGGTGCGTCGCTTCATTTTCGAGAAACGGCCGGTGCGCGGGCACTGGGTGCACCTCGCGAGCGCCTGGCGCGAGCTGCGCGCGCACGCGGACTACCCGGCCGCGGTGACCGGGCTGCTCGGTGAGGCGGTTGCGGCCTCGGTGCTGCTGGCCGCAACCCTCAAGTTCCGCGGCACGCTGACATTGCAGCTGCAGGGAAACGGCGCGGTGAGCCTGCTGGTGGCGCAGTGCACGCACGATTTTCGCCTGCGGGCGGTGGCGCGCTGCGACGCGGCCGCGGTGCAGGCGCTCGCCGCGGCCGGCGTCCGCGGCGCGCTCTTCCGGCAGCTCGCCGGCACGGATGGCCGCGTCACCGTGACCATCGAGGCGGAGGAAAGGAGCCTGCGCTACCAGGGCATCGTGCCGCTCAGCGGCAGCTCGCTCGCTGAGTCGCTCGAGGCCTACTTTGCCTCCTCGGAGCAGCTGCCCACGCGTGTGCTGCTGGTGGCGGACGGGCAGCGCGCCGCGGGCATGCTGGTGCAGAAGCTCCCCGAGGCGGGCGCGCCCGACCCGGAGGAGGTGGCCGAAGCCTGGGAGGGGGCGGAGCAGGGGATCGGGCGCCTGCGGCCGGGGGCGCTGCTTCAGGGGAGCGTCGAGGAAGCGCTGGCGGAGAGCTTCCCCGGACACGACCTGCGGCTGTTTCGCGGCTCGTCGGTGCGCTTCGAATGCCGCTGCAGCCAGGGACGGGTGGCCGGGCTCCTGCGGGCGCTCGGCCCCGATGAAGTACGGGACGTGCTGAAGGAGCAGGGATCGGTGACCGTGACGTGCGAGTTCTGTCATCGGCCCTACCGGTTCGATCCGGTGGACATCGAGGCGTTATTTGCGCCGACACCGACTTTCGGAGGGTCTGAAGCGATCCACTGAGGCAATTTAAACCTCTGATCGTACCCTTAATGAAACAATAGGCCGCAGCGACGGCTGTGTCAGGCCCCTGGCTGGTTCCCGCTGCCGCAGAATGCTAGGCTACGGTCATCTCAAAGAGTTGTAGAGTTCTTTGAATGGATCGCGTCGCACCTGCTGTTCTGCTGAAGTGGCTGCGAGCCTCGGGCGAGGCCACGCGGCTGCGGCTGCTCTCGCTGTGCCTTGAGGCCACTTTGACCGTCTCGGATCTGGCGCAGGCGCTCGGGCAGAGCGAGGCACGCGTCTCGCGGCACCTGAAGATCCTCTGCGATGCGGGTCTGCTCGAGCGGTTGCGCCACGGACAGTGGGTCCAGTACCGCATCGGCGCCGCAGCGGAGGCGGCGAGCTTCGCGCGCGGACTGCTCGCGCACGTCGATGGTCGCGATCCGCAGCTGCAGCGTGACGCGGCAGCCGCACGCGCCGGCGCGGCGGCGCCTGCTGCCCAGGCCGCCGGCGGCAGCGAGTCGCGCCTCGGGCGCGCACTCGCCGGTTTCCTCGGCGCCGGCACTCTCACCCCGCCGCCCGATACGGTGCTGGTGGTGGGCGTCAGCCATCCGGAGCTGCTCGAGAGCGCGGCCCGTGCGGCGGGCGGCTGCACCGTGATCGCCCCTTCGCGGCGCGCCGCGCAGGGGGCACGCGCCTTCGCCGAGCGGCGCGGATTCGCCTGCACGGTTCTGCAGGCATCGAGCCCCGAGGCGCCGAGCGCTGCGGACCTGGCCCGTGCCGGAGCGCAGTTCGATGCGGTGCTGCTCGATCACCCGGCGGTGAGCGGGGAGGCGCTCGTGCGCGTGCTGGCGAGTACCGCGCGGGCGGTCGCTCCCGGCGGGCGGTTGTGGATCTTCGAGCCCTATGAGGCGCTCGAGATCTCGCGCGAGCGCATCGTCGAGCATCCTCTGGCGCGGCTGCGCCGGCTGCTGGGCACGGCTGGCCTCGCGTGCGAGCGCCTGAGTCCCCTGGAAGCCGACGGCGAGCACGTGCTCGCAGCGCTTGCCCGGCCGGCAACGGCCGCGCGCCGCGAGGCCATCGATGCCGCGGGCGCAAGTCGATGAGCACTCAGGCACAGAGCGCGCAGCCGCACAGCGCCCCGATCAGCGTCTCGTTCGAGTTCTTCCCGCCGGCGGATGCGGCCATGGAGGCCACGCTGTGGCGATCGCTCGAGCGGCTCGCGCCGCTCGCGCCGTGCTTCGTATCGGTGACCTACGGCGCCGACGGCTCCACGCGCGAGCGCACTCACACTATCGTGACGCGCATCCAGCGGCGCACGATGCTCACCGGCGCCCCGCACCTCACCTGCATCGGCGCCTCGCGCGGGGAGATCCTCGACATCGCGCGCAGCTACTGGGACGAGGGTATTCGTCACCTGGTCGCGCTGCGCGGTGACCCGCCGCGGGGGCAGGGGGCTTACACCCCGCACCCCGCAGGCTTCGCGTATGCCGCCGAGCTGGTCGCGGGACTCGCCGCTCTTGCGCCCTTCGACATTTCCGTTGCGGCGTATCCGGAGGTGCATCCCGAGGCAGCCTCGGCGGAGGCGGATCTCGACAATCTCAGGCGCAAGATCGATGCGGGCGCCTCGCGCGCCATCACCCAGTTCTTCTACGACACCGACGTGTACCTGCGCTTTCGCGACCGCTGCGCGGCGGCCGGCATTCACGCACCGATCGTGCCCGGCATCCTGCCGATCACACGCTTCGCGCAGGTGCTGCGCTTCGCGCGCGCCTGCGGCGCCAGCATCCCGCACTGGCTGCACGAGCGCTTCGCCGGCCTGGACGAGGACGAGGAGACGCGCCGCCTGATCGCGGCCAGTGTGGCGATCGAGCAGGTGCAGGCGCTCAAGCGCCACGGGGTGCGCGAGTTTCATTTCTATACGCTCAATCGCGCCGAGCTCACCTACGCGATCTGCCATGCGCTCGGGCTGCGGCCCGTCGCGCAGGGCGCGGCCTGCGCGGACGCGCACGCGTGAGCGGCTGCGCCCACGGTGCGGCACACACCGCCGTGCCGCCGCGCGCCGACCGCGAGGCCGAACGCCGCAGCCGCGAGTCTTCGCACGCCGCCGCCGCCGCACCCTTTGCCATCGAGCCGGTCGATCAGACCGCGCGCCGCACGCGCATCGAGCGCCTCAAGGAACTGCTGGCCGAGCGCATCGTGATCCTCGACGGCGCCATGGGGACCATGATCCAGTTAGCCAAGCTCGATGAGGCGGGCTACCGCGGCGAGCGGCTGCGCGATCACGGCCATGACCTCAAGGGCAACAACGACATCCTCACCCTGACGCGCCCGCAGGTGGTGACCGACATTCACCGCGCCTACCTGGCGGCCGGCGCCGACATCATCGAGACCAACACCTTCAATTCCAACAGCATCTCACAGGCGGACTATGCGACCTCCGCCCTGGTGCCCGAGCTCAACTACCGTGCCGCGCGCCTCGCCCGCAGCGCCGCCGACGAGTATGCCCGCGGACACGGCGGCGTGCGCTTCGTCGCCGGCGCGCTCGGGCCGACCAACCGCATGACCTCGCTGTCGCCGGACGTCAACGACCCCGGCTTCCGCAGCGTCAGCTTCGATGAGCTGGTGAGCGCGTACCTCGATGCCGCCCGCGCTCTGCTGCTCGGCGGCGCCGACCTGCTGCTGATCGAGACCATCATCGATACGCTCAACGCCAAGGCGGCGATCTACGCCGCGCTCACCCTGTTCGATGAGACCGGGATCACGCTGCCGCTGGCCATCTCGGGCACGATCACCGATGCCTCCGGCCGGGTGCTCTCCGGACAGACGACCGAAGCCTTCTGGAACTCGATCCGCCACGCGCAGCCGCTGTTCGTCGGGCTCAATTGCGCCCTCGGCGGCCGGCAGTTGCGGCCCTACATCGAGGAGCTCGCGGCCGCCGCCGGCGACACTTACGTGTGCGCCTATCCGAATGCCGGGCTGCCGAACGCATTCGGGGAGTACGACGAGTCGCCGGCGGACACCGCCGACATCCTGCGCGAGTACGGCGAATCGGGGCTGGTCAACGTCGTCGGCGGTTGCTGCGGCACCACCCCCGAGCACATCCGCCTGGTGTGCGCCGGACTCACGGGCCAGGCGCCGCGGCGCCTGGCGGCACCGCCGGTGAAATGCCGGCTGGCGGGCCTCGAGCCACTGAACATCGACGACGCCAGCCTGTTCGTGAACGTCGGCGAGCGCACCAACGTCACCGGATCCGCGAAGTTCCGCAAGCTCATCGAGGCGAACGACTACGCCGCCGCCCTGGAGATCGCGCGCCAGCAGGTAGCGAGCGGCGCGCAGATGATCGATGTCAACATGGACGAGGGCATGCTGGATTCAGAAGCGGCCATGGTGCGCTTCCTGCACCTGGTGGCGGCCGAACCGGACATCGCCCGTGTGCCGGTGATGATCGATTCCTCCAAGTGGTCGGTGATCGAGGCGGGACTGAAGTGCGTGCAGGGCAAGGTGGTGGTCAACTCCATCAGCATGAAGGAGGGTGAGGCGGCATTCATCAGCCACGCGCGCCAGGTGCGCCGCTACGGCGCCGCCGCGGTGGTGATGGCCTTCGACGAACAGGGCCAGGCCGACACCGTCGAGCGGCGCGTGTCGGTCTGCGCACGCGCCTACCGCATTCTGACCGAGCAGGTCGGATTTGCGCCCGAGGATATTATTTTCGATCCCAACATCTTCGCCATCGCCACCGGCATGGAGGAGCACAATGCCTACGGGCTCGCCTTCATCGAGGCGACCCGGCGCATCAAGGCCGAATTGCCGCACGCGCTCATCAGCGGCGGGGTGAGCAACGTGTCGTTCTCGTTCCGCGGCAACGACCCGGTGCGCGAGGCGATGCACTCGGTGTTCCTCTACCACGCCATCGCCGCCGGCATGGACATGGGGATCGTGAATGCCGGGCAGCTGGCCATCTACGAGCAGATCGATCCGGAGCTGCGCGCCGCGTGCGAGGACGTGGTGCTCAATCGCCGCGCCGATGCCACCGAGCGGCTGCTGGAGATCGCGGCGCGCTACAAGGGCGGCGGCGGCATGCGGCGCACCGAGGACCTGGAATGGCGCAAGCTGCCGGTGGCCAAGCGCCTCGAGCATGCGCTCATCAAGGGCATCGACGACTACATCATCGAGGACACCGAGGCCGCGCGCCTGGATTGCGAACGGCCGCTGCAGGTGATCGAGGGGCCGCTGATGGACGGCATGAACGTGGTCGGTGACCTGTTCGGCGCCGGCAAGATGTTCCTGCCGCAGGTGGTGAAGAGCGCGCGGGTGATGAAGCGCGCGGTGGCGCACCTGGTGCCGTTCATCGAGCAAGGCAAGGAGGCCGGCGCGCGACGCACCAACGGGCGCATCGTGATGGCGACCGTCAAGGGCGACGTGCACGACATCGGCAAGAACATCGTCGGCGTGGTGCTGCAATGTAACAACTTCGAGGTGATCGATCTCGGCGTCATGGTGCCGTGCGAGAAGATCCTCGAGACCGCGCGCCGCGAGCAGGTGGACTTCATCGGACTGTCGGGACTCATCACCCCCTCGCTCGATGAGATGGTGCACGTGGCGAAGGAGATGCAGCGCCAGAGCTTCGAAGTGCCGCTGCTCATCGGCGGGGCCACCACTTCGCCGGCGCACACCTCGGTGAAGATCGCGCCGCAGTACCACTCGCCGGTGGTGTACGTGAAGGACGCCTCGCGCGCCGTCGGCGTCTGCCAGACGCTCAGGCAGCCGGTGCAACGGGCAGCGTTCATCGCCAAGGTGAGCGAGGAGCACGCCCGCCGCCGCGAACAGCATGCCGCCAAGAAGGTCAAGTCGCCCGAGCTGTCGCTCGCCGCCGCGCGCGCCAACCGCGTGCGTATCGACTGGCCGGCGTACGCGCCGCCTGCGCCGCGCGTGCCGGGCGTGCAGTCCTTCGACGCTTACCCTCTGGGCGAGCTGCTCGGCTACATCGACTGGATGCCGTTCTTCAACGCCTGGGAGTTCGCCGGCAAGTTCCCCGAGATCCTCACCGATCCGGTCGTCGGCGAGGCGGCCAGCAACCTGTACGCCGACGCGCGGCGCATGCTGAAGACGCTGCTCGCGGAGCGCTGGCTCACCGCGCGTGCGGTAGTCGGGTTGTTCCCCGCCAACGCGGTCGGCGACGACGTCGAGATCTACGCGAGCGAGGCGCGCGAGCAGCCGCTGGTGACGCTCAATTTCCTCAGGCAGCAGAAGGGCAAGCCCGCCGGCCACCCGCACGAGTGTCTTGCCGACTACGTGGCGCCGAAGGCAAGCGCAGTGCGCGACTACTGCGGCGCGTTCGCGGTGACGGCCGGCATCGGTATCGAGGAGCACGTGGCTCGCTTCGAGCGCGCGCACGATGACTACTCCGCCATCATGCTCAAGGCGCTGGCCGATCGACTGGCCGAGGCCGCCGCCGAGCACTTTCACGAGCGCGTGCGGCGCGAGCTGTGGGGTTACGCCGCCGCCGAAACGCTCACCAACGAGCAGCTGCTGCGCGAGGAGTATCGCGGCATCCGCCCGGCGCCCGGTTACCCTGCCTGCCCGGATCACACCGAGAAGGCCAAGCTCTGGCGGCTGCTCGACGTCGAGCGCAATGCCGGCATCCACCTCACCGAGTCCTACGCCATGTATCCGACGGCGGCGGTGAGCGGCTGGTACATCGGCCACAGCCAGGCGCGCTATTTCGCGGTGGGCAAGATCGATCGCGAGCAGCTCGAGGACTACGCGCGCCGCAAGGGCATGACGGCCGCCGAGGCGCAGCGCTGGCTGGCGCCGAATCTCGGCTACGAGCCTTGAGGCCCCTGCCGCGCGAGCGCGCCGCGCCGGCCGCTCACAGAGTCTCGATCCGCAGCTTGCGGAACCAGGCTTCCGTGCCGCGGTGCTGCAGCACGATTCGTCCTTCGCGCGCCTGCGCAAAACCGGTGTAGTCGCGGAAGCGGCTGCGCGCAATGCGCTCGCGCAGGTCCTCGCCGGCCAGATCGCAACCGAGCACCTGGGTGTCGTCCATCCAGTACTCGATGAGCGTGCCGTTCACCACGATACGCGCAGTGTGATAGGAGCGGGCGCTGCTGCGCTGGTCGTGCCACGGCGCCATGAGCCCGTAGAGCGCGCCGCACGAGGTCAGGGCGTCGGCGCCGTCGGGGTGGTGCTCATCATCGAGCAGCTGCATCGCAGGTCCGGAGTGCGCGGCCGGACCTGCGTCCTCGTTCACGCGGTACAGCACCGCGGAGCTCCCCGAGCGCGGCAGCCGCCACTCGAACAGCAGCACGAAGTCGCGGAAGCTGTCGCGCGTGATGAGGTCGACGCGCGTGCCCGAGGCCACGGCGCGCAGCACATCGCCGTCCACGCTCCAGGCGTCGCGCGGAAACTGCCCCTGGGCGTAACCGCGCCAGTCCGCCGCAGTGAGCTGGCGCTCAGCCATGATGTGTCACCCGCCTCATGCGTGCATGCTACCGCAGGCAAAACGCCCATGACATCGCCCGAAAGAGGCGAGCGGGCGTTCCGCCGCCGTCGCGCGTGGCAGTTCCCCGGGGGAAGCGGTCAGGCTCGCGCTTCAACGCGCCGTGCGCCGCTCGCTCGCCAGGGCGCGCAGGTACGCGGCGCCCCCGAGCCCGCGCATCTGCCCGAGGATCCAGTCGCGCCGCTGCAGCACGTAGCGCGAGGGGCGCTCGGCGTGCATGCGCAGCGGGTTTGGCAGCACCGCGGCCAGCAGCGCCGCCTCGGACGAGCTCAGCCGCAGCGCCGGCTTGTGCCAGAAGCGATCCGCCGCGGCCTGCACGCCGTAGATGCCGTCGCCGAACTGGGCGATGTTCAGATACATCTCGAGGATACGCTCCTTGGGCCAGAGCGCTTCGATCAGCACCGTGAAGTACGCCTCGAGCGCCTTGCGCCCGAAGCTGCGCCCGTTCCACAGGAACAGGTTCTTCGCCACCTGCTGCGAGATGGTGCTCGCGCCGCGCAGCCGCTTGCCGCGCTCGCTGGCGCGCACCGCCTCGCGGATCGAGTCGAAGTCGAAGCCGGCGTGAAACGGGAACTGCTGGTCCTCGGAGGCGATCACCGCGATCGCCGCGTGCGGCGAGATCTGCTCGAGGCTCACCCACTGGAAGTCGGTGCGGTGCGCGCTATCCCCGGCGCTCCAGGCATGCGCCTGTGCTTCCAGCATGAACGCGCTGGTCAGCGGGCGCAGCCAGCGCAGCAGCAGCACCGGCGTGACGGTGAGCAGCAGCCACGCGGCGAGCGCGATAACGAGCCACCTGAGCAGCGCCCCGGCGAGGCTGCCGCGCTGGCGCCGCCGTGGCACTGCGCCGCCAGCGCGCCCACGCTGCGGCGCTGCGGCCACCTGGGCGAGCGTTGCCACCGGCGAGGCGCGCGTGTTCGCGCGGCGCTCAGGCCGCCTGCACGCGGCGCGCCGATACGATCATCACATCCTCGAGCGGCGCGTCCTGGTAGCCCTTGCGCGTGCCGGTGCTCACGCCGCGCGATCTTGTCGATCACCTCCATCCCGGCACTCACGCGGCCGAACACCGCGTAACCATAGTCGCGCGGGCCGTGATCGAGAAAGGCGTTGTCGGCGAGGTTGACGAAGAACTGCGAGGTGGCGCTGTTGATGTCGCTGGTGCGCGCCATCGACAGGCTCCCGCGGCTGTTCTTCAGCCCGTTCTTCGCCTCGTTGCTGATCGGTGCGCGTGTCTTCCTGCTGGCGAAGTCGGCCGTGAGCCCCCCGCCCTGGATCACGAAACCCGGCACGATGCGATGAAAGATGGTGCCGTCGAAATGGCCGTCATCGACGTAGCGCAGGAAATTCTCGACCGTGACGGGAGCCTCCCTGGGGAACAGCTCCACCGTGAAGGCGCCGTGCGAAGTTTCAAATCTGACCATATTGTCCTTCCGTCATCCGCTCGTGACCGGCAAGATCGCGGTGCGAGCGTACAGAACCGAAGCCCGCGGCGACAAGCTCGCGCCGCACCTGCGCCGCCTGATCCGCGCCGTGCTCGAGCAGCAGCCAGCCGCCCGCGGCGAGATGCCCGGGCGCATCGCGCGCGATGGCGCGCAGGCAGCTGAGCGCATCCGCGCCGGGCGTGAGGGCGAGGCGCGGCTCGTGCGCGAGCACCGAGCCCGACAGGACCGGATCGTCCGCGGCGACGTAGGGCGGGTTGCTCAGGAGCAGATCGCAGCGCTCGTCCGCGAGCGGCTCGAACCAGCTGCCCTGGCGAAAGCTGATGCGCTCGAGCCCGAGCGCGGCTGCGTTGGCGCGCGCGACTTCGAGCGCTGCCGCCGACACGTCGGTGGCGATCATCTGCCAGCGGGGACGCTCGCTCGCGAGCGCGAGCGCGATGGCCCCGCAGCCCGTGCCGAGATCCGCCACCCGGCCCTCGGGCGCCTCGCGCAGCGCCAGCGCCCGCTCCACCAGCAGCTCGGTCTCCGGACGCGGCACCAGCACCGCCGCGGAGACTATGAGGCGCAGCGACCAGAAATCGCGCCAGCCGGTGAGGTAAGCGAGCGGCTCCCCAAGGGCGCGCCGCTCGAGCAGGTCCAGGTACAGCCGCACGCGCTGCGGGTCGACCACTGTCTCGGGATGGGATTTGAGGCGCGCGCGCGGGACCTGCACAACATGGGCGAGGAGCAGCTCGGCGTCCAGAGTGGGGCTGGCGCCCGCCTCGACGCCCGCCGCGCAACCGCGCAGCCGCCGCGTGCCCTCGGCCAACAACGCCGCCATGGTCGCATTCGTCGTCATGCACGCAACTTCACCGCGGCCCCGTTAAGATGCAGGGATGACAGACACACTCTACCCGCCCTCCCGGCCGCAGTCCGTGAGCGAGATCCTCGACCTGGCTTTTCGGATCTTCAGCGCCACGTTGCTGAAGTGCCTGCCGCTCGCCGCCCTCGCGGTGATCGCCGGCCAGCTGCCGACCTTGTATGACCTCGCCACCGGTCAACCGGTGCTGCGAGGCGCGAGCGTGGCGCTGGCGGCGCAGCGGCTTCATGATCCCACCTGGTGGATCGTGAACCTCGTGGCCATATTGGGCACCATGACGCTGACGAACGCAGTGCTGCTGCGCGAGTATGCGCTCGCCAGCGGGCATGCCGCAGCGATCGGCACAGAGCTCGCGACCGGTGCACGGCGAATTCCGGGCATGTTCCTGATCTCACTGCTGCTCGCGCTGGCGATCATCGCGTGCTTCCTGCCGGCGAGTATTTTTCTGGCGAGTGCCTCCTTCGGGGCCGTGCAGGTGGCCGGCATCGCCGTGGTGGTGCTCGTGATGCTGATTCCAGCGTCCTGGCTCCTGATCCGCTGGTCCTGCGCGATCACCGTCTATCTGGTGAGCGATCGCGGCCCGGTAGCGAGCATGACCCACAGCTGGCGTCTCACGGTGGGCAATTTCTGGCGCCTGGGCCTGATCTATAGCGTCGCGCTGGCGTTGGTCATCGTGCTGTACGTCCTCTCGGGTGTGATCAGCGGCGTGGTCTCGCTGCTGTTCGCGCGCGGTGATGTTGCCGTGATTACGGCGGCAGCGGCCGTAGTGGTGGTGCTGCTCGGCGCCGTCGCCACGCCGTTCTACTGGGCGCTGGCGCTCGCCGTGCTCGGTGACCTCTCGGTGCGCAAGGAAGGCACCGATCTTGCGCAGCGCATAGCTGCTCCGGCCACGCAATGAAGCCATGCGCCACTGGCTCCTGGCGCTGCTGCTGACGACCGCCGGGGCGCCCCTCGCCTCGGCACGCGATGCGGTGGCGGCGATCGATGTCTGCATTGCGCGGCTCGACGCGGGGCTTGACGTGGGCTTTACGCGCATCGCCGAGCACTGCCCCGATCTGGCGCCGAGCCTTGCGGGGAGCGCGGCGGCGGCGTGGCTGCCGCCGGACTGGGACAAGCCCGGCAACGAGCTGTCGGCCGCGGGACTGGCGGAACTGCGGACGCTGCTGACACGCCAGCCTGCCGCGCTGTCCGCGCGCGCACCGCGTGTTGCGCGGGTGGCGGCGGTGCTGGCGGGGCTCGCGGCCAGCGATCAGCGGCAGCGGGGCTGGTGGGCGCGGTTCAGGCAGTGGCTGCGCGAGGTGCTCGGGCGGCGCCCACCCGAGGAGGACTCCGGCTGGCTCAAGCGCCTGATCGGCGGCATCAGGCTGCCGCAGGCGCTCCAGCGGATCATCATCTGGAGCGCGCTCGCGGTGGTCATCGCGCTTGCCGCCACCATCGTCGTCAATGAGCTGCGCATCGCCGGCCTCGTCGGCCGCTCGCGCCAGCGCTCCGCGCCCGCCGCGGGCGACGCCGCGGCCGCGCAGCTGCAACTCACACTACGGGAAGTCGAGCGTGCCGCTCCCGTCGAGCAGCCGCGGCTGCTGCTCGAGCTCATCGTCGCGCGGCTGCGCGAGCAGGATCGCCTGCCGCCGCCGCGCGCCCTCACGGTGCACGAGCTCAACCGCGTTGCGCGCCTCGAGGCGCCTGATCGCGAGCGGCTGCACGCGCTGACCGCCGCCTGCGAGCGCGTGCGCTTCGGTCCGCGTGCTGTTGCGCCGCCGACGCTCGCCGCGGCGCTGGCGCGCGGACGCGAGCTGCTCGGCGCTCTCGGGCCGCAGGCGCTGCGCGGGGCGCGGTAGCGCGTGCGCGAGCGGCTCACCACCTTCGCCTGCGCCCTCGGCGCCCTGGTGGTTTTTGCCACGCTGTTCCTGCACGGACAGGCGCTCGAGCAGCCGCGCGCCGCAGCGCCGACCACGCTCGAGCGTGGCGACAACGGCCTGCGCGCAGCGCTGCTCTGGCTGCAGGGAGAGGGCATCCGCACCCTCTCGCTGCGCGAGCGCTTTTATGCCCTGGCGCGGCGGCGCGATCTGCCCGCGCAGGGGAACCTGCTCATCGTGACCACGCCGGTGGTGACGGCGTTCAGCCTGAACGAGGCCAACGCGCTCGATCGCTGGGTGCGCGCCGGCAACACGCTGCTCGTGCTCGCCGCGCTCTCGGACCGGCCCGCGTGGGCGGCGGCAGGCTTCGTGCACGGCGACCTGAGCCTGCTCACGGGTCTCGATTTCGTGCTGCGCGAGCGGCAACCGGGGAGCGAGTCGAGCTGGCCGCGCGCCTGGTCGACGACCCCGGCGCGCGCGGGCGAGCAGGGCGCGCTGCAGGGGTTCCTGCAGCTCGGCAAACCGTTGCGCAGTACCCTCGTCGCCAACCGCGCGCACGCGTATCTCGCCGGCGTCGGCTCGGCGGTCGCGCTGTCCGACTACATGCCTCAGGTCTGGGACGTGAGACTGCCGCGCTCGGGCTTCGTGCTGTCTCTCGCGCACCAGCGCGAGATGGGACAAGGGGTACTGTGGGTGCGTCCGGTGGGCTCGGGGAGCCTCATCGTCAGCGCCTTCGGCTCGCTGTTCACCAATCGCGCGCTCGGGCTGGCGGATAACGCGCGGCTGCTGGCGAACATCGTCACAGCCACGGTGGCCTCCGATGGGGCGGTGTTGTTCGACGATGAGCACCAGGGGCTCGGGGTCGAGTACGATCCGGCAAGGTTCTACCGCGACCCGCGCCTGTACGCGACGCTCGGCGTAGTGCTCGCGGTATGGCTCACCTGGGTGCTCGGCAGTACGCGGCTGCGCTTGCCGCGCGCGCGCGCGAGCGCCCCGCGGGAGGCGGACCTGGTGCGCACCACGGGTGTATTTCTCGCGCGGGTGCTGCGGCCGGCCGCGGCGGCACGGCGCATGTTCGAGCACTTCTTCCGGCGGCTGCAGGCGCGCAGGCGCAGTGGCACGCAGGCCGGCTCGCCCCCCTGGCAGTGGCTCGAGCAGCATCCACGCCTGTCGCGCGCGGACGTGCAGCAACTGCGCGAATGGTACGCGGATGCCTATTCGGACCGGCGTGTGCCGCTCACGCGCCTGCACAACCTCATCGTTCGCACCGAAAGGCAGCTCGCCGCATGAGCGACTCGATCCGACAGCTGGAAGAGCACCTGGCCCGCGAGCTGGGACGTGTGGTGATCGGCGCGCAGGCTTCGGTGCGCGCGCTCACGATCGCGCTCATTGCCCGCGGGCACGTGCTGGTGCAGGGCGTGCCGGGCCTGGGCAAGACGCTGCTCGCCAAGGCGCTGGCGCGCGCGCTCGGCGGGGAGTTCAAGCGCATCCAGGGAACCGCGGACCTGATGCCGAGCGACATCATCGGCGTGCACGTGTTCGATGAGGCGCAGCGCGGCTTCGTGTTCCGCCCCGGACCGCTGTTCGCCGACGTGGTGCTGGTCGATGAGATCAATCGCGCCGGACCGAAGACGCAGTCGGCGCTGCTCGAGGCGATGGAGGAGCGGCAGGTGAGCGTCGAGCGCGCCGCCTGGGAGCTGCCGGCGGACTTCCTGGTCATCGCCACGCAGAACCCACGCGAGTTCGAAGGCACCTACCCGCTGCCCGAGTCGCAGCTCGACCGCTTCATGCTGCGCATCGATATGGACTACCCGGAGCGCGCGGCCGAGACCGAGATCCTCGCGCGTTACGGCGGCGTGCTGAGCACGGCCCAGGCGGTGCTCGGGGAAGTCACGGTGCTCGAGCGCACGCTGCTGCGCGCGGCACGCGAGGAGGCCGAGCGGATTCACGTCTCCGCGGCGCTCAGCGGCTACGTGCTCGATCTGGCGCAGGCTTCGCGCGAGCACGCACGCCTCAGCCTCGGGCTCTCCACTCGCGGGGCACTCGCGCTGCTCAAGGCCGCGCGCATCGCCGCGGGGCTGCGCGGCGCAGACTTCGCGACCCCCGACGACGTCAAGCAAGCCGCGGTGTGGGTGATGGCGCACCGCCTGGTGCTCACTGCGGAGGCCGCGCTCGAGGGCGCGAGCGACGTCGAGGTCGTGGCAAGTCTGCTCGCCGAAACAGCTGTGCCGCGCTGAGGCCGCGCGATGCATCTCGCCGGCCGCGCCTATGTCCTCGTGCTGCTGACGGCGGTACTGGCGATCGCCGGGATCTGGTCGAGCGAGCCCGGCCTCTCGGGGCTGTGGCGCATCCCGGCGCTGCTGCTGCTGCTCGGTCTCGCCGTCGAGGGCTTTTTTCTGCGTCGCCCGCCGATCACGGCGCATCTCGAGGGCGCGCCGCGCGCGTTCCTCGGACGAGCGCTGCCGGTGACACTGGTGTTCGCCAACGCTTCCGCGCGTACGCTCGAGCTCGAGTATGCGCCTGCGACGCCGGCGGGCCTGGAGGCGCTCACCGCACTGCGGCGGGTGCGTGTGGGCGCGCGCGGCTCGGCGCAGGATGCGCTGACGCTGCTGCCGGTGCGCTTAGGTCCCCAGCAGTGGCCGGCGCTGCCGGCGCGCGTGCTCGGACCGTTGGGGCTCGCCTGGTGGTCGAGCGCGTTACACCCCGCGCAGCGCACCGCCGTGGCGCCCGATGTGCTGCGCACCGCGGTGCGCGCGCGCGGGCTCGCGGGCGGCACTCGGCCGCGGCGCATCGCCGGTGCGGGCGCGGAGCTGCACCAGCTGCGCCGCTATCTGCGCGGCGATCCGCTCTCGAGGATCGACTGGAAGGCGACGGCACGCGCCGGCACGCTCATCACACGCGAGTTCAGCGAGGATCAGCACCTCGACGTGCTGGTCGCCATCGACGCCGGCCGCTTCAGCCGCGTGCGCGCCGGTGCGCTCGATCGGCTCGGCCTGTACGCCAACCTTGCGGCGCGCCTGGCGGAAATCGCCACGCACCACGACGACCGCATCGGCCTGCTCGTCTACGCCGACCGGCCACTCGCGAGCTGCGCGCCCGCGCGCGGCCTGCCCGCCGTGACGCGCCTGCGCCGCACGCTCGAGGAGCTGTCGGTGCGGGCCGCGGAATCCGATCCGACGGCGGCGGCGGTGAGCATCCGCGGACTCCTCAAGCACCGCGCACTGGTGGTGCTGCTCACCGATCTCGACGACGCCAGCGTCGCGCTGCAGCTCGCGCGCGCCGTGCGCCTGCTCGCCCCGCCGCACCTGGTGGTGGTGGCGGGCGTGCACAGCGGCGAGATCGGCGCCCTGGCGCAGCGCGTGGCGCGCACCTGGGAGGATCCCTGGGTCGCACTCGCCGCCGCCGAGCACGAGGCGCGCGCCGCGGCGCAGCGGCGGCTGTTGCAGCGGCTCGGCGCGCCGGTGGTGGCGACGGCTGCGGAACATCTGGAGGCGGCAGTGTTCGCCGAGTACGAGGCGCTGCGGCGCTCACGGCGCGTGTAGCGGCTCTCCTGGGGACGCTGCCGGGCGTGCGCGCCGCCCCCACAGCCAGCCCGTCAGCAGCGCCACCATGAAGCACCAGTAAGTAACGCCGATCGCGATGCGCGTGCTGAGCGCGTAGCGCGGATTCGGCGAGACGTAGCCCTCGATCACACCTGCACCCACCAGCAGCAGCGCGCAGGCGAGCAGCAGCTTTCCCGAACGCAACGCCGCGACGCGGAACGACTCGATGCGTCCGGACTGGCCGGGACGGATGAGCGCCTCGCCCACGGCGGCACCCGCCGCGCCCGACAGGCACATCACCGACAGCTCGACGCAGCCGTGCGCCACGATGAAGCTGAACAGCTGCCCGCGCAGCCCGTGCATGCCGACGAAGGCGAACACCGCACCGAGCATCAGCCCGTTGAGACCGAGGATGTAGAGCGTGCCGAGGCCGAAGAGGAAGCCGGCACAGTAGGCGAACAGGCTCACCGCGATGTTGTTGGCCAGGATCTGCGCCGACAGCACCGAGGAGGGCACGATGTTCAGCAACCCTTGCGTCCACAGCTGGCCACGCTCCACCGTGGCGATCAGCTCCGGGGATGCGAACAGCGCGATGAGCTCAGGGTAGCGCTGCACCAGCGCGTAGCCGCCCGCCACCGCGAGCGCAAAGATCAGCGTCGACCACAGGATGTAGGGCGCGAGCCAGCGCACCACCAACGGCAGCTCGTCGCGAAACAGCGTCAGCAGCGCACTCACCAAGCGCCAGGCGCCGTGATGCAGCGTCGCGTGAGCACGCGCATAGGCCGCTTCCAGGTACTCGCGCGTGCGCGTCTCGGGCAGCAACGCGCGCACGCGGGCGAGATCGGCGGCAAGCAGCCGGTAGTCATCGGCCATGCGGGTCGCATCGCTGGCGTCGTCGGTGTGCTCATGGGCGAAGCGGCGCGCGCGCGCCTCCGCCTCGCGCCACTGTTGCGCGCGCGTCAGCAGGTTGACGGTGAGCGCTCGCGCTCGTGCGCCGGCGTTCATGGCGGCGCTGGCGGTGCCGGCGCGCCCGCAAGGCGCAGCAGCTGCGCATGCAGCGTGGCGTCATCGCGGTCAGCGCCGCCGCCGCCCGCTTGCGCCGCGTAGGTGGTCAACAGCTGCCGTGCCAGCTGCATTCGCGCGGAGGGGGCGAGCGTACCCCAGCGCTCGAGCAGCTCCGCGATGAGCTCCGCCCCGCGCGCATCGAGGCGCCCGAGCGGGTTTGCCGCGCCGACCGCAGCGGGCAGGCGGGCATCGGCGCCCTCGTAGGCGAGCAGCGTCCCGGCCGCCATGTCGCCGATGCGCACGTGCTCGCGGGTCGCCATCACCGCGATCAGCCCCACGCCGTAGAAGGCCGGCAGACTGTCGATCAGGCGAAAGACGTTGCGGGTCAGCAGCGCGCCAGCCCCCGGTGCTGCGCCATCGCGCGCCACCACGCGCACTCCCGCGGTGCGCTTGCCCGGCGAGCTGCCACGCATGAGGACCTCGACCGCGTAGTGGTAGAGGAAGTAGATCGCCAGCGCCGGCGCGACCACCGCACCGAACCAGCGGCCGTCATTGCTCGGCGGCGACGCCAGGCTCAGGCGGCCGTTATAGATGAGTGCTCCCGCGACGAACCAGCCAAGTGCCAGCACGACACGGATGTGCCAATCGATGAGGAACGCGTACGCGCGGGCGCCGGGACCTGCCACCGCGAGCGAGACGTCGATGCCGGTGACGCTGTCGACGTTGAGGCCGGGCGGTGCGCTGCTCACGTGCCTTCCGCCAGCAGCTCGGCCTGGTACTCCTGCTGCAGCGCTGCAATCAGCTCATCGAGCTGGCCGTCCATGATCTGGGCCAGTTTGTAGAGTGTCAGGTTGATGCGGTGATCGGTGACGCGTCCCTGTGGAAAATTATAGGTGCGGATACGCTCGGAGCGATCACCGCTGCCGACCTGCAGGCGCCGCGAAGCGGCGACCGCACTCTGCTGCCGCTCCTGCTCGGCAGCCAGCAGCCGCGCCCGCAGCAGCGCCATGGCACGCGAGCGATTCTTGTGCTGCGAGCGCTCGTCCTGGCACTCCACCACGATGCCGCTCGGCAGATGCGTGATGCGCACCGCCGAGTCGGTCTTGTTGACGTGCTGGCCGCCGGCGCCCGAGGAGCGGTAGGTGTCGATCCGCAGCTCCGCCGGGTTGATCGCGACTTCGTCGACTTCATCGAGCTCGGGCAGGATGGCGACCGTGCAGGTGGAGGTGTGGATGCGACCCTGCGCCTCGGTGGCGGGAACGCGCTGCACGCGGTGCGTGCCGGACTCGAACTTCAGCAGCGAGAACGCGCCGCGGCCGGCGATGCGGCTGATGATCTCGCGATAGCCGCCGTGCTCGCCGGGGCTTTCGCTGAAGACCTCGGCGGTGAGTCCCTTGGATTCGGCGTAGCGGGCATACATGCGGTACAACTCGCCGGCGAAAATCGCCGCCTCGTCTCCGCCGGTGCCGGCACGCACCTCGAGGAAGATGTTGCCGTCATCGCGCCGATCCTTCGGCAGCAGCAGCCGGTGCAGCTCGTCCTGCGCCGCGGCAATTGCCGCCTGCACGCGCGCCACTTCCTCGGCGCCGAGTGCGCGCATACCCGCATCGGCGTCGGCTTCGAGCTCGCGCGCGGCGGTGAGCTCGCGCTCCAGCCCGTGGTAGCGCTCGAGGCCGTGCGCGAGCGGCTGCAGCCGCGCATACTCCATCGACAGCTCGCGGAACTGCTGCGAGCCGCCGGCGACGTCCTCGCTTGCGAGCAGCCTGCCGACCTCCTCGAAGCGGTCGCTGAGCTGCTGCAGGCGCTGGCGGATGGTTTCCTTCATGGTACTTTGTGACAAGTTGCGCAATGCACGCCGCTTGCAGAGGCTCTATATTGCCCGTGTGAGTATGATCGAACGTGTGACTTACCTGAGGAAAACCGTGCGCGTCCCGGTGCTGGCGCTGGCGCTGCTGGCCGGCTGCGCCACGGTCCACCCGCACAAGGAGCAGGCCCCGCCCGCTGCGCAGGCCGATCCCACCGCGCTCACCGTGATGGCGGAAGCCGCCCTGAAGCGCGGCGACTGCCGGGCGGCATCCGAGAGCTATGCGCAGGCCGCGGTCATCGGCGATGCGCAGCTCGCGCGCCGCGCCACGCAGGTGGCGATGGCCTGCGAGCATCTGCCGGCCGCTTGGGCTGCGGCGACGCGCTGGCGTACGCTGGCGCCCGCGGACCGCGAGGCGAACGCGCTCTACGCAGCCGTGGCGCTGAAGCTGTACCGCACCACCGATGCACGCGCCGCCATCGAGGCTTTCTGGCGCGCCGAGGAGCAGCACAACGCCTCACCCGCGGCGCCCCTCGCGCCGCAGCCGGGCGCGGCTGTCGCTCCCAATGCCGTTGCGCCCACGCCCGCACGCGGCCCCGAGCGCACGGCGAAAAGCATGACCGAGTTGACCGCGCTGCTGCTGGAAGAGTCCGACGCACCGGCAGTGCTCACCGCCATGAGCGGCGCGCTCGAGCCGACGGCCAATTCACCCGCAACGCTCATCCTGCTCGGTGAGCTGGCACTGGCGGCCTACGACGGCGAGCGGGCGCAGGCCTACGCGCAGCGCGCGCTGCAGCAGCAGCCGAAGGATCTGGCCGCGCTGCGCGTGCTGGCGCGCGCCTACGTGATGCGCGGCCAGGGTCCGCAGGCCGTCGCCACCGCCCGCCAGGCGCAGGCCGACGACGCCACGCGCGGCGGCTTTGATCTTGCCGAGATCCTCGCCTCGCTCGACCGCAGCGAGGAGGCGCACCAGGAGCTGGAGCATCTGCGCGCCGGCGGCGCGCCGGCCGGCGAGATCGATCGGCGCCTCGCGCTGCTCGCCTTCAACTCCGGCGACATCAAGGAGGCGCGGCAGCGCTTCAGTGATCTGGTGTCGAGCGGCGAGGGCAACGATGCGGCGCAGCTGTACCTGGCCGACATTGCCGCGCGCGACGGCGACACGGACGGGGCGATTGCCGGCTACCGCCGCCTGTACGACTCCTCGGTGGCACTGTCGGCGCGCTCGCGCGCCGCCGCGCTGCTGCTCGACAAGAGCGCACGCACCGAGGCGCTCGCCCTGCTCGATGACTACGCCGCCGACCACCCCGAGGACGAGCTCGACCTGACTCTCGCCAAGGCGCGGCTGCTGGCCGATCATGGCGAAGCCGACACCGGTCTCGCGCTGCTGGCCGCCGCTCTCGAGCGCCATCCGCAGCACCCTTCCATCGAATATGACCGCGCCGTGATCCTCGAGCAGGCCGGCCACGTGCACGAGTCCGTCGAGGCGCTCGAGCACATGCTCGCCGAGCGGCCCGATGATCCGACCTTGTTGAATGCACTCGGTTACACCCTCGCCGACCACACCCTCGAGCTCGGGCACGCCGAGGCGCTCATCCGCCGCGCGCTCACGGTGATGCCGGACAACCCCGCAGCTCTCGACAGCCTCGGCTGGGTGCATTTCCGCGAAGGCGATGTCAGGGGAGCTGCGGCCACCCTCGGGCGAGCCTATGCCCTCGGCCACGACGCGGAGATCGCCGCCCACTGGGGTGAGGCGCTGTGGGTGAGCGGCGAGCGTAACGAAGCGCGCCGCGTATGGGCGGCGGCACTCGCGCGCGACCCCGATTCGAAACCGCTCAAGGCGACGCTCAAACGGTTCCTGACCGATGCGCGGTAGCGGGCTGCGGCTCGGCGCGGCGCTCATCATCGCCGCGCTCGCCGGTTGCCGCACCCCCCCACCGCTGCTGCCGGCAGGGGAGAGCTGGGAGGCGCGGCGGCCGCAGCTGCAGTCGCGCGAACACTTTGCTCTGCGCGGCCGTGTCGCCGTTGCGGCAGGCGCGGAGGGCTTCAACGCGAGCCTGCGCTGGACGCAGGATGGCGCGCGCTCGCAGGTCACACTCGAGGGCCCGCTGGGTGTGGGCGGCGCGCAGATCACCACCGCGGGCAACGAGCTGAGTGTCATCACCTCACGCGGCCAGCGCCTCGACAGCGAGGCGGCGCGCGCCGAGCTCACGCAGCGCCTGGGGTTTGATCCGCCGCTGGCATCGCTGCGTTACTGGGTGCTCGGGGTGCCCGATCCCGCGCTGCCGGCCACTGAAGCACTCGACCCGGGTCAGCAGCGCCTGACCGCACTGACCCAGGCCGGCTGGCACGTGGACTACAACATCTACACCAGTGCGAGCGGGCAGTCGCTGCCGGCGCGCCTGACGCTGCAGCGCGACGCGGTGCGCGTGCGCCTGCTGGTGGACGACTGGCAGCTGTGAGCGACTCGCGCGCCGGGACGACGACGCTGACGGGGGTGGCGCGCGCGCCAGTGCCTGCGGCGACGCACTGGCCCGCTCCGGCAAAACTCAATCTCTTCCTGCACGTGACTGGCCGCCGCGTCGACGGCTATCACGAGCTGCAGACGCTCTTTCAACTCATCGATCTGTGCGACACGCTCACGATCAGTGTTCGCGAGGACGGCCAGATCGAGCGCGGAGCCGGGGCGGCAGGCGTTGCTCCCGAGGAGGATCTGTGCGTTCGCGCCGCCCGCGCGCTCCAGGAGGCCACCGGCGCGCGCCCCGGGGCGAGCCTCAGCGTGCACAAGCGCATCCCGGCGGGCGGTGGACTCGGCGGTGGCAGCTCCGATGCCGCCACCACGCTCCTGGCCCTGAACGAGCTGTGGGAGTGTGGCCTTACGCTTTCGGAGCTGGCGCGTCTCGGGCTCTCTCTTGGCGCGGATGTGCCTGTTTTTGTTCAGGGTTCTACGGCCTGGGCGGAGGGGATCGGGGAGCGTCTGACCCCGGTGACGCTGCCCGAGCGCTGGTACGTTGTCATCTATCCCGGCGTCGCGGTGAGCACCCGGGAGGTCTTCCAGAGCCCTGAATTGACACGAAATTCACCCCTCATCACAATACGCGCCTTTTTTGAGTCGGGTGGGCGTAACGACTGCGAGGCGGTGGTACGGGCACGCTCGCCCGAGGTGGCCGAGGCGCTGGAGTGGCTGGCGCGCCTGGCGCCGGCGCGGCTGACGGGCACCGGCTCGTGCGTGTTTACCGCGTGTGCGAGCGCGGCGGAGGCCGAGCGGCTGGCGGCGCGGGTTCCCGACCGCTGGATGAGCTTTGTCGCGCGGGGCCTGAGCACTTCACCGGTGCACCAGCGGCTGCGGAGCGGGCGGGGAGCTTGAGGCGGCTGTAAGATGCGCGCCCGCAGTCTTTCCGCGGGGGCAGACAGGTGCTGGGGTGTCGCCAAGTGGTAAGGCAGCGGGTTTTGATCCCGCCATTCGGAGGTTCGAATCCTTCCACCCCAGCCAGTCCTTTGCGGTGCCGGCGCCTTTGAGAGCGCGCCGGCGGGGAGCGCAGCCGGTGCAACGCGCGCGCGGCGCATAGAATTATGAGTACCAGCGAAACAATGGCGCTGTTTGCCGGCAATGCCAACCCGGTGCTGGCGCACGACATTGCCCGCAGCCTGCAGACGCAGCTCGGGCGCGCGTACGTCGGTCGCTTCAGCGACGGTGAGATCAATGTCGAGCTGATGGAGAACGTGCGCGGGCGCGACGTGTTCATCGTGCAGTCGACCTGCCCGCCGGCGAACGACAGCCTGATGGAGCTGCTGGTGATGGTGGACGCCTGCCGCCGTGCCTCCGCCGCGCGCATCACCGCGGTGGTGCCGTACTTCGGCTACTCACGGCAGGATCGGCGCATCAAGGGCACGCGCTCGGCGATCACCGCCAAGCTGGTCGCCAACATGCTCTCCAGCGCGGGAGTAAATCGGCTGCTGACGATCGATCTGCACTCGGATCAGATCCAGGGGTTCTTCGACATCCCGGTGGACAACGTGTACGCCTCGCCGGTGCTGCTCGGCGAAGCCTGGAAGCAGGCGTATCACAACGTGATCGTCGTATCGCCGGACGTCGGCGGCGTGGCACGGGCGCGTGCCTTTGCCAAGCGCCTCGACGATGCGGAACTGGCGATCATCGACAAGCGCCGCCCGCGGGCGAACGAGTCGAAGGTGATGAACATCATCGGCGAGGTCGAGGGCAGGACCTGCATGCTGGTGGACGACATGGTCGATACCGCCGGCACGCTCTGCCAGGCGGCGCAGGCGCTGAAGGAGGAGGGCGCGCTGAAGGTGGTGGCCTATATCACGCATGCGGTGCTCTCGGGCGGTGCGGTGGAGCGAATTTCGCAGTCGGCGCTCGATGAGCTGGTGGTGACCGATACCATCCCGCTGAGCGATGCGGCGCGGGGCGCGGGCCGCATCCGTCAGTTATCGGTGGCGGAGCTGCTGGCGGAGACCATTCGCCGCATCCGCGACGAGGAGTCGGTGAGCTCGCTGTACGTCGATTGAAAGCGCGCCGCGCGGTGCGCGCGCCGACCGGTGCGCGCCGCAGCGGCCGGATTTTTCAGGAGGTGCCGGCTTGGTCGCGAACCGGCGCTGTTGCAGTCATCAACGGAGATTCTCAGTCATGCGTATTTCATTCACCTTCGGCGCGGACATCCGCGGGACGCAAGGCAAGGGTGCGAGCCGCCGCCTGCGTCATGCCGGCAAGGTCCCTGCCATCCTCTACGGCGCCCACCAGGATGCACAGGCGCTCACTCTCGATCAGCAGAACCTGCTCACCATGATCGCCGATGAGCGCTTTTACTCCTCGATCGTGCAACTGAAGATCGGCGAGGGTACCCAGGAGGCGATCATCAAGGACGTGCAGATGCACCCGGCGAGAAATCTCGTCGTGCATGTCGATCTGCAGCGCGTGGTGGAGACCGAGAAGATCCGCATCCGTCTGCCGATTCACTTCAAGGGCGAGACTATCTCTCCGGGCGTGAAAAGCCAGGGCGGGGTCGTGTCGCACATGCGCACCGACGTCGAGGTGAGCTGCCTGCCGAAGGATCTGCCGGAGTTTCTCCAGCTGGATCTGTCGGAGATGAGCCTCAACGACACCAAGTTCCTCGCGGACATTCCGCTGCCCGCCGGGGTCGCCATCCCCGAGCTCACGCGGCGCAACGATCCGGTAGTGTCGATCCATGCGCCGCGCGCCGAGGAGCCGGAGCCGGTTGCCGCCGAGGTCGCCGCCGTACCCGTCGAGGGTGCAGCGCCGGCAGTGCCCGGGGCTCCGGGAGCTGCGCCACCCGCGGGGGCTGCGCCGGGTGCGCCGGGCGCCGCCCCGGGAGCGCCTGCTGCCGCTGGCGACGCCAGGAAGGGCGAGGAGAAGAAGGAGGCTGCACCAGCCAAGAAGGAGGCTGCGCCGGCGAAGAAGGAGGGCGGCAGGAAATAGCCGCGGCAACAGCGACGTGCGGATCGTACGCCGGCCGCTTCGGAACTGCCGAACGCGGCCGGCGGCGTTTCCGGCCGGAGTGAAGCGACATGGCAGGTGAGCCGCTCAAGCTGATCGTCGGGCTCGGGAATCCGGGCACCGAATACTCGCGCACGCGGCACAACGCGGGCTTTCAGTTCGTCGACGAGCTGGCGCAGCGCCATGGGGCGATCTTTCGCAGCGAGCCGCGCCATCGCGCGGAAGTTGCGCGCGCGCGCATCGGCGCTGCCGAGCTGTGGCTGCTGAAGCCCATGAGCTACATGAATCACAGCGGCGACCCGGTGCGCAGCGTCGCCTCCTTTTATAAGGTGCCGCTTGAGTCGCTCCTGGTCGCCTATGACGAGCTGGATTTCCCCGCAGGCGTGGTGCGCCTCAAGCTCGGCGGCGGCGCCGCGGGCCACAACGGCATGCGCGACGTGATCGCGCACATGGGGGACGGCTTCTGGCGTCTGCGCATCGGCATCGGTCACCCGGGGACTCGCACCCAGGTGCTGGATTACGTGCTGGGCCGCGCGGATGCTGCCGACGCTGTGCTCATTCACGAGGCGCTGGGTGCCGCCGCAGACGCCGTGCCCGTGCTGCTCAGCGAAGGCGCGCAGATTGCCATGAATGGCCTGCACCGCCGCGACCCGGTCCCGGGCACGCCCGACAATTCCTGAAGCGAAGGCCGTTGCATGCCCATCCGCTGCGGCATCGTGGGTCTGCCGAATGTCGGCAAGTCGACGCTGTTCAACGCGCTGACACGCGCCCAGATCCCCGCGGAGAACTACCCGTTCTGCACCATCGATCCGAACGTCGGCGTCGTGCCGGTGCCGGACCCGCGCCTCGCGCAGCTCGCCGCGATCGCGAAGCCTGAGAAAGTTATCCCGACCACGGTCGAGTTCGTGGATATCGCAGGACTGGTCGCCGGTGCCTCACAGGGCGAGGGGCTCGGCAACCAGTTCCTCTCTCACATCCGCGAGGTCGATGCGATCGCGCACGTGGTGCGCTGCTTCGCCAGCGCCGACGTCGTGCACGTCGCCGGCCGGATCGATCCGCTCTCCGATGTCGAGACGATCGACACCGAGCTGGCGCTCGCGGATCTGGCGACGCTCGAGAAGGGCCTGGATCGCGCCACCAAGGCGGCCAAGGGTGGTGACAAGGATGCCATCCGCCGGCGCACTCTCTTCGAGCGCGTCAAGGTGCAACTGGATCAGGCCAAGCCGGCGCGCGCGCTCACGCTCAGCGAGGAGGAACGGCGCGACCTGCGCGAGCTGCAGCTGCTCACTGCGAAGCCCGTGATGTACATCGCCAACGTCGACGAGCACGGCTTCGCCGACAACCCGCTGCTCGCCGGGCTCGAGAAGCGCGCCGCCGCCGAAGGTGCAATCGTGGTAGCGGTGTGCGCAGCGATCGAGGCGGAGATCGCGCAGCTCGATGAGAGCGAGCGCGCCGAGTTTCTGGCCGAGCTGGGAGTGCAGGAGCCGGGCCTGAATCGCGTGATCCGCGCCGCCTACCGCCTGCTCGGCCTGCAGACGTTCTTCACCGCGGGACCGAAGGCGGTACGCGCCTGGACGGTGCGCATCGGCGCCACCGCCCCGCAGGCGGCGGGCGTGATTCACACCGACTTCGAGCGCGGTTTCATCCGCGCCGAAGTCATCGCTTTTGAGGATTACCTCGCCGGCAAGGGCGAGGCGGGCGCGAAGGATACCGGCAAGATGCGCCTCGAGGGCAAGGAGTACGTCGTCCAGGAGGGGGACGTCATCTACTTCAGGTTCAATGTTTGACACCCGGCCAGGAAATCGACGGGTGACTCAAGCCAACGGGCGCCGCGTTTGTGCGGTGTCGGCGACGGCAGTCACGAGGTTTCGGGCAGTTTGACACCCCGTGGCGCCGCTGAGGACAATGCGCGCCGGGCACCCCACGATATCGCGCATAACGTGCCTGATCCGCTCGCGCGACTGACAAGACGCGCGATTTCTTGGGGACCCCGCGCCCGCGTGGAAAGGTAGCTCAGCTGGTTAGAGCACGGCACTCATAATGCCGGGGTCGAGGGTTCGAGTCCCTCCCTTTCCACCAATTAGATCAGCGTGTTAGAGATCGGCCCTCCAACTGCCGATTCGCCGTAAGCGCATGGTAAGCGCAGAAAGTCGACCCGCTGCCGATTCTGATCAGGAAAACCAGGCGTTTTCGACTGCGCTTATAAGCGCAAGTCAAAATGCATCCGAGGTCTTGAGGCCATCTCAGTAGTCCAGTTACAGCCAGCTGCCGAGAAGCCCTCCCACTGCAAGCGCATGGTCATCGTGAGAAGCGGCTTTCCATTGAGCTTGGCGACAGCTTCACGTCGCTGATCGGGCGCAAGGTGCGCGTAGCGCAGGGATATGCCGACTGAGCTAACGTGCAATGGGCGCCCCTTGGCAAGTTGTTGAACCTACAGATCAGCCTGAGCCAAGGACTGGGCTTGCTGATCAGGTGGAACAGCAATGCTCCGCCCGGGGAGATTCAGGGCGCGGGCCTTCGAGCGAACTACGACAAGGACGGAATGGCCTTTCGCCAGGGCGTCGCGGACGATCAGCCGTCCGGTTCCACCCGTGCGTCCAAACAAGAACCTTCATGTTCGATCTCGATCTCATTGGTGCGAAGGTCGCGCGTCACGCCGTCGCGGCCTTCTGGGCCGCCGCGAAGACGTCGCGTGCGGACGTCGTCCCCGCTACGCGCTCCGTACCCTCGACTCCGAGATCCATCCATCCTGCATTCACGGCCTCAAACATTTCTTCGGCAGGGCCGGTGTGGCCCTTCGGGATGCCGAATTGCTCGAACGCGTTCGCCCACCCTGCACGCGGGATTGCAAAGGCTTTCACGTCCAGATTCAGGACTTCGCCCAATTGCTTTGCGACTTCATCCGCGGTGACCATCGAACCAAGCTCGACGACGCGCTGCCCTGACCACGCTGGCCCGGTCAACAGGGTTGCGACCTCCGCGCCGATGTCGTTCGTCGCAACCATGGTCGATTTCCGGTTTGTCGGACTGTAGTAGACCGGTAGCGTTCCGCCCTGGGCGACCTCCAAGCCGTAGAGGAAGTTTTCGAAGAATCCACCCGCGCGCACAAATGCGATTGGCGATACCAGGTCGCGAAAACCTTGCTCCAGAAGCGATAAGGCCGTGATCATCCCAAGCCCGCTGATCCTGTTCGCACCCATCGACGAAAGCGCTACCACCCGCGGCGGCGCTGCCTTGGTGAGCGCCTCGACATAGTTGGCAATCACGCCCTTGGCCTCTTTGTAATCGGGCGAGGGAGCCCAGACACCTGGCAACATGACAAACGCGCCTTCGACGCCGTTGAGCGCGCGCTCGATGGTCAGCGAATCATTCCAATCACCGTCAATCAGTTCCACGCCCTGATTCGCCCAACTTGAGGTCTTCTCGCGCTTGCGGACTAGCGCGCGCACTCTCTTGCCGTGCGCCAACAGATGTTGTGCCGTTGCGCCGCCCACTTTTCCTGTGATTCCCATGACTAAAAACATGTGTATTCTCCTGATCTTCAAGGGACAGAGCACTGCCCCGGTTGGTTCAACGGATGAGCGGCAGAATGGCCCGGATACGGCGATCGCGCGCGTAGAGGCCGCCCCATGTCATCGCGCCCAGAAGTAGGGAAATGATTTCCGGCGGCGACCCCAACTCACCGATGCGGACATGGGCGCAGATGGCACCTCCCAAAAAGCCCGTCACGAGGATCGCGCCGAGGACAGCGGTGGCCGGGATGGCGTAAAGGATGGCGCAGGCGAGGATGATCGGAGCCACGACACGGGTCAGATCCATCGCGAACCCGGTTTCCTGCAACATGCTCGCGATCTGTGCCGGCGCGAAAAGCTGAATAGCGCCGTCTGCCGCCAGAGCGATAACGACAAACGCGCTCATTAGCCGGCCGGCCCACAGGGCGCGATGCCAGGTCGCAGTTTCAGGCACCTGATGCAGATTCATGGTTTCGGACACTTGTCGTTCTCCTATGGGGGAATCCCATATTCGGAGCCTACTGTGTCTCTTGGGTATGATAAACACCGAGGAAATGAACTCACTGTTCTCTCTAAAGTGAACAATACTGAGGCACGAAAATGCAGAATCTCGAACCCATCCTCATTTTCATAACGGTGGCGGAAATGGGGAGCTTCACCCACGCAGCCGATAGCCTGGGCATTCAGAAGGGAAGGGCGTCAACGGCGGTGCGGAAGCTGGAAGAAGAAGTCGGTGTCAGGCTTCTGCACCGGACGACGCGTAGCGTGCACTTGACGGAAGACGGACGGGTATTTCATGCACGAGCCCGCGATCTGCTCGCGGACGTTGATGATCTGCACTCAATGTTCGCAGGCGATCGTGTGGCACTTCGCGGGCGTCTACGCGTCGATCTTCCGACCGAGGTGGCACGGACAACGATCGTGCCGGCCTTACCGGATTTCATGGCGACTCATCCCGAGTTGGAGCTGGAGGTGTCGAGCACGGATCGCCAAGTTGATCTGGTTCAAGAGGGGTTTGACTGCGTACTGCGACTTGGTCCCATCGGGGACGAGACGCTGATTGCCCGCCCGCTGGGCAAGTTGCCCATAGTCAACGCCGCCAGTCCTGTCTATCTTGCGCGCAATGGCGTCCCTCGATCGCTGGGAGATCTCCAGCGCCAGGAACACCGGACAATTCACTTTGAGACGACCCTGGGCGCAAGACCCTTTGGATGGGAATACCCGGACGGCGAAAGTTACGCGACACTTCAGTTACCAGGTGCGCTGCACGTCAACAGCGCACAAACCTACGAAGCCGCTGCCCTCGCCGGTCTTGGCCTGATTCAGGCACCACTTCTTGGGATTGGCCGATACTTGGAGAGTGGGGCGCTGGTAGAAGTTCTACCTGACTTACGTCGCCGGTCGCTTGCCGTGTCCCTCGTAGTGGCGCATCGGCGCAACCTGTCGCGCCGAGTCCGCGCATTCATGAAATGGATCGAAGATGTACTCGCGCCTCATTTGGAATAGCGAAACGAAGTGCTTCGTCCCTCGCAGGGCTCGCTGACAATCAGCATGCTGAGTATCAGTGGCGGGATACCGAGGAATGGTATCGGCCGAGGAGCACTTCGGGCACGCAGCAGAGCACGATCCCACCGATCGCGAAAATTGCCGACAGCGTCGACCACCCTCTCGTACCTAGCGGCAACATGCCAACGCCATACAGAAGTGCAACCCCTGCGAGGATTAGGAAGAACGGTCCGGTCACGTAACAGTGGGTGCGACCACAGCGACGAGCATTCAGTAAGCACGCCACACCCATGAATGTCAGAAGTACCGGCCACACGATCACGAGATAGCGCGTACCGATTGTCGGGCTGATGAGCAAGATTGCGGCCGGTATGCCGAAAGTCAGGCACCCGCGAACACCGCTCGCCCAATCCGCGCCTCTCGCGCGTCGGTCAACCTCACCGCGCATCTACCACTCTCGTGCCACAGCACGATGGGTTGGCCTGCACCGGGGGACAGGGGACAGAGCCGTAGGAGCAAAACACACAGCAGTCCCCGGCCTTAGGTCGCAGCACCGCGCGACACCCTGCGCAGTCGTAAAAGTAGATGCACGCGTCAACGGGCATCGTTTCCGTCGATCGATGGCCACAATTCGGGCACGTGAGTTCGCACGTTGTGATCATTGATGGACCCGGCTCGCGATCGGTGCCGCGCCTGCAGAGGGCGGCAGCTGTGCGAGCAGTCTTTGCACTTGCTGTGCAAAGACATGACTGTCCAGGTAGGGGAATTCCGTGCCACGCAGGTCACCCAGTTGATGCATGAGAAGGCGCGGACGCGGTGGATCGTTGCCCAACCATTTCGCCTCGGGCCCGTAGAGCAACCACACATCCCAGGCGTACACCTGCTTGTCTCCGTTCTTGAGCCCGACCGCTTGCGAGAGCAGGCGGCCGAACGCGCCGGACGGATTCCAATAGTTCTGAATGTAGGGATTCTGCAGTAGCTGCGCGGCCTTCGGGACATCCTTCCGTCCGGCCGGTCGCAACCACGGCGCGTATCTGGCGACGCCCAGTACGGGTTCGTGGACCACGAAGGTTCGCAGCCGCGGGTCTGTCGTAGTCCGCAGCAAGTCACGATTCATGTCAGCGAGCCCGCGCAAACAGCCCGGGCATATGGGATCGACGACGAAAAGAAGTCGGACCGAGCCCATACCGCGGTTAAAATCAGCGCGCAACTGACTCGCCTGATCATCAAGCACCGTGTACGGCGCCGACATTGCGGCAGAACCAGAGCTTTGTGTGCAGCCGACCCCAGCTAGCAGAAGTCCGGTTGTCATCAGCGCTGCGTGAAGGATGCGCATGGTGCAGCTCCTCACCCTGAAAAGAATGCCACCGCTGCCAGTCCTGCGACGAGCACGGCTGCCGCCCAAACGATCCAGCGCAACGGACGCCGGTTCGCCGGGGTGCATGTGCCATCGGTGCAAGCCGGAATAGGGCGATAGGCCCACCAGAACGCAACAGCGAGCAGTGCTCCGGCGCCGAGTAGGGCATACGGCAGCAAGAACGATAGGCGCGCGAGTGCTACCGCGCCGCCTACGCCCAGCAGTGCGACTGCCCACGGAAGCCCACAACAGGCGCCGATGGCGGCCGCGAACGCCCCAAGTCCCAAGGCCCCGCCCGCGGTGCCAATGACGCGTGTCCTCTCACCCATTGCGAACTCCTGCGGCTCGCGACGGCCTGAAGACCTGTAGCGGTGCTAGGATAAGCTCCGTAGTACGGTACGGAGTCAAGGCCTATATGCCTCGTCCCTACACGATCGCCCGCTTAGCTGCAGCCGTCGGCATTCACGTCGAGACTGTTCGCTATTACCAGCGCCTTCGGCTGGTGCCGGAACCGGCTCGCCCGCTTGGCGGAATTCGCCGATATGGCGAGAGAGATGCCGATCGACTGCGATTCATAAAGCGCGCGCAGGCGATGGGATTTACGCTCGCCGAGGTCGCGAGCCTTCTGAAGCTACAGGAGAAGCGATCGTGCCACGCGACACGCGAGCTCGCCGCGACGAAACTGCGACTTGTCGACGCCCGCATCCGCGAGCTGCGCGACCTACGCCGGGAACTCGCCGGGTTGATTGCCGATTGCGACGCAAACGTGCAGGAAGCAAAGTGTTCCGTTATTCAGCGCCTGGCCTCGTAGCGTTTCGGCGTCAGTGCGCGCTCGGGCAAGCGGAGCAGAGTCGATGCGCGCAACTCTCTTGGTTTGCCCACTACAATACATTCTCGCGCGCGGGAGATTTGCGGTAGCGCCAGGTTAAGCCTGGGAAAGGAGGAAGTCCGATGTAGCGGACGGAAACTTTTCGATGGAATCCAGAGGGTTCGACTCCCTCCCGGCAAGGGCTAGCCACCGGCCGGAAGCGAGCCTTGCATGCGGGTGCGGTAACGCACCACTTGAAGCGTAGGCGGCGGGTACCGAAGCTGCGTGATTGAGTCTCGACAAGTCCGTGAAGTCAGTGCCTTCACTGTCCGCAAAGTGGGGACTGCATCGTCTGGCCGACAGGGCGAGGCCTGACGAACTGGCCGGGATCCTAGAGCGGGGCAGAGGTACGGGATGGATTCTCCAGGAACCTGGGAGCTCCTGTGTGTGACCAACCGAAATAGCCAGTGGTACCGGGCTTGAGCGGGACCAGGCCCTGCGGATCTCTCCGGCCGCATGGGAGCGAACAAGGAGAGGATCGGTTGGAGCGGGGAAGCGAAAAACATAAGCGACTCCGTACTCAGCACAGGAAGTCGTAGTGCTCTGATAGTGCGCGCTGAGCAGCGCACTGTTCAGGAGGGTTGAAGTCCCTCTGCCGCTCGAATGAGGAGCGGTATATCCAAAGGCGGGGTGGAGCCTCGCCGGCCAGAGAAGGTAGATGTATGGAGAAGCCTATTTGGGCACGAAGTCGAAAGATGGAGACAGACAAGGCGGACCTGGAGCATCGCGTTCAGGGAATCTGGAGGGCAGGGTGTCCGGAGCGATCCGGGATCCGAAGGGCATGCGGAGAAGCGTCGGGCCGCAATCGAGGAGGAGACTCCGATGATGAACCGGTCGGCCAAAGGTGGGAGAGGTCGAGCCTGCCCTCATAGGCGAAGGCGTTCTCATTCGCCCACCAAGGCAAGGTGATTGCGGGCGGCACGATGCGGAAGAACAGTGACGTGACCTCAGGAGAGCTGAACGGGTCTGCGGGTGGCACCGCGGTAAGCGAGCCTATAAGCGCCAGCGAAAAGGCGAGCGATGCCCAGTCAGCAGTCGGAGGACCTGAGTAGTACCGAGGAAGCGCGGTGAAAGCCGTGTGACCGGGATGAGCGAGGAACGGCCAGGACGAAAAGCCGTTCGAGCGCGATGACCGGCAGCCGAATGGCTGGGGAAGGCGGGTTGGCGATGACGGTTGGAGCGAGAGGCGATGCAAGATGAGCAAGACGTATAGAGGCGGATCAGTTCCATGAGTGAAAAACCCGAACGCTGTGCGCCGAGGAGACTTGCGGAGTGGCTCAATCCAACGGGTGCGAAGAAGGTCCATTCATTGATTGACAAGGTCTACCAGCGGAAGAATCTGGAGATGGCCTGGGAGCGGGTGAAAGCCAATCGGGGCGCGGGCGGGGTGGACGGTGAGAGTATCGAGGCATTTGGCGCGCGTTCGCAAGAACGGCTGAGCCAGTTGCATGAAGAACTCAAAGCCGACGGCTACCGACCGTTGCCGGTGCGGCAGAAGCCTATCCCGAAGGCGGGCGGCCGAACGAACAGAGAATGTTGGGTATACCCGCGATTTATGACCGGGTGTGTCAACAGGCGCTGGTCAATCGGTTGGAACCGATCTTCGAGCCGGTATTTGACGCGGCCAGCTTTGGCTACCGGCGAGGGTTATCGACGAAGGACGCGCTGCGAAAAGTCTGGAAAGAAATCGAGGCGGGTGGGGAGTGGATCGTCGATGCTGATCTGAGAGATTTTTTCGGGTCGGCGGATCAATCCAAGCTCATGACGCTCATCTCTCAACGGGTATCGGACGGACGGGTATTGAGGCTCATCGAGACGCATACTCAAAGCCGGTTCCTGGGGAGAAGGTCGATTGTTCCCGACCGAACGAGGCGTTCCGCAAGGCGGAGTCATTTCACCTATGGCGAGCAATATTCTCCTGACGCCTTTTGATCGGGAGATGCGCCGCCGAGGGTATCAACTGACGCGGTACGCGGATGACTGGTGTATCACCTGCACATCTGCGGCCGAGGCGCGAGCGGCGCTGGCGGCAGCGAGTCGTATCCTGGAGCAACTGGGTGTGCAACTGAATCCGGCTAAGACCCGGATCGTACATGTCCGGAGTGGATTGAGGTTCCTGGGTTTTATCATCAAGCGCGGTAGTTCGCCGATGCGACTGCCGAATAGCCGGATTAAAACCACCAGGGCGGGATCGCTGTATGCGTTCCCGCAAAACACCTCCGTCCACCGCTTCAAGGAGAAGATTCGCGCTCTCACCCACCGCAGGGTGCCGGGGCCAACCGAGGCGTTGATACCGAAATTAAATCTCCAGTTGCGGGGATGGGGCGAGCACTACAAGCGAGCCAACGTCCGAGGCTCTTCGCGAAACTCGATCGCTGGATCGTCAGGCGCCTATGGGCGCATCGAAGCCGGCGGTGGCGCTCTTATGCGTGGCGGCAGTTGCCCGTCCAGAGGCTATACGGAGAGTTGAAACTGGTGAGCCTGCGGAAGTTGATGCCTTCGTGAACACTTACTACAACGTCAGCGCGAAAGCTGCGCGCGGGAAATCCGCACACGCAGTTTGGGAGGCGGGCGGAGGCGAGCCCTTCAGTGGGCGCCTCCCCCGACCCGACACTGATGACGCCGGGGAACGCGGCTCACGCGGACCCAGTCGAGGGAAGCGGGGCACCGTAGTACAGAATCGCTTTTGAGAAACACCGAGGGCGCATTGAAGCCTGAGAGCGTGTCAACGAAACAGGAGCGAATAGCCAAGCTGGCAGCGGGGAATCCAGCGATGGCGTTCACGTCTCTGAACCATTACCTCGATGCCGAGTGGTTGAGGTACGCCTATGAGTGCACGCGCAAAGACGGCGCGGTGGGAGTCGACGGGCAGACGGGGCAGGAGTACGCGGCCGATTTGGAGCCGAACCTGCAGAGCTTGCTCGACCGGCTCAAATCGGGTCGTTATCGCGCGCCGCCAGTTCGACGTCACTACATCGACAAGTCGGATGGTGGCAAGCGTGCGCTGGGTATTCCGTCTTTCGAGGACAAAGTGGCGCAGCGGGCCATTGTGATGCTGCTGGAGTCGATCTACGAGCAGGACTTTCTGGACTGCTCGTTTGGCTTCCGGGCCGGTCGCAATGCGCATCAAGCGCTGCGGGTCATACATCGCGGAATCTTGGGGCAGAGAGCTCGATGGGTGTTAGAAGTTGATGTTCGAAAATACTTGGATCGCGCTTCACACTACACCCTCAGCTGTTTTGAGTGGCTCGAAGAGGTCCGGAAGCGCCGCAGGTACCTGGATTCTAAGGCCTTTGCCGCGTCCGCAGCGAACGTGGACCGCCTTGAGCTCGCCGCGCTTTACACGCTGCAAGATCGTTTGGCGCGAGACACCGAGCAGATGCGTGGCTTTGAGCATCGTTACATAGCCGTCGGGCACTTCCTCGACGAAGCGGGAACGCAGCTCATCGTTGACTCGGATCCGCCATGGTGCAGCGGGAGTGATCTGCTCTCCAGCAATGAAGCCATCGTTGAGCCAACGATGCAAGGTGGAGGGCGCGAGGTTCAGGGCACGTGCGGCTTTCTCGATGGTCAGGCACTCGCCGTCTTGCGTTTGTTGTTTTGGTTCGAAGCGTGGGATTTCCCAGTGCGTGCGCAGGCTGCTCACGCGGTTGGCGGTGAACGACAGTCCCGTAGCCGTTGTACGGCCCTGGCGATTGAGGATGCCGGCAATTTTGGTGTCGGGGTAATGCGCAGCCAGACGCCGCAGCAGATCGACCGTATCGTCGGCGGTGCGGATTGGCGAGGGATGCGAACGCGGCAAGGGCACATCGATCTCACTGAAGAGCCCTCCGCGCCAGCGCAGCGTCAGGTGAGCGTTGTACTGGTCACGCTCGACTCTCAGAGTGACATCCTCGAGCAGGGCGCGCAGCAACTCCTTGCGATCACGGTCGCTCGTCGTGGGAGCAGACCAGACGCGCTTGAGATCCTTGCCGATCGAGAGGATCGAGTCGCGTTCTTCACGCGTGAGCGAGCGAGGACGCGCGTGCTCGCGGTTAGCGAGCTCATCTTCGGCAGCCTTCAGCTCCTGAAGGGCGCCTTCCCACTCCGCTTCAAGTCCACGCGCGACGAGCCTGTTTTCTGGATCCACCGCGCGATAGCGTCGCTCGGCACGCTGCGCGCTGTAACGCGCGCGCTCGACATCGCGACGGAACTGCGCGAGGGTCGTCTCGTGGTCGGCCTCGAACTGTTCGACCGCCCGGAGCGAGGCCTCCACGCCTGCCGGCGCGAGCGCCGCAAGGAACGCGTCGGCGACGGCCGTATCGATCTGCAGCCCGCCGATGTTGAGGCAGTACTCGCCCCGGCCGTTGACGATGTTCTTCCCGGCGCAATGATATCCGGGCCTCGAGAACCGGCCGCTATAGTGCACGGCCAAGCGCCGGCCACAGTGTCCGCACACGGCGATACCCTGCAGGAGCGCGGCGCCTTCTCTCACGGCACCACCGCTTTGATGCGGCCGCGGCCGGATGTTCTGCGCGAGACGCTTCTGGTTGGTCTCGAAGGTCTCCCAGTCGATGTACCCGCAATGGTGGTCGCGGATGAAGACGGGCCATTGCTCACGGCAGCGTTGGCGGATGCGTTTGCGCACCCGTCCGCCTTCATCGAGGTAACAGGTCTGCTGGGTGCGGCCATACACGTAAACGCCAGCGTAGAAGGGGTTCGTGAGGACTTGGTGGACTTTGGTGTAGGTAGGTGCGACCCATCGGATGTCCGTAAGCGTGTTCGAGTGCAGCGGGAAGCGCAAGCCCTGCGAGCGCAGCCACAGCCATACCCGCCGTGCCGATCCGAGCTCCGCAAAACGCTCAAAGACAGCACGGATCGCCGCTTGTACCGCCTCATCCGGGTGCAGCAGCACTTCCCCGTCGGCCTCGCCCCGTACCAGGCCCACCGGCAGACCTCGGTGCAGCTCGCCACGCGCTGCCTTGTTTGCGGATGCCGCCGAGCAGCCGCGCCCGCAGCACGTGCAGCTCCGCCTCGGACATCGTGCCTTTGAGTCCGAGCACCAGGCGATCGTTGAAGAGGCCTGGGTGGTAAATGCCATCGGCATCGCCGATGAGCGTGTGGGTCAGGCCGCACAGGTCGAGCAGGCGGTACCAGTCAGCGTTATTGCGCGCCAAGCGCGAGACTTCCAGACCCAGCACGATGCCGACCTGGCCAAGGGCAACTTCCGCGGTCATGCGCGCAAAGCCGGCTCGCTCGGTGAGCCCGGAGCCGGAGATGCCGAGATCCTCATCGATGACCTTGACCTGATCGCGCCTCCAGCCCAGGGCCGTGGCGCGCTCGGCCAGCTGGTACTGGCGGGCGGTGGACTCGCGGTTGTGCTCGACCTGCGTCGTGCTGGACTGGCGCACGTACACGATGGCGCAACGGCGCAAGTGGTCAGCGGTGATCTTGCTCAGTTCGCTCATCGTCGCGGTCTCCGGGTGTGGCGATTGCTTGGGCGATCAGTCGGGCGAGTCGCAGTACGAGACGGACGCGCTGCTCCTCGTCGAGGGCGTCCCATACCGGGACGCAGTCTTGCTGGGGTGGGGGTTCGAGGAAGCTCAGCTGCTGCATGCGTGTCCTCCTGTGACGGCGACGGCACTGCAGTATTGGCGGCGTCCACACGTCGCAGCAAAGCGTTCAGCACCGTTCGGGCGTGCAACAGTTGGGCGCGGGAGGCCAGGGATGCTGCCTGAGTTCGCTGCACCCTCGGAGTCGGCAGTGCTACAGGGAGATCGGTCCACGCGGCGGGCACCAGCGCACGAGTTCCGTCGGGCAATACCAGCGTCAGATGCAGCTCGCCGCGCCGGTGGCACCAGCCCAGCACATCGAGCGCTGATCCCTCAAAGGGATGGCGCAGGCGAACGATCGTTACTTGGTTGGGATAGCCATCGAGGTGATGGCTGCGGTGGTGGGCAGTTTGTCGAGTGGTCCTTCGACAGCTTGGACCGACCCCAGCTGATGAAGATGCTCCAGAGGCGGGTAGCCGACGGGTCGATCCTACGACTCGTTGGCAAATGCTTGCATGTGGGGGTGCTGGATGGTCAGGAGTTCTCCGAGCCATCCGAGGGCACAGTACAGGGCTCAACTCTGTCGCCACTGCTGGGCAACGTTTACCTGCACTACGTGCTGGACCTATGGTTCGAAGAAGAAGTCCGGCCGCGCCTCAGAGGCAAGGCCAAGTTCGTCCGATATGCGGATGATGGAGTCTTCGGCTTCGAGCTGGAAGAAGACGCACGGCGAGTGCAGGCGGTGCTTGGCAAGCGGCTGCAGCGCTTTGGACTGACCCTGCACCCGGACAAGACTCGGCTGCTGGATTTTAGCCGGCCTCCATCGGAGCGAACCGGCGGCAGGAGTCCCACGACCTTCGACTTCCTGGGCTTTACCTGGTACTGGAGGAAAGTCCGGGGCGAGCGATGGTCGCTCCGCTGCAAGACCCGGCGTGCGCGGCTCGCACGAGCCATACGGGCGATCCATCTCTGGTGCAAGGAGCACCGGCACATGCCCGTCAGAGAGCAGCACGCAGCGCTCACGAGACGAGTGCAGGGGCACATTAACTACTTCGGGGTGAGTGGAAACACCCGGAGCCTGCGCAAGTTCATGCATCAGGTTCGCCGAAGGTGGTTTAAGTGGCTCTGCCGTCGAAGCCAACGGACTCGTCTCAACTGGGCGAAGTTCTTAGATCTTGTGAGGGTCTACCCTTTGCCCAAGGTCCGCATCGTAGTCCCGATCTGGGGCTGCTGATTTATGGTGCGGGCATCGCAAGTCACGTCAGCGGAAGAGCCGGATGGTGGAAATCTCCTTGTCCGGATCTGGCGAGGGGCCGGGCTGCGCAAGTGGCTCGGCCTACTCTACGCCACCACACACCCAGAACTACACACCTCGCGCCAGTTTCAGGGATTGATTCTCCCCGCGCACCCGACGGGCACCGAAGATGACGACGATAACCGAGACGATGAACGTGCGGGTGAGAATGAGGTACCGGTGCGCGCGGTCGACGAGGGCACCGAAACCAGGGTTCTCAACAGGTTTGAGTAGTCTTCCTTCATGCGCTGCTCGGTGTAAGACTATAGAGCCTGAGCATAACGGGGATAAGAAGACTTTCCACGCCCGATCCACTCACTGCAGCAGTTTGTCCACAGCACAAACTTAAGGACGAGCTGACTAACTGCTGGGAGCGGTCTGTGCGTGCGGCGCTCCACGACACCAATGACGCTTTGCAGGGGGGCGAGAGCGTCTTCACGCACGGCGATCAGCTCTTTTCAATGCAGGCATGGTGGGCCTGGACTAAAACGGGTCAGGTCGGTTCCTCAAAGTCGTATCCAGGTAACGTGGTGAGCCGCGTATCCTCGAGTGGGCCACCCACGGTGAAGTGATAGAAGCTCTGCCATTCTCGTGAGGCGATCCCAAAGACCTCATGGACGGGATCGTCGAAGTAGCAGCCGATCCCAGTCGAGCGAATACCCGTTTCTTCGGCCTCGAGGTAGAGCACCTGGCCCACCATGCCGGCCTCCCAGAACAGGTTCCGGTAAAACGCGGCGCCGTACGTGGTTAGGCTGTCGATGTAGTCCGCGATCATCCCCAGGCTGAAAGCTCCGTCGCCGGCGATGTGCTGGCCGCAGGAGACAGTGGCCGCGAGCGCCCGACAGTCCCCTTCCTGGAGCAGGTACAGCGGGAGCCCCGGTGGACAAGAGGGCAGGCGCTCCCAGCGAAACTCCCCCCGCATCACTTCCTTGAGCGCCGCGAGCTTGTCGGGATCTCGCGCGAGCGCATAGAGGCCCCGAGGAACGCCTTCGACGCGGTGGACGAACAGGCCGAGATGGATGCGCGGCCGCCACGGGATCGCATCCCAGGGCATCGATCGCCCGTCGCGCGTCGGCATCAACCGAGCGAGCGTTCGGAAGAACGCTTCCTGCGAGATCGCTGTGACGCCGTCCATTGCTACCGCGCTTCGGCGGCCAAGAATGGCCTTTCCCGCGGTGAGCAGGCCCTGGCGGACGGGTACGCCGAAGAGTTCCTCGTACGTGGGGAACCCGGAGAAGTCTTCCGTGATCGGCGCGCCTGCCGATCGTCGCGTGGCCTCTGCAACCTCATCGATCACGGGCCAGTCGGCGCTGTGCTCGGGGCTCAGCGTGTTGGCCCGGCCGTACCATTGTGCGCCCATGCTGCCCGCCGTCAGCCCGCTCAGAAGCCGCGGAGACGTCAATGGAAGACCGGGTGTGACCAATGCGAGAAGCTCAGGCTCCTCACGCTCTGCCGTCCCGTAGTCGTCACCACGGCTCAGCCCGAAGAGAGCAGCAATGACTCGATCGCTCATCCCGTCGAGGAGCACCAAGCCCCAGCCAAGAGCCGCCGCCGCAATGCGCAGGGTTGCAAGGGCATGCCCCGCATCGTGCTGGCAGTAGCGGAACGCGCGCTCGCCGTACTTCCAGGCTTCCCGCCAATGCACCGACGACAGGCCCACGAGGAATGAACCCTCGGGAAACGGCGTGCAGAGCTCGCTCCACGCCTTCGCGTCGAGGATCGCCCGCCGTTCGAGAGCGTGTTCCTTAGGTGCGTAGTGGTACACGGCGGGCGCGTCGCCAAGCCGATCGATCGCTGGCAGAACCGCATAGCCCTCGGTCGGATGGAGATTCCCGCTCGAGGGGTTCGCGCGCAGCGACCACGTCGTATCGTGGAAGCGCTTCCACGCCGTCAAAGACAGCGCGTACCGGAAGAAGAGGGAGATCGACTCCAGAGATAGCGGTTCCGATGGCACGTCCGCGAGCGCGTAGAGCTGCCAGTAACGAAGTGGACGGCCCGGTTTGGCTAGCGGGAGCCGAACAAGGTCCGCTCCGTGATAGCGTCGGAACGGATCGGGCTGCGTCGCCCAGTCCATGTAGCCGGGCGAGGCGGCGTACCGGTGAAAATGGTGCTTTGTCCGCTCATGGTAGGCAACGACTACCTCTTCGGGAGAGGCACCTGCATCGATCAGACTTGCAGGCTGTGTTGGCGCACTAGTCGACACGAGCGGAACGCGATGAGAGGGCAAAGGGGGTATCCCTCCACAGGCATCTTGTGCTTGCACTCAGGGCACGTCGACAAGAATGGAGTTACGCAGCGCAGGCGAGTTGCTGAGCGCTACAGCGCGCCGTATACCGGCAGGAGCTGCAGGGCGCAGGCTCAGTCGTCAGGCGGTTGTCACGGTGCGGCGCAGCAGTGAGCACGCGGCGCAGTGTACGCCGGCAGCCCTCACTCGGTCTCTGTGTTCGCGCCGGAAGTCGCCGCTGCCGGCGCCTTTACTTGATACGGGAAACCGAGCACCTTTTCGAACTTACCCGCCGAATTCATCACGCCGACTTCCCAAGCGGCGGCGCACGGTGCCGTGCGATCAATCGCGGTCCGCCTAGTATCAGCGGAAATGTGCCAGTAGTGCTCCTGCGGTGGCACACCCTTCTCGCTGCTGAAGCGCCCGGTGATCGCAGCACCGCGTGAATCGAGGACCAGGCGGCCGCACGCGGCGGACGACTGCGAAAGGGACTGTAAGTCAGACAGGTAAAATTCCGCCGGCCCAAGCAAGAGACAGCGCTGCTCAAGGGGTTGATCGGGATCATCCTGCAGCAGAAAAGGTGACGGTGCGCCGCCGCGGGCGTCTCTGAACTTCAGAGCGAGCAGCCTCACAACTCCCTCGTGCTTCACTGACAGGCTCGACAACCATTCCCCCCCATGCCGAAAAAGCACCAGGCTGCCGACGCTGAGTTTTTCAACCGCGCAATCTTTGATGCTGGTGAGTCGAATCATGTGCCACCTCCGTGCGGGTGCTGGCGCGGTTTGCCGTACGGTTGCCGTACCGGCGTGGCTGCGCTAGCTCAAGTGATCGATTTCGTGGCGCTCCCTACGGGATTCGAACCCGTGTTACAGCCTTGAGAGACCTGTAAAGCGCTTGAGTCTTCGAATCAGGGTCGCAGGCTCCGTATCTTGCCGATTATTTCAACGCCGAACTTCGGCAACTTCTTCCGGATCGTGGCTGCGACATGTGACGGCGCCAGATGTCCGTAATGTCGTTCAACCATGCGCGTGCCGCTATGTCCGAGGGCTTCGGCCACAATCGGGAGCGATACGCCTTTCTTGACCAGTATAGAGGCGTAGCTGTGTCGCAGGGCATGGAAGCCAACCGGTGGAACAATTTTCGCGATCTCACACGCGGCTCGCATCGGCCGATGCTGATCGTGTGAATCCCACGGCTCGCCGTTGGCGCGTGTGAAAATCAGTGCCCCGTTTTCCAGCCCGGCCGTCCACTCGGCGAATGCCGCCTTGCCTTCCTTCGTAAGATAGACGTGTCGAGCCGTACCGGACTTGGCCTTCGCGATGAGAACAGTTCCGGCGCCGGCGTCGAAGTCGGCGGCGCGCAATTGTCTCAGCTCCGACCAACGAGCGCCGGTGAGCAAACGCGGCTTGCAGTATCTTCCGGAAATCGAGCGAGCACGCGTTCATCAGCCGTTGGCAACCGGCGATGTCCAGCCAACGCTTCCTGGCCCGATCCGTTCCCCTGAATCGTTTGAGTCTGGACCACGCCATGTTAGATGGCACACGATCGTCCGCGTATGCTCGGTTCAAACATGCGAGCACGTTGTTTAACACGCGGTTGACGCGTTCCTTGCGCTTCCGCTCTCGCTCCAAAGCCTCATCCTCCGGCACGGCCTGCCGTACGGCAGCCTTCTTCCTTCTACCCCTTGGTGGGTTTGCCATGGCCCACGCGGGCCACCGCGCAAAGTCCTCTCGGGTGAGATCGGAGAGCGGTCGATCGGGATCGAAGAATCGGAGCAGGTAATGCTTCAGAAGGCCTTCCGCTTCCTTGGCCGTCCGGTTATTGAGCCGCAGCTGGGCGATGTAGTCGTCGACAGCGTTCTTTACCGTATAGCGGGTGCGTCTCTGCACCTCCGACAACTGCGCCCCCAGCTTGGCGATCGCTTGTTGGTACGTCAGGATGGCGCTGCCGTCCGCCTCACTGAAGTCGTCTGCCTCCGCGAAGACGTCGGTCTGATAGCCGCCGTCGACGTAGCGTCGAGCGAGCCAGGAGCCGTTCGCGTCACGTCCATAGGGCTTTCGGCGGCGGTAACCGAGATGCACGCCGGCCTTGCCGCTGCGGGCCCAGTAGGGTTTGTGGGCGGGCGCTAACTTTAATCGCGCGGTGCGCGTTTCGAGGAATCCAGCGCGGGCAGTTCGAGGCATTGTGACCTTCGAGGCAAGGCGGTGACAGGCGAAGAATGGTCCAAAATGGTCCAAAAGTTGTGAATGGATTCTGGCACGTACGGGTGGACACGGCCAGTTAAAACCCCTATATTCCGGCCACTTTGGAATAATGGCTGTAGACCGCCATGGACGCGTTACACGCCCTTTCACGGCGGTAACAGGGGTTCGAATCCCCTTGGGGACGCCAATACAATCAAGGCTTTACGCTTGCCAGCCCGGCAACCGCGTCAGTGCGCCGCCTGGCTCGGGCGCAGTTAGGCGCACGCTAGAGATAGGAGTCGATCAGTCGGCGCGCCCGACTTTCTTGGGCGAGTAGCCGAACTGCCGCGTGAATGCGGCCGTGAAACTGCCGTGATGTGCGTAGCCGGCGCGCCGCGCGATCTGCTGGACCTGAAGATCCGACGTCCGCAGCAGTTCGTGGGCGAATTCGAGCCGCTGGCGCCGCACGAACTCCGCCGTCGTCTCCCCGAACAGCTGACGAAATCCGCTGCACAGCTTCGAGCAGTTCATGCCCGCGCGACGGGCGAGAACTGGCAGGCGCGGCGGCGCGACGAAGTCCGCCGCCAGGGCATCACGAATGGTATGCAGTTGCTTGCGGTCGCGCCCCGTCAGCTTGAGGCGTCCGCCGCCGAGTGGCGCAAATAGCCCGATGTTGCTCAGCGTGACGTACAGCAGCTCGTTCGCCTTGGCGCACGCATACAGCCAGTGCAGTGGATCGTCGCAGTTGGCGCGCACGATCTCCCGCAACAACGGATGGGTCGCGCCGATGTGCGGCCCGGTGCGAAAGCGCGGGGTGAGCTGGGCATCCTCGTCCGCACACAGCACAGCATCGAGACGGGCCGCCGCGCCCGCATTTACCTGATCGAGCCAGAGGCGGTCGCAGTAAAGGCTGACCCAGGTTTCTCGCCCGAGCGGTGCAGCACCCAGTCGCTCGCTGGCATCGTCGCACCCACTTGGCTGGAACCACATAAGCCACGCGGGCTCGGCCAGTCGACACTCTCCCCAGGAACCGGCGATCTCGATCGCACCGGAGATGCGATAGTGGAACTCAATGATGTCCTGGCCCTTCAGTGGGCTCTCAAATCGGTCGACGGAGGCGACATCGACCACCGCCATGACCATCCAGGGGGAGAGATAGTAGGTGTCGCAGCGATTGGTCCGGTCGTCCGAGGAGAACCGCAGCGGAAGTCGGTACGCGAGGTAGCGGGACGCGAACGGTGAACGCGCTGCGTCGGCGGTCTGAAGACACTGGAGCTCGGATGGCACGACCACCCGCGTCTCAGCAATCTCGAATCGGCTGGCGCCTCCTTGCGCGGCCGTTGATGTGGACATGGCTCCCCTTCCACCCGTCGGCGCTTTCGATCACGATGCCGTGCCCCTGCTCCCCTGTCAACGCCCGTCCCTCGGGCCGGCCGCCACTTAATAGGGCATGTCGGGCATCGAGGCCTTGCGTTTCGCGACGTACTCACGTAACGCCTCGTCGATCGAGGCGTCCAGCGGCGGCGGCTCGTAGCCCGCGAGCAGGCTCTGCCAGCGGCGCCGGGCCCGCCAGCATATATCGTGAGCCCCTTCCTGCTGCCACTGCTCGAACGAGTTGTTGTCGGCCAGCTCGGCGTCGAAGAAGGCAGTCTCGTAGTTGCGCAGCGTGTGCGCGGAGCCCAGAAAGTGCTTGCCCGGCCCGACCTCGCGAAAGGCATCGAACGCAAATCCGTTCTCATCGAGCGCAAGGCCCGCGCCGACGACGTGCAGCAGGCCGCATTGGTCAAGGTCCATGACGAATTTCTCATAGGACATGACCAGACCACCCTCGAGCCAGCCGGCGGAGTGCAGCACGAAGTTCGCGCCGGCGAGGAACGCCGGCCAGAGCGAGTTGGCGCTTTCAGTGGCCGCCTGAGCGTCGGGTACCTTCGACGCGCACAGGTTTCCTCCGCAGCGCAACGGCACGCCGAGGCGTCGCGCCAGTTGGCCGATGGCGAAGTAAGCCAGCGCCGGTTCCGGGGTACCGAAAGTGGGGGCACCGCTGCGCAGCGACATCGAGGACAGGAAGTTCCCGAGGATCGCCGGTGATCCCGGTCGCTCGAGCTGCCCGAGCGCGACACAGAAGAGCGCCTCGGCAAAACACTGTGCAAGGCCTCCTGCCGTGGTCACCGGGCCCATCGCGCCGCCGAGAATGAAGGGCACACAGACCGGCGCCTGATTGGCCGCCGCTTAGGTGCGGATCACGCGGCTGGCCTCCCCATCCAGCACCAGCGGCGAGTTCACGTTGACGTTTCCGAGGATCACGCAGTGAGCGTCGACGAATTCGCGGCCGAAGAGGATGCGGCACATCTCGATCGAGTCCGCAGCGCGCGGCGCGCTCGTGACCGAGCCCATGAAGGGCTTGTCGGAGAGCGTCATGTGCGCGTAGATCATGTCGAGGTGGCGCTTGTTGACCGGCAGGTCCGTCGGCTCGCACACCGTGCCGCCGGAGTGATGCAGCCAGGGTGACAGATACGCAAGCCTCACAAAATTCTGGAAGTCCGCCAGCGTGGCGTAGCGGCGGCCGCCGTCCGCGTCACTGACGAACGGTGAGCCGTACGCCGGAGCCAGCACCGTGCAGCGACCGCCGATCATGACGCTGCGCGCGGGATTGCGGGCGTGTTGCGTGAAGCTCGCCCGGGCGGATCGGTGCACGATGGAGCGTGCGAGACCTTTCGGTACGCGCACGCGGCAGTCGTCTTCGACATCAGCGCCCGCCTCGCGCCACAGCCGGATGGCGTCCGCATCACCGCGAATCTCGAGCCCGATGTCCTGCAGCAGTCGGTCGGCGTGGTCCTCGATGGTCGCGAGCGCGTCCTCGCTTAGCATCTCGTACGGCGGAATTGCACGCGTGATGAAAGGTGCGACGGCCGGATGGGTGGCACGCACGCGCGGCCCGCGTTTCCGGCGTCTTCCGCCCGTTTCTCTTTCACCCTCGGTCGTCAAGCGTCAGGCTCTCATCCGCGATCCCGCGGGGTCGACTGCCGGCTCGCCGAGAACGCGGCAGGCGCGACGCTCGCCCACGATCGTCATATGCAGCGAAGTCCCGGCCGCCGCCGCGGGAGTGGCCACGTAGCCCATCGCGAGGCTCCTGCCGCAAGTATGGCCGTACGCCGAGGACGTTACGAAGCCCACGCGATCATTCCCCGACCAGATGGGCTCGAGGAAGTTGGCCTCGGCGTCGTGCGCGTCGACCTCGAGCAGCACCAGCCCGCGGCCTGGGGCGGCCTCACGGTCGCGCAGCGCCGCTTCCCGCCCGATGAAGCCCGGCTTGTCATACGCCACGAAGCGCGCGAGACCACTTTCCGACGGGGTGTAATCCCGCGAGAACTCCCGCGACCAGATCCCGAAGCCCTTCTCGATACGCAGCGACAGCAGCGCGTACATGCCGACGTCGATGATGCCGAGCTCGCCCGCGGATGCCCTTAGTCGATCGTAGATCGAGGACAGGTACACGTGAGGCGCGTGAATCTCGTAGCCGAGCTCCCCGGTGACCGACATGCGCGCGACGAGTGCCGGCGCAAGTCCGATATCCATCGCTCGCGCCGTCATGAACGGAAAAGCGGCACCACTCACGTCCTCGGCGGTCGTGCCCGCCAGCAGATCCCGGGACCGCGGCCCAAAGATCGCGATGCCGCCCCACTCATCCGACAGATTGCGTACCGTCACGCCGCTCGAGGGCAGGTGCTCGCGAAACCACCGCAGGTGCCAGGCCTGCAGGTATCCGGATCCGAATACCAGGAACCGCTCCGGGCCGAGGCGCATCGTGGTGAGATCGCCCATGAGCCGGCCGCTCGGGGACAGCATCGGTGTGAGCCGGACCCGGCCGACGCCGGGAAGCTTCGCCGCGAGCAGCCGGTCGAGATAGATTTCCGCGGCGGGTCCGGAGAATTCGAACCGGCTGAATGAGCTCGCGTCCAGGATACCGCCCTTGCTGCGCGCGGCCCGACACTCCTCTGCGACCGGGCCGAACGCGTTCGAGCGTCTGAGCGTCGGGATCTCCTCCGCCGCCTCGCCGCGGGGCGCGAAGTAGAGCGGGTACTCGAGACCGAAGCTCACGCCGTGAACGGCGTTTCGGGCCACGAGGCGAGGGTGCAGGGCGGAGGTCCTCGAGGGCCGGCCGGCGGGCCAATACTCATTGGGATACGCAATGCGGAAGCGGCGGGAGTAGAACTCACGCGCCTTCTCGATGATGTACGCCTTGGTCGAGTAGTCACCGAAGCGGGCCACATCGAGCGCGAAAGCATCTCCGTCCGGCTCGCCGGTGATCATCCAGGTCGCGAGCGCCAGCCCCACTCCACCCCCCTGGCAGAAGCCCGCCATCACACCGCAGGCTGCCCAGTAGTTCGGTACGCCGGGCACCGGCCCCACGAGCGGGTTGCCGTCCGGCGTGAAGGTGAACGGCCCGTTGACGATCTTGCGCAGACCCACCGAGTGCAGGATCGGAAAGCGGGTAAATCCCTTCTCGAGCGCTGCGGTCAGGCGCTCGAGGTCCGGCGGCAGGAGCTCGGTGTCCCCGTAGTCCCAGGAGGTCCCTCCGACCGCCCACGGTGTCGCGGGCGTCTCGTACACGCCGAGGAGTACGCCGCGCCGCTCCTGGCGCATGTATATCTCGCCGTCGAGATCCACGACCACCGGCAGCTCCCGGGCTGCGTCCTTGAGTTCAGCCAGGTCCTCCGTGATCAGGTAGTGATGCTCCATGGGCACCAGCGGCAGCTCGACCCCCGCCATGCGACCGACCTCGCGCGCCCACAGTCCTGCCGCGTTGACGACATGTTCGGCTTCGATGGTGCCCTGGTCGGTCGAGACCTCCCAGCCGCCGCGACCGGTCGGGCTGAGCGCGAGGACGCGGGTGTGACGATAGATTTCCGCCCCGTTCAGCCGCGCACCCTTGGCGAATGCGTGCGTGGCTCCCGACGGGTCGAGGTGGCCCTCCATGGGGTCGTAGATCGCACCGAGCACGCCGCGCGTGTCCATGATCGGACACAAATCGCGGATCTCGGACGGACTCACAAGATGCGTGTCGAGCCCCAGCGTTTTGTGGCGCGCGACGTCCGCGCGCAGCAGGTCCCATCGCTCCTTCGTGGCGGCAACGTTTAACCCGCCCGGGTAGTGCAGGCCGATGTCCTGCCCCGAGAGCTCCTGCAGCCGCGGGTAGAGCGCGACAGAATAGGCCTGCAGGCGCGACATCGCGGCGTCGCTGTTCAACGCATGGAAGGCACCCGCGGCGTGCCAGCTGGAGCCGGCGGTCAGTTCCCTGCGTTCACAAAGCGCGACATCCCGCCAGCCGAGCTTCGACAGATGGTAGAGAACGCTGCAGCCGACGACGCCGCCGCCAATCACCAGCACCCGGACGTGGCGCTTCATCGCGCATATCTTCCGGCGGCGCACTGCCTGCGGGCCGATCGTTTCTTAGTCGCACGTAGGATTTTTTTAGGCGATCCGCTGCCGGCGCATCCGGACCGCCCGCAGGCCCGGGTTGCCGGCTGGGAAGGTGATACGCTGCCCCGCAGTGGCCGAAGCGGCAGCTGCCGGTGCGGCTCGTGCGACGCGGTATGCAGATGTCGGTATCCCACGATCCAGCTCCCATCACGCTCGAGCGCCTGGCGCAGGTGCTGCGACCGATTGGGGCAGCGACCGGCCTGCCGAATGTCGCCTACACGAATGAGCAGTACTGGCGCTATGAGCGCGATGCCGTGCTCGGACACACGTGGGCGGGAATCGCGTTCACCGACACGATCCCGGATCGGCCTTTTGCCCAGCCGATCGAGTTCATGGGACTGCCGCTGCTCGTGGTGCGTGATCGGCACGGCGAGCTGCGCGTGTTTCACAACGTGTGCAGCCACCGCGGCATGAAGCTGGTTGCCGAGCCGACCGAGGTTCTGGGCCTGATCACCTGTCGCTATCACTGCTGGGCGTATGCGACGAACGGTGACCTCAAGGCCACGCCGCATATCGGCGGAGTGGATCAGCACCACAGCAGTGGATTCGACAACGCGACACATGGACTGAAGCGGGTACGCAGCGCCGTCTTCATGGGCATGGTGTTCATCAATCTGAGTGGGGATGCCCCCGAGTTCGAGCAGCATGCCGGCGAGTTGATGCGGCGCGCCGAGCAGCTGCTCGGCAGCGGCGGCTGGTCGCAGCTGCACCCGAGCCTCACCGATTCCAGGCTGAGCCTCTCGGCGCATTGCAACTGGAAGCTGGCGGTCGAGAACTATTGCGAGGCCTATCACCTGCCCTGGGTGCACCCGGAGCTGAACAGCTACTCGAGGCTCGAGGATCACTACTGCTTCCTCGGCGCTGATTTCGCCGGCCAGGGTTCGCTCGCCTACCGCGGAAGCGACATCGCAGGTGCGCACCTGCCCCGTCTCGAGGCGTGGCCGGCCGATCGCATGCACGTGGCTGAGTATCCGACGATGTACCCGAACGTGTTGCTCGGCTTTCAGGCGGATCACGCGTTCGCAATTCTTCTGATCCCGGAAGCGCCCGACCGCACTCGCGAAGAGCTGCGGATCTTTTATGTTGGCGAGGGGCCGCGAGTGATGCCCATCGCGCGTGCCGGGCTGC